>NZ_JWIB01000058.1 GCF_000813425.1 Sporosarcina sp. ZBG7A
CAAATCACTATGTCAGTCTACCCCGTTCTGTTTTTTTATGCAGGACAACAAAATCACACTGCTTTTTCTTTCTTAATCTGCTTACTACGTAACTGTCCACAAGCCGCATCAATATCGGTACCTTGCTCCATACGTACACCGCAGTTAATGCCCTTCTTCTTAAGCGTTTCATAGAACTTCTTAATATTCGCAGTCTCACTTCTCGTATACTGGTCATGCTCATCCACCGGATTATAAGGTATCAAGTTAACATATGACAAGTGACGTTTGTTATAGAGCAATTTTGCAAGTTGCTCTGCTTCAGCGACATGGTCGTTCACATCATTCAACAAGATGTACTCGAATGTGATTCGACGATTTGTTGTTTCTAAGTAATAGTCAATGGCATCCATCAATTTTTCAATCGGGTAAGCCCGATTAATTTTCATGATCCGTGTACGCAACTCATTATTCGGTGCATGCAACGAAACCGCCAAGTTGATTTGGATGTTTTCATTGGCAAAGTCACGGATTTTTGGAGTTAGACCACTAGTAGACACGGTAATATGACGTGCACCAATCATTAAGCCCTTCTGGTCGTTGACAACTCGTAAGAAGTTCATCAAGTTATCGTAGTTATCAAATGGTTCGCCGATACCCATGACTACGATATGACTTACACGCTCCTCATTGCCTTTCATATCCAAGTGATGCTGTACGTTCATGATTTGCTCAACGATTTCTCCTGAGTTCAAATCACGGTTCTTCTTCAACAATCCACTTGCGCAGAAGCTACACCCGATGTTACAGCCCACTTGAGTTGTTACACAGACTGAATGACCATATGGGAACTTCATCAATACAGTTTCAATGAGGTTTCCATCTTGCATTTTAAATAGAAACTTAATTGTACCGTCTTCAGATTCTTGTTTAACTTCCTGCACAAGTGACTGAATAACATAGTTTTCTTCCAGAAGTTCCACACAGTCACTATTAATGTTTTTCATCTCTGAAAACTGTGTAACCCGCTTTTTATATAACCAATCCCATACTTGTGCCGCACGGAATTTCTTTTGTCCGTTTTCTATAAGCCAATCCGTAAGTTGTTCAAATGTTAGACCATATATTGATTTTTTCATTAGACATCCTCATTTCAGATAATGCATTTCATCCGTCCATTGTACAGGATTGTTTAATAAGACACAACAGCTATGCAAGATAATGGACCTAGTTGAAAAAAACAGATTTCTACTTAATCATGCGTCGATGATGGAATCCAAGCAATTAATCAAGTCCATAAAGAACAGCGAAGACGTCAGACATGCAGAATTCAATCCTTTTTGATTTTTCTTGTCCTTAATAGTTCAGTAACAACGATCCCTATAATGACGTAGGCGACTATCCACCACATATATTGCCCTTCAGTTAGTGGTGGTGTGAACTGGTTGAGAATGACTGCAAGTAGAACCCCGATCACTAAAAATGGCATGCGAAACAGTAGTTTTTTCTTCATAACAACCACCCTTCTTTTTACACGATAATTATCTCTTCCTTTTAAGTTATTTTCTAAACGACGTTGTACTCTCCATCCTACTATAAAAGAAAAAAACAGCGCTCTATATTAGAGCTGCTGTTAGTCACTTATTTTGATTAACTTTCTTCTCGATTCTTAGCTTCGCAATGAATGCCACAATATTTAGCAATGCGACTACGACTAAAAGAATAGCGACGCCTGTATGACCATCTGCATATCGATTCCACGCAAAATAACCAAGTAAGACTGCAAACACGATATCTACTGTTTTAGAGTTAAATAGTTTCATCATCCCTTAACCCTTCTTGACGAATTCAGACTTGAGTTTCATCGGGCCGAATCCTGTAATTTTACAGTCAATGTTATGGTCTCCGTCTACAAGACGAATTCCTTTTACTTTCGTGCCTATCTTCAAAACAGATGAACTGCCTTTTACTTTCAAGTCTTTGATGACGGTTACGGTATCTCCATCTTGTAATGGATTTCCATTCGCATCTTTGACATCCAATTGTTCTGTTTGAACGAGTTCTTCTCCCGCTGTCCACTCATACGCACACTCTGGACATACTAACTGCAATCCATCTTCATACGTATATGGTGATCCACATTGCGGACAATTTGGTAATTGCTCTGTCATCCTAATTCCCCCATTCTCTATCTGACTCCACTATACCAAACAAAAGGAGTCTCGGGAGAACTATTTCAGACGGCAATGTGTCGATCTCAATCAGTCCACGCACTGACTAAGTCAAACAACTGTTGAAAGAACTTTCCCATTTCATCATCCGAACCTATTGTTACACGGAGCCATTCTTCAGTCTCTGGCTTGGAAAAATGACGAACAAGGATTTGTTTATCCTTTAAGCTTTTATGGAGTTGTTTAGCAGGAATATCTGGATGATGGACGAATAAGAAATTCGCAGTAGAAGGCAAAACTTTGAACCCTACAGATTCGAACACTTTTCTCGATTGTTCACGTGTACGAATTATTGCTTGAACTGTCGAGTGAAAATAGTCCGGATCCTTAACAGAAGCAACACCAGCAGCTAGCGCTAACTGATCAATTGTGTAGGAATTGAACGAGTTTTTAATACGATTCAGTGCTTCAATTATCGTTGTGGAGCCAATTGCATAACCGATTCGAAGTCCTGCTAACGAACGAGATTTTGACATTGTACGGGTAATCAGCAAGTTGTCGAATCGCTCGATTAAAGGAATCGCTGTTTTTCCGCCAAAATCGATATAGGCTTCATCTATAATCACGGTCCGTCCCTGATTGTCGCTAACAATCCTTTCAAGCGCTTCAAGCGGCAAGGCAATCCCTGTAGGTGCATTCGGATTCGGAAAGATTACTCCCCCTTCTGACTTATAAAAAGCTTCTGCATTCAAAGCAAAGTCTTCCTGAAGAGGAATGGGTTCATATGGAATATTAAAGAGTGCTGCGTATGTTGGATAAAACGAATAGGTGATCGCAGGGAATCTAATCGTTTTGTCTGGTGTAAAGAACGCCATGAACGAAAATGCCAGTACTTCATCCGATCCATTTCCGATGAATACTTGATCCGCAGACACGTCATGCAAGTCAGCAAGAGCGACTCGAAGCTTTTCTGGATCGGACTCGGGATATTTACGCAGATCCGATGTGAGTGCATGTTGCAATGCTTCAAACACCATCGGACTTGGCCGATAAGGATTTTCATTGGTGTTTAACTTAATCCAACCTTCTCCATTCGCTTGTTCGCCTGGTGTGTAAGGCTCAGTTCTTCGGACCATGTCGCTCCATAGCTCATTCACTGACTTCCCTCCTCCTCCATTCTCCGAGACTTCAATACAGATTTTACATCTTCAATCGAAAGACCTAATTCTTCCATCAAAACAAGAATGTGATAGGTCAAATCCGCAAGTTCGTTCGCCGTTTCATTCAAATCATTGTTCTTAGCACCAATTACTACTTCTGTTGTTTCCTCTCCTACTTTTTTCAAGATTTTATCGATTCCTTCACGGAAGAGATAGGTTGTATACGCACCTTCTTTAGGGTTGTTTTTTCTATTCTGTATTTGCTTCGCAACTTGTTGAATGATGGTTCTTCTGTTTCGGATGTCTTCAGAATCTTCTCTAGAAAAGCACGAGTCGGTTCCTAAATGACAAGCGGGTCCCTGTGCTTCAACTTGGACTAAAATCGTGTCTTGATCGCAATCGATATCCAGCTGTTTCACAATTTGCCGATTGCCAGACGTTGCTCCTTTGTTCCATAGCTCTTTTCGCGACCGACTATAAAACCAGGTTTCCCCCGTATCCATCGTCTTCTGAAGAGATTCTTCATTCATGTACCCAAGCATTAGGACTGTGCCAGTCTGCGCGTCTTGAATGATAGCGGGAACTAAGCCTTCACTGTTATAACGGATATTTTCACCGTTCACTTGAAACACCCCTCGCCGCTCCCTTCAAATCAGATAGCGATACGATATCAAAGTGCAAGATGGATGCAACTAATGCTGATTGTGCCTGAGTTTGTTCAAACACATCACGGATGTGCTCTGCACTGCCTGCTCCCCCGCTTGCAACAACTGGAATCGATACAGAATCTGCCACAAGCTTAGTAAGTTCAAGGTTATAGCCATTTCTCATCCCGTCTTCATCGATACAGTTTAGTACAATCTCTCCAGCACCCAGCTGAGCTCCTTTTTTCGCCCATTCGAGTGCATCTATTCTCGTATCTTCCATACCTGCTTTTGCAAATACGGTCCATTGTCCAGATTCAGATTGACTCGCATCCATGGACAATATGATTCTGCTGGAACCATAACGTTCAGATGCTTCACGAAGTAAATCAGGATTCTTCAAGGCTCCACTATTAATAGATACTTTGTCCGCTCCAGCTTCAATTGCCAGTTCCACATCCGAAAGTGTTTGAATCCCACCGCCAACGATGAAAGGAATTTCAATGCTTTCACCAATTTGGCGAATCAAATCTAAAAACATGCCACGTTGTTGAACGGAAGCAGAGATATCATAAAATACTAATTCATCCGCACCTTCCGCTTCATATTTTTTTGCGAGTTCTAGTGGATCCGCAAGCTCTTTTACATCTTGAAACTTCTTCCCTTTTACCACGCGTTTATTGTCAATATCTAAGCACGCAATTATTTTTCGTTTTGTCATTTATAGGACCTCCATCATTTTTCGGAATCGTGTTTCGTTTTCATAAATTGCTTTTCCAACAATGGCTCCATATAGGGATTCTTGCTGTAGTTTCTCAATATCTCCAACAGTCGTAACTCCACCTGAGGCGATGATATCCATTTTCGTTTCGTTCTGTAAGTTTTGAAGTTCTTCAAAATTAGGTCCAGCGAGCATCCCATCTTTCGCGATGTCTGTATAGATAATAGTTTGTACACCCACTTGCTCTAATTTTTTAACTAATGAAGAGACATCCGTCTTTGCGTCTTCTGTCCATCCGGCGATTGTCGGAATTCCATTTTTAGCATCAATTGAAACAGCGATTTGTTTACCGAATCTAGTAATCGCTTGTTGCAGCATTGTAGGATTATTAATAGCGGAAGTTCCGAGAATGACACGTTCAACACTATTTGTTAAATAATCTTCAATGGCTTCAATGGAACGAATCCCACCACCGACTTGAACTGGTAGTTGTACGGAGTTTACAAGCTCAATAATTGCATCACGGTTGATGGATTTCCCTGTTTTCGCACCATCCAAATCTACGACGTGGAGCCATGTTGCACCCTGTGCATGCCACTGCTTACCAATTTCGATTGGGGAATCATGATAGACCGTCTCCTTATTGAAATCCCCTTGCACTAACCGAACACATTTCCCATTTTGAATATCAATCGCTGGAAATAAGATCATTACCGCTCTCTCCTTTCATCTATTCGTTACAAACTACCTTTTGTCGATGGAATTCCTTGTCGGTCATTTTTTGCAACTGCAATACGTATTGCGCGGCCAAATCCTTTGAAGATGGATTCTAAAATATGATGACTGTTTTTTCCGTACTGTAAATTGATATGTAGCGTCACACCCGCATGGCGAGTAAATGCTAGAAAGAACTCTTCAGCTAGTTCAGTATCGAACACCCCTATTTTTTCTTTTAAGCCTGGTACATTGTAAACAAGAAACGACCGTCCGCTAATATCTAGAGATACTGTAGCTAAGGCTTCATCCATGGGAACTGTTTCAGATGCATAGCGTTCAATACTCTCTTTGGTCCCAAGTGCTTCTTTAAATGCTGCTCCTAGAGCAATTCCAACATCCTCCACACTATGATGTTGGTCAGTTTCTAGATCCCCCTTACACGTTATTTGCAAGTCTAGGCCACCGTGCATAGTCGCAAGAACGAGCATGTGATCGAGAAACCCAACTCCTGTATCGATGTCACTCTTTCCTGCCCCATCTAACGCTAACTTCATTCTGATATCTGTTTCAGCGGTTTTCCGTTCAATTGTCGAAGTCCTCATTCTGATTCCTCCTGTGTCCGAACTCGAATGGCTTGTGCATGGCCATTAAGTTGCTCGGTTTTTGCAAGTTCGATAATTGCATCAGAGACTTGTTCAAGTGCTTCCTTCTTATAGCGGATAATGCTCGTCTTTTTCATGAAATCATACACACCTAAAGGCGATGAGAATTTTGCAGTTCCACTCGTCGGCAGCGTATGATTCGGTCCTGCCATATAATCGCCCAGTGCTTCCGGTGAGTAAGCTCCGATAAAAATAGCACCTGCATTTTCAATATCATTCAGTCTGTTCTCAGGATTGGCTGTCATAATTTCTAAATGCTCAGGTGCGAGTTCATTTATAATGTCAATCGCTTCGTTTTCAGATTCGACAACCGCAATCCAGCCATTTGCTTGGATAGACTTTTTGGCGATATCCATTCTATCCATAAGTTCCAATTGCCGATAGACTTCTATAGATAGTGCTTCAGCTATCTGTATAGAAGGTACTAAACAACACGCCGATGCGTCTTCATCGTGTTCAGCTTGAGCTAATAAATCCGCAGCGACAAATTTAAGATTTGAATGTTTGTCTGCCCATATACAAACTTCACTCGGACCTGCAATCATATCGATGGATACATCACCAAACACGAGCTTCTTCGCAATGGCCACATAAGCATTTCCTGGACCTGTAATTTTGAGTACGGGTTGGATTGACTCCGTACCGTATGCTAGCGCTGCAATCGCTTGTGCTCCTCCAACCTTGTAAATCTCATCGACTCCGCATAGATCCGCAGCAACTAAAACTGCCGCATTAACGGATCCATTGGCTTGCGGCGGAGTGGTGAGAACGAGCCGCTTCACACCTGCTATTTTTGCAGGAACTGCGTTCATCAAAACTGTAGATGGATACGATGCTTTCCCTCCAGGAATGTATATCCCCGCAGATGCGAGTGGACGAACTTGCTGTCCAAGATAGACCCCTTCTTCGGGTTCAATACGCCAGCTTTCCTCTTTCTGCTGTTCATGAAAACGTTGAATGCGTTCTTTTGCGTCTTTCATTGCCTGAAGTAATGAAGAGGAAACTTTTTGATAAGCATCCAAAATCTCTTGTTTTGACACTTGGAGTGTTTGTATCGTAACCCCGTCAAACCGTTCAGTTAGCGCTAGCAGTTCAGCATCTTGAAATTGTTTGACGCGGTGGATTATTGTTCTAACTGTTTCTTCAACGGACAAAGCGGACGTCCGGCGGGCCATCCTCTGGGTGATTTGGTCACGCGTTGTGATAATCTGCACGTCGTTCGTCCACTCCCTTCTTCAAAAGTTCAATACACGTTTTAACTTCTGCTGTTTTCGTTGCATAACTGGCTTTATTCACGATGACACGCGTACTCACTTTTGCGATTTCACGTAAGACAACCAAACCGTTATCTCTTAGTGTCGAGCCCGTTTCGACGATATCGACAATGACGTCTGATAGGCCAGCAATCGGTGCAAGTTCAATCGATCCATTCAAACGGCTGATTTCTGTCCGAATTCCTGCTTGATCGAAATAGGTTTTTGCAATCGCGGGATATTTAGTGGCAACAGAAAGTGATTTCGTATCTGCAGGGAAACTATCGGGGAACCCAGCAACCACTAGCTGACATTTACCGAATGCTAAATCTTGCAGCTCATAGACGTCTTTGCCATCTTCCATAATCGTATCTTTCCCAACGATTCCAATATCAGCTGCACCTTTTTCCACGTAAGTCGGAACATCTGCTGCTTTGACAAACAATAGTTGGTAATCCCCACTTATACTCGTAATGACCAATTTCCGTTCATCGTACAGCGTATCGGGGAAAGCGACCCCTCCTTCAGACAAAAGCTCTCTCGCTTTTTCTGCAATTCTACCTTTAGCGACTGCGATTTTCATTGGCACCATAATCTTTCATCTCCCGCCTTAATCCCAGTATTTTTTAGCTAAAAAAATCGCTTCCACATCAAAGGCGAATCCAACCGCTGGTAATTGTGCATTAAACTTTCGGCTTACCTCATCATATCGACCACCCATTAGCAGTGGCTTTCCGATAGCGTTACTGAATCCTTGAAATTGGATTCCTGAATAATAGTCCATGTCGTTGACCATACCGAGGTCGATTGTCACGTGATTTTCATAGCCTGATTCAACGATTAGTTCATACACAGCTTCCATATGCTGCATAATAGCAGTCATTTGATGGTTCATAGAATACTCTCGAAACCGCTTGAAAACAGATGGTGCATCCCCATATGAAAAAACAGTTTCAAGAAGCCATTCTCTAATTGTTTCATCCGTATTATTTTGCTTAAGAAAATCAGCTAGCCCACTGCTGTTTTTCATTTGAATAAAAGATTTCACTTGCAGCTGTTCCTCTGCAGTCAATAGAAGAATCCGATTCAGTTCAGATAGAATTCCCGCATGACCAAGTTCAATTTTAAAATCATTTAGTCCTAATTCAGTGAGTGCCCGACAGGCGAGGACAATCACTTCTGCGTCATTTTCAGCGGATTGGTTACTAAATAACTCAATTCCTGCTTGCCTGCGTTCAGTTGGAATCGTTAAATCATCCGTCTGACGGAACACAGATTGTATATACCAGCAACGAATTTCTTTATCTAAGTTTTTATAGGACGATGCAAGTTCTCGCATTAGCGGAATTGTCACGTCTGGCCGCAATACTAAAATGTCTCCAGTATGGTCGATTAACTTCAGAAGACTTTTGCGACTTTGAGTGGTTTGGAGGGATTCATATGTTTCGTAACTCTCTAAAACTGGTAAATTGACTTCACGATATCCGTTCGGTGAAAAGGAATCCCAAAAGACTTCTCGTAATTCGCACTCCTCTTCAGCCGATTGAAATAAATTTCTCAAACAACCACCTCTTTCACTTTATCACTTTACTACGATGAAGTTATCTAGTACTATAAATAGATAATTAAGAAATGTCAATCAAAAAGGAGTTTGATATAAATGTTTGATTATCATATGCATACCTCATTTTCAGCCGATTGTGACGCACCTCCAGAGGAAATGGTTCGTGCTGCTATTCAAAAAGGACTTACTGAAATTTGTTTTACAGATCATGTGGACTATGAATATCCTGATAAAAATTTTATCTTCGATTTTAATCAACAAACCTACAAAGAGGCAATTGCACAATTACAAGACCGTTACGGAAGTGAAATTCAAGTGAAGCGTGGTGTGGAAATTGGAGTTCAGCCTCATCTACTTGATAAGTACACAAAGCTAATTCAAGAAGAGGAGTTCGACTTTGTTATTTGTTCGCTTCATACTGTTAAAAAACAAGATTTACACTTTGGAGCTATTTTTGAGAATCGAACGATTGATGATTCATATGATGCCTATTATCAGGAGTTGCTTCGTTGTATACGTAAGTTTGATACCTACAGTGTTTTGGGCCACGTGGATCTCATAAAACGATACGCTCAAAAAGCACCTTCACAGGATTTTCATGAGTGCTTGAAAGAAATCTTTTCTGAAATCATTCCTCGTGGGAAAGGGATAGAGATTAATACGTCCGGTGTGCGCTATGGGCTATCCACTGCCATGCCGAGCACGGATATCCTTGAACTGTACAAATCCTGTGGAGGTGAAATCTTAACAATCGGTTCCGATGCACACAGACCGACCGATGTTGGTTTCGACATTCGAAAGAGTTTGCAACTCGCTTCACATATCGGATTCCGCTTCATTGCGACATATGAGAAAGGAGAACCTCAATTCCATTCAATTGAACATTTGCTTCGTTAAATAGAAAAGGACCTTCCAAACTTTACACAAAAGGGTTGGGAATCGAATTGATTTCTTTCCATTCCTTTTGTCTTTTTGCAACGTTAAATCTGAAAAGGAAGAATAACTGGCCGTTGATCTCCGTTCCGGACGGGCGCTTTCCGGGGGCTTGCCCTCAGCCTCCTCGTCGCTTCGCTTCTGCGGGGTCTTCAAAACAC
>NZ_JWIB01000059.1 GCF_000813425.1 Sporosarcina sp. ZBG7A
GCCTTACACGCTTTTATTTGTAAAAAGGATGACCCGAAGTTCTCAATTACAAATTAAGTATTATCACTCAACCAGCTGCAATGAATCCATGTTTTTCAAGTTCACTGAAAATGGGTTTTAATTGAATATAGCCTTCACCAATCACTTCCTCGTTCACAATTACAAGCGGATAGAAAAAATCCTCTTCTTTTACTTGTTCAGCCAGCTTACGTTGACGATCGTTTTCTATAACGGACTCAATATCGATATAAACGATTTCAAATGGATGATTTGGATATTTTCGTTGAATGGCAGCATCTAGCCATTCATATGTATCTTTTGACGTCGGTGCGTTCACACAACTTGCACAAACGACCTCTGCGCCGTATACTTCTACTGTAACGTGTTTAGCTTTCATAGCTAACGCCTCCTGATTCTCTATTGGATTTTTTTTGCGATCCAGTTTATAATAACTATAAGGAAAGGGGAGTTTAAAAATTATGACAGAAGCAACGATGAACGAATCCGTTCAAGAAGTGTTGAATAAATTACGTCCGTTCCTCTTACGTGACGGCGGTGACTGTGAACTAATCGATGTGGAGGATGGAATTGTAAAGTTACGTCTTCTAGGCGCATGTGGTACGTGCCCAAGCTCCACAATTACATTGAAAGCCGGTATTGAGCGTGCTCTTCTTGAAGAAGTACCCGGCGTTGTAGAAGTAGAACAGGTTTTCTAAGGGCCATTTGGCTTCGCAGGAACGGGCCACATGTGTCCGTTCCTGTTTTATTTTTCTTCTCGTATTTCTCGCCATCGCTCTTTTGCCATTTCAATAAGCTGTGGTTCAGTTGAAGTCCTTTGCGCTTCAATAATTTTTGAGAAGTATAGAACGGCTTTTTCTCGATCACCAACACGCCATGACAACTCCGCGACCATGTAGAGAACACGCAATTCTGACATTTGAGTGCCAACGTGATCGTCAGCTGAATAGGCTTCTTCATACAAATTTCTTGCAAGTGTTAAAAAACGCTGCTCTTCTTCCTCGTTTTCCAAAATCCGATAGAGCCAAGCGGTCCTCAGCGTAATTCCAGCTGAAGTAAGTGATTTCTCTTTTTTTACCATTGCACTTAAATAGCCTAGCTTGTAAGCAGCGATGGCATCTTCAATAGTGCGCTCACCACCTAGCGAATGGGGCTTCCAACCAGCGGTAATGACTGAAGCAATTTGTTCTTTAGCTCCTGGTGCAAAATAGGGTGCAAAATCATCTGTAAATGAGAAACCGCACGTTGGACATACAGCGATATTGTAAAACAGCGGATTCACATCGCTGTCCACATAGTTGGGTTTGAAATCACTATCCGTTGCAGCAACCCTTGCAAAACGTGAACGAACTCGAGTTGTTGTGAAAGATTCTTTACAATTCAAGCAAACTATTTTTTTATCATAAAATGGGGTAACTTCCATGCTGCACCACCCTTTCGTGCTTTCTAACCTATTATAGCAAAACTTTATAGAACAAGTGGGTTTCATTGCATTACAATTTACAACATTGATATGATTGATATTACTTAGGAGGGATATAGATGACACAACTACTCAACTTATCTGAAGCAGCTGCCTACCGAGTTAAAGAAATGATGGAACATAATGGGGAGCAAGGATCTTTTCTACGTGTTTCTGTCAACGGTGGAGGCTGCAGTGGTCTTACGTACGGGATGGGGTTCGATGCAGAACAGCATGCGTCAGATCAGCTTTTGGAATTGCACGGCGTAAAAATTGTCGTGTCTTCTGAGGATACGGATATATTAGCAGGTACAGAAATTGACTATAAAGAATCGTTAATGGGTGGCGGGTTCACCATCGAAAATCCGAATGCCATCGCTTCGTGTGGCTGTGGGACGTCGTTCAGAACTGCGAAGAAAGCAGGAAATCCTGCAAGTTGTGATTGATACTCCCTAGAAAATCGATTTGTTCTACTTACAACTTACGAATGCTTAAATAAGGTCTCTTGAAGGACATGGATTAGAACATGACCCCTTCAAGAGATTTTTCTTATGATTTCACAGAAATTAGTCTCATCAACTAATTTGTAGGGGAATCATTCCGATTGTTGGAATTTTTTTACGAGTTTATGAAGGCACTATGACGTTATTTCAATATGTCCGATTATATTCCTAATAAGCTATTGAAATAGCAGGTCAAAAAGGCTACTATGAATGAGGAATATAAATAATAAACGCTGGATTGTAGGAATCACGTGATTTTTACAAACCGGCACATCATACAAGAAAAGGTGGAACCGATTCCCGTGAAAAAAAGACCTACAATCCTCGTTTTAGGTGCTGGATATGGTGGATTAGCAACTGTTGTGAATCTACAGAAATCTCTAGGCGTAGACGATGCTGAAATTATCCTTATCAACAAGAATGATTACCACTATGAATCTACTTGGCTTCATGAAGCTGCAGCAGGTACATTGAAGCCTGAACAAGTTCGTTATCCGATTAGCCGTGTTATTCAGCAAGACAAAGTGAAATTTGTGAAAGCTGAAGTTGAAGCAATCGATGTTAAAGCTAAAATGGTTACTTCATCAGCCGGACAGCATACATATGATTACTTAGTCATCGGACTCGGATTCGAAGGAGAAACATTCGGAATCCCAGGTCTTGATAAGTATGCACTTTCGATTGCAAACGTAAAGGCAGCACGTCAAATCCGTGAGCATATTGAATATCAGTTTGCTACATGGTCTCTTGAAGAAGTGAAAGCAGACAGCCGTCTTACAATTATTGTCGGAGGCGCTGGATTTACAGGCATCGAATTCCTTGGTGAACTCGGAGATCGTATTCCGGAACTTTGTGAAGAATTCGATGTACCTGCTGACAAAGTAAAAGTACTTTGTGTAGAAGCAGCTCCTATGGTACTTCCAGGATTTGACCCTGAATTGGTTGAATACGCAGTTCGTCAATTGAAATCTAAAGGAATTGAATTCTCAATTGGTACACCAGTTGTTGAAGCGACTCCTGAAGGTGTTAAATTGAAAACAGGCGACGAAGAATTTGAATTCATTGAAGCTGGTACAGTTGTATGGGCAGCAGGTGTCCGTGGCAACCGTTTAATCGAAGAGACAGGCATTGAAAACATGCGTGCTCGCGTTAAAGTAGAAAAAGATCTACGTGCTCCAGGATTCGACGATGTCTTCATCGTAGGTGACTGTGCTTTGATGATCAACGAAGAAATCAACCGTCCATTCCCTCCAACTGCTCAAATCGCGATGCAGCAAGGAGACATGTGTGCAAATAACTTGATCGCTCTTATGAAAGGTCAACCGACTCAAGCATTCGTTCCGGACTTGAAAGGAAGCATTGCTTCACTTGGTTCTAACGATGCAATTGGAGTTGCTTTCGGTAAGAAGATGACTGGTAAGAAAGCATCCTTCATGAAGAAAATGGTCGACAACCGTGCACTTTACTTAATCGGTGGTGCTGGTCTTACATTTAAAAAAGGAAAGTTTGACCTCCTTTAATACAAAAACGACAAACACTCGTCTCCTTTTTGAGGACGAGTGTTTTTTGAAACTTTTCAACAACTTCATGACACTTGCGTAAGCTGTTGAAAGAAGTGCCACAATCCGGTAAAATGAACTAAGGAAAATGGAGGTCATCATTTTGGGAACAATTTCACTTACAGAGATTATTCTGTCTGTCCTCATCTTTATAGTCATGTTTTTCGGGATTGGCTTTTTGCTTAACATGTTACTGCGCATGTCGTGGGTCATGGCAATTGTCTACCCGATTGTCGTCATCTTAATTATTGATGAAGTGAAGGCATATGAATATATTACGAAATCAGGACATGCGTTCAGTATGCTCGGAGATAAGTTGATGGCGTTACATACAGTCGACATCGTGATTCTTTCAAGCGGTCTAGTTGGAGCTATCCTTTCAGGGTTTGTGAGTAAGCTTTTACGCAAACAAGGTTATCAGATGTTTTAAAAAAACGCTCAGGCATAAAGTGCCCGAGCGTTTTTCTATACCTAAGATTATTTAGTTCACAGTGTTGATTTCCGTTTCAGGTGTACGCTTTCCGGGGGGCTCGATTTTAGCCGCTTTCTTGGCTCAGCTCAGTCCAGGGTCTTCGATCTTCGCTTATCCCTTTGGAGTCGACGCCTTACACTTCAATCAACGGATTGCTTAAGACTTATAGTACGTGTTGAATCTCATACGATAAATGAATACGTGATAACGGAAATCAGGATGCCGGTTACTGCTCCTGCAAAAACTTCGCTTGGCTTGTGACCGAGCAGTGTCTTCAGCTCTACAATCTTTTGTTCTTCGTCTTTCTTAATCCAACCTTTTGTTCCACTGACGAATGTTTGGAAATCTGCACGGATCTGGTTGATGATCAAGGCTTGCTGACCTGCTTGGTAACGAACGCCGCTCGCGTCGAACATGACGATTACTGCAAAAATTGCTGAGATTGCAAACAGGGAAGAACCTAGTCCGTGTTCGAAAGCAATAGCAGTAGTGAGTGCAGTTACTGCGGCTGAGTGAGAACTTGGCATGCCTCCTGTAGAGGTCATTAACTTCCAATCGAGCTCACGAGTGAGTAAAAAATGAATCGGAATCTTTACGAACTGTGCGAAAAAAATTCCGAATAGTGCAACCAACAGTGGCACATTGCTCAAAATTGTCATGTAGGCACTCCTCGTTAAAATAATTATGAAAAATAGTCCGGTAACCGAAGAATTTTTTTCGTTTCTTCTTCAATTGGTATATAATTAAGAATGTATGAAAATGAGGAGGTAGTCAAATGAAAACTATCATTACAAACAAACAGATTATGGAGACCAATCTTGACGTGGTTGTGATCGGTGTCCCTGAACATCCAGAAAACAATACAAATTGGAAAGTCATAAATGACACATTCAATGGGAAGTTAACAGATTGGGTTAAAACAGGCGATGTAAAGACAGAACTCAATGCAGTCACTAAGCTACCATCAATGGGCGACAGCACGTTCAAGCGCGTTGTTTTCATCGGCCTTGGTGCCTCGAAAAAGTTAACAGACCAAGGGCTGCTTGAAGTATTCTCTAAGGTTGGAAAAGAGCTTAAGTCGATGAAATCAGAAAGCGTTTCCATTTGGGCTGATTCATTCACAACTGAAGAACTAGGCGCGGATGATGTAGCGTTTGCCTCTCTACAAGGTCTTGTTTTAGGTAGTTATCAATTTGCGGATTATAAAACAACTTCAAACGAAAAAGACTTTGAATTCAATACAGTTGAACTACTTAGCACAGCTGATGAAGATGAACTTAAAGCGGCTATGGAAGTAGGTCTTGTACATGCCGATGCTGTAAATTCAGCACGAACACTCGTCAACACACCTCCAAATATCTTAACTGCAGTTAAAATGGCTGAACATGGTGAAATGTTGGCTGAAAAGTACGGATTTGAAGTCGAAATTCTAGGCAAAAAAGAAATGGAAGAACTCGGTATGGGCGCAATTCTTGCGGTCAACAAAGGGTCAGTAGAGGAACCACGTCTGATTGTTCTTAAATACGCTGGCGGCAACGAAGACTGGACTGACGTAGTAGGACTCGTTGGTAAGGGGATTACGTATGATACAGGCGGATACTCTTTGAAGCCACGTGAGGGTATGGTCGGCATGAAAGGGGACATGGGTGGTGCTGCAGCTGTATTCGGTGCAATGCAAATCATCGGTGAACTGCGCCCTGCTAAAAACGTCATAGCTGTCATTGCTTCTACCGATAATATGGTCTCAGGTGATGCATTTAAACCTGACGATGTTATTACATCACTGTCAGGTAAAACGATTGAAGTCTTAAACACGGACGCTGAAGGGCGCCTCGTATTGGCAGATGCTGTGACCTATGCAAAACAATCAGGTGCAAATTATCTAATTGACATTGCAACACTTACTGGCGGAGTAATCGTTGCCCTTGGTAAGGATAAAACTGGCGCATTGACGAACAACGAAGCATTCTTCGAAGATTTCATGGAAGCTTCTGTAGAAACAGGAGAATTCGTTTGGCGCTTACCATTAACTGAAAGTGATAAAAAGCGTCTTCGTAAGAGTGAAGTAGCGGATCTTAATAACTCACCAGGTCGTGATGGTCATATGATCTTTGGTGGCGGTTTCGTTGGAGAGTTTGTAGGAGATACTCCTTGGATCCACTTAGATATCGCAGGGACGTCTGAAGCGGATGCACCTCATGTACTTGGACCTAAAGGTGCAACAGGCGCCATGACAAGAACGTTAGCTACGTTTATTGAGCGGTTAGCTGAAGACTCCTCTGAAGCGTAATAGGTGTCAGCCTACCCCTACCTTTGCCCAATGAATAAGATAAGTGGGAAAGGGGGAGTAAAATGTCACGATATAATAGAGGAAGTAACTATGGTGGTGGAAGAGGGTACGGAGGAGGCGGATTTGGAAACAACTTCGGAGGCGGCTTCGGCGGACCTTTTCTTGGTGGATTATTCGGTAGCTTTCTCGGTAGTGCAATTTCACCTTACGGATACGGAGGAGGCTACGGTGGTGGAGGGTATTATCCATACGGTGGATACCCCCCATATGGTGGAGGCTATTATCCATACTCATACCCACCTTACTACAGCCCCTATGGATATTGGTAAACAACAAAAAGACGCAGCGTCCGATTTGGGACACTGCGTCTTTTTGTTCAATCTTCTTCACGAGACTTCTGTTCACCAATTGCTTCTTGAAGATCGTCTCCAACCGTCAGTTCTGTCGGTTTAACGCCAGACATATAAGCAGCGCGGCTCATTAAGTGTCCACCAACAGGCGAAGTGATGAATAAGAAGACGCTACCAAGCAACAGTTGAATACTGAAATGCCCTTTAATCCACCAAAAGTGAAGGAACACCCCAATCAGAATTCCTAGAACACCGAGAGTCGCACTTTTTGATGCAGCATGCGCTCGTGTGTAAACATCAGGTAATCGGAGAACCCCGACTACAGTGACAACAGTAAAGAAGACGCCTACAAGTATAAACAGAGCAATAATGATGTTAGCGATGAGTGTCACGGTCTATAATCGCCCCTTTCTCGATGAACTTCGAGAACGATACTGTCCCGATGAAGGACATAATCGCAATGAGCAAAATCACATCAATGAAAAATATTGTATCAAATACAATGGACAGTAACGCGATTATTGAAATCAGCATCACACCGATTCCATCTAAAGCGATAAGGCGATCTGGAGTAGAAGGGCCTTTGAATACTCGAACGAGCGTACCGAGCATGGATAAGAAGATGATGATTAAACTGATCCAAATAAATATCTTCATGTCCGGCTCACCTCCAAGATTGCTTTTTCGAATGTTTGTTTAATGGAATTGATGGCTTCTTCAACATCATCCACGTCGATTGCATGAACGTACAACGTCCGTTGATCATCTGAAACATGAATGACAATTGTGCCAGGTGTCAATGTGATCAAACTAGCAAGTAACGTGATCTGCCAGTCCTCTTCAAGGACAGTTGGCATTGCAAAAATCATTGGCTGCAGTTCTAACTTTGGTTTAAGAACTAACATGGCAACAGAAATGTTGGACAAAATCAATTCTTTAAAAAAGATGAGCGTCAATTTCAAGCAAGACCATAATTGACCAAAATACAAGCGCTCATTGTAAAAACGTCTGGTCAGCACGAGAAGTAATAACCCGATAATATAACCGATTACAAAAGTGGAAGGGGTGAACGACGCCGTGATGAGCACCCACGTAATTGCGATGAAAAAGTTAAGCAATATTTGAAATGCCAACGTGATCTACTCCTTTAACACGGCGTTTATATAACTCGACGGATCGAGCAGCACATGAGCTGCATCAGATACGTACGGGAAAATCCACTCAGTTCCGACTCCGTATAAAACGGACAGAGCTACTAGAATTACGGTAGGGAACATCATATGCTTATAGGTTTTACGGTTCGTTGGTTGTAGCGCAACCGGCTCGCCCCAAAATGCATAAATGAAAATTCGGATGACAGATAGTAAAACTATCAGACTTGATAGAAGTATTACGATCGTACCGAATAACTGCCCATGTTCGAACCCACCTTGAACAATGAGCAATTTCCCGACAAACCCACTAAGCGGTGGGATACCTGCGAGACCGAAGGCGGCAATCAGGAATAGCCAACCAAGCGGAGCGTGGGTTTTTATAAGTCCTCCCATTTCTCGCAAGTTGGAAGTTCCGGTGACATGTATCATAATCCCGATAATCAGGAACAATGCCCCTTTAATGAGCATGTCATGAATCAGATAGAAAACGGCACCTTGCATCCCAGCTTCGTTCATCAGAGAGACTCCGAACAGTATAACGCCAATCGCGATTAAAATATTGTAGATGATAATTTGTTTTAGATCGAAGTAGGCAAGTGCACCAATGCATCCCGCAACGATTGTGAGCAATGCGAGTACCATTAAAATGGTGTGCGTAAACGCAAGGTCATTGACGAAAAACAGTGTATAGGTACGTGTGATAGCATACACACCGACTTTAGTCAGTAACGCACCAAACAATGCAAGAATCGGAACAGGAGGTGCTGCGTATGATCCAGGCATCCAGAAGTAGAGTGGGAAGATACCCGCTTTAATCCCGAATACAAGCAACAATAGAACACCGATGACTGAAACGATTCCAGGCTGACCGATATCTGCAATCTTCTGACCGATATCCGCCATATTGAGCGTTCCGACGATAGAGTACAAATACGCAATTGTTATGACAAAGAAGGCAGATGAGATGACATTTACCAGTATGTATTTAATAGACTCCCGCAGTTGTCTCTTTTCTCCACCAAGAACGATGAGAAGGTAAGAGGCGATCAGTAGTACTTCAAAAAATACAAACATGTTGAAAATATCACCAGTTGTAAATGCACCATTCACTCCTGTAATCATGAAGAGGATGGCAGGATAATAGAAAAAACGCTCCCGCTCTTCACCAATTGAACTAAAGCTATAAATCGCCACGAATAACGTAATCACTAATGTTGACGTTACGAGTAACGCAGAAAACATATCCGAAACCATTGTTATGCCGAAGGGAGCTGGCCAGCTCCCGAGTGTCAGTGTTTGGATCCCATCCTGTTTCACCTTCATAATGAGCGAAAATGCGGCAACGATACTTGCACTTAGCCCAATGACTGTGAGGATTCGCTGGATGCGTACTTGTTCTTTGAAAAACAGAAGTACAATCGCAAAGAAAAACGGGATGATGATCGGAAACAATAGAAGGTTAATCATGCTCATCATTTCCTTTCATCGAATTCAAATCATCAGTTTTGTGAACTGCATAGGTTCTGTAGGCGAGTACCAATATGAACGCCGTAACCCCGAAACTGATAACAATTGCAGTCAAGATTAAAGCTTGTGGAAGTGGATCTGCAAATTCAGTCACCCCGTCTATAAGGACTGGAGGTGCACTTCCACCTAATCCACCCATTGTTAAGATGAATAAGTGGGCACCGTGACTTAACAAGCCGGTTCCAAGGATTACTTTAATCAGACTTCTGGATAGAATTAAGTAAATTGCAGCGGTGAATAGAATACCCGCTACAATTGCCATAAGCAATTCCATTACTCATCCCCTCCAATCGACTGAATGATTGTAATTGCTGCGCCAACGACGACGAGATACACACCAGAGTCAAAAATCATGGCTGTGTGGAGTTCAGTGTCACCGAAAAGTGGTAAATCGAAATGCGCAAATGCATGAGTGAAAAATGGAACATTGAACAAAATGGCTCCCGCGGCTGTTCCTAATGAAAGAAGCAAACCGATACCAATCACAATCGTAAAATTGAAGGGCAGTGTAGCTTGTACCGTTTCAAGATCGAATGCAAGCAACAGTAAAACGATCGCCCCTGTCGTTAGCAGTCCTCCGACAAACCCTCCACCTGGAGCGAAATGGCCTGCAAAGAAGATATGAATTGAGAACAAGGAAATGATGAAAAACGTGACTTTTGCAGTCGTCTGTAATATAACGTTATTCTTTTTCATCATCAGACTCCTTTCTCGACAATCGAAGCTTGATCATGCCAAGAACAGCGATTCCTGCAATCGATAGGACAGCGATTTCAAACAATGTATCGAAACCACGGTAGTCGACGAGAATGACGTTCACGATATTTCCCCCGCCAGCTTCTGTATAGACGGTATCTTTATAGTACTGAGAAATACTTGAGACAAGCTTATTGGAATGTGCGGACAATGCAACGAGAGTTACGGAAAGACCAACTCCTATTGCAATAATTCCGTTCACCAATTTGTTCTGTTTTGTTTCTCCGTGCGTTTTTAAAGCAGGGAGGTGACGGAAAGCTAATAAGAAGAGTGCGACTGAAATTGTCTCGATTACGAGTTGGGTTAAAGCTAAGTCTGGTGCTTTAAAGAGCACGAAGAACAATGCGACAGAGTACCCAACTGCACCTAGAGCAATAATAGCGGAGATTCTGTTTTTCGACATAATCACCATGCCAGTTCCTAATATAGCCACAATCGCATTCATCACTGCGAACAACGTAATTGGTGATAGACTGCTCATATCCAATTTAAAAGCACCTTTAGCGAACAATACAACAATCGTCATTACAGAGAAGAACGCAAACATATACAGTAAATACGTTCGGATTAACCCATTCATATAGAAACGGGATAGCTTGTTCATTCCTTTTTCTGAAAACGTCATAGCACTATCATAAAGTGCGTTCAATGATAACTTCTCCGGTTGTAAGCCGTAAACTGGCTGCCATTTTTTAATTGAAGTAAATAGCAATGCTCCAATTGCAATAACGCCAGCTGTCAGCCACATTGGAATATACTCGAACCCATGCCACGCTTGTACATGAACAGCAGCCTCTGAAGGTAAACTGTACAGCTGCGGCTGTGCTGCCATGACGGCCGGTGCGACAAGCCATTTCCCAACAACGTTCGGAATGAAGAATAGTGCAATGACACTGACCGCTAAAATAATAGGGGAAATCAGCATGCCTATTGGTGCTTCATGCGGCTTAAGTGGAAGCTTGTCAAACTTCTTCTCGCCTGTGAATGTCTTGAAGACAAAGTAGAAGCTATAGACAAATGTGAATACGCTTGCAAGCCATGCAATTACAGGGAATAGAATACCCCACGTATCAAAGTTGAACAGTTCAAAGTGTTTCAAAGCGACCATAGATTCTAAGAACAATTCTTTACTCAAGAACCCACCAAATGGCGGAATACCTGCCATTGAAAGACCGCCAATAAACGCAACAGTGAAACTGATAGGCATAACGCTCATCAGGCCACCAAGTTTACGAATATCTCGCGTGCCAGTTTCATGGTCGACAATACCTGCAATCATGAACAAGCTGCCTTTAAAGACTGCGTGATTCACTAAGTGGAAGATTGCTGCAAACATCGCTAATCGGAATAGCGTATCGTCCGAATGATAAGCAATCGCTCCCGCACCAAGTAAAGACATGATCAGACCCAACTGACTCACTGTCGAGAATGCGAGAATTCCTTTTAGATCGGTTTGCTTCACAGCAAAGAACGAGCCCCACATTAATGTGAGCAATCCAATACCAGAAACGAGCCAGATCCACACAGAGGACTCTGCGAAAATCGGTGTAAAGCGTGCGACAAGATATAATCCCGCTTTGACCATAGTTGCGGAGTGTAAGTAAGCACTGACTGGAGTAGGTGCTTCCATGGCATCCGGAAGCCAAATATAAAACGGAAATTGAGCAGACTTTGTAAATGCTCCTAATAACAGAAGCACCGCTGCAAGTGTAAATAACGGATCTCCAGAGTAATCGGATAACCTGGAGATCAATTCACGAATCGAGTATGTATCTCCTAAAATCCCGAGAATTACGAAGCCCCCGAGCATCATTAATCCTCCACCAACGGTTATCATCATGGACTTTAAGGCACCGAATCGGGAACCGTCCCGTGTGTACCAATAACCGATTAGTAGGAAAGATGAAATGGAAGTCAACTCCCAAAACAGATAAAGAGAAATAACATTATCCGACTGGACAACACCAAGCATTGCCGTCATGAAAAGCAGTAAGTATACATAGAAATTACCGAGCTTTTCTTTGTGCCTATCTAGATAGAAAATCGAATACAGAACTACCAACGCACCAATCCCTGTAATGAGCAGTGTGAATAGAAGACTGAGACCATCTAGGTAGGAGACAAAAGAGATTCCTAGTGAGGGGATCCAATCGAACGAAGAGACTGCGTGTTCTCCACTTGCTGTCAGTGGTAAGTACGTACTGTAGTAAACAAACAGTACAACTGGGATAATCAGTACAAACCAACCTGTATGTATACCAGCAACACGACGGAACAACGTCGGGATGAAAAGAGCTGCTAACGCTGGCAAGAAAATGAACCAAACAAATTCCACTAAAAATCCTCCTTCCTCGTACTAACATGATGTAGACATTGGTTTAAAGTATAACGTAAAAGAGTGCATTTTGCACTGTGGGCACTTGAAAGAGATTGCGGTAAATCAATCTCTTCCTATATTATAGAGTCATGGAAAAATCCATTAAAAATAACAAGTCAGTCTGAGGTGCAGTATGAAAAATCCGTATTTGTTTAGCTATTTACCTTTCTTCACAATTATGTTGTTTAGTTTAACGTTTGGCGTGTATACAGTTGGTTTTTCATTGAGCGTATTTCGAGAAATCGGCTTGTACAATGGTCTGTTGGAATTTCTTACAGATACCCAACTCCGATTGTTCTTATTAACCATCTATGCGCTTTTTTACTTCATGGTATTCAGTGCACTCAAACTGATTGCCGCTACGATTCATGAAACGGCAATGTTGTTCTTCTACAAAGCGACCCCTACAGCAGATTCTCCTGTTCACCATTTGACAGATGATCGAGGGGGTAAACTTATTTACTTTATAGGTGCACTTGCTTCTGCTTTCGCCATCCAATCGATTTACTGGTTGCTCATCGTGTTTTTGACAGTCACTTTCGTTTACTTTGTCTACAGCACGTATATGTTGCATCATCAGCTACCTTTTTCAGCGATAATCGGAATTATCTTCTTTGAATTCATCGTTTGGGCGGTATTAGTTTCTGCCGTTGTTTACATTTTGCTGAGACTTTATAACGGAATTGCTGCAAGTATCCCTGGGGTTGAAAAAGACCAGCTGCCAATTGGCAGCTAGTCGGAAAGTGCAGCTGAAAAAACTTTCAAATGTAATTTTTGTTCGCTCTCTTGTTGGAGTGACTGCGGTCGGTCATACCCGACCCAGGTCACGGCGGTATAATTGTCGTTCAACCCAGCAACCCATAGGTCTTTAAAATGACTTGTTGTTCCTGTCTTTGCTCCTGTGTACTGCGTGGTGTGACGGAGGCCACTAGCTGTTCCGGTTCTTACAGTTTCTTCTAGCATGGATCGTATGTTTTCCGTCGTCTTCTGCGACCATACCTCTTTACGTTCATCCTCCCATTGGTATAACACGGTCCCTTGACGGTCTTTTACAGAACGAATCGCTCTAGCTGGTTTAAACGTACCATCTATAAAGCTCGTAAATGCATTTGCCATTTCATAAGGGGTCATGCCATTTTCAAATCCACCAAGAGCTGCAGTATACTGATGGTCTTTTTCGGTGACATGCTTGAATCCAAATGGAGCTAGATGAGCGAACGACTCTTCAATCCCAACACGTTGGAAAATCCGGACTGCCGTCGTATTGTAACTGCGACTAAACGCTTTTTTTACTGTTGAAACTCCATACGAATACCGTCCAAAATTCTCAGGACAGAAATTACCGATACAAATCCCACTGCCATCGATAAGAGAGTTCTCAGTATAGGGTCCGCTTTCTAAATAGGGAGCATATACGAGCAAAGGTTTAATAATTGACCCTGGCTGTCGAACAGCTTGAAACGATCGATTGAAATCTGTTTTCCGATAGCCGTACCCACCATACACACTAATGAGTTCACGCGATTTGTTATCCACAACAGCTGCACCAGATTGGATGCCACTGCCGCCAAGAGCGTTTGAAATGCCACTTTCGACGCTACTTTGCTTAACGGGATCAAGTGAAGTATCGATACGGACGCCTGAATTGATCACTTCAGAGATACGTTCCGATAGCGACTGTTGAATCTTTTTTCGTGTTTCTTCATCTTTTGCTGTTTGTAATTGGGCGGAAAAACCTTCTTTTTCACTGATCAACTGTTTTAGTTCGTCAACTACATAAGTATGATAGGCGGGGAATTGACTGTTTTTCTGTTTGAGCCGTAGTTCGACCGGAGCGCTCTGAGCTATTTTTCCTTCTTCCGTGGAAAGCACTTCATTGTTCACCAGAACTTGAAGAAGTCGCTCTTGACGCTTTTTTGTACGGTCAAAATGCTTCAATGGATCATACAACGAAGGGTTGTTCGGAATAGCTGCCAAAAACGCAGTTTCCGCTTCGCTTAAATTAGCTAATGGTTTACTAAAGTAATAGGTGGCAGCAGCACCAATTCCATAAACTTGGTTGCCGAAGTACATCTCATTCATATACATTTCTAAAATTTCATCTTTTGTTGATTGTTTTTCTAGTTCAGCAGCATAAAGAATTTCTTTAAATTTACGTTCGTAGGTTTTTTCAGGGGAGAGAAAACGCATTCGTACAACTTGTTGAGTGATGGTCGAAGCACCTTGGCTTAATCCATCCGAATTCACGTTTACCGCGAATGCTCGAGCGATCGCAGCGACATCGTACCCTCTATGTTCGTAAAATCCTTTGTCTTCGCTTTCAAGAAATAGCTGTTTTGCAAACAAGGGGATTTCGGATAGCGGAAGTGGATCCCGCCACTCCGCATATTCTTCTGCAAATAATTGTCCATTACGATTGTAGAGTGCCATCGGGATTGTCACTTCAGGGTTGGAGAATTCGATGGTTTTTTCTACTTGTTCCTTATACGCATTCGCCTCATGCCATTCCGCTGCGACTTCTTGTTGAAGCCAGAAAAGTAGCGGGAGACTTAACAAAGCGACAGCAAATCCTGCAAGCTGTCTCACAACTGGTCCCTCCGTTCTTACAAATACCTATATTTTTAGGAGTTATTTTGTTGTGAATCTGCCAGAAAATCTTCGAAATCTTGCGTCGGTTTACGTTTTGCATAGTAAAGGAAAGCAAAACCAAGTAAGAACAGTAAGCCGGTTATGATAAACACAGAAGAAATACCGAGGAATCCACTCACAATTCCTCCGACCATAGGACCGATAATGTTACCTAAGAATCGGAAACTTGTATTGTAGCCCATCACTTCACCTTGTATATCGAGCGGTGCTTCACGACGAACGAGTGCGGTCGTAATTGGAATCATACCACCCATGGAAATACCAAAGAGTAATCGCCAGATCACAAGCTGCCACAAGCTACCGACAAATGCTTGAGGGATGATGAAGATGAACGACAGCAACAATAGAAATCCAAGTACTTTCTCATACCCGATATCATCGCCGAGCTTACCCCATTTACGGGCAAACAATAAGTTACCGACACCCGCAGCACTGAATGTGATCCCTGCTAGAAAAGCAACGTCCTTTGCGTCGGTCAAATGAGAGACATACAGGGAAAGCAACGGCTGGATACTGAAGTTCCCAATTTGAATTAGTGCTGTGACGACCATGACATTCAACATCAATCGATGGTGGAGGAGTCCACTTAAAATCGTCTTTCGTGAGTAGACAACTTCACGACCAGTTTTCACTTTGCGCTGTTCTTTTATACCGAATATGATGATGAGAGCAGCGATGATAACGGAGATTGAAGTAATTACAAACGTGTATTTAAAACCGAAAGCATCGGCAAGGAGTCCACCTAATACTGGACCGAACAAAGTACCAGTCACACTACCCATTTGAAGTGTCCCTAACCGTTTTCCTGCTTCTTCACGTTTTGTGTTCGCGGAGATGAATGCAAGAGAAGTAGGGATGAAGCCTGTTACCACACCGTTAAGAAGACGGAGTATGAAGAACGCTTCCACAGAGTGTATGAATCCCATTAAGAATACTGAAATCGCGATTCCAAATCCGTTAATGATAAGAATGGGCTTAAATCCGTATTTATCTGCAATTCTTCCCCAAATTGGAGACATAATAAGAGCGGAGATGAATGTCGCGCCGAAAACGAGGCCAGACCATTTTTGAACGTATGCATCCGAGTAATCGCCAAACGTTTCAATATATAATGACAAGAATGGCATAATCATTGTCATTGTACCGGCTACTAGAAAGTTTGACACCCAGATAATGATGAAATTTCTTTTTTGAATATCCATAGGTGACCTTCCCTCTATAAAAACTGTATTTAAGTAGTATAAAACAATTCGTTTCCCGAAGGAAGTCAAGTGCTCGTAGTTCGGTTTCACTGAATCATGTGTTAAACTAATTTAGGGTGAGAGAATTGCATAAAAAACTTTATATGCTCATGCTTTCTTTAGCATTGATTCTTGTTGTATCCGCGTGTGGAAAACAAGAAGCTAAAGAAAAAGAGTCTGCAGCTGAAAAAGGTGAAACGACTCAAGCAGACGAACCAGAAAAAACGATTCCTAAGGAGGACTCCCAGATGTATCCGCAATTATCTAATGAAGTAGCAGCAGGAGAAAAGCTTATTACTATGAACACCACGCTTGGTCCAATTAAAATCAAGCTTTTTGAAGAAAAAGCACCAAAAACAGTTAAGAACTTCTTAACTCATGCAAAAGATGGCTATTATGACGGACTTATTTTCCACCGTGTTATTAAAGACTTCATGATCCAAGGTGGAGACCCGACTGGTACAGGTATGGGCGGAGAAAGTATCTATGGAGATTCGTTCGAAGACGAATTCACAATGGATCTTTTCAACTTAAATGGTGCATTGTCAATGGCGAATGCTGGTCCAAATACAAATGGTAGCCAGTTCTTCATCGTTCAAGCCTCTAATTTAGCTGGTGCTTCAGCAGATCAGTTGAAAAAAGGTGGATGGCCTGAAGAAATCGCTGATGCTTATGCAGAGCGTGGAGGAACACCTCACCTTGACCAGAAGCACACTGTTTTTGGACAAGTTATTGAAGGTATGGATATTGTCAACAAGATTGCCACGGTTAAAACTGGTGCTCAAGATAAGCCAGTCGAAGATGTGAAAATTGAGTCTATCGACGTTCAAGGCGAGTAATTACCACTAAATTTATCGGTTAGGAAGTGATATCCATGGTGACGGTTCTAATGCCTTTCCTGTACTTTCCGGAAGACAAATCAGAATATATCCCAGCGGCCATTTCCTTTGCTTTTTTCATGGTACTTCTTGTGTTGACATTCATGTGGATTCAGCGCATCTCTAAAAAGCAAGAATTGGAAACGAAAGACTTAGAAGAACGCATACTGCGGGAACGCAGAGATATGCGTGAACAACAAAAAGAGCATCCTCATTCATGAGGATGCTCTTTTCTTAGTTTTCCATTCCTTTTATAAACCGTTCGACACCATCTTGAACCGTGGAAAGACAAGTAGCAACATTCATACGTAAGAATCCACGACCAGCTTCCCCGTATTTTGTACCTGGCTCAAGTGCTAACTTTCCTTTGTTGAGTAACTTGTCCATTATTTCATCTTCAGAAAGACCTGTTTCACGGTAGTCTATCCAAAGCAAATAAGTTCCTTGAGGTTTCGTGATTTTAATTCCTGGCACCCGAGTAGGTACTGTTTCAATCACGTAATCCATATTATCAGACACTGTATTAAGTAACTTTTCAAGCCAGGGCTCTCCGTGGCGATAAGCTGTTTTCAACGCAACATTTGCAAAAGCGTTTAATTCCATTTGACCGTGGGCCATTCCGTTATCGCGCAATTGCTCGCGTAATCCTTCGTCTGGAATAATCATCATAGCCGCTTGAATTCCCGCTAAGTTGAAGGTTTTGGTAGGTGCGACACACGTGATAATCCGATTCCCTTCATCTCCAGCAACTGTATGTAAGGGAGTATGATTGTAAGGAGCAAACACTAGATCTGCATGAATTTCATCGGACAATATAAGTACATCATATTTAGCGCATAGTCGAACAATTTCTTGTAACACAGGTACTGGCCATACAATCCCGCCCGGGTTGTGTGGATTGCAAAAAATGAATAATCTGACATTTCTTTTTAAAGATTCTTCGAATTTAACGAAGTCAATTTCATAGGTTCCATTTTTATCGATTAGCGTACATTCTTCAAGAGTACGATTCTGTAAACTAGGTATACCAGAGAACGGTGGATAAACAGGCGGAGTGATTAGAATAGCATCACCTTCGTTTGTCAACGTTTCAACAACAGAGGCAATTGCAGGAACGACGCCGTGATGAGATAACATCCACTCATTTTTAGTTCGCCAACCATGCTTATTGGACATCCATTCACGAATTGCGTCTTTACAATCTTCACATACGTAAGAGTAGCCGAAAACTCCATGGTCCAAGCGTTCTTTCAACGCATCGATGACAGGTTGAGGTGCAGAAAAATCCATATCTGCGATCCACATAGGAAGGATATCTTCCGTATTTTCAATTCCATAAATGCGATCCATCCGATCCCACTTCATTGAAGACGTATTTCGACGGTTTTTTACAGCAGTGAATTCTTTCATACATAATCCCCCTAAGTCTGTTTTCTTTTTCATACCTATGCTATCATAAATAAAAAGAAAAAATCAGGTGACTTGACGTGCAAACTGTAGAAATGAATAAAAAAGCGATTCATTTACTAGAAGAATGGGATCCATTCCTGAATGGTCCAGATGCATACGAACTAGAAATAGCAGATGTTGTGGCGGAACTCCATCTATTGGATCATCCAACAGATCTAGCAAAACGAATTCGCGAAATTTATGAACACTCTTATACAATATGGATACCTTTAGAAGATTGCATGCAGATTTCGTATAAGTTATTGGCTGTGAAATTCGAAGCTAAATGTATCATTTCATAAATCTCGTTTTCTAATGCATCAAATTCCGTCTAAATGACTATCTTTTGCCCCAATAGTGTTCAAATGGTATACTGATAATGGCCGCAATGGCAATTTCAGATAGTCAAAACAGAATTGGGAGCTGTTACACATGACAGGTAAATACGAAGCAGGTGAAGAACTGTCAGGTACAGTTACAGGCATTCAGCCTTATGGTGCGTTTGTAGCTCTTGATGAATCCACTCAAGGACTCGTCCACATTTCTGAAATCACTTACGGATTTGTGAAGGATATCAACGAGCATTTATCGGTTGGTCAGCAAGTAACTGTAAAAGTGTTGGAAGTGGACGAGATGGATAAGAAAATCAGTTTGTCCATCCGTTCGTTACAAGATCCCCCAACACCCACGAAGAAATTCAATCGTCCCCGTAAATCATTACAAGAACGGGTAGACGAACAAGATGAAAAAGGATTCAACTCTTTGAAAGACAAGCTGAGAGATTGGATCGACAAATCAGGTTATTAAAAAGGAGAAGAGGTGATTATCCCTCTTCTCCTTTTTTGTTTTTCCGAAGACGATATTGTAGGTTTTGTCTACTCATCGACAAGGCATTTGCTGTTCTGGTGATGTTACCGTCATGAATGGTTAAAGCTTTTTGTAAATAATAGGATTCTGCTTCTCTTAAAAACTTATCGAGAGGAAGCATGTCTTTTTCACTTGGTAAGATGAAAGAAGGTAAAGGAACTGTTCCCTCGTCCAAAACAGCACTTTTACTTCTAAAGTGTTGAGGAAGCATTTCATACGTAATTGTTGTTTCAGCTGAAGCAAGGGAGGCCACTTCGTTCAGCAATATTTCAAGTTCACGAATATTCCCAGGCCATGTGTAAGAAAGGAATAGTTCCTCGACTTCTTCTGTAATGTCATCCAATGTGGTACCTAAACTCTCTTTACGTCTAGCTAAATATCTTTTGACGAATGGAAGAATGTCTTCCTTCCTCTCCCTTAGAGGTGGGAAGCGGATCGTAAAGGATGCAAAAAAGTAGTACAACTCCTTTAACAAACTTCCTGATGCGATAAGTTCGACGGGGTCTTCGCCGATACTTGCGATGAATTGCCGTTTATGAAGATCCGAACTATCTAAAATTCTGAGAAGTTTACGTTGCAGCTCGATGGATAAAAAGTCGATTCGTTCGCAAAATAGAGTAAATGGGGCATCGGTTTTTAATTCTGTTGCGAGACGATCAATTGATTGGTTATCAGATCGATCGCAGTAAAGCGTGTAGAATGATGAATCTGATACAGGACCTTCATGATGAATACCCTGGGCAACAAGGTCTTTTCCTGTACCCGCTTCTCCTACAAGGAGGACAGGGAGTTTTGCGCGTACCGCTTTTTTCGCTGTAGCAATAATTTTTTTCATGGATACGGATTCCGCTACTATGTTATTCAGCAAAACCGGTTCTCGATCTTTTGTCAATGGCTGCAAAACAAACTTTTCCAGTGCTGTTACGTCATGAGAGAGTTCAACTGCTCCAATAAGCAATCCGTTATTCACGATAGGGTAGGTATTGTTAATCGTTGTAATCTCAGTTTCGTTTTGGTTCCAATACGTTTGTTTAATATTTAATTGTTCTTGTCCACTTTGTAATACTTCCATCAACGTACTCGGCTGTTGACGGAAATTGAATAATTCCATGATGGACAAATCTCGGATATCATCGAGGTCTAGTCCTTCAATTTCTTTCATTTTGTCATTATAGATAATGGTCCTGCCCTCACTGTTAACGGCATGGATTCCAACCCCTGCACGCTTTACAGCAAATTCATAAAAGGGAAAGAGTGACTCTTCAAAAGCACTCATAGAGTGACACCGCCTAACTTTTTTCTTCAAGAAAACAATAATACTTGCAATGTGCAATAATATCTTGCATTATTATAAGTGCAATTAACAATGAAGTGCAAATATTATTTGCATGACCCATCTAAAGGAGGACTATCATGATCCCGTACAAACATGAACCATTTACAGATTTTACAATCGAAGAAAATAAAAAAGCATTCCAAGAAGGTCTTAAGACTGTGGAAGCTTACCTAGGTAAAGATTATCCCCTAATCGTAGGTGGGGAGCGCATCATGACTGATGATAAGCTCGTATCTTTCAACCCAGCTAACAAAGAAGAAATTATCGGTAGCGTTTCTAAAGCAAGTAAAGATATTGCAGAAAAAGCTATGAAAATTGCAGACGAAACTTTCGATACTTGGAGAAAGACAGAACCAGCTATGCGTGCAGATATTCTTTTCAAAGCTGCAGCAATCGTACGTCGCCGCAAAATGGAATTCTCAGCATTATTGACTAAAGAAGCTGGTAAGCCTTGGAACGAAGCAGATGCAGATACTGCTGAAGCAATCGACTTCCTAGAGTACTATGGCCGTCAAATGTTGCGCTTGAAAGACGGAATGCCAGTAGAAAGCCGTCCAGGCGAATTCAACCGTTTTGACTACATTCCTTTAGGAGTTGGCGTTGTTATCTCTCCATGGAATTTTGCATTCGCGATCATGGCGGGTACTACAGTAGCTGCACTTGTAACAGGAAACACAGTACTATTGAAGCCAGCTTCAACAACTCCAGTTGTTGCTTATAAATTCATGGAAGTACTTGAAGAAGCGGGAATGCCTGCAGGCGTAGTAAACTATGTACCAGGTTCTGGCTCTGAAATCGGTGACTACTTGGTAGATCACGCGCGCACTCGTTTCGTATCATTCACAGGTTCACGTGAAGTTGGAACACGTATTTACGAGCGTGCTTCTAAAGTGAACGAAGGACAAATTTGGTTGAAGCGTGTTATCGCTGAAATGGGCGGTAAAGATACAATCGTTGTTGACAACGAAGCGGATCTTGAGCTTGCAGCACAATCCATCGTTAAATCAGCATTCGGTTTCAGTGGACAGAAATGTTCAGCATGTTCACGTGCGATCATTCACGAAGATGTATATGACACAGTTGTTGCTCGCGTAGAAGAACTTACTAAAGAGTTGACTTACGGTGACCCAACTGACCAGTCTAACTTCGCTGGACCAGTTATCGACAAAGCTGCTTATGACAAAATCATGAGCTATGTTGAAATCGGTAAAGAAGAAGGTCGTCTTGTTGCAGGTGGGGAAGGCGATAGCTCTAAAGGATTCTTCGTTGCTCCGACTGTATTCGCAGACGTTGCACCTGAAGCTCGTATTATGAAGGAAGAAGTCTTCGGACCATTCGTAGCAATTGCTAAAGCGAAAAACTTCACTGAAGCGATCGAAATGGCAAATGATACTGACTATGGTTTGACTGGCGCTGTTATCACGACTAACCGTGAGCACATTGAACAAGCTCGTCAAGACTTCCACTGTGGTAACTTGTACTTCAACCGCGGTTGCACAGGTGCAATCGTTGGATACCAGCCATTTGGCGGATTCAACATGTCAGGTACAGATTCAAAAGCAGGTGGCCCAGACTACTTGCAGCTTCACATGCAAGGTAAAACAACTTCAGAAATGCTATAAGACTAGTTTCAAGCAGTTGCCTGTCACAAGACAGGCACTGTATCTACATACCTAACCGAGGAGGGAATTTTAATGTCAGTATCTCAACAAGTGATTGAACAAACTAATAAGTATGGTGCACCAAACTATCATCCACTACCGATTGTTATCTCAGAAGCAGAAGGTGTATGGGTAAAGGATCCAGAAGGTAACAAATACATGGATATGCTTTCTGCATACTCTGCAGTGAACCAAGGGCACCGTCATCCTAAAATCATTCAAGCACTAAAAGATCAGGCAGACAAAGTTACTCTTACTTCACGTGCATTCCACAGCGATCAGTTGGGTCCTTGGTACGAAAAAATTACTGAACTATCTGGTAAAGAAATGGCGTTGCCAATGAACACGGGTGCTGAAGCTGTTGAAACAGCAATCAAGGCGGCTCGCCGCTGGGCATATGACGTTAAAGGCGTTGAAGAGAATAAAGCTGAAATCATCGGCTGTGAAGGTAACTTCCACGGACGTACGATGGGCGCAGTATCCCTTTCTTCAGATCCAGAATACAAGCGTGGTTTCGGACCAATGCTTCCAGGTATCAAACTAGTACCTTATGGCGACTTGGATGCACTTGAAGGTGCAATCACTCCAAATACAGCTGCGTTTATCATCGAGCCAATTCAAGGGGAAGCTGGAATTATCATTCCACCTGCTGGCTATTTGAAAAAAGCACGTGAACTTTGTAAAGAAAATAACGTTCTTTTCATTGCAGACGAAATCCAAGCTGGCCTATGCCGCACTGGTAAAATGTTTGCATGTGAATGGGAAGATGTTAACCCGGATATGTATATCCTCGGTAAAGCACTAGGTGGCGGAGTATTCCCAATCTCTTGTGTAGTAGCAGATAAAGAAGTACTTGAAGTGTTCAACCCAGGTTCACACGGATCTACATTTGGTGGTAACCCAATGGCGTGTGCGGTTTCAATTGCATCTTTAGAAGTACTTGAAAACGAAAAACTTGCAGACAAGTCTCTTGAACTTGGTAACTACTTCAAAGAAGAACTTGAAAAAATCGAAAATGATGTCATTACAGAAGTTCGCGGACGCGGTTTGTTCATCGGAATGCAGTTAACTGTTGAGGCCCGTCCTTACTGTGAAAAGCTTAAAGAACTAGGATTACTCTGTAAAGAAACACACGACACAGTAATTCGTTTTGCACCACCACTAGTTATCACTAAAGAAGAACTTGATTGGGCACTTGAGAAAATTAAAAGCGTATTCGCTAACTAAAAATTCTTTCCAATTCCGTTGTTCGATATGATACTATGAATAAGGAAAAAACATTATGAAACAAAGAGGCGAGCCAATACAATGACTGAAAACCTGAATCTGTTCACATCGACACAAGTTGTTATTAAAGAAGCACTTGAAAAGCTGGGCTACGATGAAGGAATGTATGAACTTCTCAAAGAACCAATGCGCATGACGGAAGTCCGCATCCCGATTAAGATGGACGATGGAAAAGTAAAAGTCTTTACTGGATTCCGCGGACAGCACAACGACGCTGTTGGACCAACAAAAGGCGGAGTACGTTTCCACCCAGATGTTACTTTAGATGAAGTGCGTGCACTTTCTATGTGGATGACACTTAAAGCTGGAATTGTAGACCTTCCATATGGCGGCGGTAAAGGCGGTATCATTTGTGATCCCCGTGAAATGTCTATGGATGAATTGGAAAAACTAAGTCGCGGATATGTCCGTGCGTTGTCTCAAGTTATGGGACCGACAAAAGACATTCCAGCACCAGACGTTTTCACAAATTCACAAATTATGGCGTGGATGATGGATGAGTACAGCAGAATTGATGAGTTCAACTCACCAGGCTTCATAACAGGAAAACCAATCGTTCTCGGTGGTTCACAAGGTCGCGACCGTGCGACTGCTGAAGGTGTAACGATTATTATTAACGAAGCAGCTAAACGTCGTGGTATCGATATGAAAGGCGCTCGTATTGTTATCCAAGGTTTTGGTAACGCAGGTAGCTTCCTTTCTAAATTCCTACACGATGCAGGTGCTAAAGTAATCGGAATTTCTGATGCTTATGGAGCTTTACATGATCCAGACGGCTTGGATATCGATTATTTACTTGACCGTCGTGATAGTTTTGGAACAGTAACTACATTGTTCGAAAACACATTGACGAACCAAGAGTTGTTGGAATTGGATTGTGATATCCTTGTTCCTGCAGCAATCGAGAACCAAATTACAGAGCACAATGCAAATAACATTAAAGCTTCTATTGTTGTTGAAGCAGCAAATGGTCCAACAACTTCTGAAGCTACGAAAATTCTTTCAGAACGCGGTATCCTTCTTGTTCCTGACGTGCTTGCTAGTGCAGGCGGCGTAACCGTTTCATACTTTGAATGGGTTCAGAACAACATGGGCTACTACTGGTCGGAAGAAGAGGTTCGTGAAAAAATGACTCTTAAAATGGTAACTGCGTTTGAAAATGTTTATACGCAGGCAACTACACGAGGCATTGACATGCGCCTTGCAGCGTATATGATCGGTATCCGTAAAACAGCGGAAGCTTCACGTTTCCGTGGCTGGGCATAAGCAACATAAAAGAGCGCTCCTTTTATAGGGGTGCTCTTTTTAGTTCGCTTCGTGCGGGCAGAACAGTTGCATCACTAACTCTCCTAAAACATAATGGAAGTAGTCTGAGGAGGCGATGAGTTTTGGATAATTTCGTATTTCAAAATCCTGTAAAATTATTGTTTGGTAAAGGGCAAGTGTCGAATTTAGCAGATGAGCTTAAAAAATATGGAAATAACGTTCTTGTCGTATACGGTGGAGGAAGTATTAAGAAAAATGGTGTATATGATGATGTGATGGGTGTACTAAAAGAAGGAGGACTCACTGTTCACGAATTTGGTGGAGTGGAGCCGAACCCTAGACTTTCAACTGCGATTGCTGCAGCGGAATTATGTAAACGTGAGAACGTCGACGTAATCATAGCTGTCGGCGGCGGTTCGGTCATTGACTGTACGAAGCTTATCGCTTGTGCTGCAAAATATGATGGCAACCCGTGGGATTTTGTTGTACGTAAAGCGGTACCTCAAGATGCATTACCGTTTGGAACAGTATTGACACTATCTGCAACTAGTTCAGAGATGAATGCAGGGTCTGTTATTACTAATGAAGAAACTCAAGAAAAGTATGGATGGGGAACACCATTTAACTTCCCTAAATTCTCAATTTTAGATCCGTCATATACGATGTCTGTTCCGAAGGATCAAACAGTCAACGGAATTGTAGATACGATGTCTCATATCTTTGAAGAATATTTCAATGAATCATCGAATACTCCTTTCCAAGATGAAATGTGTGAAAGTGCACTCCGTACTTTGATCACAACAGGTGCAGAAGTGGTGAATCATCCAGAAGACTACGAGCTGAGAGCGACTATGATGCTTGCGGGTGTATGGGGATTGAATGGTTTCCTTCGCATGGGATACACAGGTGACTGGGGAACTCATGACATTGAGCACGCGGTTTCAGCAGTCTATGACATTCCACACGCTGGCGGACTGTCTATCCTATTCCCAGAGTGGATGCGTTATACGATGCATTTGAATCCGAAACGTTATGCACAGTTAGCTGTAAAAGCATTTGGTGTAGATCCGACGGATAAGACTGATGAAGAAACGGCATTAGAAGGTATTTCTAAATTAGAGGAGTTCTGGGCATCGATTGGAGCGCCGCGAAAACTTGCAGATTTCGATATTGATGATTCGAAAATTGAACTAATGGCTGAAAAAGCTGCAGCAAGAGGACCGCTTGGTAATTTCGCGAAGTTAGCTAAAGAGGATGTCGTTCAAATTTTGACGAATTCATTGTAATGAAAATGCGAGCCAACAGTCTCTAACGTTGGCTCGCATTTTTTATTCAGGTAGTTTCATGCGATTTTCAATGAGGTTAGAACTATTTTCTCCAGTCCAGGATTTAACACCATCATCGCCTACTAAAGAAATGATGACATCCTGAATGCCTTTCTGAATCAGTATATTAGTAAGTAAACGATCTTTGACTTTTAGAACATATTCAACTGTATTCGATGTCGCAACCTCGGCAATGATTTCAACATGTAGAAACTCACCTTCTTTAACAACCTCAACACGTTGAATATCCACAATGTCAGGGTCTTCTGCGAGTAGATGGGCAATATGCGCGAGCATCTCTTCATCTGTTTCTCCGATAGCCCCTCTGGCATTTTCGAGGAATACCTTACCCACTACATAAAACATCATTACACCAATGATAATGGAAGCAACGCCTTCAGCTGCGAACCAGCCAAAGAAATGAGCGAGTAGAACGGCAACAAATGCTATTATACCTCCGCTAGTCGCCACTAAGTCTTCCATAAAGACTAACTTAGTTGGAGGCTTTGCCTTTTTCAGATACGCAAAGCTTTTAGGGAAAGAGGATAATCCTGCATGTTCAACACCAGCATCGTGAAAGACTTCTTTTGATGCCTTATAGAGAACGAAGGATTCTAACACAATTCCGATTCCAAGAACGCCTAGGTTAATCCACAAACCTCCACTTTCTGAAGGATGAAGGATGTGATGTATCCCTCCAACTATAGTTTCATAAGAAAGGATCGCTACAATCAAAACGGCGCCCAGACAAACGAGGTTAACAATCCTACCAAAACCATTTGGATATTTAGGAGTTGGTGCTTTTTTGGAAAGGGCAGAACCAACATAAACGAATAGTTGATTTGCAGCATCTCCGATAGAGTGCATCATTTCAGCGAACATGGCAACGTTGCCTGTTAGAAAGAAAGCTCCCGCTTTTAAAGCGGCGATAATAACATTAACTATAGCGGCTAAAAGAGCAGGTTTGTTACCATCTTTTAAAAGTTGAATCCAATTGGTCATGAATGTATGCTCCTTTGCAACAAAAATGGTGGTGCGTTCAATTCAAAGTTTTATCATTAGCCTCCTACCTAAATAATAGGGGTATTCTAAATACCGAATTTTTAGAACGGCCTTGTCTGATATACTATATGCTATATCCATAAACAAACTATTGTAACCCTCAATAGAAGGAAAGTGATGTGTTTAAATGAACAAACCAGCTATACATCCAGCTATCCCTATCATTATAGGGGTTATCTCGGTTGCTTTATCAGCAATTTTTGTGAAATTAGTATCCGCTGAGGCGGGGGTTACTGCATTTTACAGAATGTTTTTCTCGGTCCTTCTCATGTTGCCGATATTCTTATTGAAATACAGAAAAGAAATAACGTTGCTGAAAAAGCGAGATTGGATATTTTCAACTTTTGCAGGAGTGTTTTTAGCGTTCCACTTTATCTTTTGGTTTGAATCGCTTAATTATACATCCGTTGCAAGTTCTACAGTTTTAGTGACACTACAACCTATTTTTGCGTTTGCGGGTACATACTTTTTCTTTAAAGAACGATTGTCGGTTAAAACTATATTATCAGCAGTAATTGCAATATCGGGTAGTGTCATTATTAGCTTTGGAGATTTCCAACTTGGAGGAACAGCATTTTATGGTGATATTCTTGCGCTCATAGGCTGTGCACTAATCACTGCTTACTTGCTGTTTGGCCAAGACGTTCGTCAAAGATTGTCGCTAATTACGTATACGTTTGTAGTATACTCCATTAGCTCGATTACACTTTTCTTCTATGTATTAATAAAAGGGGAGTCATTTGGTCCGCATTCACAATCAGATTGGATGTGGTTCGTGCTATTAGCGCTAATTCCGAACCTACTTGGTCATACCCTTTTTAACTGGGCAATCCGATGGGTGAGTACTAATGCGATTTCTATTGCGATATTATTTGAACCTGTTGGTGCATCGATCTTAGCGTATTACATCTTCAATGAGAGTTTATCGACAGCTCAAATCATAGGTGGAATCGTTGTGTTACTAGGGATTTTGTTGTTTGTTGTAGACGGTCGGAAAAAAACTTCAGTATAATTTTAAAAAAAGCTTGCAAACTATATACTATCTGTTGTATATTATTACTTGTCCTTCGGAACACGCTTTATCGGTTTCAAAGGCAAGTAATACTTTTTTAAAAAAGTTGTTGACACGATGATTACACCATGTTATGATGTAAGAGTTGCTGAAACAACAGCTAACGAATAACATTAACACTATGAACCTTGAAAACTGAACAGCAAAATGTCAACGAATTATCGTTTGGGAAACCGGTTCTGCCGGTGAAACA
>NZ_JWIB01000006.1 GCF_000813425.1 Sporosarcina sp. ZBG7A
TGTCGGGTTTTGTTTTATGTCTTAATGAGCATCTGGGAACATTCGCTTCATAGCATCTCCGACTTCATCGAAGAATCCTTCCACAGGTTCACCATCGCGAATTTTGTCGCTATATTCATCAATTTGCTTTGCAGAATCAGGGTTTGTGGATACATATACTTTGTCAGTATCTGCTCCTACTTCTTTGGCTTTGTCAGCAATTTTGTCATCTAATTCTTTAGAAGAGGTAGTTCCCTCTTTAAGAGTCACACCAACATATGCACTGTTGTTCATCTTAAGAACATTTGCATGATCGACTTCTTCTAGGGTTGAGACAGCGTCTGCAATATCATCGGCGTTCTCAACCGTTTGATCGTTTGTCGCATTATCGTTAGTGGTATCATCATCAGTTCCGTCCATGTCTGTCGTTGTATCGTTTTCATTCTCCACGACTCCAGTGTCGTTCGTTTGGTTCTCCACTTCTTTATCTTTTTTCCCACATGCAGCAAGCGATAACATCAGCAAACAAGCAGCAAAAACCATCCAAAATTTCTTCATTTGTCTCTCCTCCATATCTGTTTACAGACAGTATGGACAAAAACAGAAAAACTATGTGTATTTCTTTTAAAAATGAATATCGATACGTTGGATGGTATGACGCTCAATTTCGTTCATGTCCACTTCATATCCCATTCCATTAATTTCAGATACGGTAATCGTTCCATCTTCCACCGTGACTTCAGGTGTAATAATATCGCGCTCCCAATATGAAGCAGAACCTGCTGTATCTCCAGGAAAGGTGAAATTCGACAATGTGGTAAGTGCAATATTGTGTGCTCGTCCAATTCCAGCTTCCAACATACCACCACACCAGACTGGGATTCCCGCTTCCTGGCACACGTCATGGATTCTTTTAGCTTCTGTCATCCCTCCAACACGACCTATTTTAATATTAATGACACGACAGCTTCCAAGCTGAATGGCTTTTCGCGCATCCTCAGCGGAAAGGATGCTTTCGTCTAAACAAATAGGTGTTTGGATTTGCTGTTGTAATGTTGCATGATCAACGATATCATCAGTTGCGAGTGGCTGTTCGATCATCGTTAAGTTGAACTGATCGAGTTGTTTTAGTAGCTCCAAATCATCTAGTGTGTAAGAGGAATTGGCATCCGCCATGAGTGGAACTTCTGGAAAGCGTTCACGGATTTCTGAGAGCAACTTTAAATCACTCCCGGGTTTGATTTTCACTTTTATTCGTTTAAAACCTGATTCCAAACTCTGTTCAATCCGTTCACCAAGTGCTTCGAAATCCGTTTGGAGTCCGATGCTGATTCCTACGTCAATTTTTTCTTTCTTACCGCCTATCGCTTCTGTTAACGTAATGCCTTGTCGTTTTGCCCAGCAGTCCCACACTGCACATTCAACTGCAGCTTTTGCCATATTGTTTTTTCGAATCGATTTAAAAATTTCATTCACTTCATCAGGATGTTGGATTGTCTTTCCTTTTAGCAACGGTACTAAAAAGTCTTGGATCATATGTAAGGAGGTTTCTGTCGTCTCTTCTGTATACCAAGGAATGGAAAATGCTACACCTTCCCCATAGCCTTTTTTCCCCTTTTCGTCGACCACTTCAATTACGAGAAATTGTCGGGTTTGCATCGTTCCGAAGCTTGTTGAAAATGGATTCTTCATCGTCATTTCCAACTTTCGAATGATGACATCACGAATAATCATTTCATCTTTCCTTCCTTTATGGACAAAACCGCACGTAAGAAACACATGCGGTTTTGTTCGTTAGTATTTACGTGTTTTCCCATCGTATTCGTCTAGCAATTCAGCGAAACTCTTATTCGCTTCCCGCTCTTTTTTATCTTTTAACGCCTGTTCCATCCTAGCTTCTTCCGCTTTTGCTTCCGCTTGCGAAAGTTCTTGCTTCGCTTCTTTTAGTTTAGAAAGAACATCCTCGCCTAATACATCTGCTAGTCGGAGTGCTCCATCATCTTTAGGTTTGTTTACTGAAGGTTGTTGATTTCTTTTTTTCGCCATGGGTCGTTCTCCTCTTTTCTACTTACGGACGCTCGACAATGGTCGCGACACCTTGTCCGCCACCAATACAAAGTGTAGCTAATCCACGTTTTGCGTCACGCCGTTTCATTTCATGCAACAATGTGACAAGTATTCGTGCACCACTTGCCCCAATCGGGTGACCAAGTGCAATTGCACCACCGTTGACATTCAGTTTTTCAGCATCAAATTTCAATTCCCGATCAACTGCAAGTGATTGGGCTGCAAATGCTTCGTTTGCTTCAATCAAATCCATATCATCTAACTTGAGGTTCGATCGTTTCAACACATTTGTAACCGCTTGTACAGGGCCGATTCCCATAACTGCTGGATCTACTCCCGCATTTGCATTCGCAGTAATGGTTGCTAGCGGTGTGATACCAAGTGCATCCGCCTTCGATTTAGACATGATGACTAATGCCGCAGCTCCATCATTCAATCCGGATGCGTTTCCAGCTGTCACACTGCCATCCTTTTTAAATGCAGGTCGAAGTTTGGACAGTTTCTCCGCAGTCGTACCTTCTTTAATATATTCGTCTTCCTTAAATAGGATTGGTTCACCTTTACGAACAGGAATTTCAACGGGAACTATTTCATCAGCAAACCTACCAGCTGTGCGCGCTGCGGAAGCTTTTCTCTGAGAATCGGCAGCGAATTCGTCTTGTTCTTCACGAGACAAACCATAGCGATCGCACAGATTTTCAGCCGTAACGCCCATATGATAATCGTTGAATGCACACCAAAGACCATCAGAAATCATAGTATCTACCATTGTTTGGTCACCCATTTTAAATCCTTCACGGGCATTCTTCAGCACATAAGGTGCCTGACTCATACTTTCCATACCACCAGCAACGATTACTTCTGCGTCACCTGATAAAATCGCTTGTCGCGCAAGTTGGACCGCTTTTAATCCAGAGCCACATACTTTATTGATCGTCATCGCTGGTACCTGTTCAGGAAGCCCTGCTTTCATCGATGCCTGACGAGCCGGATTTTGTCCGAGACCCGCTTGAAGTACATTCCCCATAATGACTTCATCCACATCTGCCCCTGATAGTCCTGTACGATTTAAAGCCTCTTTGATGACAAGAGCACCGAGTTCTGTTGCGCTCACATTTTTCAATGCTCCCAAAAATGAGCCGATTGGTGTTCTAACAGCACTCGCAATTACGATTTGTTCTGACATTGTGATTCCCCCTATTTGTGTTTATGAGACTTTTCCCTTTTTGAAATACAGAACATTCCCACATATGAATTGCCTGCATCTGCTACAGTCCGTTAGAATAGGCTGTAGGAGGGATTGTATGTTTAGTTTACCAAAAAAAGTGACAATTATCGAGGTCGGACCCCGTGATGGTCTGCAAAATGAGAAGAACCACGTTGAAACAGATGTAAAGCTAGAATTTATCCGTCTATTAAAAAAATCCGGTGTAACTGAAATGGAGCTCACCTCGTTCGTGTCTCCTAAATGGGTACCACAAATGAGTGATGCGCTAGAAATTATGGAGAATGCTGATTTAGTGGAACGCTCGATTGTCCTTGCACCCAATGCGAAAGGAGTTGCACTTGCTCAAGAAGCCAGTGCTAAAAGTATCGCAATTTTTGTAGGTGTGAGTAATACATTCAATCAAAAAAATATTAACCGTACGACCGCTGAGAGTGTAGAGGCGCTTGCTCCGGTAATACTTAAGCTAAAAGATGAAGGTGTTTTTGTTCGCGCTTGTATTTCTACTGCGTTTTATTGTCCATACGAAGGGAAAATTGAAGTAGATGATTGTATTGAACTCTGCAGACAGTTTGTCGCGTTAGGTGTAGATGAGCTTAGCGTTGCTGATACTATTGGTATGGCCAATCCTGTCGAGAGCTATGAACTTTTCACACGCCTTCGGCAGTCATTTCCTTCGGTACTGCTAACTGCTCATTTCCATGACACTAGAAAAATGGCACTTGCAAACATTTTTGCATCCTTGCAAGCAGGCATTGACCGATTCGATTCGGCAGCTGGCGGCCTTGGCGGATGTCCATTCGCTGATGGCGCCACTGGAAATGTTGCGACCGAAGATGTGGTGAACATGCTAGATTTGCTAGAAATCTCTACAGGCATCGATGTAAAACAAGTGTGTGAAGCAGTTGAAAAAATTGCTCCACATGTGTCACGGCCTATCGAGAGTGGCATGTACCGTTTGTATGAAAACGGAAGGATCTAAGGAGCTGAAATTATTGAGAAAGCGTCTGCTTGCAATTACAGGTGGTATCACTTTCATGGCGACTGCTCTGGTAACAACATTTGGCATCCTAGCTACCAATCGGTTAATGTTTCTTAAAATAAAAGATGCCGAGGTTGTTTTAAAACGAGAATCCATCGCTCGGCGATTCGATGCGCACTGGTATGAAACCGTTCCGAAAACGACAATGCGCATTCAATCGCCTAATGGTTATTTGTTGCATGCAATCTATCTAAGACCGCTCGATACTACAAGAACAGTGATTATTTGCCACGGTGTCACAGAGAACAAAATAAATTCAATGAAATTTGCCCGCATGTTCGAACGTCTCGGATTTAACTCTGTCGTATACGATCATCGTCGGCATGGAGAGTCTGGTGGAAAAACGACCAGTTTTGGATTCTATGAAAAAATGGACCTACGCGCAATAATCCAGGCAGTCCGTGAACGTATTGGTAGGCGTGCATTACTCGGAATTCATGGCGAATCCATGGGAGCAGCAACGATGATTTTGACAGCGGGGACTTATCCAGAAGAAGCAGATTTTTATGTAGCAGATTGCCCTTTTTCAGATTTTACGGATCAGGTATTTCATATATTGAAAACGACCACGCCACTTCGTACGCCTAAGGTCATTCGAATTGCTAATATCTTTTTGAAAATCCGCGATGGCTATACAACTTCACTAGTTTCTCCAAAACAAGTCATCGCTCAAGTTGCACACCCTATGCTTTTCATTCATAGTTTGGAAGATGATTTCATCCTACCGAACATGACAGAGGAATTGTATGAGCAAAAAAATGGCGGAAAGTCTATAAAACTTTTTCCAAAAGGTGCACACGCTAGATCTTTTAACGAAAATCCAGAAGAATATGAAGCAACAGTTAAACGTTTCTTAAGAAAATATGGTTATTTAAATTAAAAAACCCGTTCAATATTATTGAACGGGGTGTTGTTTGTTTTATTCATGAAAGTCATAAAAACCTACTATATTAACGTTTTTATTTCTTTTTCTTAGAGTCTTTTTCAGACGCCTTAGACATTTGAGCCATCATTTGATTAATTTTCTTTTGAGAAGGTTTCTGCCCCATCTGCATCATCATCATTCGAAGCATATCTTCATTAATCGGTGGGTTATCTTTCAAATACTTCATCATATATTGACGAGCTAAGAAGAAACCAAGAGCAACTCCTGCTGCAAGTGCAACAATAATTCCAACGATCCACCAAATAGTCATACGTACTACCTCCCCTACTGCAATAGTCCAAGTGTTTCCACCAAGAAGGATTATACAGCATCCGAACCCCAGTACGCAACGTCTCAGTTATCAGAATCCTGTTTTCTTATGCCACACGACTGCAATTTAACTAATATTTCATAAAAGACTTTAGATCAAACGAATACGTATTGGGGTTCTAGCGGAGAAGACGTATAACGCACTGGCTTCAGCCACCCCCACTCGCCTGCTTCATCCATAATTGCAAAGTAGCGGTCTTCCACACTAGAAAGTGCTACAAACAAATCTAAATCAAGCATTCGTGAACCGTGACAAGCTGCATGTAATGCATGGGAGGAAAATCCGATATCTATCGTGCCTTTCAATGGATGGGTCAATGTATATTTCATATCTCCTGCTTCTACTGTATGAAAATTCTTTCCGAGTTCGCTCATAATCGCCTGTTCGACATTGCTGATTTCTAATCGATCGCATAAATATCGAACTTCCTGTAAATGATTCTCTCGACCATCTTCTTTTAATAAATCATATAGCAGTCTTTCACGTCCAAGGACAAATGTCTGGTACATTTCTTTGATTTTATAAATTCCATATGTTCGCATGTATGACCACTCCTTTACATTATCGTACAGGAGGTGTTTCGCAAAGGCTGTCAGTTCGCGGAATAGAACATCACTATTTATGTCGAAATGTCAAAATAGTTAGATATACAACCGAAATCTATGAAGAGTTACACTTCATCAAGATCTAAAGCGTTATAAAAAATAAAAGCAGAGGCTAAATCCGCCCCTGCTTTTATCAGTTATAAATTATTTGCCTACCATTGTGACTACTTTTGATACAACGTTTTCAACACTGAATCCGTATTCTTTCATGACAATTTCACCTGGGGCACTTGCACCGAATGTGTCGATAGCAAGGACGTCACCGTCGTTTCCGACATATTTATGCCATCCGAGAGATGATCCCATTTCGAGAGATAGACGCGCAGTCACAGCTTTTGGAAGCACTTGCTCTTTATAAGCTGCGTCTTGTTCTTCAAACCGATCCCAAGAAGGCATTGAGACGACCGCAACATCGATTCCCTTCTCATTCAGTTTCGCTTGTGCTTCGACAGCTAGGCTAACTTCTGACCCTGTCGCGATCAAGATTGCAGCAGGCTGATCTGCTTTCGAAGGGGAAACGGTATAAGCACCTTTACTAACTCCTTCGGATGCCAGTTCGCCTGACTTCTCAAGTACGGGTAAGTTTTGACGTGACAATACAAGGACTGTCGGTTTGTTCGTTGAAGTGACAGCTAAATTCCATGCAGCTGATGTTTCGTTACCGTCAGCAGGACGGATCACCGACAAGCCAGGCATAGCACGAAGTGAAGCTAGGTGCTCAACTGGTTCGTGTGTAGGACCATCTTCACCAACAGCGATGCTGTCATGAGTAAATACATAGGTTACAGGAATGCCCATTAACGCAGATAGACGGACTGCAGGGCGGACATAGTCACTAAATACGAAGAACGTTCCGCCAAATACATTCAGGCCACCGTGTAGTGTCATTCCGTTCAAAGCAGCACCCATTGCGAATTCACGCACACCAAACCAGATATTGCGACCCTCAAAACTACCTGGAAGGAAGTCTCCTGCTCCTTTGATTGCAGTTTTGTTAGAACCAGCTAGGTCTGCACTACCACCAAAGAATGACGGAAGAGCCTTCGCGATTGCATTGATTGAATCCCCTGAAGCTGAACGTGTTGCAACAGATTTCCCAGCTTCATAAACAGGCAACTGGGCTTCGACTGCAGCTTTATCTGTTCCATCAATAGCACTTTTCAGTTGTGCAGCTAGTTCCCCATGTTCCTTCTCATAAGCGCCGAATAATTTGTTCCATTCGGACTCACTGTCCACACCAAGCTTCTGTATAGAAGATTTGAACATTTCATAGACTTCTTGTGGGACATGGAAGTCCTCTTCAAATGTCCATTTATAGGATTCTTTTGTCAATTTCATCTCATCTTCACCAAGAGGTGCGCCATGAGCATCCGATTTACCTGATTTGTTAGGGGAGCCATATCCAATGACAGTTTTCACTTCGATTAGTGTTGGACCACCTGTATTTTGTTTCGCTTGTTCAATTGCTTTAGACAAATGTGCTGTGTCATTGCCATCACCGACGTGAATGTAATTCCATCCATATGACTCAAATCGATTTTGAATCTTCTCTGTGAAAGACATATCCAATTCACCATCTAGAGAAATGTCATTGCTGTCGTAGAGAACAATTAGCTTATCCAATTCAAGGTGACCTGCGAGTGAAATAGCTTCAGCCGCAACACCTTCCATTAAGTCTCCATCACCACAAAGTGCATATGTGTAATGATCAACTACATTAAAACCTGGTTTATTATATGTGGAAGCAAGGTGTTTTTCAGCCATTGCCATTCCGACAGCCATTCCGATACCTTGTCCAAGAGGTCCTGTAGTCGCTTCAACTCCAGCAGTATGACCGTATTCAGGATGCCCCGGTGTTTTAGATCCCCACTGACGGAAGTTTTTCAGTTCTTCCATTGGAAGATCATATCCACTTAAATGGAGCATGCTATAGAGCAACATCGAGCCATGACCAGCAGATAATACAAAGCGATCCCGGTTAAACCAAGAAGGATTTGTTGGATTATGGTGCATGTGCTGTGTCCAGAGTACATAAGCCATTGGCGCAGCACCCATAGGAAGGCCGGGATGGCCAGAATTTGCTTTTTCGATTGCGTCGATCGACAACGTCCGGATCGTATTAATCGCCAGTTGATCAATAGTGTTGGTCATCGGTAATTACACCCTTTCACATTCTCTTATTTTAACTAGATTCCTCATCCATTGTAATGAAAAAACCGCAGGAATACAAACTGCGGTCAGAAAGATATGTGGATACTTAATTTAAAAATTTCTTATTTTGAGCATCTTTCACTTTTTCAGGTGTTACGTCATTTCCATCAGGATCCACTACTTTAACATTTTCAATCGTATCTCTCATTGTTGAACGGAAAGTTTTCAAATACTCACTACGCAACTGGGATTGCTCTTTCGCTTCTTCAATGGAAAGACCTGATGTTTTTGCTTTTTTTGCAAGTTCATTAATACGTTTAATCTTATTTTCTTCCAGCATAATGTTCCCTCCAGTTCGACTTCGTCAATAAGAACGTAAACAAAAATGAAAGGAAGTGCAAACAATTAGCCTTATTGCTCCGCAGTATATTCTTGATATCGTCTATGAACCGTCGCTTTGCTGACGTTATGTCCGAGTCCTTTGAGGACAGATGTAATCTCTTCAAATGTCAGTCCTTTATCTCGTAAAGACACAATTTCTTGAACCGGCGCCTCAACTCTTTCTCTACCTTCCGCATTACCTTGGTTGCTCAGATTACGTTCTGGTCGATACCCTGCCTCAACGGCACGTTTCATCCCTCTTCTAATTTTAGCGTTATGTAACTTTCTCTGATATTCCTCTACTATGGCAAGAATTTCAAGAAGCATGGAGTCCATCTCGTTCAATTCTAATGGACCATTGTCGTGATTGGTAAAAACGGATGTATTTGTTTTCGCAAGCAAGTGCAAAACAGCGACACGCGCATTTCCTCTACCAAGTCTTGTTTCATCTTGGATTAGGACAGCATTAACAGAACCTTCCTTGATATAATCAAGAAGATCCAATAGCCCCTCCCGATCCAATTCGTATCCACTGTGTTTGTCAGTAAATGATGCAGCTATGTTAAAATCCAACGATTCCGCCAACGTTGTCAGTTCTTCGTATTGGCGGGAGAGTGATAGCTCCTGCGTATCTTTTTCAGTACTAACTCTACAATACAAGACGCAATTGCCTCTATTCCCCATTATTCCCCCTCCTCTGCAAGGACGAGTCGAGTATCGTCAACCTCCGACTCAAGATAAGATGGCAACTTGAGATCTTCACCTGCAATAATAGCAGAATCAGTTAAATTATTCAGTGTCGCCACCTCTCGAATCCAACGGTCAGTAGGAACTTCACCTGCATAGCGTTCGGCTAGCTGCGAAAGCGTATCGCCTTCCAGGATTGTCACTTCTATAATATCTTGAGGAACAGAAAGTTTATGAATAAGGACGAATGATAATACTGCAAACAGTGCGAAAGCTACTACCAGATTTTTGTTTTTTCGGATAAGTGTCATGAATGATTTCCCCTTCCAGAATGTACGTTCGGTTCTATATTTTCATTGTATACGAACAAGGGTTTGTATGTCAACACTAAAAATTAGAACCTTTGTTTGCTATCTGTACGAACACCTGTTATACTATTTTCATAGAAACACTTCGCAGAGCAACGTCCGCTGCAAAAAAAGTGAAGAGGTGAACATATTGAAAAAGATCTCCAAAAGACAGGAGGATATCCTGACTTTCATTAAAGATGAAGTTCAAAAAAAGGGGTACCCACCTTCCGTACGGGAAATTGGTGAAGCTGTAGGACTTGCTTCCAGCTCAACTGTTCATGGCCATCTGGCGAGACTAGAAAGTAAAGGTCTCATCAGACGTGACCCGACTAAACCACGTGCAATCGAAATTTTGGACCAACATGGAATGGACGAGTTAAAAACTGGCGTTGTTCATGTTCCATTAGTCGGAAAAGTTACTGCTGGGATTCCTATCACTGCGATTGAAAATATCGAAGAATACTTTCCTATCCCGGATACGTTTGGGACTTCTGAGGATAACTTGTACATGTTGGAAATCGTAGGAGATAGCATGATCGAGGCTGGTATTTTAAATGGTGATCGCGTTGTTGTGAAACAGCAACATAACGCGAACAATGGAGAAATTGTTGTTGCGATGACTGAAGAAGATGAAGCAACTGTGAAACGCTTCTTTAAAGAAAAAGACTTCTTCCGTTTGCAGCCTGAAAACTCTTCAATGGATCCTATAATTATTGAGAATGTCTCGATTCTAGGAAAAGTGGTCGGTGTTTACCGGACGATTCATTAATTTTGTATATAAAAACTGCGTACTCGTCATAACTGATGAGTACGCAGTTTTTTTAGTTTTGGTTATGAGCATTTCCCTGAGTTTATGATCACTTTTTGCGGTTTATGAGCACTTTTCTAGCTTTATGATCACTTTTCTAGTTTTATGATCACTTTCTCAAG
>NZ_JWIB01000060.1 GCF_000813425.1 Sporosarcina sp. ZBG7A
ATTTAGTGTTGACAAGCCATACTTCATGTGTTCCCACCTTTATTTATTTCAAAATGCGTTCCATCTTGAATAATTAGGATCGTTTGAAGGTCGATCCTAATTATTCAATACTATTAAAACGCGGTATACCATGATAATGGTGACTGTTTAATAATAAAAGTTAGTAAAATAGATAAAAATATTATCAAAGTCATCTGCTTGGGCTCTTTATAAAAAATCAAACATAAAACGCAATACATAATTAGTTCTGTAATATAATTCAGATAGACATAAAATATACCCATCCCCACGGAGATACTTAACATTAATCCCATGGGTAATGCGGGTAAAATAAAAGCTGAACGACTGTTATTTTTTGCGAACCATACAATAGCCGCTAAAAAAGGAGAAACTAAGGCTATAATGCCCCAATATAAAATATAACTTGTCGAAAAAACACCAAACAACATCGCTGAGTATACGTAATAACCAATAAGCATTCCTAGAAAGAAAATCATTGTATGGATGCCCGCTCGAATTGGAGTTTTACTATATGCTGCTATTAATGTTCCGATAAATACCCAAATGCCCAATCTGGTGAATATATCACCAAAGTATGGCACGGAATCTAAGTACTTGGTCATTACACCAAAGACAAGACTTCCAAATAACAAAGATATGAGGATTGCTATTCTTCTTTTCAAATTCCCCACTCCAATTTCCCAAATACATTTTCTGGCAGCCTATTTACATAATGAATGAAACATTACGTCTCTCAATAAAATTGGCCCGCTTGAAGGACGATTCTAATTCATTAATTGCACCCTATTCTTGCACAAATTTTATTCAGCCAAGCCCCCCTTGATTAAACACTTGTTACCTTGTTCAGTCTAAAAATAAATTCAAAAAGAAAGAGTATATGTATAGGTAAGTGAGAATAAAAAAAGCTATCAATCCTATTACTGATATTAAAAACACCCAAACTTTTTTTATCCTTATCTGTACAAAAGCAGATACCAACACAAGAATTATAAAAATCCAAATCATTGAACCCCACAATTTATTAATTGTATCTTGGTCCGGGTCTGGTGCAGCAATGCTAAACATTGGACCTATACCAATAAGGGCTAATAATATGATTATTATTCCGTGTACCAAATAAACTGCTGCATTAAACAATTAAACCACCTGCCCTCTCCAATCTTGAATATAAGTTATTACAGCAAAGCCTTACCTCCATTTGCTTATGAATTGTTTACTTGTATCACTTCTTTTCAGTAACTGGAGAATCTGATTTTTCCCATTCTGTAGGTCCTTCACTTGGATTAATATACTTTTGCCAATAATCACCCGTTTTCTTATCAAATATAATTATATTACTTTCAGTAGCTGGTATAAGTTCATATCTGTACGGTTCTTCCGGTGATGGATCTACATTATTGCTCTGCATTTTTGAAACCACTAAAGAAGCTGAAAAAATGCAGACTCCTAGAAATATAATCGCTACAAACTGCAAATAATTACTCATAATTCTCCTCCAACTTTTCTCTGTAATCTAGACAATTTGAAGATCAATCCTAATTCATTAACTGACCACGATTGAGGAATTTCAATTTACATGCTATCCCCCAAATCCTAATAAAGCCATCAGCAATAGCGGCAAAGCTAAACTAATCATAAAGAGAATTATTACTGAAAATCCTAAATACTTGAGCTTGCCTTTCTCCTTTGTCTTGATGGCCTGAACACCTAAAATAATTCCGCCTATCATAAGGACGATTCCAGATAGAAAAAATATACCAATAACAAACTTTTCTAAAAAAGTCGGATTTTCAGATATAAGATAGCTCACCTTAAATACAATTACACCTACAATACTTAAAACAAGTGACCATTTACTGTTCTTTTGTGAAGCCAATATTTTCACCTCTCATAGCCGTAAACTATTAATAAAACATCTACCTATAGTTTGCTATGTAATTCGTTTCTTCAAACATTTCCTTGGGATCTTTAACGGTACATTCTTCAACTGTCATATCCGGATGCAACTCTAAGTAAGATCTGATCATTTTGTATCCTTCGCTGTATCCATATGAATTCGGGATACCATTAGAGCCGCCTATTTTCATTTCTAAAATCTTCTCGCCGTCTGTACTTTCAAGATACGGTTCAATCTTACTCCAATGCTCTTTGTTAAAACTTTCATTTAATACGATATACATATTATTTAAATTAGGATACACGAGAGTCTCGAACATCACAGCCTCCCCTTCCAATGTTAAATGATCTAATCCTGTCAGCAAGTGGTTTTCCTTCAAATTTTTTTCGAACCAGACACTATGATGATACTCATGTGACATACTAGATTTAAAGTAATTATGAAACCTGTTGTAGTAGACGATGATTTTTCCTGCCCCAATTGTCGCCATATCGGAAGGGAAGTTTTCATTTTTAGGAAATATACATACAGTTTTTTCCTTATCTGTTGGGAGGACATCTGAGGATTTAACAAGCGATTCCTCAAATACTTCATTTAATTGATCTGTATTCATTTTTTCAATTTGATTCTTTACCCGTTCAAATTCGCTTCTTTTAGTTATCATTCCAGTTAGACTTATAAAATTCGGAAACTCTGCATCTTCATAACAGACTTCATGTACTGGCGTGATAATTTCCTGTTGAAATAACTTGGAAAGCGTTTCGTCTGGTTGATTTTTCACAGCTTCAAAATAATTTTCATATAACAAGTAAGCATGAATAATATTGAATTCTTGCCCCGTTTTAGGATTTTTAAAAGTATAAGATATATTTTGTTGTTCATTTTCCAAATTTACCTCTTCGTGAGATTGCTCGATTTGCTTACAGGCCGATAAAGTAAAAATAAGAAGTATACAAATTAAAATAGAATATTTCCTTGCACTATTTATTGGATTCATCGCCTTAAAAGAATTGACCGTATTTTACAAAAATATATTACCCAAGATTGCAATTGCAGCACACAATGTTCAACTTGACTTGTAGCCTTTGCGTGCATGATGATTGAGCCTAGAAACAAATACTATACAGGTCTAACTTTGCCTACTGAGGCTATAATTCCATATACAGTTGCAACGCCAAGTTGCTTGCATGCTATGTACTTTCAATTTGCACTATACATAAATGTTTTTTCGATTAAGCATACAGACAATTAAATAAAATAATCATAGTAATAATAAATAGTCAAAAACAAACTTATTATCATAAACAAGATTAATCCTATAATGATTGGTGAAAATCGAAATTGAAACAGTTTTACTCCTCCTATGTCCACGCCCGTCATTCCTTTTACGTTTGCATTATATAAATTCCGTTCATGATTCGAAAAAAATAAATAAAGCCAAGGAACTGCAAATATCAATAACCCTCCCAAGAAAATCGTCTCCATAAAATCCCACCCAATGAATATAGAAACAGCCCATAACAATACCGTTTCTATTAACATGGTTAGGATGATAATTAAAAAATTTTTCAAATAATTACCTCCAGTTACACGTATATTCGCATTATCCATCAAAGGTATAAGAATTAGCATGGACTTATTTAAAACTAAAAATTTCTATAAAAAATATCAAGCATAGTAAGATACATAACAATTGCAGTTATATGAAAGACATAAATAACTCATCCTGGTGTTTTGGACTTTATTACTCCTACCTTTTATAAAAGAGTCAATTAGAGTCAAGATAAACCGAAAGCCAAATTAAATATTTCCTTTCCTAAAAGTCGATTTATGCTTACAACACTGCCTATAACCAATTTCAAAATAATAAGCGAATGATTCAAATTTTATATGATGAAACGAATACATGATCGATAAAGATTTTACAATGAATACTAAAAAACCCGCCCAGAGTTACTTTTATACTCCTCAATTCATTATTATTAGTTCTTAATTTCCCATTTAGCGTCCCTCTAAGAGCTAAGCCTATATTTTCATCCTGCAATTCTCCATCCACATACAACTTTTCGCCAGCAAACCACCTATTTTCGACTTGTATTCGATGACCATCATATATTGCTTCAAATACTTTCTTCATTTCGCTCCTCCTTATTTAAACAGCTATAATCCTATTCATTAATAAGCTCAGAACCTTTCTTTTGATGAAGTATGTAACTATTCTTCAAAGAAAATCAATGCCTGTTTTTATACGCATCTGGCAACAGCTGTATCTGCATCTTTATGTTTAATCAAAATATTATTCTTCTCATCTATCTGGTATTTAACTTCTTCTCTTTCAAGACAATTAAACAAAGAAGCTCTGCTTTCCTCGCTTTGATGACCTTCGTATACTTCATTTTTTTGAACCATCTTAGCTTCACCAAGGAATCCCAGATGAACAGAGGCATCCTCACTGCCTTCTAAAATCATATTTGTCTTTCCTTACATCCAACTCATGTCCATTGATAACTACTGTATGATTACCCTTCCAAGCGATTTCCGCATTCTCTTCACGCGAGTCCCAGTAGATATTTTTGGTCTTGTTCTTTTTTTCATTGAACACCAATTCCCCGCGAACTGAATACGGCGTAGTGGCTCCCCCGTTAGTCACATATGCTTTTACCGTATACTCTCCATTAGGCGATATCTCCTCCGTAAGAAACTCTCCTTCCGGCAAACGTTTCATATCAAAGAAAGCCCAATAGACTCCGTAACCCACCAATGCAACGATTAACAAACTAATTACTGCCAAGAATTTAACAATAATCTTAATAACTCGCTTCCGCTCTGAAACCTCATTTGCCTTTTGATAGCCCAAGATTATTGGACCCCCTTATTCTCAAAACATCCGCTATGAAAATACACAGATCTCTTACTTTATTTTAAATTTCCACCTATCAAAATAAGTTATCTCTCACCTGTTTCAAGTATCGACTACAGAAATTTCAGAAACTCTCACTTTTACCCAACTATACCATATCGCCAACTAATCCCAAATCATATTTTGGTTTATATCCAACAAAAAAAGCATTGCTTTTCGCAATGCTCTTTCCATGTCACTCATGATGGGACGTTCCTCAACCAAGTCGTGCGAGCACGTCAGTTGTAGTCAAATCCTCTTTCTCCATCCACTCAATTAGCAACTTCGCAGTCGCTTCTGCGCTTCTCAACTTGCCTTCTTCTTTATAATTGATAAATTGCTCAAGCATCGGGAATCCATCTACGTCGCTTGACCGAATCGTCTTTTGCATTCCCGTATCTATAATTCCAGGAGCTATAGAGACAATCCCTACCTGATATTCAACACGCTGCTGTTCTAACCGGATGACTTCTGAAAACCGATCAAGTCCCGCTTTCGTCGTGCAGTATATGCCCCATCCTTCATACGCATTACGGCCAGCGCCTGAAGAGATATTAATGATTTGTTTTTTTGCCTTAGACTTACTCAACACACCAATGAATTCATTGGACAATTCAATTGGAGCTGTCAAATTCAATTCAATAGCTTGCTGAAGAGCATATGTTGACAGCCCTCCAACCTTCCCTACTGGTTCTACTGTGCCTGCGTTATTAATGAGTGTAAATGATTCAGCTGTTGCAAGATAAGGAGTCAACAACCGCTCCATCAGTCCTCGTCTTGTCTCTCGGCTTGTTAAATCGACTTCTACAAAGTTTTCATAGCCCTTTGGATTGCTACGTGCAATTCCAAATACTAGTGAATCCGTTTTTCGAATTTGTTCATATAATTCTTCCCCAATTCCTTTTGAAGCCCCAGTTACGATATAAACATCCACAAATATCACTCCTTTATGATTAGTAGTGTACCATTTAGGGAATAAAAAAGACCAACCGATAAATCGGTTGGTCAAATTCTCATAAGATTAGTTTAAAACTTTCACCCGTACGGATTTACGTCCCCACTGGATCGCTTTACTATGTGATGCCATGAATACGTCGATACGATTTCCTTTGATAGCACCGCCAATGTCTCCAGCAACTGCATATCCGTAACCTTCGACGTGTACTTTAGAACCTAGTGGAATCACTAGAGGATCTACTGCGATTACTTTCAATGAAGGATTCTTTTTCAAGTTGAGTCCTGTTTTTGTAATTCCAGAACAACCTTTACAAGAAGCCGTGTATGCTGATGAGTTCGCCATGAACTCCTTTTTCACAGTGTCATTGTCTGAACGTGATGGCTTTTTAGCCGGTTTCTTTGCAGCTGTTGTTGAACCACCGCTTACTAATTTCAATGTTTGGTTCGGGTAAATCACTGAAGATTTGATACCGTTCCATTTCATTAAGTTGTTAACAGAAACATTGTGCATCCGTGAAATCTTATATAGTGTGTCGCCTTTTTTCACTTTGTACGTAGACGCTGCTGCTGAACTTTCATGTGTTCCACTGACCATTAGTGCCGTAGCTAAGATAAACGTGAAAATTAGTTTCTTCAAAAGCTCCGCTCCCTTGTTTTTAAGTCTGTGTATAGGTTAACAGCCCAATATTACAGAAAGATTACAGCTAACCACCATTCCCGTGACAATTAAAAGTTGATTATTACAGTTGTCGCAAAGATTCATCTTAAGTTGTTCACTCTAGCAGGAAAGTAATGTATAGTAGACTTAGAAAGTCAAATCAGGACGGTGAACGGAATGCCAATACCTCAAAACCATACAAAACCAGCTCGTCAAACTGCAAAAGAAAGCGCATTCAACCAGCTCCAGCAATGGATTATTGATGGGACGTTGAAGCCTGGAGAGAAATTAATCGATAGCGAACTAGCTCAAGCTCTTGGCGTGAGCCGAACACCCATACGCGAGTCCCTTCAACTTTTGGAGGTTCAAGGGTTCGTTAAAATGTATCCCGGAAAAGCCACTCAAGTCACAGAAGTCGAACGGGATTCCATCAATGATTTGTTGCCACCACTAGCTGCAATGCAGGCGCTTGCGGCAGAGTTAGCTGCACCTACCATTTCAAAAGAGACGATAGATGTGTTGAGTAGCCTTAACAAAGAATTTGCTGAAGCTGTACGAAACGAAGACTATTTTTCAGCATTAAAAATTGATGAATCTTTTCATCAGGTCATCGTTGACGCTGCAGCAAACACGTATATCACATCGATTACGTCTTCACTTCAAGTGCACGTTAGACGACTTTTCTTTCATAACTCCATCATTTTGACAGAGCAGTCCATTGATGAGCATGAAGAAATCATCGATATGTTAAAACACAATCGTGCTGACCAAGCATCAGCTACTATGCGAGGGAATTGGCTACGTGCCATTAACGAATTCCAATCGCTGAACAACTAAAAACCGGTCTCCCTACTATTTAGGGGACCGGTTTTTCAAGTTCTACTATTAGTTTTTGTAGCATCATCTTGTAGAAATTATTCTTCTGTGCTCAGCGACTGTTTTGAATTCATGCCCGTTACTCGAGCAATCACACCAAACACAACAATGACAATCAATGTAGGAATTAACCAACCCAGACCATTCTCATACAACGGAAGCACTTTTCCGTAGAACGCTGTAATAGGTTCGATCATTTTCCCTAACTGTCCACCTGGCAGTGTATCTGCCAGTGCAGCCAGCCCATCAACTACACTGATAAGCATCGCTACGATTGTTACTGCAACGTAAACAATACGTGCGTGACCAAAGAGTGGCGAAACAAATGTGAGAAGCATGAGCGTGATCGCAAGCGGATATAAAAATAGTAACACTGGAACTGAATACGTAATGATGTTATTCAACCCGATATTCGAGACGACGAAACAGAATACCGTAAATGTGATGACGATCACTTTGTAAGACAACGAAGGGATGAGTGTGTGGAAATACTCTCCACATGCTGTCATTAAGCCAATACTTGTCGTTAGACACGCTAGTAAAATGACAACTCCCAGCAACACAAGACCAGCTTGTCCAAAATAATGAGTGGCAACAGATGTTAATACTGCTCCTCCCGAATCCATCATACCAAGTGAACTAACACTACTTGCGCCAAGATACGCGATTCCTACATACAAGATTCCTAAGAATCCTGCAGCAACAATTCCCGTCTTAAAAGTAGCCCCGACAATCCCCTTTTTAGACTTCACACCCATTGAGCGGACAATCGTAATGACGATAATACCGAAGACCAGAGAGGCCAAAGCATCCATTGTATTGTAGCCTTCCGTAAACCCGTTCCCAAATGCACCTGAAAGGTATGTGCTGCTAGGTGCTTGGAATGAGCCCATCGGTGAAAATAATGCGACTACTAACAAAACAAGTAGCAAGATAATAATAGCCGGCGACAAAATCTTTCCAACCCGATCGGCAATCTTTTGTGGATTCAACGACAGCCAAATTGTAATTCCGAAAAACAACGCAGTAAATATTAGTCTCGGAATCAATGGATCAGTCCCATTCAAGAACGGTGCAATCCCGATATCAAACGCAACAGCTCCTGTTCGTGGTGCTGCGAAAAATGGTCCAATTGTTAAATAAAGCGCTGACGTGAACAAAATCGCATATAGAGGATGAATGCGACTTGCGAGATCCTGCAAGTTGGCACTACCAGAAAAACCGATTGCTAGAATACCTAGAAAAGGTAATCCAACCCCTGTGATGAGAAACCCGATGACTGCTGGCCAAAAATTCGTACCTGCTTCCTGACCAAGCTGAGCAGGGAAAATCAGATTTCCTGCGCCAAAGAAAAGTGCGAATAACATCGTTCCAATGACGACTAAAGATGAAAATGGTAACTTCCGATCCATATTGAAATACCTCCTAAGATGACTGAAAACGTATGCGATATATTGCAGAACCTCATCATAAACCGCGACTCCAAAAAAAGCAAGTCGCGATTTGAACAAACGTATAGGTTAACAAGAGTATTTAGTGGATTTCAATACGAGTATAACTGTGTCCTTCTTTCGTCTTTTCCACCCTCAAAACGGCCGGAAACGCTTCTTTCAATTCAGCAACGTGAGAAATAACACCAATCATCCTGCCTGCTTTTTGTAGACTGATAAGTGTATCAATTGCTTTTTGCAGGGATTCTTCATCCAGTGAACCGAAGCCCTCGTCGATGAACATTGTTTCTACTGAAATCGAACCTTGGAAACTTTGAATTACATCAGCCATTCCAAGAGCTAGACTAAGGGATGCATTGAACTTCTCTCCTCCAGAAAGAGTTTTCACATCACGATTCTGCCCTGTATACTCATCGTATACGTCTATTCCTAAACCACTTTGGCGCCCTCTACTTTCCTGACGATCACTTCGCAATAACTGGAATTGACCGTTAGACAATTCGCTTAACCTTCCATTTGCAGCATGTAAAATCCGTTCTAAGTATTCCGTTTGCAAATATCGCTCAAATGATAGTTTACGATCATTATTCCCACGGACTAAGTCATGCAGTTCAGTCAATCGGGCACACTTTTGTTCAAGTCCACTCTGCGCTCCTATTAAATCTTCCAGTTTCAGGTGCAGTTCAGTTGCATTCTTTTCAAGCTCTGAAGCACGATGATACGCAGTTAGCGCTTGTTCGTAGGCATGCTTGTTTTGCTCTGTAAGATTGCGAAGTACTACTAAATCCGCTTTTTGTTTTCCTGCCACTTGCTCCTTCAATTCAGAAATCGCTTGTTTTGTCGTCTCGATTTCAACGTCATATTCGTTGATTTTCCTAGAAAGTGCGGTGCGCTGTTCAGCAAGTAGTTTGCACTGTTGGTAATCCGTCTCATCTTCAAAAGCAGACTCCTTAATAGCTGCATTAAATGAGCTTGTTGCTGTTTGTTGCTTAACTGTTGCCTCTTCAGCGGATTTTATCATGAAGGCTATAGCTGTTTGAGCATTAGAGACTGCTTCCATTGCGAACTGTCGCTGCTCTCTAGCATGTTCCCAAGACCGTTCAAGCGTTGTTTTATTTTTTTCTTCTTTTCTTATTTCCATTTGCAACGCTTGAATTGATCGGACCTGTTCTGGGACTGTCTTCAAGGATTCATCAAGAATCGCTTTTGCTTGTTTAAGTTCTGCATGTGTGACATAGTCACTTTTTTCTTTATCTGCAATTGCTTGTTTGTGTCCAATCAACTGTTCATTTGCCTCTGTGTATTGCCGTTTTATAATAGGTAAACGATCTCGATTAGTCTTCAATTGAAGAAGCCTTTTCTCCAAGTGTTGTACGTGCTCTTGACTGACTAGTAACGAATCAGGATTCGGTGCTCCCTCCAATTGCTGTTCAATTCTTGTAACTTCCGTACGTATACTTTCCAACTGTAAATCTGTAGCTCTATATTGTTCGTATGCATGTGTTGCTGTCTGTTTATCAAACTCTAATTGTTCTTTAGTTATCTGAAACTCTTGAGGTTTCACCTGAACTGCTGGGTGATGTTCACTTCCACAAACTGGACATGGCGTCCCTTCCTCCAATGTCTCCGCAAGAATGGCCGCTTGATTTGCAATCCACTTACTTTCAGTTGCATTTGCCTGGTTACGGGTAGTTTCCATCCGCTCTTTTTTGAGCTTCAACTCAGCAGTCAGTTGCTCAATTGTTTTAGTACTGTCAATATGACGCGTCAGTAAATCAGCCTTATTGCGTGCATCCGCTAGTTCATCCACTACTTGTTCATAGCCTTCAGATTCAAATTCAAGTGTCTCTGTCTTCAGCTTTAAGTTTTGGACATTTTCAATTTTCGCTTCTACTGATGACTTCAACTCCTCAAGTTCCCCCTGTCCATTATCAACGCGCTTCTGAAGGGTGCAAATTTGCTGTTCTTTCTCCTCAATTTGCGTTACGTTCGGTAAGAAGTTCTGCAGTGTTGTGAGTCGTTCCGCGCTTTTTTGTCGTTCAGGTTGCTTTTGCATTTCTTCATTATAAACCGCTTCCACTTTAACCGCAGCTTCCTTTGCAGATTCTAGTGTCAACGTCGCTTGCTGTAATTCCTTCTGACGATTTTTCAATTCATCAGTCGCCTCAACCGAGCGCCTTTCACTTGGCTCTAGCTGAACAGCCTCCTCTGCTTTTTGGAGTCGTACTCTATCAGCAGTCAGTTCAGTTTCACGTGAATTCAGCAGTTGCAGTGTGCTCATCTTTCGTTCTAAGTTATCAAATTGAGTGTTGAGTGCAGTTCCATTATAGAATGCTTGCTGGGCTTTCTCATGCGCTTCATATGCCCTTCGATACTGTGTATCGCTTTCCTGAGCAGCAGTTTTGTAATGCACGCGTTCTTGCTCCAACCCATCCATTAAACGTGTCGGATGGATGGAATCTGCCTGAAGTGTTTCAAATAGAGACGAATCCCGCTCTGGAAGACTCACAGGCAACTGACGTATAATTTGTTCCATCGAAAGACGTGCCGTGTTTAGTTCACTCATCGCAAGATCTTTTCTCTTTTTTAAAATCTCAGCCATTTCTCGGTAATGTTCAGTTTTAAAAATTTTACGCAATATCGTTTCTTTGTTTTCCGTATCAGACGTTAAAAACTTCCGGAATTCCCCTTGAGGTAACATCACGATTTGGCTAAATTGTGCTATCGTAAACCCGATAAGTTCTTCAATCTTTTTGTTCACTTCGGAAACAATTTGACGATCTACAGCAGGTATTTCCCCTTCATCTGTTTGCTGAAAAAACTCTGTACGTCCGCTAGTTTCACTCTTATTTCCCTTTTTGGTATAAGGTACTTGTCGAAATACACGGTACGTACGATCTTGAATGACAAATTCCAACTCGACTGCAGTCTGCAAATCGATGTGCGCAAAATCACTTCGCAATGCACGGATATCAGTTCGATCCTCGCCGCTAGCCTGTCCATATAAAGCAAAACAAATCGCATCAAATATCGTCGTTTTCCCAGCACCTGTTGCACCTGATACCGCAAATAATCCGTGCTCTTTAAGAATCGTAAAGTCAATCGTTTCTGTACCACGATAGGGGCCAAACGCCGTCATCGTCAATCGAGTCGGTCTCATAATGATTCTCCCTTCTTAGTTAACAGTTCCTGCAATACTTCTTCTACGATTGTCTTCGTTTCCTGATCAGGTGCATCACCAGTAATTTCTTCATAAAATGAATTGAATAACGTACGATCATCCAACCGTTCGATATCCGAAACCCGTGATGTCGCTTGTTCAGGCAGTGAACGATTCACAACACGTTCTACGTGCATAGCATTCGGATACACTGAACGCACTTTTTCCATTGGAAATAATACTGGAGCATCATCCAAAAGTTTTACAAACACATAATCTTCACTAGGTGCCTCTAGCAACAGATCTGCCATTGTTGCTTTAACCGTTCTAATATCCCGATTTTGGCTTAAAGCTCTCTTTTCAACCTCAATTTCACCTTTTCCGTCCAGTTCAATGACTAAAAATCCTTTTTGATGACTTTCTTCAGATATTGAATACTTCATCGGCGATCCAGAATAACGGGTTTGTTCTGTTCCCGTAAAGTGTGCTTGATGCAGATGTCCTAGCGCTGTGTAATGAAAGTGTTTAAACAAATCAGCAGCTACATATTCAGCGCCGCCAATCGATAGCGGACGTTCAGAATCACTCGTATTTTCTTCCGGTTCCCCAAGTGGCGTAACGAAAGCGTGAGCAATTGCAACATGACGAATGGAAGAATCGAGCTCTCCATATTGACGAATAACAGACTCCATTGCTCGATGATGACTGTCAACGCCTTCATCTTTTGTTAGGTTACGAATAACTGATGGATCTGTGAATGGAATTAGGTGAAACTGGACTGGGCCAAACTTATCCTCTAATTGAACAGTAGTCCCTCCTCCACTTTCAGAAGGTTTCCCCACTATATGTAGACCGTTCGCTTGCATGAGACGACTTCCAAATTGTAGACGTGCTGGACTATCATGATTCCCCGCAATCGCGAGAACTGGTGTCTTATAGTCCACTGTTAACTTCCATAGCAATTCATCTAACAAACTTACAGCCTCTGCAGGTGGCACGGAGCGGTCATAGAGATCCCCGGCGATAATGACGACGTCAGGTTTCTCCTCTTTAACGGCATCTGTGAACTGATTTAACACAAAACGCTGTTCCTCAATGAGTGATACACCTTGCAACACTTTGCCAAGATGCCAATCAGCTGTATGGAATATTTTCATAGTTAGTTCGCCCCTCTTCAATTCATTCTCCTTCTAGTTTACCGGAGAATGACCGTTCACTCCAACGCAAACAGGACATCTCAAAGGAGATGCCCTGTCGCGGTAGGATTTATCAATCAAACACTCAACAGAGTGCAGGATCACGGTTTTTATTGCAAAAATAACAACCACTCAAAATAATCTGGGTTTTTACACTTTACATGCTAGCACACATAGAATATACTATAAAAAGTTGCACATGGGAAACTTAAAGTTGCACTAAGGAAACATATTGATGTATTCTACTATTAAGAACTCTTTCGAAACACTTTGCATAATGTGAAAAAAATAAGTAAACCCATCTTCACTTTTTACAAGTGAGGCCATACTACGCAAAAAGTTGCACAAAGGAAACTTTACTTTATCAGTTCAGGAGGAATTGGAATGACAGAATCGATTACTGCAAGTAATATTTCCGTTTCATATTCAGGAAAGCAAGTCGTTAGCAATGTGTCATTTACATTTGCACCCGGCAGTTTAATAGGGATTTTAGGTCCGAATGGAGCGGGTAAATCCACTCTTATGAAAGCAATGCTGGGATTAATACGAAAAGACAGCGGAACTACACAAATCGGTTCGCAATCGATTGATAAGGTGCGGAAGCTAATTGCATACGTCCCACAACGTTCAAACATCGATTGGAACTTTCCTATTGTAGTAAAAGACACGGTGCTTCTCGGTACGTATCCAAAGCTCGGATTATTTCACCGACCTAGCAAAGCGGATAAAGCTTGGGCTGAGGAATGTCTGAAACAAGTAGGCATGCAGGATTTTGCTGATCGTCAAATCGGTGAATTGTCAGGAGGTCAACAACAACGGGTCTTTTTAGCGAGAGCCCTTGCTCAAAAAGCGGATTACTTCTTCCTAGATGAACCGTTTGTCGGAATTGATGTATCTAGTGAAGAAGTGATCATCGGCATTTTAAGAAAGCTTAAAGATGCAGGAAAGACCGTTCTAGTCGTACACCATGACTTGTCTAAGGTGAAAAGTTATTTTGATGAATTGATATTGATGAATAACGTACTAATTGACGCAGGTCCAGTTGAGCAAGTATTCCGTGAAAAGAATATGACACGTGCTTATGAACGGCCGATGACGATGTTTGACGATTTGGAGGTTCAAATGTAATGGAATTTTTTCATGATCTGATGAACTATGCATTTTTGCAAAAAGCATTTATCACTTCCGTAATGGTAGGTATCATTTGCGGTGCAATAGGCAGCTTCATTGTTTTACGAGGAATGGCACTGATGGGTGATGCGATTTCTCACGCAGTCCTACCAGGTGTCGCGATTTCCTACATGCTCAGCATCAATTACTTCTATGGTGCCGTGTTAACCGGTGTACTCACAGCATTTAGTATAGGTGCTATCAGTCAGAACAGTCGCATTAAGAGTGACTCTGCAATCGGAATCGTCTTCTCTGCATTCTTCGCACTCGGAATCATTTTAATAACAAAAGCCCGAAGTGCCACCGACTTGACCCAAATCCTATTCGGTAATGTATTGTCCGTCCGAGATTCCGATATGTGGATCACGCTTGTTATCGGAGCTATCGTAATCGCAACGGTTGCACTGTTTTTCAAAGAGCTCCTCATTTCCAGTTTCGATGAAACAATGGCGGCTGCGTATGGCTTGAATACAAGATTCATCCACTATGCGATCATGTTTTTATTGACGCTTGTAACAGTTGCATCCTTGCAAACGGTCGGTGTAATTCTAGTTGTTTCGATGCTTATCACTCCAGCTTCAGCGGCATACTTGTTAACAAACCGACTATCTACTATGGTAGTGCTGGCATCCTTCTTTGGTGCATTATCAGCAGTCATCGGCTTGTATTTCAGTTTCTTGTACAACATGCCATCTGGACCGGTTATCGCTCTTGCAACAACATCTATTTTCGTTTTAGCGTTCCTATTTTCACCTCAGCAAGGATTGATCACTCAGATGTTCAAGTCCCGTGGAAAACAAGACGCTGCAGCATAACGAGAACGCCGAGTACACTTCCCTCATTTCTATAGGGGGATTACTATTTTATTTTTTAACAAAAGGAGAAGATTTTGCTTATGAAGAAGTTTGTAACTTGGATGGGATTGTCTTTGATGGCAGTCTTCGTACTCGCAGCATGCGGAAGCGACAAAAATACTGCATCTGCACCTGACGGAAAAGAAAAACTGAAAGTTGTAACCTCATTTACAATCATTGCAGACATGGCCCGCCAAATTGGCGGTGATTATATCGATGTCCATAACTTGGTACCTTCGGGAACGGATCCCCACGAATATGAGCCTCTCCCGAACGACATTAAAGCAGCTACAGACGCTGACGTTTTGTTCTATAATGGACTGAACTTAGAAGGCGGTGACAAAGGTTGGTTCAAAAAGATGACAGACTCTGTTCACCAGAAAGATGAAAACATCTTCAACCTGACAGAAAAGGTGACACCTAAATACCTAACTGACGAAGACGGCCGTGAAGAAGAAATCAACCCTCACGCATTTATCGACCCCGCTGTAGGTGTCCTTATGGCAGAAAAGATCACTGAAGTACTGATTGAAAAACACCCGACAGACAGCGACAAAATCAAACAGAGTGGTGAAGAGTACGTAAATCGCTTGAAAGAACTCGACAAAGAATATGAAGAGCGAATTAATGACATCCCTGAAGAAAACCGCACGCTTGTAACAAGTGAACGTGCATTCCAGTATATGAACGATCATTACGGCCTAAAAGAAGCTTACATCTGGGAGATTGACACAGAAGAAAACGGTTCACCGAAACAGATTAAAGACTTGGTTCACTTCATCCAAGAACATAAAGTTCCTGTATTATTTGTAGAGTCTAACGTCGATACTCGTCCAATGGAAACTGTTTCGACGGAAACTGGGGTACCCATGGCAGAGAAGTTCATCTATTCCGATGAAATCGGTGATCCAGGTGAAGAAATCGATACCTACGTGAAATACTTGAACTATAATATCGATCTTATCCACGATGAACTTAGTAAGAAACGATAACCCTATATGAAAAGACGGAGCACGCGCTCAAGCAGCGTACTCCGTCTTTTTTTGTTGGATAACAACAAGCTGTGGAATGAATTGAATTGAATCGCATAAAATGATGCATTGAAGAAAGGATGATGTTTTGAAAAATGTACCTGTACTTATTACAACGCGCCAATTACCGAATCCTTCACCTTCCATCTCCATTGTTTATCCAGAAGTCCATCTCCCCCAACTTCCTGTCGTGCAACATAGTCTCAACACGCAAATCCGGAATGAGTTAAACCAGCTACTCATTGACCAAAATTACTATGATCCGAATCTTGTTGAACTCATCGTATATTTCGAGATTAAAACAAATGAACGAAACTTGTTGAGCCTGACGCTTATTGCTTATTCCTTTACTGGTGGTGCACATGGAATGACTGTCGTAAAAGCGATGACGTTTGATACTCAAACAGGTAAAAGGTATTCCCTCTATGATCTATTAGGTCCTCAAGATTTTGAAAAGCCTTTGTCTGATCGAATCCGCAAAAAGATTGAGGAGTGGGATATAGATCTACTCGATCCACCTTTCACTGAAATCAGAAGAGACCAAGACTTTTACTTAGCGGATACGTCACTCGTTATCTATTTCCAATTATACGAAATCACACCATACGTATGGGGATTCCCTTACTTCCCAATTGCTTTGAAAGATATTGAGAAGCTCATACCAGCTGCAAGCCCATTGCAACGCTTTATCCCTTTCCTATAATGGAATCTAGTTTCGTTTTTTACTGATTATCCAGTATAGGATGAACAGAAAAACAATCGAACCTAAAATACTAGGTATGATCCATCTAGAATGACTATCAGCGGAAGAGCTTGGTTCGGCTTGGGTAAATTCCTTCTTCCCGGCACCAAGTTCTTTTAAATCTTCCATTGCGTTCGCTTCGGCTGTTGTTCGAGTACATATAGTGCTTGTCAGAAAACCATCATCGTTCCCTTCGCTAAAATCATTTGCGTAAAACAGATAGCTTTCCCCAGTTTCTATTGGCAGTCCACAATCTCCATCGTTAAAACCTGTGTAGATCTTGATTGTTTTAGTTTCTACCCCTTTCCAGGCTTCCCGTACGTCGATTGTCACTTCTCTTTGGATATTCACATCCGCTATATCTGTAACCGTACCTAAAAACACAGCATCTGACTGTTCTTTGGCTTCTGAAACAGAAGGAAGTTCCATACACGAACACGCACGTGCCTTTCTTTCAAGAGGCATTGACCAAACAAGCAAGAATACACTGAGCAAAATACCGATTCTTTTCACACTCTTCGCCTCCCTACTTTAACGGATCAGACGTCAATCTAATAGATTAGTTACAAGTTATCTGAAATTGATTTATCGGAAAATGTGGCGTACTGTTAGTGTAGATATGCGTTGGAAAGGGAGAGAGTTATGAAACGGACACTTGTCATTAGTGACATCCATGGTGAACTGGATATGCTCACTGCATTATTAGAAAAGGCAGCCTACAATTCTACAACAGATCGACTATTTTTACTTGGAGATTACATAGATAGAGGACCTGATTCAAAAGCAACACTCGATAAAGTAATGGAGTTAGTCAAAGGAGGCGCGATTGCTCTCAAAGGAAATCATGAGGATATGATGGTCAAATCATTGATTGATGGAAACGAGCGTATTTGGAGAAATTGGACTGGTCGAAATGGTGGAGATGCGACATTACAAAGCTATGGATTCGAACCGGAATCCTTTTTGTTTTCTGACGATCAAGAATTCCAAAAGCCTCATCTTTACTCGAATCATCTCAATCGACATTTAGAATTCATCCGCAATCTTCCTTATTATATCGAAGAAGACGATACGATCTTCATTCATGCGGGAGTGAAACCTGGAGTACCTTTGGATGAAACGGATCCCTATGAACTAATCTGGATACGAGATGAATTTCATACTAACTATAAGGGACCGAAGACAGTAATTTTCGGACATACACCGACAAAGGGATTTCGTGACGATGAGAACGATAATAGCATCTACTACGGGTCTAATTCCATTATAGGAATAGATGGTGGTGCTGTATTTGGTGGGCAACTAAACTGTTTAGTCCTTCCTGAAAAGAAAGAGATATTTGTTCTGGCCAAAAAATAAAACAAGCAACCGAGTCAGAAATCTGAATCGGTTGCTTGTTTTTTTATGGATAGAGCATTCTGTCCTCAGCTCTTTTTCTTCTGTTTTTCTTTTCGTCGTTCTTTTTTCTTATTGTACTCAGCTTCTATTCGTTCAAAGCGTCGTACATCTCTCGGTCTTACTGTAATCGGTTCTTTCTTCAACATCTTCACCATCGAAAATACCATGATAATTAAAAACACACCGAATGGCAATGCAGAAACCAAGGAGGCAGACTGTAGTGCTTCTAAACCGCCTGCATATAAGAGTACAGCCGCAATTGCTGACATGAGCACCCCCCAAGTCATTTTCACGACCATCGGTGGGAATAAGCTACCTTTCGTCGTCATGCTGGCTAAAATGTATGTAGCAGAGTCAGCTGATGTAATGAGGAACGTAAAGATCAACAAGATCGCTAAAAATGTTAGCAGTCCAGTTAACGGCATATGTTGAAACGTTTCAAATAGAGCTGAAGTGACATCCTGGTTGACCACTTCTGCAATGTTTGTCCCGTTTTTCAAATCACTATATAATGCGGTGCCGCCAAGGGTTGCTACCCACATACACGCGAATACGGGAGGGATGACCATAACACCGACTATGAATTCTCGAATCGTTCTCCCTTTCGAAACTCGAGCGACAAAAGCTCCAACAAATGGTGACCAGGCAATCGTCCATGCCCAGTAGAAAATCGTCCATTTTTGAACCCATGTTCCTTCACCATAGGGTTGCAAACGCAAGCTATACTGGATGAAATTTGTAATATAATCCCCGATTGCTAACGTAAAACTGTCCAATATGAACACCTTTGGACCGACCACAAAGAAGAAGACGAGTAACGTAATCGCGAGTCCTAAGTTAAAATTCCCTAAATATCGAATTCCTTTATCTAACCCCGTTGATGCAGAAATCATGTACGCTACGAAAACAACGGCAATGATTGAAAATTGGACGAGGAATGTATTACTGATGTCGAATGCATACTCTAATCCTCCACTCATCTGAAGAACACCAAGGCCAAGTGAAGTGGCAATCCCCATCACTGTTGCAATGACCGCTAACGAGTCAATGCCACCCTTCAAGTACTTGTTTGAACCTACTACAGGTTCTAATGCAGTTGAAATAAGTCCATCTTTCTTCTTTCTGAACTGTAAAAATGCAATAACCAGGCCAACTAAGCCAAAAATAGCCCACTGTGAGATTCCCCAATGGAAAAACGAATACCCCATTGCAACACGTGCGGCCTCTTCCGTACTAGGTTCTACCCCTGAAACAGGTGCATTGATGTAATGGCTCATCGGTTCAGCTACACCATAAAAGACAAGACCGACACCAAAACCGGCTGAAAACAACATACCGATCCATGTAAAGAATGGAAAATCCGGTCGTTCATCATCTCCACCTAAACGTATGGCTCCATATTTACTTATGGCCAGTCCAATCAGAAACACAACTAATACAAATACAACGAGCAAGTAGAACCATCCAAAACTTCTTGTAGTGAATTCATACAGCATATCTGCTACATATGAAAATTTTTCATTCATGACCGCACCAAGTAATACTAAAACGAAAATAACAGATGCGGATATTACAAACACTGGATTCTTCCAAAACTTTTTGTCCAACGGCAACGACTCCCATTTCTCTAGTTATTACTCCAATACCCTCATTTTTGGATGCATAACATCGAAATTAGAGTGTTCCCGTTCTATATGTATTAGTTTTGACTAAATCCTTTTCAATACGGATACAATTTGTATGAAAAGGACGTGATCACATGACAAGCGCTGATGAATATGCGTTATCTATTTACATCCCCATTATTCTACTGTTAACAGTTATTGAAATTGTACTAGGCGCTTATGAGAGCTCTGACGGAATGTGGAACAAAAAGTTAGCTGCAGGAAAATTACTACTCAACATGGCTTGGACAAGCACATTATTCCCCTTGCTGTTGGACATTCAGCTATTCACTTTTATGATTGAGTCCTTGTATGAAGGTCGAAGGGATGTAGCCTCTCCTATAAGTGGAGATGGCTTAGTATGGTTCTCCGGTTCCCTCGTATTCCTTTTGTTCCTTGTGAATACCATAGATGTTTATCAAAGTTTCCGTACCGCAGAAAGTTCTTTTCATGATGAAGAAGTTTCATAGTCTATTGATAACTTCTTTTGACTGAACTACTTTTGTATTCCATGAGACAATGACACTAATCGTTAAACCGACACTACAGACTGTAATTAGCGAGAGGACGAGTGAAACCGTAGGGACAGACAGGCTTCCTATCGTTACAATGATTATGTCAAACAGCAGGATAATCAGACCCGAATTCGTTCTTACCCCTTTAGCTATGAGCTGAGCAAGTAAGTCTGTTCCTCCGATACTAATACCACGGCGCAACATAATTCCTGTACCAATTCCAATAAGGATTCCTCCTGTTGCGCTACTGACAACCGGCCCTAATTGAAACGCCACGCCACTCTCTCTAATCGGTGCAAACACGTCGATGATAAGAGCCGAAATCAACATACCGTGGATGCCATTATAGAAAAAGGGTCTGTACACAAAGTAAGTCAGCATAAAAATAGGAATACTTATTAGTAGGAACGTCAGCCCTACTTTCGTCCCCGTGACATAATGGACAATAAGACTGATTCCAAGCGCACCACCCTCCATTAACCCCTGAGGGATTAGAAATAAGTTCAACCCTATACCTATAAAGACACTTCCTACAAGCAATGCAATTATCTTTCTAGCGCTTTCCATCTCCACTCACCACCTCATTGTGTTCTGTTACAACTATATGGCAACAAACGCCCAGACTTTCCTAATCTGGTGAGGTTAATGAAAAAAACGTCGTCCATATGAAATGGACGACGCAGACTGTAGACAAAAGGGATGGGAATCGAGTTGATTTCCATCCCTTTTGTCTTTTTGCATCGTTGACTCTGAAAATGAAGGATAACAGCAGGCCGTTGATCTCCATTCCAGACGGGCGCTTTCCGGGGGCTTGCACTCAGCCTCCTCGTCGCTTCGAAAGCAAAGATGTGCTCCCAACGTTTCACTTATGCTCGCAAAAGCCGTTCTTCGTTACGGCTTTTCCTGTGGGGTCTTCAAAAACACGTGCTCCTAACGC
>NZ_JWIB01000061.1 GCF_000813425.1 Sporosarcina sp. ZBG7A
AAAGTGCTCATAAAGCGTGGGAAGTGATCATAAACATTGGAAAGTGCTCATAAAGCGTGGGAAGTGATCATAAACACTGCGAAATTGCTCATAAGTCACTAGAAATCCTCAAAAAAATCATCCATATCTCAGAAATGAACCCTATTCCATAAGACATTACTAAAAATAAGCGAAGCGCCAACCAATCAAGCTCTTACAATGGTTCAGGCGCTACACTTTGGAAGAAGGAGTGCTTTTAAGTGAAGAAAAGGGCCACTAAACTTCAAGATTAACACTCAAGAATAGCGCAAAATGCTAACTTGGCAAAAGCTATTCCAATCAGTCTGGGAAAAAGCTACACTCAATGAAATAGAAAGGAAGGGTGTCCATGCTCTATAAACAACGAACAAAACCGAAACAGTTAGAGGGACTGCAATCACTCGCAAGCAGATTATCTTCCACACACGAAAAGTACCGATTTATCCAGGATGAGTTATACAAAGTACGTGCCGGATATGGAGGTGAGCTAGAATACGACCGCTGCATGAAAGAAGTCCATACTGATTTTCCCCATGCGATCTTGCATGACCTCAGTCTTCAGCAAAATGGTGTGCAATTTCAAATCGATTCTTTATTTATTGCACCCGATAGAATCATTATTACTGAAGTCAAAAATATTGCAGATAAAATCATAGTCAAAGCGAATCCGACTCAATTTCTAAAAGAGTCGCAAACCGGTGCTCGTGCTGTATTTAGAAATCCAATTTCAGAAGTCGAGCGCAAAATTCATTTTTTGAACAATTGGCTTAGCGCATTTGACATTCATCTACCCGTAACTGGCCTCATCACGTTTGCGCACAACAACGAAATCCTCATCGAAGAGCAACCAACTATGCCGATCCTACCGAATTACGAAGCGCCTGCTTTTTTTAGAGAATTACCTCTCGAGTCTTCCATACTATCCAAGCAAGATATCCAAAAAGTTGCGGACATATTCCTAAAACATCACCAAGATTATGATCCATTCCCGCTAACTTCGAGGTATGGAATTCATCCTACTGAATTGAATAATGGGGTTCTTTGCTGTAATTGTCCGAATGAACAAGTGGTCGTGCGAGAAGGTAACGTATGGAGCTGTCCACTGTGTAGTCATAAGAGTAGGGTACCTTATGAACAGGCAATCGAAGAGTACTTCATGCTCGTTGGAAAGTCGCTGACGAACCGGGAGTTTTGCGGATTCACAGGTTTGACATGCCGCCATACAGCAAAACGGCTACTGTCCAGCCCGTTACTTCAAAAAGTCGGTACTCGTAAAGCAACCACGTATACACTTGCCAAGTAAAATCAAGATTGATTGGCTGCGCTTCGCCTTGCGAAGCGTTTTTTTGTTGGATTTTCGATGTGTTTAGAAACTTGTATGAATAAAACTGTGTGTATTGGGTGGTTGGAGGATAGAGAGCTAGAGGAGCGCTCATAAATCGCGAAAAGTGATCATAACTTCTGGAAAGTGCTCATAAATTGCAAAAAGTATCATAACCCTTGGAAAGTGCTCATAAAACACGAAAAGTAATCATAAGCCCTGGAAAGCGCTCATAAAACGCGAAAAGTGATCATAACTTCTGGAAAGTGCTCATAAATTGCAAAAAGTGATCATAACCCTTGGAAAGTGCTCATAAACCGCGAAAAGTGATCATAAGCCCTGGAAAGTGCTCATAAAACGCAAAAAGTGATCATAACTTCTGGAAAGTGCTCATAAATCGCGAAAAGTGATCATAACTTCTGGAAAGCGCTCATAAAACGCGAAAAGTGATCATAACTTCTGGAAAATGCTCATAAATCGCGAAAAGTAATCATAACTTCTGGAAAGCGCTCATAAAACGCAAAAAGTGATCATAAGCCCTGAAAACTACTCATAAGCCCTGGAATCTACTCATAAACCTCTGAAAACTTCCCACAACCACAAAAAAACCGCCCCGGGGATTCCCCAAGAGCGGCTCACATTCAAATCTACTTTCACACCACGAAGAAATCGGCGCGTGTGTCATCCTGTAAAATTGTTCCCACGAAGAACTCGCCGAACTCGCTGTAGCGCGCGCTCACTTCGTCGAAACGCATTTCATAGATTAATTTCTTAAACTGAAGCACGTCGTCCGCGAATAGCGTAACGCCCCACTCGTGGTCGTCGAAACCGACAGAACCGGAGATGATTTGCTTCACTTTGCCAGCGTAGCTGCGGCCGATTAAGCCATGGCTGCGCATCATTTCTTTGCGGATATCCATATCAAGCATGTACCAGTTGACGTCGCCTTCGCGCTTCTTGTCCATTGGGTAGAAGCAGACGTATTGGCTGCGTGGAAGTTCAGGATACAAACGTCCGCGAACGTATGGGTTCTGGTATGGATCTTCATCAGAATCCCCACCGGCTAAGTAGTTAGAGAGTTCCACTACGGATACGTACGAATACGCAGGAAGAGTGAAGTCTGCGATCGTAAGTTTATTGAATTCTGCTTCAAGCTGTTGTAATTCGTCCATCGTTGGGCGCAACGTCATGAGCATGAAATCGGCTTTTTGACCGACAATTGTATAAAATGCATGGCTGCCTGTTTTGTTTTCATCCGCTACGTTCAGCTTGTCTAGAAATGCGACGAACTCGTCAACCGCATGCTGGCGCTCTTCTTTAGAAATAAGTTTCCAAGAGGTCCAGTCCATAGTACGGAAGTCGTGTAATACATACCAGCCATCCAGCGTTTGTGCTGCTTCAATCATGAGAAATCGAGCTCCTTTAAATTGAGATTCGTACGGGTGGACGGAGAAAAACCCCCGAGGCAGCCGTTCTTTTCTCAGTGTACCATAACGGACAACTTCAATTCAGCCAAGACACCGGATGTCACGAATTCGACACCACACAGCGAGTGGAAGAGGAACGAATTGTGGTGTAGACTGAGGATATTCAAACTAAAACATTCACATACAGGAGTCTACTTATGACATCAATTGAATCGTATTTATCCATCCCGACATGGCGTTATATAGATGAATCCCTATCGGCTAAAAGTCGATCCGCCCTAGAATCGTTCGCGGCGGACGATACCCTTTGTCAGCTAGTCGGCCAACTACAAAGTGCACCAACCGTCCGTACATGGGTGCACGATCATACAATTGTTCTCGGCGTTCAGGATCATCGACTCCCACATCTAGAACGTGCATTACCGGCCATCCATGAAGCAGGATATAAAACAATCGTCCGAAATTCAGGAGGACTTGCGGTCGTCCTCGATAGTGGAGTGCTCAACATTTCCATAGTATTATCTGAACAGAACGGTTCAATCGATATCTCGGTCGGCTACGACGTCATGCTGGAATTTATCCGCATGCTGTTCCCGGAAACAGGTGACAGGATCGAGGCCTATGAAATCGTAGGATCGTATTGTCCTGGAAGTTATGATCTTAGCATCGATGGTAAGAAGTTCGCTGGAATCTCCCAGCGTCGATTACGACAAGGCGTCGCTGTCCAAGTCTATCTATGTATCGAAGGCAGCGGTAGCGAACGGGCAGCAATCGTGAAAGAGTTGTATGAAACTGGACTAGGTGGAGAGATTACGAAATTTGCCTACCCTGTGATTCAACCGGAAACAATGGCATCGTTATCCGAATTACTCGACCAGCCGCTCACTGTCCAAGATGTCAACTTGCGAATTCAACAAAAGTTGAACGTGCTTGCAGAAAACGTCCAGTCTGGAGGTTTCCGTGATGAGGAAATAGAACTCTATACGTATTACTTGAATCGCGTCGTCGAACGGAACGCCAAAATGATCGCTCGAAGTTAACGAATTCATAAAAAAAAGAACCGCCTATTTTAATGAATAGGGGGTTCTTTAGAGATTAAATTTCCGTTTTGCTCCATTTTGAAAGCGGGAGCGGTATGCTCGCCTTCTTCGTTCAATGTAACGAGACGACGCGCTCGGTTCATAATTTCAACAAATTGCTCATAGTCATCGCGAATGGATTTATTGTCTTTTTTCAGACGCTCCACCATGTTTTCAAGCTCAGCAACGCGGGTTTGAGCAGTTTTTGCAGTTTGCTGCCAACGCAGCGCATCATTGTTAATACCACCTGAGTGATGCATGCGAATTAGGAATGCAATCACCGTATCCATGGAAAGTGCAGAAAGTGGAACAGATACCGCGCGTTGTTCTTCTTCATTCGTTTGAACCGAGTAAAGAGGTGTCGCACGACGTTTGAAGTCTGTACCAAGGACTCGCAATGCTTGCTTCCGTTCTTTCTTCGCTTGTGATAATTCTTTCTCGTAGTCTTGTCTTACAACGGCGTTCCAACGAAATCCACATGCCGCTGCAGTTCGGTTCAATGCATCCCCGACTTCTTCAAATGCACTTAGTTGCGTGCTGCCTTCTCGTACGTGACGTAATACTGTCTCTGCTAATAACGTGTCATTTTCTTCCAACCATGCATCTTGTCTAATTTTTACCATCTCCAATGCCTCCCATAATTCGTTCTCTCTTTCTACTGACAGCATGGACAGCACGCGAGAATTTTATACAGAACAAAAGATTGATACTTTCATCTTTTTTCGAATGTGCCTTTTGCAGCTGTCGAACTTGCTGATTTTTGGTATACTGGATAAACGTTGAATGGAGGTGCGATATGTCGTACGAGCATGAGAAACTGGCAGAAGAAAAGGTGTTCAAAGACCCGGTACACCGCTATATTCACGTGAGAGATCGCGTCATTTGGGATGTCATAGGCACCCGGGAATTTCAGCGACTGCGCAGAATTCGGCAGCTTGGCACAACGTATCTCGTCTTTCACGGAGCGGAGCATAGTCGATTCCAACACTCGCTCGGCGTCTATGAAATTGTCCGTCGCATCATTGATAGCGGCTTCGGAGGACGTCCTGAGTGGAATGAGGATGAACGCCTGGTCGCACTGTGCGCAGCACTCCTGCATGACCTCGGTCATGGACCGTTTTCACATGCGTTCGAGAAAGTATTCGATTTGGACCACGAGAAGTTTACACAAGCGATTTTGTTAGGGGATACGGAAGTGAACGCAGTGTTAAGTCGCGTCAGTCCTGAGTTCCCGCAACGTGTAGCTGATGTCGTCGGTAAAACATACAAGGACAAGCTTGTCATCAGTTTGATATCCAGCCAAATCGACGCAGACCGTATGGATTACTTGCAGCGGGATGCCTATTACACAGGCGTTCAATATGGACATTTCGATATGGAGCGAATTTTGCGCGTTATGCGTCCTGCAGAAGAACAAGTCGTCATCAAGTCAAGCGGCATGCACGCTGTCGAAGATTACATCATGAGTCGCTACCAAATGTACTGGCAAGTCTATTTCCATCCCGTTTCCCGTAGTGCAGAAGTGATTCTCATCAAGATTTTGCACCGCGCAAAAGCGCTATATAAAGACGGGTATCGGTTCCTACAAGACCCTGTACCATTCCGTTCTTTTTTCGATAAAACCATTACAATCGAAGATTATATCTCGTTGGACGAAGGAGTCTTATTTACATATTTCCAGCTTTGGATGAAAGAACAAGACCCAATTCTATCTGACTTATGCCGTCGATTCATTAATCGAAAGCTATTTCAATATGCCGAGTTCGATCCTGCGAAAGAATATCGCAAAATCGGTCAACTCGATTCATTATTCAAAGAAGCGGGCATTGACCCTGAATATTATTTAGTTACGGACTCTTCTTCCGATCTACCATATGATTTTTATCGCCCAGGAGAAGAAAACGAACGCGTTCCGATCTACTTACAACTGCCAAATGGGGAGTTGAGCGAACTGTCACGGTCATCCGATATCGTCGATGCCATTTCCGGCAAAAGGCGAACGGACCACAAAATCTATTTCCCTGAAGACATACTTGAAGCAGGACAAGAGGACAATCCTCTATATAAAGAAATTTTACAGCTAGTAAGAGGCTAGAAAGGAGCGAGCGCAATGCTTGCGGAACACGCGAAAATCGTTCAGATGATTTCCCTGGCGGATGAAGTCAATGGAAGAAAGAAACTACAGAAGATGGTCTACATATTGAAAAAGATGGAGTTTTCCTTCGTAGAGAAATACGAATTGCACATGTACGGCCCCTATTCAGAGGAGCTGACGTTGCGCGTAGAAGAGTTGTGCGAGATGGGCTTTTTGGATGAAACGTGCACAGACAAAGGGTCATACGTCCAATACACGTACCAAGTAACCGAAGACGGACTTAAGTTTTCAGAAACGGGGGACGCTCCAAAGCAATCACTTGCGCCATGCATCAGCAAGTTGAATGAACAGAGTTCACGCTTCTTGGAACTCGTCTCTACGTTGCTTTATTTCGATCACTTAGAGCGTACCGAGCAAATCGAAAAGGTCCGTATCGTTAAGAACAAATTGAATTTCTCAGATGAGGAAATGGATGCTGCATTTGCATTTATCGCAGAAATGTCAGCCTGTGCTGTCGCATAATTCATTCCACTAAAAAACCGGATGCGCAAGGGGATTCCTTGCTACGTCCGGCTTTTCTTATTGGTCGCTCAATCGTTTTCCACCAACGGCATAATGATTTTTCGGCATTTCTTCGATGAACACCACAATGTTTTCCCGTGGTGCATTGGCAGTTTCCATGACCGCTTCCGTCACTTTTTCCACCATCGCACGCTTTTGTTCTTCCGTGCGACCTTCCAACATCTTTACAGTTACATACGGCATACAATTTCCACCTTTCCATTAATTTCGGTATAGTAGATATACTACCAGATAGAAAGGGGTTTGCGGAAATGGCAGACGAACAAAAACCGAAACAAAAGTTAGGGTTCACCATTATAAAGAACGACCCAACAGATGGCCACAAAGGATTCGGCATCGGATCGCTATCGTTGGAAAACATCACACCTGTCATGGTTGACACAGAAGAAGAGCTCGCTTCCATCGAAATAGGCGCAATGCATGCGAAGAGCGACATCGAGCGGGGTATCAAGTTCACAACAAATCGGGAAGACTCTGAAGGCGGCAAGCTCTACTGGCTCGTCTGGGTCACAATCGATTTTAATGAAAAGGGACCGTATTATGCGGGAGTCACGTCTTGTGAAATGATTGTCAACCGCGCAAAACGTCGTGGCTACAAGTTGCTTGCTGATCACGTGAATTTGATGGATAAATCCATGAAGCGCCGCATTATTGTCGATAACATGGATGAAAAGTCGAAAAAAATTCTAGCGGACTTCCTTAAAGAGCACAATGAAGACATGTGGAGCAACAGTGAACCAAAACTTCACATCGATCTCAGTGAATCGTCTCCTCATTTATGAAATAGGTCGAAAAATCACTGAAAGTCGACAATAGGTAGTTGAATGTCACGACAAAACGAAGTAAACTAAGGTTAGCTTGCAATTGTGAGCTAGGACACTCGGGTTCGCCCGACAAAAAAGCTTCCCGCCCGTTAGACCCAACAGGCAGGAAGCTTTTTTTGTTGTGTTGTGCCAATTTCAGCCTGTGCTACAGGTAAAGTGCTCCATTCATTCGGATGACCGCTATAATCAAAGACTATTCTGATCAAGTGAGCTCAAGTTTAATCAAGCAAGAGCAGAATTTGCTCAAGCGAGCCTGAATGTAATCAAGCAAGAGTAGAATCCGCTCAAGCGAGCTTGAGACTGATCAAACAAGAGTAGAATCCGCTCAAGCGAGCCTGAATGTGATCAAGCAAGAGCAGAATCCGCTCAAGCGAGCCTGAATGTGATCAAGCAAGAGCGGAATCCGCTCAAGCGAGCCTGAATGTGATCAAGCAAGAGCAGAATCCGCTCAAGCGAGCCTGAATGTGATCAAGCAAGAGTAGAACCCGCTCAAGCAAGCCTGAATGTGATCAAGCAAGAGTCGAATCCGCTCAAGCAAGCGCATCATTAGACCCCAACATTACTCAAAAAACGAAAATGGAAACAACTCGAACTCCTTCTCTTTCTTCGAACCAGTCATCCGTGACTCGCGCAACGTTTTATCCGTGCAAAGCTGCTTCGGAACGTCCTTCTCTTTCATATAAACAAGCCGCTGCTTGCTGCACCCTTCAACCGCCAATCCACCCGTTTCGATATCTACAGTCACGCCTTTCACGCCCTTTGGCGGAAGAAAAGGTTCAGACATCAATCCTTCATGAGCACCTTCCATAAATTCAATCCAAATCTGCTTCGACACAGATTTATCGATTGCATTTTCCAACTGTTTCCCGACGTCGTAGCCTGTCCATATGCCCGCCGTCAGCGTTGGTGAATAACCAATCAAATATTGATCGGAAATCGTCGTTCCTGACTTAGCGGCATAAGGACGAGATTGCTTCGCCCGCATTGAAATTCCAGTAGATGTCAAATAATCATTGAATACAGGGTCAAACATGCCGGTCAATAAATGCGTCAACACAAACGCATTCTGCTCTGTCATCGCTCGCTTTTTTGTTTGTTCAGGATGCTCGTATACAAGTTTTCCGCGAGAATCTTCAATGGATAAAATCATCACGGGTTCCACTTTCTTTCCGCCAGAGGCGACTCGGTTATACGCACTCGTCATTTCAAAAAGCGTTACAGAGGACGTCCCGAGCGCGACCGCAGGTGACTCCGGAAACTTCACATTGATTCCTAGGTTTTCCGCCATTGCATTGTACTTTTTGTATCCAACCTCTTCCAGCGTTTTCACAGCGTAAATGTTGTCAGACACTGCGACGGCCTGCGCAAGCGAAATCGGGTGGTCCCCGAATTTACCGTTCACGTTGCTCGGTTCATATGAAGAACGACCACCGTCATACGTGAAAATTGTCTGCTCTGTCGAGATATACGTAAGGGGATTAAACCCGTCCTCCAAAGCCGCCGCATACAATATGGGCTTCATGGCAGAACCGGGCTGCCGCTTTGCCTGGGTCACCCGGTTAAATGGGCTATCAGCAAAACTCCTACCACCAACCATTGCCGTCACTTCACCCGTCTCGGGTTTCATCGCAACGAATCCGAGCTGTAACTCATTCTCAGGCATTCTGTTCGCAATAACATCTTCAGCGGTCTTTTGATGCTTCAAGTCAAGCGTCGTCTTAATGGTCCAACCACCTTCAGCAGGGTACCGTCCTTTGTCGGTCAAGATTTTTTCAGCCTCTTGCCATACCTCATTCAAAAAGTAGGGAGCGACATCTTTAGAACTTGACCAATCTTCTGCTTTTAGCGCTAGGTTCTGATCCGCCGCGCGATCTTTTTGCTCAGAGGATATGAACCCTTGTTCTTCCATTAGTCGCAAAACAATTTTTCTTCGATTTGTAGACTTTTCCAAATTTGCGACTGGGGAATAAATCGAAGGACCTTTCGGAATCGCTGCAATCGTGGCGGCTTCTTCCAACGTCAGTTCGCTCGCTGATTTAGCAAAGAAATACCGACTTGCCGCTTCAACACCATACATTCCATGTCCGAAATACACGGTATTCAAATAGCCTTCTAAAATCTTTTCTTTATCGTAAAATAACTCCATCCGGTACGCGTAGAGTGCTTCATTAGCTTTACGGGTCCATGACTTTTCATTGGATAGATACAAATTTCGCGCATACTGTTGGGTAATCGTACTCGCACCTTCTACTTTTCGACGAGCCTTCACGTCTTTCAGCACCGCGCCGCCAATCCGTTTGTAATCAAACCCGTTATGCTTATAAAAGTTTTTATCCTCTACGGCGATGAACGCATCAACAAGGGAAGGAGACATCTTGTCAATATCGACCCAGTATCGTCGTTCGCCTGAAAAACGATCACCGATTTCCTTATCATTACGGTCCATAAAAACAGATGCTTCAGGAACGCTTAACGAAGGTGCACCGGCAATTTGTGCGTACACTCTCAGGCAGACAAGCACTGTAAACAGTGCGGTTGCAGCAGTAATTGCGACCAGCCCGGCGAAACGGAACCGTGCTCTGCGCTTACTCTTTTTTACATAGTCCGTTCGCCGCATCTCATCCCAACCTCCTCGACACTCTTTTAAGGGTAGTATGCGAAAGGTCGGGGCAAATTAAACGGAAGACTTGGAAAAAACGCATCTCGTCAAGCAATGATTGAAAAAAGGACTGTTGGAAGGCTATAATAGAGAGATATATGAAATTAAAGGCGGTGAGCGGATGGGAACGCAAAATTCGGCTGTGCCGGTGAAGATTAAACTAAAGTCGGCAATCCAACATCCCGGACAGGAAACCGATAAGTACGAGCTCGAAATAGAAGGAACAATCGTTGAAAAAGCAGGCAACCGATACTTGCGCTATGAAGAAGAGCAGAATCGTGAACTCATAAAAACGATGATCAAGCTAGACCCAGAAGACGCACTTGTTATGCGGACAGGCGCCATCAGGATGAGACTACCATTTGAATTGAACGGCAAGCGTGTTGGGACATACGCCAATGGACCACTCGCGATGGACTTGCTCGTCGTAACAAAAGAACTTTCCATTAAGTCTGAACAAAAAGCAGGCAAATTCCATGTGCATTACGACATGCACTCCGAACAATCCTTGCTCGGGAGTTACCAACTAACTATTCACTATGCGGAGGGAACACTATGAATGCAGTAGAACAGATCCAGCACGAAGTTAAGACCGCCTTGCACAACGCAGTTCTAGCGACAGGCTTAGTAGAAGAGACGGAAGTACCAGCCATCAAGCTGGAAACGCCAAAGAGCAAAGAAAACGGCGATTATGCAACGAACATTGCAATGCAGCTCACTAAATTAGCGAAAAAGCCTCCGCGTGCGGTTGCAGAAGCAATTCTTGAGAAACTGGATAAAACGGGTACATCCATCGAGTCAATCGACATTGCAGGTCCTGGATTCATGAACATCGTTTTGAAAAAGGATTACCTAGATGATGTTGTAAAAACAGTGATCGACCAATCGGCAGCATACGGTCGCAACGACTCGGGCAAAAATGAAAAAATCCAAGTCGAATTTGTATCAGCAAACCCAACAGGTGACCTGCACTTAGGACATGCTCGCGGTGCGTCACTCGGAGATTCCCTATGCAACATTCTCGACTTTGCAGGTTACGATGTTTCTCGCGAATACTACATTAACGATGCTGGTAAACAAGTAGAAAACTTGGCGTATTCATTAGAAGCACGTTACTTTGAAGAACTCGGACTCGAGAAAAAAATGCCGGAAGACGGTTATCAAGGTCCTGATATTATTCAAATAGCTAAGCAACTCGTCGAAGAAAACGGCGACAAATTCGTACACGTGTCCGATGAAGAGCGCTATGCATTCTTCCGCGAATTCGGTTTGAAAATAGAGCTTGGAAAATTGCAACAAGACTTAGCAGACTTCCGCGTGCCATTTGACGTTTGGTTCTCAGAGACATCCCTATACAAAGATGGCAAAATCGACGTAGCATTGAACAAGCTTCGCGAAAATGGTCACGTCTTTGAAGAAGAGGGCGCGACATGGTTCCGTTCGACTGAGTTTGGTGACGACAAAGACCGCGTACTCATTAAAAACGATGGCTCGTACACGTATTTGATGCCAGATATCGCCTACCACGAAGACAAATTGAATCGCGGATTCGATAAGCTCATCAACATATGGGGTGCAGACCACCACGGATACATTCCACGTATGAAAGCGGCAATTCAAGCACTTGGTTATGACCGCGAGACGTTAGAAGTGGAAGTTGCGCAAATGGTACAGCTCTATAAAGATGGCGAAAAGTTCAAGATGAGTAAACGTACTGGTAAAGCCGTTACACTTCGTGAACTCGTTGAATTGGTCGGTTTAGACGCAGCACGTTACTTCTTCGCAATGCGTTCAGGTGATGCACAAATGGACTTTGACTTGGATCTAGCCGTTTCTAAATCCAATGAAAATCCGGTGTATTACGCGCAATACGCACACGCTCGAATCTCTTCGATTTTACGTGCAGCTAAAGAAAAAGGCGTATCATCATCTGTTGCCAACGTATCGTTGTTGAAAGCGGAAAAGGAAATCGATTTGATCAAAAAAATCGGGGACTTCCCACAACTCGTCAGCGACGCAGCGCGCCTCCGCGCACCGCACCGCATCACGACATATATTCAAGAACTCGCATCCACATTCCATAGTTTCTACAATGCGGAAAAAGTGTTGGATGATGAGAATCGTGAGCTATCTGAAGCACGCCTAGCGCTGATCACAGCAGCTCGCACAACGATTGCCAATGCCTTGAAACTCGTTGGCGTCGCAGCACCAGAACGTATGTAATTTTCTACTTCAAGCCCTCCAGTATACATGGAGGGCTTTTTTGTGTGATCAAAAACAAGCGAAGCGCACCCGGATAATTCCTTAAACTAGGTTGAATTGTGTGCCGATGCCGATTAATTCGCCGATAATGCCGATACTTGGCTCGAAAGTGCCGATTCCCCTCGCCGTAGTGCCGATTCATGCCACGAACTTGCCGATACTTGTTGGCATAGAGCCGATTCCTTTAAGCCGGCAAGCTACAGTTTTGAAACAAGCGAAGCGCCCCCAAAAAATCCCTTAAACCAGGTTGAATTGTGTCCCGTTATCGAGAAACTTCGCTAAGTGATGGAGAAATGACCATATGTGTCGGAGAACTCAGCCTGAGTGTTCGAAAAACCCCCGTCAGTGTAGGACAAATCGCCATGAGTGTCGTCCAACTCAAAACTTCCACCATCCACACAACATGACAATATTCGCCAGCACCCTCTCGACATTTCCAGACACTTCTGTATAATAGGAATGTATCAAATTACATAACAAACACGAAAAAGGTGCCTTGAGCAATCGAGGTTAAAAGGGAAGCCGGTTCCAATCCGGCGCGGTCCCGCCACTGTACGTGCTAGCTTATCTGCCAAAGCCCCCGGAAAAACTTTCGGGAAGGCGCGCAATGAGCGTCAAAGCACAAGCCAGGAGACCTGCCTATTTTCGGTAATCACCCGAGATCTACGAGGATAGACATGGTGAAATTTGGCGAAGTCCGCCTCATTTCCAATGCGCTCATCCTCCATATACACAATGGGGGATTTTTGTTTGGACAAAATAGGGGGAAAACAAATCATGAAAAAAATGTGGCAACTGTGGCTTACAGCCGTACTTGCTGTCCTGCTTCTAACCGCTTGTGGTGGAGCAGACGACAACAAAGACAAAGGAACAGATAACAACGCAGCAACAACTGAGCAGTCCGACAAAGATAACGGATCCGATTCAGAAGCAAGTGAAGATGCCGACGCCGCTACCTTCCCAATGACAATAAAAGATGCTACTGGCGTAGAAATCACACTTGAAAAAGCACCAGAAACAATCATTTCTACACTTCCAAGCAACACGGAAATTCTCTTTGCACTTGGACTCGACGACGAAATCGTTGCAGTCGATGATTATTCAGATTTCCCGGAAGACGCAACACAAAAAGAAAAAATCGGTGACATGAACCTCAATATCGAAAAAATCATCTCTATGAATCCAGAAATGGTATTCGGACACGAAATGTCACTTCCTGGTTCTGAAGCTGGTTACCAACAAATCCGTGATGCTGGAATTCCCGTGTACATCGTGAAAAATGCGATGAACTTCGACGAAACGTACAGCACAATCGAAGCAATTGGCGAAGCAACTGGCAAATCAGAAGAAGCGACAAAAGTCGTTGAAGACATGAAGGCGAAAGTCGAGGAAGTCGTTGCGAAAACTGCCGACATCGAAACTCCTAAACGTGTCATTGTAGAAACATCTGACGTACCTGAAATCTACGTACCTGGTAAAAATACATTCATGCAAGAAATCCTCGACAAGATTGGCGCTGAAAACGTCGTGACAGAAGAAGGATGGATCATGATTAGCCCTGAAGAAATCGTTAAACAAAATCCGGACGTCATGGTCATCATGCATGACTACACACCTGACGTTATCAACAGCGTCAAAAAGCGTGACGGCTTCGCTGACATTACAGCTGTCAAAGAAGACCAAGTTGTACAAGTCGACTCAAACTTAACTAGCCGAACAGGTCCACGTCTTGCTGAAGGACTTGAAGAAGTCGCAAAAGCAGTCTATCCTGAGGCATTTAAGTGAGAAAACCACTGATCGCCTACATCGTTTCAGCTGCCGTCCTATTGACGGCAGTTGGTCTTGGTGTATCTATCGGATCTGTCCATGTGCCGATCAGCACATTATGGAACCAAGGAGCAGATACGACGGCGACCAATATTTTATGGAAAATCAGAATGCCGCGCGTCATCCTAGCTGGACTCGTCGGTGCGTCACTTGCCATTGCTGGTGCTGCATTCCAAGGGTTACTTAAAAACCCGCTTGCAGATCCATACACCCTCGGAGTGTCATCCGGCGCCTCTGTAGGTGCTGTGATGACACTCTTTTTTGGCATTAGCATTCCATTCCTTGGTCTCTACACACTCCCTGTTTTCAGTATGGTGGGTGCCGCAATTACGATGTTTGTCGTTCTCGGCTTCGCCAAACTCGTCGATCGCGGTCTCAACATGGAAACCATCATTTTAACTGGGATCATTTTCGGCTCATTCCTCGGCTCCGTACTATCACTAATGATTGCGCTTACAGGTGAAGAGTTGCGTCAAATCATTAGCTGGCTACTCGGCAGTGTTTCGATGAAAGGCTGGAATTACATCAACATGATTCTCCCGTTCACCATCATTGGTTCGTTTCTTCTATGGATGAACCGCAGAGAGCTAAACGCGATGCTATTCGGGGAAGACCGGGCGAAGCACTTAGGCGTGGACGTCAAACGACGAAAACTCGTCATCTTAATCGGGGGCTCGATCCTAACGGGTGCAGCAGTATCCGTTTCAGGCACAATCGGTTTCGTAGGACTCGTCGTACCCCATATGACACGCCTACTTTGGGGATCTGACCATCGTCATCTACTCACACTATCGTTCATGAATGGGGCAACGTTACTCATCATTTGTGACCTCATTGCCCGTACGATTATTTCGCCGACAGAACTACCCGTTGGCGTCATCACCGCATTCATCGGCGCGCCGGTATTTGCATTTATCTTTTATCGACAACGGAAAGGGGGGACTGCGTGATGTTGCACATACAAGGGTTAACTGGTGGATATGGCAAAGAACTAATCGTAAAAAACGTGTCATTCGACGTACAACCTGGGGAAATACTTGGCATTCTCGGACCAAACGGAAGTGGGAAATCGACACTTCTCAAAATGATTTCAGGCATCCTACCGAAACAAGCAGGAACCGTTAAAATCGCGGACAGAGATGCAGATAGTTACTCACCTAAAGAATTTGCACGCAACGTTGCAGTACTTCCACAAATGCACGCACATGCATTTTCGCATACTGTCAAGGCAACTGTTGAACTCGGGCGCTACCCGTACCAAACGGGGCTGTTCTCCTCGTGGACAGCTGAAGACGAAGAAGCTGTAACCCATGCAATGGAACGTACAGGTGTTACACGCTATGAAAACACTCTGATCGAATCGTTATCAGGAGGAGAACAGCAGCGAGTCTTTGTCGCGCAAGCTTTAGCTCAGCAAGCTCCACTTCTGTTGTTGGATGAACCCACGAACCATCTGGACATCGCCTACCAACAACAATTGCTCGACACTGTCCGAAGTCTCGCAGTAGACGAAGGGAAAACCGTAGTTTCCGTCTTCCATGATGTCAACTTAGCAGCGCTCTATTGCGACCGATTACTCCTCATGGAAAACGGAGAAATCGCAAAAATCGGCTCGCCGCAAGACGTTGTGCGGGAACCAATCATTCATTCCGTCTACAAAGCGGCTGTTAAAACACAAGCCCATCCGGAATTACCAAAACCACAAATGACGTTGTTACCATCCATGAATGGAAGTGTAGAAGTGCCTCTCGTTGTGGATGAAACCCAGTTCGCCGTCACAGCAGATAGCGTGCAATTTCACGCACCACAATCACTCAAAACGGTTTCGTCCGCGGTACATAATCCAGGAACTGGATGGTACACAACGTTCGTCAATCGCCATGTCGATGCAAATTATGATTGCGATGACGTGAAAAAGGAAATGGAAGACTATCTTGAAAAGCGGGGTCATCACCTAACGGATACAGTCGGCATGATGACTGCTGTCCAAACACTACACGCTGAAATTGCTAGCTTTGCAGATGAAGGCATCTCAATCGTCATCGCTGTCACAGCAGGCGTCGGAAATGCAGTTGACGTCTCAAAAGCACGAGAAAGGGAAGCGCGTGTCGGCACCATTAACACTTGGATTATCGTCAACGGTCGGCTTTCCGATGAGGCATTCATCCAAGCGATGATCACCGCAACCGAAGCGAAAACACGTGCGCTTCAGACGGAAAATGTGCTTGATCCGCTAACGGGAACTCAAGCAACTGGGACGTCGACGGATAGTTTACTCGTTGCGGCAACACAAATAGGACAAGAACTCCCTTATGCAGGACCCATCACACCACTCGGTAAATTGATCGGGACTGGGGTCTATGAATGCACAATCCGGGCCATCCAGACTTACAAGGAGGCGAAGGGATGGAAGGGCTGATTTTAGCGCATCTACTCGCCGTCACACTCGGATTCTATCTAGACCAGCTCATCGGTGATCCCCCAAACTGGCCACACCCTGTTCGTTGGCTCGGAACGTATGTCACGAAACTCACAAACTTGCTGAACAAAGGGAGCAAACGCACTGCAAAAGGAGCTGTGCTACTAGTTCTTGTCGTATTGCCGACATTCTTACTGTTTGCAATCTTGACAGTCGCAGCTTATTGGTGGCATCCAGCAGTCGGTGTTGCAACAGAAAGTATATTCATCGCAATCGGGCTCGCCCAAAAAAGTTTGCGCACCGCAGCGCTCGACGTATCAATGCCCCTTGAAGAAGGCGACATGAAAGAAGCGCGCAAAAAGTTGTCGTGGATCGTAGGAAGAGATACGCATGAATTGAACGAATCCGAAGTCACGCGAGGCGTCGTAGAAACGGTCTCAGAAAACATCTCGGATGGCGTCACAGCACCCCTTTTCTTCGCTTTCATTCTCGGAGCTCCAGGGTTGTGGTTGTACAAAGCAGTGAATACATTGGACTCGATGGTCGGTTACAAAGATAACCGCTATCGCGAATTCGGAACGGCATCTGCACGTGCCGACGACGTCCTGAACTACATTCCAGCGAGAATAACAGGCTTTCTCATTGTCATTCTTTCGCCGAATAAAGGAGGCATACCACTTCGCGAGCGATTCGAAGGCTGGCGAACGGATGCAAAGAAGCACCCGAGTCCGAACAGTGGCTATTTGGAAGCGGCTACCGCATGGCAACTTGGCGTCCAACTTGGTGGTACAAATATATATAAAGGTATCGCATCTCGCCGACCAAAGTTTGGTCCGAACTTGCAGAAACTCACTGCCATCCATATCAATCAAACACTCGTCCAACTAAATCGCGCAGCATACGGCGTTTGGGCGCTTGGCATCATCATCGGAGGGATTATCTATGCCATTGCCTAACCATGGAGCGAACCCGCACAAGCTATACGAAACACTGAATCTCAAGCAGCCGTTGGAAGTGCTCGATTTTAGCGAAAACTGTAATCCCGCAGGCCCACCTGAAGCGATTCAAACAGGCTGGAACGAGCTTCTTCCAAAGATTTCTCGCTATCCGGATCCGAACGGTGAACCGTTCCGCTCAGCAGTCGCAGAGTTTCACGGGATCGGGGATGAGCAACTTGTTCTCGGCAATGGAGCTGCAGAAATTCTCTCACTCGTCGCCAATCGATACCGGGGAAAACGAGCTATCCTAGTCCATCCAACATTCTCCGAATACGAAGCAACATTAACCGCAGCGGGTGCGAGCATTACACATGTCCAAGCGAGCGAAGAAAACGGGTTCGCGTTACCAATTGAAGAACTTATAATCGCAATGGATATAGCGGACGTCCTATACATATGCACGCCGAACAATCCGACAGGCGTTTTGCCGAACCGAACGGAATTAGACTCGCTCATTCAACATGCGGCTACGGTTTCCTGCGACGTCATTTTGGACGAAGCATTCATTGATTGGGTGGATGAAAACTTGTCATTCATTCCGGAAGTCAAGAATTACTCGAATCTGATTGTCGTCCGCTCGATGACGAAATTGTACGCCATTCCAGGAATCCGGCTTGGGTATGCGGTCGCACATCCTGATCGTATTGACGCTATCAAACGAAGTGCACCTCATTGGAACATCAACGCGATTGCGGCACAGCTCGGGACGATTTGTCTACAGCAAGCAGACTACCGCGAGCGTGCGATCCTGCAAGCAACTGAAGAACGCTTGAAGATGACCAACTTTTTAACAGCACACGGTTGCAAAGTCATCGACTCTGTCACGAATTTCATCCTATTCAAGCCCCCTGTACATATAGCGGCACAAGATGTTTTCAATAGTCTGCTCACACAAGGCATCGTGGTTCGCCATACCGAAAACTTCAAAGGACTTGGTGGACGTTGGCTCCGTATTGGCATGAAATCCGCTAGCGACATGGAGACCTTGCGTAATACACTAGTACCTCTTTTGGATGAAAAACAGGGCACGCTGACGTTCATTTGTGGAGGGGTACGAAGCGGAAAAAGTGCTTACGCCGAACAGCTTGTTCGAACGGAAGCAAAACAGACAGATGGCCGGCTCGTATACATCGCTTCCGGCACCGCAACTGACGATGAAATGGCAATGCGGATTGCACGTCATCGGGCAGATCGAGCTGATGATGGCTGGACAACGATTGAGCAGCCAACTCATCTTGAGCAAGTGTTACCTAACTTACAACCGGACGACCATGTACTCTGGGACTGCGTAACGACGTGGCTAGGAAACGAAGCATTTGCAGGCTGGGAAACCGGAACGCCCTGTATTTTGAAGCCGGAGTGTATGAATCAGAAGATTACTACGTTGCTAGATACAATCGAGCGTATCCAAAACCGCACGAACCAACTCGTCATCGTTTCAAACGAAGTGTTCGATGAAGCACTAAAGACAGAGGAAATCACACGTATGTATACACATACACTTGGTACATTGCACCAAGCAATCGTTGCGAAAGCGGATGCCGCGATTGAAATGGATAGTGGTTTGCCGATTGTTCATAAACAAAGGGGGGCGCAGTTATGAAAGGAATCATGGTCATGGGAACCGCTTCAGACGTTGGGAAAAGCCTGGTTTGCACAGCACTATGCCGATTGCTTGCGAACGAAGGCATACGTGTTGCGCCGTTTAAGTCCCAGAATTTATCCCCTTATACTGAGCGCGCAATAAACGGAATACCAATCAGCAGGGCGCAATTTATCCAAGCAGAAGCTGCTCGCACAGAACCAACAGCCGACATGAACCCGATCATCTTACAGCCTGGAGCAGACGGAACTCTGACAGGGACGTTCTGTGGTGAACGCCTTAAACCCGTTAGTGGCATGGCCTATCGGGATGTGTATTTCAAGCAGGCGATTCAGGCGATTGGACGTTCACTCGATTCTTTAAATGACTCGTTCGAAGCGATTGTTATTGAAGGTGCGGGAAGTCCAGTGGAGATGAATTTACTCGCGCGGGACATTGTAAACATGCGGGTTGCCGAACTGGCGGATGTTTCCGTCGTTCTCGTTGCAGACATCGATCGTGGCGGTGTTTTTGCGTCAATCGTCGGTACCCTCGAATTGCTACAACGATCCGAACGAAATCGTGTGAAGGCGATAATTATTAATAAATTCAAAGGTGATCCCGAGGGATTCCAAGAGGGTGTTGAATTTATCGAATCCTACACAGGGATTCCGGTATTGGGAGTACTGCCATACAAACCCGATCACGGAATTGCTGAAGAAGATACCCCGAGACCTAAAACACTAGCACCGAGTGGGATAGATCATTATGATGCATGGTCTGAACACGTCCGTCAGCATATCGACTGGTCATTACTGAAAGGGATTATCGGAGTGGAAGAGGCGTGTCGATGAATGGAATTCTACTAGCACTTCAGTTTTTCACAAGCATTCCGATCCGAAAAGAACTGCCGATGGAACGGCGTCATATCACGGCGATGTATGGTGCGTTGCCGTTTGTAGGTGCATTGATTGGCCTTGTAATGACTGCGATTATTCTTCTAAGTGACTGGCTTGGATTCGGGTCACTTCTCGCTAGCGTTCTAGCGCTAGTTGTTGGAATTGCTCTCACGGGTGGATTGCATTTGGATGGCGTTGCAGATACGAGTGATGCTTACTTTTCTTATCGTGATCAAAAACGCCGTCATGAAATTTTGGGTGACCCCCGAATTGGCGCATTCGGTACGCTTGGGTTAATCGTATTCATCTTCTTAAAGTTCGCGTTACTGCAGGAATTAATTGCAACGAGCCAAGCAAGTGTTTACGTCCTCGTTGCAGTTCCATTTTTCGCACGAAGCGCAATGGTCATCTACTTTGTCTCCACCAAACCTGCAAAAGAAAGCGGCATGGCACATTTTTTTCTTGAAAAACTGAACCGCGGTCCGCTCATTAGTTGGACAATTGTGTGCATGGTGGCAGGGTTAATTGCCATAGGAATTGTTTTGGAGACCACCATTCTGCCGGTGGTTATTGCGAGTGTAATCGGTCTTTCACTCTTGCTGTATCGATCGTGGACCGTTCGTAATTTTGGAGGCGTCACAGGTGATTTAAGCGGTGCGTTCATTGAAGGAATGGAGGTTGTGCTATGGATCGCAGTGTTGAGTTCATTGTAATCCGTCACTTGCCGACAGTTGGAAATGGAAAACGACAATACGTTGGGTGGACGGACGAACCGATTGTTCCTGTTGCTGTAAGGCCGTTCGATATCGAGCATGTCGCAGTTTACGGAAGTGATTTATTGCGGACGAAACAAACGGCGGCATTGCTGTTTCCGAACGCGAACTATTTTGAAGATGCCCGGTTCCGAGAATGTAATTTTGGTGAATTTGAAGGAAAAACGTATGCACAGCTTGAAAAGAATGATCATTACCGAAGTTGGGTGGAGAATCCGACGACGATTGCACCTCCTGGAGGAGAATCGTTGAGACAAGTAGAAATGCGAGTACTTGAGGCGTTTCAACAATTGCCTTCAGGTGCGCAACTCATTACGCACGGCGGCCCAATCCGGCTGTTACTAACACGATTTGCTCCACAACAACGTGAATTCTGGTCATGGTCCGTCCCGCATGGTGCAATCTACAGGTTTCACTGGGATTCAGAGGAACAGTGGAAGGAGGGACAGCGATGCACATCGTTATCGGTGGATCGGCTAACGGAAAACGGAAATTTGTCCGGGAAATGATGTCTGCAGAAGCTAGATGGTTTGGGGATGAAACGCCTCTTGAATTGACGCTGTTGAACGAGCTACCTGACCATCAACCGGCTGTAATATGCAACGTCGAAGAGTGGATGGCTACTCAACTTGACGATGAAGAAAAAGCCATTCATGATTTACTCAACACCATACTAGGAAAAAACGTAACACTCATCATTACGGACATTGGCAGAGGAATTGTACCGATGGATGCGCATGAACGAGCACTTCGCGATGCATGCGGCAGGTTGAATCAGCATTTAATGAAAGTGGCAGAGGGAGTCACACGAATTTGGTATGGCATCCCACAAAAACTGAAATAAAGGGGAGACTTTTCATGAAAATTTATACGAAAACTGGGGACAAAGGTCAAACGAGTTTAATCGGAGGACGAGTGGACAAAGATAGCTTGCGCGTCGAAGCCTATGGCACAATCGACGAACTGAATTCATTCATCGGAAAAGCGATGGCGGAACTGGATTTAGAAACGTGTCGAGATATTTTTGACGACCTCGAAGCGGTTCAGAACGAGTTGTTCGACGGTGGAGGAGATCTCGCGAATGTCATGAAAGAACGCCACTACAAACTATCGGATGAGCCAATCGAAGTGCTCGAACAACGCATTGACGAACTGATGGAAGAGGCACCGCCACTCGAGAAATTCATCCTACCAGGAGGCACACACGCAGCTGCGTCACTTCATATCTGTAGAACAGTCACTCGCCGCGCAGAACGGATTACTGTGACACTTATGAAGAATGAGGAAGACGTACCAGGCACAGTCCAACGTTATTTGAACCGTCTATCGGACTACTTATTCGTTGCAGCGCGTATCGTCAACAAGCGAGCAAACGTTTCGGATAATGAATACGTCCGCAGTGCAAAAGTATTCCGTACAGGCGCTAAAGACAAAAAGGATAATGCAAGCGAATGACCGCATACCGGAATGCGATTCAGCTCGGTGACTGGATTGTCACAACAGATAATTCTGGAGGCATCGGTGAGAAAACGGATGACCTCGTTGCTGTTCCAGACCGGATCACCGCGCGTTTCGCAACCCGCGTCGCCCTACTCGAACAGTGGGCGGCGGGTGCGGAACCAGAGGCGGTGTTGCTTCATAATTTCAGTGGAGACGCGAGTTGGGACCGGTATTGTGATGGGATTCGTGACGTGTTCGATGAAATTGGTGTAGTGGCGCCGCCAATCAGTGGTAGCAGTGAAACGAATATGTCGCTTCGTCAATCCGCTGTTGCGATAACGTTGATGGGCAAACAGACTTGCGAATCTAATGTTTTAGACGGAATCTGGTATACATATGGAACGCCCCTAGTAGGTGAAGAGGTCCTCACAAGGGAATCTGAAATCGCTTCACTTGCCAAACTCGAAAAAGCGCGTCGTAATGGACTCATCCAACGAATTTGGCCAGTTGGTTCGAACGGGATTTTGGCGGAATGGCAAGTGGTTACGGGAGACACGACTTGCGAGATGGCCAATCCACTCGACGTAACTTGTTCAGCCGGCCCCTCAACGGTTGTTCTTCTGCAAATCGATCCATCCCAACTTGCAGAAGCTAACCATATCTTGGGTACATCGCTACGTGCTTTGGCATGATATCTAGAGTGCTCAATCCGTTGGGTGCTCTTGCATTAATGCGTTCCCTAGCAGAATTCATTGCCATCAAACTTCAGTTCAAGAGATTGATTGGTAGCGCTTCGCTTGTTTAGTGCGGGTTTGTGCTCCCGTGTTCGTTCAAATATTGGGTTGCGCTCAAGATATAGAAGAATGTGCTCATAAATCCCGAATAGTGATCATAAACTCTAGAAAGTGCTCATAAAACTTCAAAAGTGATCATAAACACAAGATAGTGATCATAAACCCTGCAAAGTGATCATAAACTCCAAAAAATGCTCATAAATCTCGAAAAGTGCTCATAATCTTCAACTCCCACGAACGATACTCAGTGCAATCCACTCACGAATCCCCAAACAAATGATTACTTCATCAGAATTCACCAGCATTTCAAAATTTTCATTGACTGAATGCTCATTCATATCTTAAACTAGTAAATAACGCATCGACAAATTGCCTCAATTCGTCTAGACTAGTAAGAACATTCACTACATACAAAAAAGGGGAGGACAACATGACACCTTTATTAATCGCCAATTGGGTTTTATTCCTAGGCATCGTCGCATATGGGCTGGCGCTGTTTACATATTTAATCAAAACACGCACGCAATTCATCCGACTCGGGCAAAAAGAAGACTTTGACAATAATGTACAAAAACGCTTGAAAGAAGTTTGGGTGAACGTATTCGGACAAAAGAAACTAATGAAAGATAAAAAGAGTGGCTCAATCCACGTTATGTTTTTCTATGGATTCCTACTCGTTCAATTCGGAGCGATCGACCTCATTTGGAAAGGATTGAAACCGGATTCACACTTACCATTTGGACCGGTCTATCCATTCTTCACATTCTTCCAGGAGATTGTTGTTGCGGTCATCCTCGTAGCCGTTGTTTGGGCATTCTACCGTCGTTACATGGAAAAACTAACACGCTTGAAGCGTGGCTGGAAGTCAGGGCTTGTCCTCATCTTTATCGGATCCCTTATGATTTCTACACTCGTTGCAAACGGTATGAACATGATCTGGCATGGCCACGCAACGACGTGGACAGAACCTATGGCGTCAGGAATTGCAACCGTTTTCAGTTTCCTATCGCCAACGGCTGCAGCAGCGATTTTCTTCGTCGCATGGTGGATTCACTTGCTGACATTGCTCACATTCCTCGTGTACGTGCCGCAATCGAAGCACGCACACTTGATCGCAGGACCAGTCAATACGTACATGATGCGTTTCGACCGTCGTGGAAAACTTGCGCCAATTGATTTTGAAGCGCTTGAAGAAATAGAAGATGAAGATGAAATGCCAACACTTGGCGTCGGCAAAATCACGGACTTCACACAACTTCAAATGATCGACTTGTATGCGTGCGTAGAATGTGGTCGCTGTACGAATATGTGTCCAGCCACAGGAACAGGGAAAATGCTGTCACCGATGGATTTGATCACAAAACTACGCGACAACTTGACGAACACAGGTGCATTGACAACGAAACAAAAACCTTGGGTGCCAAGTTTCATGTTTGGTCACACAAAAGGGAACCAGATCGCACTTGCAGCTGGTCTCGAAGGCGCAACAATGGACGACATTTACAATCCATCTTTGATTGGCGATGTCATCACTGAAGAAGAAATTTGGGCATGTACGACGTGCCGTAACTGTGAAGACCAATGTCCAGTTATGAACGAGCACGTTGATAAAATCATAGACCTTCGCCGTTACCTCGTAATGACGGAAGGTAAAATGGATGCGGATGCACAGCGCGCGATGACCAACATCGAACGCCAAGGTAATCCGTGGGGACTGAACCGTAAAGAGAAAGAGAACTGGCGTGATGCACGTCCGGATCTTAAGATTCCAACGGTGAAAGAACTGAAAAAAGCAGACGAATCATTCGAATACTTGCTATGGGTCGGCTCAATGGGTGCATTCGACAACCGTTCACAAAAAATCGCGTTGTCATTCGCTCACTTGTTGAACGAAGCAGGGGTTTCATTCGCAATTCTTGGCAATAAAGAAAAGAACTCCGGTGACACACCGCGTCGTCTCGGAAACGAATTCCTATTCCAAGAACTTGCTACTGCAAACATCGCTGAATTCGAAAAAGCGGAAGTGAAAAAGATTGTTACAATCGATCCGCACGCATTCAACATTTTTAAAAATGAGTATCCAGACTTTGGCTTCACTGCTGAAGTTTATCACCATACTGAGCTGCTCCATGAACTCGTCCAACAAGGCCGATTGAAGCCGCAACACGCAATCGAAGAAACGATCACGTTCCACGATTCGTGTTACCTCGGTCGTTACAACGACGTTTACGATGCACCACGTGAAATTTTGAAATCCATTCCAGGTGTTAACTTGGTTGAGATGAAGCGAAACCGTCAAGACGGCATGTGCTGTGGCGCCGGTGGAGGTCTCATGTGGATGGAAGAAGACGCAGGTCACCGCATCAACGTCGCTCGAACGGAGCAAGCGATGGAAGTGACACCAGGAATCATTTCTTCTGGGTGTCCGTATTGCTTAACGATGTTGTCTGACGGAACGAAAGCGATTGAAGTGGAAGAAACTGTCGGAACGTATGACATTGCAGAGCTTCTCGAACGCTCTGTATTCGGTGAAGGTATTGCAGACGGATCAGAGACTGAACTGGAACCTGTTTTACAATAATAAAGTTTGCAAGACTGACAGATTTGTCCTACAATTAAGACAGTCGAACAGAACAGAATTATAAAACAAATCAAACCGAGGGGGAGCACCAGTGCTTCCCCTTTCTAATGGAGCCTTATCGAGCGAGCGTTCAGTCGCTCCTTGCAACTCGGAATGTAAACGCTATCAAAAACTGGAGGATGATGAAAATGGTTAAAACAGTATTGATTGACGGCGCACGAACTGCTTTTGGAAAAATGGGTGGCGCACTACAAACCCTCACTGCAAGTGATTTAGGTGGAGCGGCGATTAAATCCGCTCTGGAACGCTCGGGAGTCGAAGTAACTGATGTAGACGAAGTGATTTTTGGAACTGTTTTACAAGCAGGACAAGGACAGATTCCATCAAGACAAGCGGCGACAAAAGCTGGACTTCCGTGGAAAGTGAAAACAGAAACGATTAACAAAGTTTGTGCATCCGGCATGCGCAGTGTGACGCTCGGCGATCAGCTTATCAGACTTGGAGACGAAGAAGTTATCGTTGCAGGCGGCATGGAGTCAATGTCAAATGCACCATATTACTTGCCTAAAGGTCGTTTCGGATTACGCATGGGCGATGCGACACTCGTCGATGGAATGATTTACGACGGACTTTCCGATTCGTTCTCTCCAGGGAATGTACACATGGGCACGTTCGGAAACTCAACAGCAGAAGCGTTCAACGTGACACGTGAACGCCAAGATGAGTGGGCGCTACGTAGTCATCAACGTGCCGTAACTGCTATGGAAAAAGGAATTTTTGCGGATGAAATCACACCCGTTGAAATTCCGCAACGTAAAGGCGATCCAATCGTTGTCGACACAGACGAAGCACCGCGTAAAGACACGTCACTCGAAGTGCTTGCGAAACTTCGCCCGGCTTTTGGTAAAGACGGATCTGTCACTGCAGGGAACGCACCTGGTGTGAATGACGGCGCATGTGCACTCGTATTGATGAGTGACGAGCGAGCAGAGCGCGAAGGCAAAAACGTTCTCGCAACGGTGATTGGTCACGCAGAAGTGGCAGTCGAGCCGGAAAACTTCCCACAAACCCCAGGACTGGTCATCAATGAAATCCTAGAGAAAACAGGGAAATCGATTGAAGAAATTGACCTATTTGAAATCAATGAAGCATTCGCTGTCGTTGCACTCGCGAGTTCAGATATTGCGAAACTCGCTCCAGAAAAAGTGAACGTCAATGGCGGCGCAGTCGCACTCGGTCACCCAATCGGCGCTAGCGGTGCCCGAATCATTTTGACACTTGCCTACGAACTCAAACGCCGTGGTGGCGGAATCGGAGTGGCAGCAATTTGCTCTGGCGGAGGCCAAGGCGACGCGATTATGATTGAAGTTCCTAAACAATAAATAGCAAGGCGAGCAAACCTGTCGCGCGGGAAGTTTATGAGCGGAATTCGAAGATTATGATCACATTTCAGGTTTTATGAGCAGTTTTGTGGTTTTATGATCACATTTCGAGATTTATGAGCGTTATTGCAGATTAATGATCAGATTCTAGCGTTTATGAGCGGAATCCGAGATTTATGATCACAATCTCCGAGAGTGGCAAAGTATGGCTTCAATGAAGGAGCCAAATGTCTTCTCCTCTCTACAGAAAATGCTTTGCAAAGCGAAGCACACCAATTAATCTTGGTTTTGATTGGTTAAGAGCACTTGGCGCGACAGGATGGATTAGTGATCAATTGAATTCCGCCGCATGCGGAGGTTCATGAGCAAAATCCGAGATTTATGAGCAGAATCGAGAGTTTATGAGCATTTCGAGGATGCCAGATTAACAAAATTTAATCTGAACCTGGAAAAGCTCGCACTACCAATAAACACGAAACTGAAAGGATGAATAGACATGAACATTCAAAACGTAATGGTAATCGGCGCTGGACAAATGGGCGGCGGCATCGCGCAAGTTTGCGCGCAAGCAGGATTCAATGTGACACTCAATGATGTCAAAGAAGAATCATATGCAAAAGGCATCAAAGTTATCGAGAAAAATCTAGCTCGCAATGTTGAAAAACAACGAATGACAGAAGATGAAAAACAAGCTGTCCTTGGTCGCATCACGAAATCACTGGATATCAATGATGCACAAAACGTCGATATTGTCATCGAAGCGGCAGTAGAAAACATGGACATCAAAAAATCGATTTTCAAACAACTGGACGAAATTGCGCCGCCTCATACGATTCTTGCGACGAACACATCATCATTGCCCATCACAGAAATCGCAGCGGCAACGAAGCGTCCGGAACACGTCATCGGCATGCATTATATGAACCCGGTACCGGTGATGAAGCTTGTCGAAATCATTCGCGGTTTATCCACATCAGACGAAGTGTACCAAGCGGTGGAGGACATGACGAACAAACTTGGTAAAGTACCTGTAGAAGTGAACGACTATCCGGGATTCGTTGCAAACCGTGTCCTTATGCCGATGATCAATGAAGCGATTTTTACACTCCAAGAAGGTGTCGCAACGAAAGAAGCGATCGACGAAGTGATGAAACTCGGGATGAACCATCCAATGGGACCACTTCAACTCGCAGATTTCATCGGACTCGACACATGCCTGTACATTATGGAAACGCTGCAAGAGGGCTATGGCGATCCGAAATATCGCCCATGTGCATTGCTTCGTAAATATGTAAACGCTGGATGGCTTGGCAAAAAATCAGGGCGGGGCTTCTACTCGTACTCATAAAAGGGGACTAACTTATGGATTTCCATTTCACCGAAGAACAACAGATGATGCGCAAACTGGTAAAGGATTTTGCCAAAGCGGAAATCGAACCATTTATACCAAATTTGGAGGCGGATGAATTCCCGACAGAAATCCTCAAAAAGATGGGCGAACTCGGGCTCATGGGGATTACCGTTCCTGAAGAGTACGGTGGTGCTGGGATGGATTTCGTCTCGTACATTAGTGCAATCCACGAACTTTCGAAAGTGCACGCAACTGTCGGAGTCATTCTTTCTGTACATACATCCGTAGGTACCAACCCGATTCTTTACTTCGGGACAGAAGAACAAAAAGAACGATACTTGAAAAGAATGGCAGCTGGCGAATTACTCGGCGCATTCTGTCTGACAGAACCTGCATCGGGCTCGGACGCAGGCTCCCTTAAAACACGCGCTGTGAAAAAGGATGGCGGTTACGTCCTAAACGGCTCGAAAGTGTTTATCACAAATGGCGGGGAAGCGGACGTTTACATTGTCTTCGCCGCAACGGATCCATCCAAAGGATCATATGGCATTTCGGCGTTCATCGTAGATGGTGATACTCCTGGTTTAATTATCGGGAAAAATGAAGACAAAATGGGCATGCACGGCTCTCGTACCGTCCAGCTCACATTCGAAGATATGCTTGTACCTGAAGCAAATTTGCTGGGTGAGGAAAATGCAGGCTTCAAAATCGCCATGGCAAACCTCGATGTCGGACGAATCGGCATCGCGGCACAAGCACTTGGCATCGCAGAAGCCGCACTTGAAGCTGCTACTGACTATGCAAAAGAACGTGTCCAATTCGGCAAACCAATCGCTGCAAATCAAGGAATCGGCTTCAAAATTGCCGACATGGCAACCGCTACAGAAGCCGCGCGCTTACTCGTTTACCGAGCAGCTCAACTTCGTGCTGAAGGCAAATCATGCGCACAAGAAGCATCCATGGCTAAACTATTCGCCTCGCAAACGGCGATGGACAACGCAATCGAAGCTGTCCAAGTATTCGGTGGCTATGGCTACACGAAAGACTATCCCGTCGAGCGCTATTTCCGCGACGCCAAAGTCACTCAAATCTACGAAGGTACGAGCGAAATCCAACGCATCGTAATTTCCAAGCACCTAACGAAGTAACCAGTAATTTAGGAGAGCCGAAGTAGCAATCAAACCTGTCAGGCTATCCCCTTCAAATAAAAAAATGTGAACAAGCAAGCCATGAATCCGCTCAAGCAAGAGGAAAAGTGATCAAGCGAGTCATGAATCCGCTCAAGCAAGCGGAAAGTGATCAAGCGAGTCACGAATCCGCTCAAGCAAGAGGGAAAATGATCAAGCGAGCCGCGAATCCGCTCAAGCAAGAGGAAAAGTGATCAAGCGAGCCGCAAATCCGCTCAAGCAAGAGGAAAAGTGATCAAGCGAGTCATGAATCCGCTCAAGCAAGCGGAAAGTGATCAAGCGAGCCACGAATCCGCTTAAGCAAGAGGAAAAGTGATCAAGCGAGTCATAAATCCGCTCAAGCAAGAGGAAAAGTGATCAAGCAAGCGTCGAATCCGCTCAAGCAAGCAACGAATCCAATAGAAAAGAGGAACTCACCATGAACTTTACACTTTCTGAAGAACACGAAATGATCCGCAAAATGGTCCGCGACTTTGCAGAGAACGAGGTCGCACCGACAGCAGCTGAACGTGACGAAGAAGAACGCTTCGACATGGATTTATTCAAAAAAATGGCGGAACTCGGACTCACTGGAATTCCTTGGCCTGAAGAATACGGTGGCATCGGTAGCGACTACCTCGCATACGTTATCGCAGTCGAAGAATTGTCACGCGTTTGTGCGTCAACTGGCGTCACACTTTCTGCGCACACATCGCTCGCTGGATGGCCGGTGTTCAAATACGGAACGGAAGAACAGAAGCAGAAGTATCTCCGTCCTATGGCAGAAGGCTCAAAAATCGGTGCTTATGGACTGACAGAACCTCAATCAGGGTCAGACGCGGGCGGCATGAAAACAACCGCGAAACTCGACGGTGACGACTACGTCCTGAATGGCTCGAAAATCTTCATCACAAACGGTGGCATCGCTGACATTTACATCGTCTTCGCAGTTACGGACGCAGACTCGAAGCACAAAGGGACGACTGCCTTCATCGTTGAAGCAGATTATCCAGGATTCTCTGTTGGGAAAAAAGAGAAAAAGCTCGGCATCCGTTCATCTCCAACAACAGAAATTATTTTTGACAACTGCCGTGTGCCAAAAGAAAACATGCTCGGTGAAGAAGGTCAAGGCTTCATCATCGCGATGAAAACCCTCGATGGCGGACGGAACGGAATTGCTGCACAAGCAGTCGGAATCGCTCAAGGTGCGGTAGACGCTGCGGTGGGTTACGCAAAAGAGCGTGTACAATTCGGTAAGCCGATTGCTGCGAACCAAGGGATTGGTTTCAAACTTGCAGACATGGCGACGGCGACAGAAGCGTCTCGTCTATTGACATACCAAGCTGCATGGCTCGAGTCCAACAACCTTCCATACGGAAAAGCATCCGCAATGGCGAAACTCATGGCGGGCGACACGGCGATGAAGGTCACTACTGAAGCGGTTCAAGTCTATGGTGGATATGGATATACGAAAGACTATCCAGTCGAGCGCTTTATGCGCGATGCTAAAATCACGCAAATCTATGAAGGCACGCAAGAAGTGCAACGCCTCGTCATCTCCCGTATGCTGACGAAGTAAGAAGGGGGTCAGATGATGGAACTGAAACACCAAGTAAAGTCGTCTGTAAAAGATGGCGATTTAATCGAAAAACGGCGAGAACAGATTATCCAAGGTGCTGTCCGGTTGTTCAAACAAAAAGGATTTCACCGCTCCACAACACGTGAAATTGCAAAGGAAGCAGGATTCAGCATCGGTACGCTCTACGAGTACATTCGTACGAAAGAAGACGTGCTGTACCTCGTCTGTGACACGATTTACAACGAAGTGCAGCTCCGTCTTTCGGGAATCGCGGACGAAGAAGCGACGATTGGCGGGCTCACCCGTGCAATCGACGTCTATTACAGGCTCATCGATGATTTGTCTGATGAATTCGTCGTCATGTATCAAGAATCGAAATCGCTGCCGAAAAATGCACTCGAATATGTGCTGGAAAAAGAACGTGGAATGACAGGGTTATTCGAAACACTACTTCGTGCATGCGCAGATGCTGGGGAGCTACGCATCACGGAAAACAGCATCGGACTTGCGGCACACCACATCGTTATCCAAGGGCAAATGTGGGCATTCCGCAGATGGGAATTGAAACAGATGTATACATTAGATGGCTATATTGAATTTCAAACCGACCAGTTACTGAACGGATTAGTGAAACCTGCTAGCAATTAATGATTGGGGAAATGGAAAACAAAGCAAAAGGGGTGCACGAATATGGCAACAGCTGAAACGCAACAAGAGATTTACAAACCGACACATCACGTGCGATTTGTAACAGCATCGAGTCTATTTGACGGTCACGATGCGAGCATTAATATCATGCGACGCATTTTACAATCGACAGGTGCAGAAGTTATTCACCTCGGACACAACCGATCTGTGGAAGAAGTCGTGAACGCGGCAATCCAGGAAGACGTCCAAGGAATCGCGATTTCATCGTACCAAGGTGGGCATGTCGAGTACTTCAAATACATGTACGACTTGTTGAAGGAACGCGGTGCGGGTCATATTAAAATCTATGGCGGCGGGGGCGGCGTCATTATCCCGAAAGAAATTAAAGAGCTACACCAATACGGCATCGCATGGATCTTCTCTCCTGAAGACGGTCGCAAACTCGGCCTTCAAGGGATGATCAATCGCATGGTCGAAGAGTGCGATTACGCAACGGAAGTGAAGGACGAAATGGCTTATTTGGAGCAAGTCGAAACAACAAAGCCCGAGTTGCTTGCGAACCTCATAACGTATGCCGAAGAGCACTATGCAGATCAAGACGAGAAAGCTTTGACTCTACTGAATCGCGCGCGTGAACTAACTAAAGGTACGCCGGTTCTCGGGATAACGGGGACAGGGGGAGCCGGAAAAAGTTCTCTAACGGATGAATTAATCCGCAGATTCCTTCATGAGCTACCGGATCGGAAAGTAGCGATTCTGTCCATCGACCCGACGAAACAGAAAACGGGTGGAGCGCTTCTAGGCGACCGGATCCGGATGAATGCCATCTTCAATAAGCGCGTCTTCATGCGCAGTCTTGCAACACGTGGCTCTCGCACGGAACTTTCTGGTGCGTTGAAAGACGTGCTTGATATCGTCAAGGTAGCGGGCTATGACTTGATCATCGTGGAAACGAGCGGTATCGGGCAAGGGGACGCAGAAATCGACGAAGTCTCTGACGTTTCGATGTACGTAATGACGAGCGAATTCGGAGCACCTTCACAACTTGAGAAGATCGACATGATCGATTTTGCAGACTTGATCGCTATTAACAAATTTGAACGAAAAGGCTCAGAAGATGCATTGAGCCAAGTTCAGAAACAGTACCAACGTAGCCGCCTTTTATTTGATAAATCGTTGGAAACAATGCCTGTCTACGGTACAATCGCGAGCCAGTTCAATGATAAAGGGACAAATACTTTATTCGCTGCAATCGTTGATACGCTGAATAAAAAATGTGGAAGCGACTGGACGACGTCTTACACCGAATTCGTGAAAACACAGAAACAAAACGTCATCATTCCGAACGACCGCCTGCAATACTTACGTGAAATCGCAACGACGGTCCGTGGCTACCATAAACACGCAGAACAGCAAGCCCATCTTGCAACGAGGATGTATCAGCTCGAAGGAGCGCTCGCAGAAGTGCGCGAAAAGTCACCTGAAGATGCACTCGTGAAATCACTTGAGAAGCTCCATGACAACGTCCGCAACGAGATGACTGCTGAATCTAGACGCATTCTGGATAACTGGAACACGTTGAAAGAATCGTATGCACAAGACGAATTCGTCACGAAAATCCGGGATAAAGAACTCCGGACAGCGCTGACGACAACGAGTTTATCCGGATTGAAAATCCCTAAAGTGGCGTTGCCGAAGTTCAAAGACTACGGCGAAATTATTCGTTGGGTTTACAAAGAAAACGTACCGGGCTCATATCCGTATACAGCAGGCGTATTCCCTTTCAAACGAGAAGGGGAAGATCCGAAACGTCAGTTCGCGGGAGAAGGAACACCGGAACGTACCAATCGCCGGTTCCATTACTTGTCGAAAGACGACGATGCAAAACGTCTATCTACAGCATTCGACTCGGTAACACTTTACGGAGAAGATCCTGACGAACGCCCGGATATTTACGGGAAAGTAGGAGAATCTGGCGTTAACATTTGTACACTTGAGGATATGAAAAAGCTCTACGCTGGATTTGATCTATGTGCGCCATCGACTTCCGTTTCGATGACCATCAACGGTCCTGCACCGATTATCCTAGCGATGTTCATGAATACTGCGATCGATCAGCAAGTGAAGAAACAGGAAGAAGAACTTGGCCGCAATTTATCTGTGGATGAATTCACGGAAGTTCGGGAAGCAACGCTGAAAGTCGTTCGTGGAACGGTGCAAGCCGACATTCTAAAAGAAGATCAAGGGCAAAATACATGTATCTTCTCGACAGAATTTGCTCTTCGAATGATGGGGGATATTCAGCAGTATTTCATTAACAAAAAAGTACGTAATTATTACTCTGTGTCCATTTCGGGCTATCATATTGCAGAAGCTGGGGCAAATCCGATTTCACAACTTGCATTTACACTTGCAAACGGCTTCACGTATGTCGAATATTATTTGAGCCGTGGGATGAACATCGATGACTTCGCACCGAACTTATCGTTCTTCTTCTCGAACGGTCTCGATCCGGAGTACACGGTCATCGGTCGCGTTGCACGTCGCATCTGGGCAATTGCAATGCGTGAGAAATACGGTGCTAACGACCGTAGCCAAAAGCTGAAATATCACGTCCAGACGTCAGGTCGTTCACTGCACGCGCAGGAAATCGATTTCAATGATATTCGTACGACATTGCAAGCACTCATGGCATTGCAAGATAACTGTAACTCTCTTCACACAAATGCGTATGACGAAGCAATCACGACACCTACGGAAGAATCCGTTCGTCGCGCTATGGCAATCCAGATGATTATTACAAAAGAGCACGGTCTTTCGAAGAACGAAAACCCGCTCCAAGGGTCATTCATTGCAGAAGAACTGACGGACCTTGTCGAAGAAGCAGTCCTTCAAGAATTCGACAAACTCAACGACCGTGGCGGCGTCCTGGGCTCAATGGAAACGCAGTACCAACGAGGCAAAATTCAAGAAGAATCCATGTTGTACGAGATGAAGAAACACTCAGGAGAACTCCCAATCATCGGCGTCAACACCTACTTGAACCCGAACCCGCCATCTGAAGAAGACATCGACAGCATGGAACTCGCACGCGCAACGCAAGAAGAAAAAGAAACACAAATCAAAAACCTGCGCACGTTCCAATCCGCTCACAGCAGCGAAGCAGAACAAGCACTCGCAGACCTAAAACAACTCGCCATTTCAGGCGGCAACATCTTCGAGGCACTTATGGACACCGTAAAAGTCGCAAGCCTCGGCCAAATCACCAACGCCCTATACGAAGTAGGCGGCCAATACCGTCGTAATATGTAACATGCGTACTAAAAAAGAGCGGGGGAAATCCCCTCGCTCTATTTAGTGCGTTTTCGTGTGTAATTTGCGGAATTGGAATTAGCAGCGTTTTCTATTATCCATCCACTTAACGTGGAGGATGCTCGCTATATATGTTTTCTATGTTTATCTATAGCTTATAAGAGGTCCCACTCTCCTCAACACTTCCAGAGAATATCCTATATATCCAGAATATCCGTTGATCGAAACGAAAGAAGGCGACTCCTGCGGATCAGCGAAAATCGAAGACCCCGCAAGGAGCGAAGCGAACTGAGGAGACTGAGATTGAGCCCGCGGAAAGCGTCCGTCTGAAGTGCAGATCAACACAGTCCTACTAGCCCACCCGAATTTATTCACAAACAAAATGAATTTCAGTGGATTTTAAACCCAAAACCCGAGTATACTATAAAGAATGGCCGAAAAGGGGTGCGGAAGTTGAAGATGGCACTTCATCTTGTTATCATAATCATTCTAATCGTACTAACCTATCTCCTCTACGGAGAAGGATTTGGTGCAGTTCCCTTCCTGCTCGCGGCCGTATATTTACTCGTGATCAGCTGGAAAGAATTCAAGCGTTTCCGTACGAATAGAAAAACCCTGTAACAAAGCACCAGTCGAATACATGAAAAAAGCTTCAGAAAGGGCGTGCATCTCATGGACTATAAAAACATGACAAAAGAACAACTACAAGAGGAATCAATGATCGATATTACATTTGCAATTTTTGAAGATCGTCGCGAACCTATTACATTTCAAAAACTAATGGATGAAATCCGTAGTCTTACAGGCGTCAGCAAAAAAGAAATGGAAGAGCGTCTTCCCCAATTCTACACAGACATCAACATCGACGGTCGTTTCATGGCTATGAACGACGGCGGATGGGCCCTTCGTGAATGGTACCCAGTCGATCAGATTGAAGAAGAAACTGCACCAGTCGTTAAAACTCGTAAGAAAAAGAAAAAAGCTTCAGATGACGACGATGAGTTGGAAGACTTGGATGAGTTGGACGAGGATGAAATCTTCGAAGAAGACTATGAAGAACTCGGCGATGAAAAAGACGTGGATGACGAGGATGATGACGTAGATGCCGACGAAGACGAAGTCGAAGATCCCGCCGAAGGTCTTGAAATCATTCCTGATGAGGACATCGAATTAGATGAAGAAGATGATGAGGAAGAAGAGGACGAGGAAGAAGAATTATAATCAATCCTTGACTTCTAAAGTCATCCGCTATACAATCTAATTGGGCTCCTTTTTAAAGGACAAACGAACGGATGTTTAAGCGCTCCTTCTGCAGAGAATACTGCAGCAGGGGCGTTTTTTCGTTATTGCACCATATGAAAATTAGCTTTTCCCGACTACTACACACATTGGAGGAATCATTCATGACGAAATATATATTCATTACAGGCGGTGTCGTTTCCTCACTCGGAAAAGGCATAAATGCAGCATCACTAGGTAGACTTCTTAAAAATCGTGGCTTGCAAGTGACGATGCAAAAATTCGATCCATATATTAACATCGATCCCACTATGATGAGCCCGCTTCAGCACGGCGAAGTGTTTGTCACACAAGACGGAGCAGAAACGGATCTCGATATCGGTCACTATGAGCGTTTTATCGACATCGATTTAAACCAATATTCTAATATCACGATGGGGAAAGTGTATTCACTTGTTCTTCAAAAAGAGCGTAATGGCGAGTATAACGGAGCGACTGTTCAAGTTATTCCACATATTACGAACGAAATTAAAACACTCATCAAGCGCGCAGGACAAGAAATGCATGCAGACGTCGTCATTACAGAAATCGGTGGTAGCGTCGGTGACTTCGAATCATTACCGTATCTTGAAGCAATCCGTCAAATGAAAACGGACCTAGGCAAAAACGATGTCATGTACATCCACAATACACTCGTTCCTTATTTGAAAGCGGCGGGAGAAATGAAAACAAAGCCTACACAGCACAGTGTGAAAGAGCTACGTAGCCTGGGTATCCAGCCGAATATGATCGTGTTGCGAAGTGAATATCCAATCCCACAGGAAATGAAAGATAAAATTTCGTTGTTCTGTAACATTAAGCCAGAAGAAGTCATCGAAGCGAGAGATGCAGAAACATTATACGAAGTGCCACTTCGTTTGCATGAACAAAAGATGGACGATATCGTTGTCGATTACCTTGGTTTAGATGTGAAGCAACCTGAAATGGACGAAGTGAAAAAACTCGTCAGTCTCGTGAAAAATCTCTCGAAAACGGTTCGCGTTGCACTCGTTGGAAAATACGTGGAATTGCAAGATGCGTACATTTCACTCGTAGAAGCGATGTACCATGCAGGGTATGCATTTGATGCAGACATTGACATTAAATGGATTAATTCTGAAGAGGTCACTGCCGAAAACGTAGCAGAATTGCTAGCAGACGTCGACGGCTTGCTTGTACCAGCTGGTTTCGGAGAGCGCGGAGTAGATGGAATGATCCATGCGATTGCTTATGCACGTAAAAATGATCTTCCGTTCCTCGGAACAGGTCTTGGCATGCAACTCTCAGCAGTTGAATATGCACGTGACGTGATGGGTCTTGGACATGCACATTCCGTAGAGTTCGATGCGCATACGAAGGATCCGATCTTCTTGTTGCATCCGGACTACCGCAACGGACGAGAAGACGAAAGCACATTGCGACTAGGAAGCTATCCATGTGAAGTGAAAAAAGGTTCAAAAGCATATGAAGCGTATGGCAAGGACCTCGTTGAAGAGCGTCATCGTCATCGTTACGAATTCAACACCGCTTATCAAAAGCAGTTTGAAGACGCAGGTATGGTCATTTCAGGAATCAGCCCGGACGAACGCCTCGTAGAAATTATCGAAGTACCAAGTCATCCGTTCTTCATTGGATGCCAGTTCCACCCAGAGTTCGTATCACGTCCAACAGCTCCACAACCGCTTATCAAGAGCTTCGTGGAAGCTGCACTTGCTCATCAAAAGTAATGAAAACCAAACCCCCTATTCCGCGTGATGCAGAATAGGGGATTTTTTCATGAATTAAAATCAGGAAGGGACGAATCTGCTCAAGCGAATAG
>NZ_JWIB01000062.1 GCF_000813425.1 Sporosarcina sp. ZBG7A
AAGCGACGAGGAGGCTGAGGGCAAGCCCCCGGAAAGCGCCCGTCCGGAACGGAGATCAACGGCCTGTTATCCTTCATTTTTAGAGTCAACGATGCAAAAAGACAAAAGGGATGAAAATCAAATCGATTTCCATCCCTTTTGTCTACAGTATGAGAACCTTCCAGACAGGAAGGTTCTTTTTTTCAGGTTTGAGCTCTCATCCAATTAGTGAGATCCCTAACAATTTGTGCATTGTGCCACGATGGGAAGTGATGGGTATAGTCTTGGAAATACCATGTTTCGTAGGTTTTCTGATTCTCCCGAAGTGCATCCTCTAGCATGATGGCTTGTTCAAACGACACGTTTTCGTCTTTCATGCCGTGGATGATGAGTACGGGTGCGTTAATCTCTTCCACTCTGAACAGTGCCGTTCGTTCTCGGTATGCATCTGGTGCACTATTCGGTGAGCCGCCAATTACACGTTTCATCATCCGCCGCATATCTTCTCGCTCTTTATACGTAAAGACAACATCCGATACACCTGCCCAGTGGACGGTGGACGTAATATCATCCCGTAAAATTGCAGTCCAGAGCGCCATAATACCGCCCCTTGAGAAAGAAAACAAATGAATCCGTCCTTCTTTCCATTTAGGACTCTGTTTTAACACATCGACCGCATTCACTGCGTCTCGAAGGTCCGCACCAGCAAACTCATCGCGCCCTTCTCCACCACGATTCCCCCGATAATATGGAGCAAAAACGACAAACCCTTGGCTTGCGAATTGTGCAATCCGAGCAGGTCGCGCCATTCCAATGTGCTGAATGCCGCCTCTCATATAAATGAGACCTTCGTAACTTCCCGCTTCTTTTGGTTCTGCAAGCATTCCTTTTACTTTTAACCCGTCAGAGAAATACGTGATTTCAGTGAGGTCTACCATAGGATTAGGTGATGGATAAGCTCGCTTCGAAAGGATCTGAGCATCAGAGTACATGTTGCTCCACCCAACTTCTAAGTTCGCTCATCCCCTTATCCTTCATATGGAAGCTGAGAGTATCGCAGCGATCTAATTGCTCTCCCGTTAACCAAAGAGGGCCGTCCGTTTCAAAACGCTCTGCGTCCTCATCAATATCGACAACATCTGCTGTAAACACTGCTTTGCAAAATGGAGGATCGGTATAGACGACGTACTCAGCGAATTTCACTAAATTCTTAACGGTTACCCCTGTTTCTTCCATAACTTCTCGGATTGCAGCGTCATCAATTGTTTCACCGTGTTCTGCTTTGCCACCTGGAAATTCCACTCCACGTATCTTATGAGTAGTCAGCAACCACTTACCTTCGTGCTTAAGCACAACAAGAACGTGACGTGCTTCTAAATCTTGTTCCCCAAAAACGAGCTCTACGCGGCTTCCTTTTAGGTCGTCAAATGTTAACATCGCTTTGCACACCCTATCTAGCTGATCCGCCCACTTACATGTTTCCAGCACCTTTATAACCTACAACTGGCTGTCGGAAAAATGGTAGCTGTTCTATGAACGCCTTGGATTCATCATCCGTGAATTCATGGATTAGCGCATACATTTTGTATAAGCGCAGGTCGACTTTGTGATTATCCCGATCATAATGATAAGGCACATATGGTAAATGGGATCTCAGAAAGTTTGTAAATTCTAATTCATGTGTCTGATCAAACAAGTGATGAAAAACCTCAATGTACTCCTTTGGAATATTCACTACATATTCATAAGGTGAATCGAATTCATGGATATTGATTTGTTGATGAGCGACTGATACATACATTGTAAATTTTCCATCTGCCAAAGTAATCCCAACCTTTTTTAAAGTAGTATGGACCACTTAGGCATGAGTATGTGCATGTGTTTTCTGCAAGTTTAAATTAGCTACTTTTTCAACAGCATCTGCAACGTTTTGATGGACATTCGGATCTAAAGGATGTGGCACGAGATCCCCGTGTTTTGTAGAATCTACAATGGCAAGTGCAGCTGCAATAAGCATTTCATACGTAATCTTATTCGTTTTTGCATTTAATGCTCCGCGGAAAATTCCTGGGAATCCAAGAACATTATTCACAAGTCGTCCGTCAGCTGCAAAAGCAGCACCTGCTTCCAGCGCAACTTCAGGTTGAATCTCAGCATGTGGATTCGATAGCGCTAAAATAATTTGACCTGGACGAACCATTTCCGGTTTGATCAACCCTTGTACACCCGTTGTTGCAATAACGATATCACTTGTTGCCATAATCTCTTCCAACGAGTTAGCAGTTGAGCCACCGTATTTCGCAAGGCGCTCTAACGCTTGTTCATTCATGTCAATACCTTGCATTTTCTTAACCCCATAAGCCATCATCATTCGACTGATTGCAAGTCCAGCTGCGCCCAATCCGATTTGACCTACTACAGAGTCTTCCAATTTCACCCCTGCTTGGCGGCAAGCAGAAAGGGTTGAAGCGAGAGCAACGACTGCAGTTCCGTGCTGGTCATCGTGCATAACAGGAATATCGAGCTCTGCCTTCAATCGTTCTTCGATTTCGAAGCAATGAGGTGAGCCAATGTCTTCTAATAGAATCCCACCAAATCCTTGATGGATATGTTTCACGGTTTCTACAACCTGATCAGGGTCACTTGTATCGAGTAAAATTGGAATCCCACTAATACCTGCAAATTGATCGAACAATACGGCTTTACCTTCCATTACTGGCATTCCTGCTACAGGTCCGATATTTCCCAATCCTAAAATAGCTGTTCCGTCAGTTACAATCGCCACAGTATTCGAAATACCTGTGAAAAACTGTGCTTGCTGTGGATCTTTTTCAATCACTTTACATACGTTCGCAACTCCCGGCGTATAGACACGACGTAAATCGCCAAGCGAGCGGATTTCAACTTTGCCTTTCATATGTATCTTTCCACCTTCATGTGCACGCAGCACATCATCGGAAATCGCCTGTACTTGAATCTCATCACCGATTGCATTGATAGCCTCAACAATTTTCTCCAATTGCTCGACGTCGTTACACTGGACAGAAACGTCACGGATTGTAGTCAATGTACCCACTTTTATGGTCTGGATATCACCTATATCACCTTCTAGTTGGCCAATCGCATATGCAACTTTTGCGAAGTTACCAGGTTTTGAAGGCGTTTCAATAATCAAATTCCGTAAATAGGGTGTATTTGTCATACTAATTTCTCCTTTTTCTGAATCGAATATTCACAGTTTAGTCACAGACCTATTTTACACATCAGCTATCAGTTGTTCAATGAAATAGAAAAAAACAATGCATCCTTCCTAATCGGAAGGGTGCATTGTCAGTTAAGCTTTGATATCTATTGCTGAGCCTTTAAAAGGATGAGCGGCATCAGGCAAAGATTGCAACATTTCAGTTGCTGCAGATGCATTTGCAGTCATTGCTTTGTCCAAAATAGATAATTTTACAGTCGATTGAAGACTCCGCAACTGGCTAGACATGATGGATGAAATATCCAAAATAATCAGCTCCTCTCTCCCTATTTATCGGTCAGACTAGATAGTCATGAAGGAATTTTTCTTAATTGTTATCTTCACCAAGAAATGCATTCAACATCCATTGATGCTTTTCAATCCCTTGATAAATTGCATTTAACAAATCCTCAGTCATGAAGTCGCCAGCATCTCCAGCTAATTTCATGCCCGTTTTTAATGATTTCATAATCGAGTCAAAATCATTTACGATTGTTGACACCATTTGCTCAGCTTTTTCACTGCCATTCGCTTCTTTTACAACTGACTCTGATAAATGTTCTTTCATTGTAGCAGTCGGTTTTCCTCCAAGAGTTAGAACGCGTTCTGCGATATCATCCATATGTTGCGTAGCTTCGTCGTATAGTTCTTCAAATTTAGCGTGCAGTGTGAAGAATTGCTTTCCTTTTACATACCAGTGGTAGTTATGTAATTTTGTATACATGACTGACCAAGTGGATACTTGTGTGTTCAATTCTTTGATTAATTCTGTTGACATAATGAAACGACCTCTTTTCTATGAATTTTGTCTAATACTTCTCTCTGTTATTTTACCACCGAACGGTTTAAACTAAACGTACAATACTTTAGGAGCGGTTTACATGAAAAAGCTTGTTTTGTTACTCATTCGCTTTTATCAAAAAATGATTTCGCCACTTACGCCACCCTCTTGCAGATTCTATCCTACCTGCTCGCATTATGGAGTCGAAGCCGTGGAAACTCATGGTGTCGTTAAGGGAATGTGGCTGACAATTGTCCGGATTTCAAAGTGCCATCCTTTTCATAAAGGCGGATTTGACCCTGTTCCTGCCAAGAAAGAAAAAGTCTAATAACTCTTTTAGTTGTCAAGTGCTTCTCCATTTAGTATGATGAAGAAGCACTTTTTAAATCGTAATGATTACGTATTGGAGGATTTAGGCAGATGACACGAAACCGGATACTAATAGGACTTCTTCTTCTCACGCTCGTACTTGGGGCTTGTGGGAAAAAGGATGATTCGAATGGAAGTAAAGCAGACGATGGAAAACTCGAGGTGTATACAACAGTTTATCCACTACAATATTTTACGGAACGAATTGGTGGTGACACAGTTTCTGTAAAATCGATCTACCCAGCAGGAACCGATGAGCATTCATTCGATCCGACCCAAAAAGAAATGATGAAACTGGCAGATTCAGATTTGTTTTTCTATGTGGGGCTTGGACTTGAAGGTTTTGTAGAAAATGCAGAAAAAACATTAAAAAATCAACACGTTAAGTTACTTCCGACAGGCGAACATATCGATCAGTCAAAGCTAATGGAAGGTCATCATCATGATTCGGATGAAGAGGAACATGGGCATGAACATGAGGGGGAAGAGCATTCAGAAGGCAACACCGATCCCCACGTATGGATTTCCCCTGTTCTTAGCATGGACTTAGCTAAAGCTGTTCGAGATGGACTTACAGAGCAAGCTCCAGAGAACAAAGAACTGTATGAAAAGAACTTTGAAGCGTTGAAAAGCGATTTAGGATCGTTGGATAAAGAATTTGCAACAATGGTAAATCAGGCAGCTTCAAAAAATTTTTTTGTTTCACATGCTGCTTTCGGCTATCTAGCTAATGAATACGGATTAGAGCAGATTTCCATTGCTGGTCTCAACACACAAAACGAGCCATCCCAAAAGGAACTCGCCCACATTGTGGAAGAAGCAAAAGAAGCTCATGTGAAAACAATTCTCTTTGAACAAAACGTGAGCTCTAAACTGACTAAAGTCGTCCAAAATGAAATTGGAGCAGACTCCGCCATTCTTCATAACTTGTCTGTCCTGACGAAAGAGGATATTGCCAACAAAGAGGATTATTTCTCATTGATGAAACGCAATATTCAAGTGTTGTCTGAAGCACTTAATTAAAAAGCTAGAGGTTGGAAGGGAAATATTTTCTCCTTCCTCCCCTAGCCTTTTTTTGTTTTTAATTATCCATAGTAAACCTTTCGCGAAGTTCCTTCCTCATTAATTTGTTCGATGCGTTTCGAGGTAATTCATCGACAAATTGAAAGGATTTCGGAACTTTATAAGACGCTAGTCTAGTTTGACAAAACTCGCGTAGGCCTCCAACTGTAACCGGTGATCGCAAAATGATAAACGCTGCGGGAACTGATCCCCATTCGTCGCTTGGCATTGCACATACGCCTGCCTCTACCACTTCTGGATGCTCCACAAGCACTGACTCTATCTCCGCAGGATAGATGTTTTCCCCACCAGAGATGATCAGGTCAGAACGTCGATCAGAGACAAATAAAAAGCCTTCTTCATCGAAATACCCGATATCCCCGGAATGCAGCCAGCCATTTCTCAATGCTTGAGTGCCAGTATTCTTTCCTATATATCCTTTAGTGACGTGTGGCCCCTTAATGAGAATTTCCCCTTTAACAAATGGCTCTTTTTCTCCGTCAATTTGGATATCTGTGAAAAATAACGGTTTTCCTGCTGACCCTGGCTTTCGTAATGCATCTTCAGCCGAAAGCGTCGCTGTCTGTGAGCTAGTTTCTGTCATACCGTACGTTTGTAATACAGGGAGCCCACATTGTTCTGCACGCTTTAAATAGCTAACAGGAACGGGACCGCCACCGGCAAGAAGTGTGCGGAATTTTGGATGGACAGACAACTTTTCGTTTTCAATAACTGTTAGTAATCGTTCGAGTGTGACCGCCACAACAGACATTCCTGACACACGTCCGTTACTGATTTCATCAGCCGCTACTGCAGCATCAAATTTGTCAAACAACCTCACTTCGGAGCCATACAAAACGGCTCTCGCTAAAATAGAGAAACCACTAATATGAAATAGAGGCATCATGTGGAGCCATGCATCTCCATCATGTAGGCCGCTGTTCAAAACAGCAGATAGCGCACTCGATGTATGATTTTGTGCAGTTTGACGAACCCCTTTCGGAAATCCTGTCGTTCCCGATGTGTACATAATCGTTAGCGTCCGATCTTCTTCCCACACTTGCTCCAGTTGCAAAGATTTCGAATCCAACTGAAGAAAGTCATCATAAACAATACTCCGGCAAACCTGCTGCTCTGCTTTTTTACGGAATGCTTCTTCACAGATGAGCAAATTCGATTGTGAATCTTCCAACTGGTACTCGATTTCTTCTTTTGTCAATCTTGCATTCAGCATCACCATTTCTACCCCTGCAAGCAGACAGCCATGGATTAACAGTGCCATCTCGGCAGACGTTCCTCCAAGTAAGGCAATACGGCTCCCTCGTTCAAGTCCAAGTGAACGTAGTTTCCCCGCTCGGTCCAATGCCTCTTCTTTCAGATTAAGATAAGACCATGTTCGACCTTGAAAGGTCAATGCAGGGGTATGAGGCGTTAATGCTGCGCGTTTTAATAACCAATTGGGAATCATTGTTTTACCTCCTTTCCATAAAGAAAAAACTGCCCAATAGGCAGTCTTTTCGTTTTGTGTTCATTAAGGGAATCGTGGGAATTGACCGAAGTCCGGCTTACGCTTTTCTTTGAACGCATCGCGGCCTTCTTTCGCTTCGTCTGATGTGTAGTACAACAATGTAGCGTCGCCAGCCAATTGCTGAAGTCCTGCTAATCCATCTGTATCCGCATTCATCGCTGCTTTCAAGAAACGAAGTGCAGTTGGACTCATAGAGAGCATTTCTTCACACCATTGAACGGTTTCATCTTCAAGTTGCTCATAAGGAACAACTGTGTTGACTAATCCCATATCCAACGCATCTTGTGCACTGTATTGGCGGCACAAGTACCAAATTTCACGCGCTTTCTTGTGTCCGATAATACGTGCGAGGTAACCTGACCCGTATCCAGCATCGAACGAACCTACTTTAGGTCCTGTTTGGCCAAAGATTGCATTGTCTGCAGCAATCGTTAAGTCACATACGACATGAAGTACGTGGCCTCCGCCAATTGCGTAGCCCGCTACCATAGCAACAACTGGCTTTGGAATAACACGGATCAAACGCTGTAGGTCAAGGACGTTCAAACGTGGAATCTCGTCGTCACCAACGTATCCGCCGTGGCCGCGTACTTTCTGGTCTCCACCAGAACAGAATGCTTTTTCGCCTTCTCCTGTTAAAACGATGACTCCGATACTTTCGTCGTCACGTGCACGAGAAAAAGCATCAATCATTTCCATTACCGTTTTTGGACGGAATGCATTTCGTACTTCTGGACGGTTGATCGTCACTTTCGCAATGCCATTGTACTTTTCATACTTAATATCTTCGTATGTATGAAGTGTTTCCCATTGTCGTGTCATGGTTGTCCTCCTAGAAATCATTTTTGATTTACAATCTCATCTATTATTGTAGCAAATTCTTCAGGTTTTTCCACGTGGATTGCATGGCCTGCATTTTCTACCGTGAAATGTTGGACGTTTGGCAGTAAGTTCTTCATCTCCAAAGCAATCGTTTCAAACTTTATATCGAGGGATCCTGTAACTAGAATCACGGGATACATCTGCTTAGAAAGTACTTCCCAGTATGATGGCTGACTGCCTGTCCCGATACCAATCAGGCTGTTTGCTAAGCCTTGCGGGTCTTGACTCAGCCGCTCATTGCGCACTTCTTCTTTTTGTTCTTCTGACATTGACTTCTGAGAGTCGAATAGAGCTAGGTTCTCCCAGAAATCCACGAAATCCACGAAAGGTTCGTGTAAAAGTCGATTCGCTAATTTGGCATCCCGTTGCTTTCTTTCAGAACGCTCTGCTTCCGTTTTAAGGCCGGGCGAAGCACTTTCCAGGACTAGTCGTTGAATTCGCTTAGGGAAAGATGTCGCGTACCCTAGCGCAGTTCGACCGCCCATGGAATAACCGACTAATGTGAACGTTGTTAGCTCCAATTGGTTGAACAATTGCTCTAGATCTGCAGTCTGTCTCTCCATTGAATAATCGGAACTGTTCTCAGGTTTGTCTGAACGCCCGTGCCCCCATAAATCGATTGCAATAGTGTGGACCTTCCCTTCAAGAAGTGAACTGATTGTACTCCACGTAGCTATACTTCCCGTAAAGCCATGAAGGAATACTACAACTGGAAGAGAAGGATCACCATTACGTTGCACATGCATTGAATGCCCATTGACTGTGATCCGATCAGAACCCATTACGTTCGAGCTCCTCTCCTATCTCACTCCATAATTCACGGTGTGCCTGAACATTTTGTTCCCGAACTGAAATCATCTCGATGATCCGCAGTGGAGCTGTCTTCTCTTCCGCTAATTGACCTTCTAGCTGTTCTATCGATGAAACCGAGTCATATTGAATGCCGTACATCTCTGCAAGCGGGGCAAATGACAAACCCGTTGGTGTGCCAAAGAGCTGTTCAAAATGATTCGGAATCGACGCTTGAGGTAAGTAAGAGAAAATACCACCGCCATCATTGTTGCTCACAATAATAGTTAAATCCATCGTCTGCATGCGAGAGATTAGCAACCCATTCACATCATGCATGAACGACAAATCACCAATTAGAAGCCAAGCCGGTCTCTTCCGGGCTGTTTGAATACCGAGAGCCGTCGAAACGACCCCATCAATCCCGTTAGCTCCGCGATTCGAGAAAATCGCGATATCCCGATCTGTCTTGCGGAAATATGTGTCCAAATCACGGATCGGCATACTACTCCCACTAATCAGATCACTTCCATCCGGTAAAGATGCTAATAACGTGCGAACATAGTCACCCTCATGAACTTCCTCACTCCGGTAACTTTCGGTCATTTCAGCGGCGAGTTCGTTTGCTTTACTCCATATCTCCGTATAAGATGACTCCTGATGAGTGAAAGCTCCAGCTGACAGTATTTCCATAGCATTCACTTGCAAATGGTGTGTGGCAATACCGAGCGGATCACGGAAGATCGGGGATTCGTCCACGACTATAAATGTTTGTGGTCGCACCTTCTTCAAAAATAACGTTAACGGTTTAGAAACAGGTTGAGGTCCAATACGAATGACCGCATCTGGCTCTGCTTGAGCTGCAAAGGATTCGTTTTTCAGCAATGCATCATAGGAGTCAATGCATAAATGACGACAATCCTCTGGAACTTCAGACCGCAAATTGGATAATGGATCGCAAATTACAGGCCAATTCATTCTCTTTGCGAATTCCCACACCTGGTTTTTATCAACCCCCGGAAGACATTCACCAATCACAAGAATTCCCCGTGTTGCGGAACCGATTAGTTCACTCACCTGATTCTTCTGCTCAGTTGTCAGTGTTGTGTGACCAGAAATCCGCTCCATAAACGTAACTGTCGGTAGTTCTTGCTCGAAATCGATCAACAACGGCTCCCGGAATGGGGCATTGAGATGTACCGGTCCTTTAGGTTCAGTGACCGCCATACCTATAGCACGAGCAATTTGTCGTTCTAAAAAGTCATCGACAGCAGCCGAATCTTCAGGTATCGGTAGATCCACGTCATATTTAACGTGAGGATCAAACATCCCCATTTGACGGATAGCTTGTGGCGCACCGACATCACGTAATTCGTATGGTCGATCCGCCGTGATTACAATCAATGGAACGCGAGCATAAAACGCTTCTGTTACTGCTGGATGATAGTTAGACGCAGCTGTGCCTGATGTACATAACAGGACAACCGGTAATTGTGTCACCTTCGCTAACCCAAGAGCGAAAAATCCAGCAGAACGTTCGTCTACGTGCAAATGGACATCTACTTGTTCTGTGGAAGCTAGTGCATAAGCAAGTGGAGTGGAACGCGATCCCGGACTAATCACTGCATGCGCGACTCCCATTCTGACAAGACTTTCTGCCATTCTTCTCACATGATTCGTTAACGTTTTACGATTATCCATTTAGCGAACCTCCAAGTGCACGTAACATCGGTCTGAATTTCACCCATGTCTCTTCATATTCCTGAGTGGGATCTGAGTCTGCTACAATTCCTCCACCGGCATATAACCATGCGTTCTTCTGTTCCAGCAATGCTGAACGTATCGCTACCGCAAATTCACCGTTTCCAGATACATCTGTCCAGCCTACTGGAGCGGCATAATACCCTCGATCGAGATTTTCTTCCTGACGAATCAGTTCCCTAGCAATGGGTGTTGGGAAGCCCCCAAGCGCAGGTGTGGGATGAAGTGCTTTTACGAATTGGAAGATACTACTTTCAGCTCCCAATCGTCCTTGAACCGGCGTATGCAAATGTTGGATATCTCGTACTTTCATCAACTTAGGTCGAGATGCGGCTGTATAGGAAGCGCAAAGCAAGTCGAATACGCCAGTAATCATATCGACCACGTATTGGTGTTCTTCTCTATTCTTTTTGTCTCCGAGTAGTTCATTACCTAACTGCTGATCCTCGTCCGCACTGCTCCCCCGCTTGATAGATCCAGCAACGCATGCAGAAAAAGCTTGTCCGTCTTTTATTTCGATCAATCGCTCAGGAGTGGCACCGAAAAAGAATTGAGAGCCATTCTCAAGTCCGAAATTGTAACTGTCCCGTTGCTCGTTAGCGACAGATTGAAGTGCAGCTACTGGTGGAATCGGTTGCTCAAATTGCAGAGCTAATTTCCGTGCGATGACTACTTTTTCAGCTTCACCCATTTGAATCTTCTCTGTAATCCGTTGAACGGCTTTTAGATAATGCCCTTTACGAAGCTCCTTCATCGATAACAGCAATGGCTTTTCGGTTGATACAGATTCCTGTACTTGTGCCATATGGATAAGTTGGTCACGTTGCTTGCGAAGTGCTTCAAATTGGAGAACTGTTTCAGCTTCCTCAGAGATTAAATTTATTGCAACAAGAGTTTTTCCATTTTCTATCTTCAACTGGAATGTAGGCACAGCAAAAAGAGCATCCGGGAAATTTTCCCACTCTGAAGGAGTGGATGAGCGTTTTTCCTCAAAAGAAAATCCACCGAACAACACTGGATCCATATCTTTGTCTTCTTTAATAAGTGCATCACAATAGTGTTTCCATTTGGATTCAATCGTATCAAAGCGATCGGTTCCAGGTTCATCAGTTATCGTCAACGCATGTCCAATTCCAACAAGCGTCATCGTTTTAGATGCATTTTCCCAATAAAAACGATGAGAATCATGGATGAACGCCCCTGCCTCAAAAAAAGACAGCGGTGATATTCCGCCCGCCTCAATAGTTTCTGTAAAGAAGCGGACATGCGGCATAGCTGCCGTTTTTTCTCGGCTAGGCAAGTCCGTAAACTTCCGATTCATAGTATTCTCTCCTCATGTGGCAAACTCATGGTGCCAATTCTACTTCCATTATAGCGGAAATCGGGCTACTACGCATTTTTAAGAACCTGAAGGATTCCGTATTTGTGCCGAATAGAGTACAATAAGACTTGCATGTTTAAACGAAGGAGAGAAAGAAATGCAAGATACTATTAAAATTGAAACTGGTTGGAGAATGTGGTGGCAGCTAACTCGTCCACATACATTGACCGCAGCTTTTGCTCCTGTGTTCCTTGGCACGATGCTTGCGTTGCCATTCGGACAACTGGACTACCTATTATTCGCTGCCATGTTGCTCGCAAGTGTTTTCATTCAAATGGCGACCAATATGTTTAACGAGTACTACGATTTTAAACGTGGACTCGATACGGAAGATTCTGTCGGCATTGGCGGGACAATCGTACGTAACAAAGTAAATCCTAAGACGATTCTAAATTTGGCACTGCTCCTATATGGCGTTTCGATTCTTTTAGGTGTTTATATCTGTATGCAATCATCTTGGTGGATTGCAGTAGTTGGTTTAATCTCAATGGCTATCGGCTACTTCTACACAGGAGGACCTTATCCAATAGCATACACTCCGCTTGGAGAACTATTCTCTGGAGTCGTCATGGGAATGCTGTTAGTCCTAATCGCGTTCTACATCCAGACAGGTACCGTGTCAGAACGTGCTGTTCTACTGTCCATTCCAAGTGTATTGCTCGTAGCAGCAATCATGATGGCAAACAACATCCGTGATTTGGAAGGAGATAAAATAGGGGGCAGAAAAACACTAGCTATTTTGTTTGGACGACCAACTGCAATTCGTATTCAAAGCGGATTCTTTATCCTCGCTTTCGCATGGATTATTGCATTAGTTCTTTTTGGTGGATTGACACCGTGGAGTCTCCTGGTCATTCTTTGTGTAAAAAAACCTATTAGTGCAATTAAAATCTTTAAAAATTTCGAGCTCCCATTACAGGTGATGCCTGCTATGAAATACACCGCTCAAACAAACACATTCTTTTGTCTGTTACTAGCAATCGGATTACTAATTGAGCATCTCACAACTAAATAATTACATGTTACATGAGGCTATACAGAGTCAGTGAAAACTGATTCTGTATTAGCCTCTTTCTTTATGGCGCAAATCGAATTTAACGTCAAAAAGAACTCAAGAGGTTTAACAATTCCGCGAAAAAGGAAATCATTTAATTAACAGCTGAAGTACTAGTAATTTTGCTGTTCTGAATCATACTAGAACGTAAACCCATAAAGGACGTGAACGTAATGTTAACAAAAGAACAAACGACTACATTGAAAAAAGAGCTACTCCGTCTACAGGATCAGCTAACCATTACTGAAGAAAGAACCGATGTAGAAGAAAGTCCACAAGAAGAAATCGGCGAGCTGTCCACTTACGATAACCACCCCGCAGACATGGGAACGGAGTTATATGATCGCGAAAAGGACAGAGCATTGAATGTGCACGCTAGTGAAGAGCTTGAAAAGGTCCAGCATGCATTGGAAAATATGAAAGATGGCTCATACGGAGTATGTGAAAAATGCGGTAAAGAAATCCCTTACGAACGGTTAGAGGCAGTCCCCTACACTACGTTTTGTGTCGACGACGCTGTTCAGGAAGTTCCTGAAGACCGACCGGTAGAAGACGATTTGTTGAAGATGGCTAATCCAAATACATTTGCGGATAGAGATGAAGGTGCATATAAGGATCCCATCGACAGTTTTGAAGAAATTGCAAAATCGGGAACTTCAGAAACCCCTTCTGACTTTACTGGAGACCATGATGACTACGAATCGTTATACGACACAGCAATTGAAGATGGAAGTACAGAAGATATTGATGTGATCGCAACGAGTAACTTAGAGGGCGAACCTTCAGGTATAATTCGCGGAAATACAACATTAGCATACGAAGAGGAACTTGATGAGGAAGGGCTGGAATCAGAACTAGGCGACATTCCATATCGCAGTAAAGACAGTTATACCGATAACGATAAATAAAAAAGTTCCTAGTTGCGATATCGCAACTAGGAACTTTTAAGTATGACCCCTACGGGATTCGAACCCGTGTTACCGCCGTGAAAGGGCGGTGTCTTAACCGCTTGACCAAGGGGCCAAACAAATATGGCGGAGAAGGAGGGATTCGAACCCTCGCACCGCTTTCGCGATCTACACCCTTAGCAGGGGCGCCTCTTGAGCCACTTGAGTACTTCCCCGTAATATGGCTCCGCAGGTAGGACTCGAACCTACGACCGATCGGTTAACAGCCGATTGCTCTACCACTGAGCTACTGCGGAATAGTGGGCCTAAGTGGACTCGAACCACCGACCTCACGCTTATCAGGCGTGCGCTCTAACCAGCTGAGCTATAGGCCCAATATGGAGCGGGTGAAGGGAATCGAACCCTCATCATCAGCTTGGAAGGCTGAGGTTTTACCACTAAACTACACCCGCATAAATGGTGGCTCAGGACGGAATCGAACCGCCGACACAAGGATTTTCAGTCCTTTGCTCTACCGACTGAGCTACTGAGCCACATAGTGTTAATAGACTATGTATTAAAAGAAATGGCGGTCCCGACCGGG
>NZ_JWIB01000063.1 GCF_000813425.1 Sporosarcina sp. ZBG7A
GGTGACGGTTTTGTTATTTTGCAGAACTATCTAGATCACTCCATATGCTGAAGTGCTTTTGCTACGGACACTGTTCTCTTCGCTTGGTAATCTACAGCTGCTTGAATGGCTTTACGGTCTGTCTTCATTTCACCGTCCGGGCCAACAGCGACACTTGTTCCGTATGGGTTACCTCCCGCTGCAAATAACACAGGATCTGTATACCCGGGTGCTACAACAATTGCTCCCCAATGGTACATCGTCGTATAGAGTGATAAAATCGTTGCCTCTTGCCCACCGTGTTCGTTTTGTGCGGATGACATCGCGCTTACTGCCTTGTTGGCGAGTTTGCCTTGTGCCCATAGACCTCCAACAGTGTCGATGAAGCTTTGCACTTGTCCAGGAATATTACCAAAGCGTGTTGGAATGCTAAAAATGATTGCATCCGCCCATTCCAAGTCTTCCGGTGTCACTTCTGGAATATCTTGCGTTGCGTCATGATGTTTTTTCCACGCTGCATTCGATTCGATTGCAGCTGCTGGTGCCGTTTCTTTCACTTTCAACATCTTCACTTCAGATCCTGCTTCTTCAGCGGCTGCTGCCGCCCATTCAGCTAGCTGATGATTCGTGCCCGTTGAACTGTAGTAAACGATTGCTGTTTTTGTCATATTTATCTCTCCCTTTTATCTTGAATAGAATGATGCTGTCACAATAGGTAACTGAGTTAATTGATATTGGAAAAACGCCAATACTGATAAGCCGTAACTCCACTCATATAAGCAAGTCCTTCACTTCTGCTTTGATGAACAGGAATCCATCGATTGGTTTCCCCTTTTCTTAAATAGATTTCATGATTCGGTGACTGGTCATGGAAACCAGTGAGGTCATACGTTCCATTCCTTCTTAGGACTGCCTGGACTTCATAGTTTATATCTGGAGCTGTCGTCAATGGGTTGCCCACTGCGTGTTCTAAGTTAAATCTCGTTTCATCTCTTCCATAATCAAACTTTTTCATAATAATTTTTTTATCGGATGCCGTTTCGCGGTCGCGTATTTTTTTATCCAATCCATAGGCAACACTTTCACCTATTCTTTTTGTGAACGTAAGGGGATCATCCGGGTTGTTCGTATGGATTTCAATGTCTACAAAAGTTCGAAAGGCATCGGACTCCGGGTCAAATTGTCGATCGTCACCTTTAAAATACCGATTAGGGGATAGTACATTCGGGTTCTCAACTAGGTCGGCCTCAAGAAACGTTTTGTATCGGAAGTTCCATTGGTTGACGGTTGCTGGTTTTTGATAATCATAAATTGAAGTCAATAACGCAGAGGGGCTATCAATAGATTTCAACATCGTGAACCCTTCAATGTAGGCTGGTTTTTCCTTGTCTTTTGGTAAAAACAATCCCAAGGCTTTAGCGATGAAAGATCTCGCATTGTTGAATGTCACTTCAGATTGAACAATGGACCGCTCACAATAGATCGCGTACGTAATTGGTTCATCCATCGTAAAGTCCCTGTCGATAAATCGATTAGTATCCACCTGGTCTAGCTGTTCTCCATTGCGATAAATGATATACGTCTCTGTGTCACTCAAACGTTCCCAAGACAATGCGATTTGAGTTCTAGCGATGATTGTCGTCGTGACAAGTGACTGAAGAGGATTGCTTTTGTTTTTCTCCATGGAAAATGTGGAAGTCTGCATGACGACCACGTCCTTCACTTCATCATTTACATATCGTTCGATTGTATATTTATAAAACGTGTCCGCTAAAAGATCAGTATCTTGAAAATCAGGGGATGTACCTTCATAAATGTGCTCGCCGTCTTTATACACGTGGTACATTCCACCTGCATCATCCCACTCAAATGCAATTCGACCAACTTCATGGGTGACAGATGTGATTTCAAAGCGATCCGGCATGTACATGGCCTCCTTTCACGTAGTAGTTGTATTTTGCCCTTATTGCCAATTTTTAAAACTATGATATAGTGAGGGAGAAAACTGAAAACGATTGCCCACTGGGGGAGTCTTTGTAAAAGACTGAGACGCGTATAGATATGCGGACCCTTGGAACCTGATCTGGCTCATACCAGCGGAGGGAAGTGGATCGCACATGGACGAGTCTAGTTCTTTATAGATTCCTTGAAATTTCCTATTACGCGAGCCGCTCCTTCGACTGATGAGTCGATAGGGGTGGCTTTTTTTCGGTTCATTCATCGAAAGGGGCGGTTTTAAATGACATTTTGTGAAGAAGTTCGTGAGCTTTGTAATGAAAGCTGGGAGGCTAGTTTTAACCATCCGTTTGTTCAACACTTGGCAGCTGGGACACTACCTGAAGACATTTTCAGATTTTACGTTCTCCAAGATTCGTATTACTTGAAGCATTTTGCAAAAGTCCATGCACTGGCTGCTGTGCAAGCAAAAGATTTAGCAACAACTCAACGCTTTGCACAGCATGCGGAAGAAACATGTGGGGCTGAGATTTCGCTGCACGAAGGATTCTTTGAATTACTCGACGTTACTGATGAAGTCCTCAACTCGTTTGAGGCAGCGCCAACAGCTTATGCCTACACTTCTCATCTGTACCGAACAGCTATGAATGGGGACATTGCGGATACGCTAGCAGCACTACTCCCCTGCTATTGGTTGTATTACGAAATTGGTGAACGATTGAAAAACGCTACGCCAAATCATCCCATTTACGATAAGTGGATCGCGACATACGGATCCGAATGGTTTGAAGAAGCGACCCGCGAACAAATTAACCGCATGAATGAGCTGGCGGATTCTGTTTCATTAGAAAAACGTGAAGAATTGAAAGCCCACTTCGTGAAAAGCAGCCATTACGAATTGCAATTCTGGGAAATGGCTTGGACTCAACAAAAGTGGGCAGTCGATTCTAAAACGGAGGTAAAGCTTTGATGCGACAGCATACCATTCTCACAGACCTGAGACGGACCAAACCTTTAGTACACTGCATCACGAATATTGTGGTGGCTAATTTCCAGGCGAATGGCTTGTTGGCTCTCGGAGCTTCTCCAATTATGGCGGATTCCTTGGAAGAAGCTGCAGATATCGCTGCAGTTTCTTCTTGTACCCTTCTGAACATAGGGACACTAGATTCGACAACTGTCGATTCGATGATTGCTGCTGGAAGGAGTGCTGTACAACATGGACATCCCCTCGTGCTTGACCCTGTAGGTGCGGGTGCAACTGGATTTCGTAAGCAAACAGTTGATCACCTGTTAGACACGTTGGATTTTACACTGATCCGAGGAAATGCAGGCGAAATTGCAGCGATTGCTGGTGTTGCATGGAATGCCAAAGGTGTTGACGCCGGAAGTGGTGACGTTGATATTACAGATGCAGCAAAGCAAGTTGCCCGACAGAATAACTGTTTAGTCGCTGTAACGGGTGAAACGGATCTGGTTACTGATGGAGAACGAGTGATTCGGATATCTGGCGGACATGAACTTATGACGCTTGTAACCGGTTCAGGGTGTCTCCTCAGTGCAGTGGCTGGAGCATTTTTAGCAGTTAGTCATGGGGATACCCTTCAAACAGTAGCTGAGAGTCTTGCATTCTATAAAAAGTCTGGAGAAATCGCAGCTGAACAGTCATTTGGCCCTGGCGATTTTGCTATGAACTTTTTAAATACGCTTCATTCCATAGAATCTCAAGATGTTGCCGACAATCAATTCCAGTACGAACAGGAGGTGATTTCGTGACCTCAGTAGCGTTAACGATTGCGGGTTCTGATAGTGGCGGCGGCGCGGGCATTCAAGCGGATTTGAAAACGTTTCAGGAACTCGGAGTCTTTGGTACGTCAGCACTGACTGCGATTACCGCGCAAAACACACTTGGTGTGCACGCTGTACAGCCAGTTGATGCAGGGATTGTTGCAGCACAAATACAGGCGGTGCTCACTGATTTTTCGGTAAATGCGATTAAGACCGGCATGTTATTCTCTGCTGAAATTATTGAGACAATCGCGATTGAATTAAGGGGATATCCAACAATTCCTTTGGTCATCGACCCTGTCATGATCGCAAAGGGAGGCGCTTCTTTGTTGCAGAACGAGGCAGTTGTAGCATTAAAAAATCACTTACTCCCTGTAGCGACGCTCATTACACCGAATATTCCAGAAGCAGAAGTATTGACGGGTCAAACAATTTGTTCAGAAAGTGATATGGAACTCGCTGCGAATACACTGCTTTCCATGGGAGCTTCTGCAGTTCTATTAAAAGGTGGCCATCTTGAAGATGTTCCTTATGCGGAAGATTTGTTCATGACAGCAAGTGGAGAGCACTTTTTAATGCGATCCAAGCGGATTGTGACGCAGCATACACACGGAACGGGTTGTACGTTTGCAGCGGCGATTACTGCGGAGTTAGCGAAGGGTCATTCATTGGGAGAAGCGGTTGTAACAGCAAAGCATTTTATACAACTAGCGATTGAGGACGGAATTGAGCTTGGGCATGGGCATGGACCTACGAATCATGCAGCATTCCGGAAGAGTGGTCAGTTGAAGACTAAGGAGGTGGAACTTATTGAGAGACGTTGACTTACGTGTGTATTTTATTATGGGTTCGTTTAACGCTCCTAATGGGGATCCCTTACAAGTGCTTGAACAAGCGTTACACGGCGGGATTACGTGCTTTCAATTACGCGAAAAAGGACCGGATGCGTTGCAAGGGATTGAAAAACTGGCATTCGCAAAAAGTTGCCAGCAGTTATGTAAGGCATTTGGAGTCCCATTCATTGTGAATGATGATGTGGAGCTTGCAGTTCTGATTGACGCTGATGGTGTACATGTTGGTCAAGAAGACTTATCTGCATCTGTGGTACGCAGTAAAATCGGTACAGAGAAATTGTTAGGGGTTTCGGTACATTCCGTTGTAGAAGCAACCATTGCTCTCGCTACTGGAGCAGACTACATAGGGATGGGACCCGTGTATCAAACCGTTTCCAAATCAGATGCGAGGTCAGTGTCAGGTACTTCAAAGATTTCAGAAGTGGCTGCAATCTTTCCCGAACTTCCGATTGTCGGCATTGGTGGGATTACCGCAACTAATTTGGACGTTGTGATGAAAAGCGGAGCATCTGGAGTTTCCGTCATTTCAGCAATTGCGCGTGCAAAGAATCCAGAAGCAGCTGCTCGTTCAATCGTTGAGGCAGTTCAGCATGTCGAGGTGAGTATCTAATGGGTACACGCAAACTAGCAATCATGGGGTTACTCGTTTCGATTGCGGTTGCAGGTTCCGTATTTGTTTCTTTCCCTGCTGGAATAGCGCGAGCATATCCGATTCAGCATGCCGTTAACGTGGCTGCCGCTGTATTTCTCGGTCCCGTTCCTGCAATTATGATTGCTTTCGTGACTGCGGTTATCCGAATTCTAACAGGAACAGGATCATTGCTCGCATTTCCAGGCGGAATGATAGGTGCAGTCTTTGCTGGCATTCTGTTTCAGAAAACTGGTCGAGTTTGGACAGCCGCGGTAGGAGAGATGATTGGAACTGGTCTCATCGCTTCTCTGTTTGCAGTACCATATGCTGCTATTTTGATGGGAACGTCCGTGGGGGCTTTCTTCTTCCTCCCCCCTTTCCTCGTTTCCAGCGTGAGCGGGGCAATTATTGGTGGGGTTCTTGCGGCACGTTTGCTGCACCATCCAATTGGAAGACGACTACAACATTTGTGAATAAATACTGCTGGACTGTGAGCTATTGGCGTTACTGTCCGGCAGTTTTTTGTTTTAGATGGTTGTGGTTTATTTGTGGATGTTTATGCGGACTAGGTTTATGAGCACTTTCCCACTTTTATGATCACTTCTCATGCTTTATGAGTACTTTCCTGCTTTTATGATC
>NZ_JWIB01000064.1 GCF_000813425.1 Sporosarcina sp. ZBG7A
GATTTAATGTTGACAAGCCATAGTGAATCACTTTCAAGTTCCGTTTGCTCTGTAATAGATTTTATTATTTCATTATGTAATTCAGATATTAAATTTGATATACCATCATCCCCCAAGTTTTTCTGAGAAACCATTAATTCCTGCTCGCTTTCTAATACCTCGGTTGTATTACATCCAACTAACAAGATTGAACAAAATAAAATCCCTGAAAACATAGCTTTTTTCACCGCTTCTAAATTCCCCTTTCAAAATAAGTTGCACATTCTACAACAATTCTCCATACGTAAATTTGACATTAACTATTGGTGAAGGTTTCAAAAATTAATAATGATATCCTTCAACTAAATGACCTGATTTAGGAATTAAACAAAGACTTCCAAGTTATGGTTCTTGAAAACCCACTGTCCCTATTAGAAATACGATAAGATAAAAGAATATTGCTAGGATATTTGTAACTAATAAGATTCCTCTAACCCCACCTTTAATTCCAAACCATCCTAATATAATACCTAGTGCGCCAAGGACAAATGGAAAGAACGCACTTATATTTATAAAAATCGTAAAAAGATTATCACTCCACAATGGAGCGATTGTCAAAATTAAAAATAGCCCTGATAATATAGAAAATAATTTTGTAGAGGTTTTAGAATCACTCTTCAAAATGAAGTAATAAATAAATATTGCATATAACAGCAAAAGCAACCAAATCATATTTTCTCCACCTAACTTTGATTTAGTCTATTATTGGACGACCGAAAATTTACAGCTTTTAGATGATTACTTATACATTTGATTGACCTGTTTCAAACTTACATTGATTCATTTACTGTATTGATTATTTAGACCGATTAAGACAGCAGCGCTTGTTACATAACTCCCCCCGTTTCTGGATAATTTATATACTTACTTTTCTATTCGCAATACCAATTATGGTGCCTATCCATATTCCTATGAGAATACTAATCGCAACAATCGCTATTCCCATACCTTCCCAACCACCAACAACCGTCATGCTCAAAATAACTACACCAATACAGATTAAACTCAATACCAACGCCAGTGAATATAAAGCTCTTTTTGATACTTTTCGAGAAATGAAGAAAACGATTACCATAAACAAAATCCCCGAAAGTAATATAGGCGTCCATCCTTCTAACATAAATGCATTCATACTATCACCTCACTTATTTAATTTACCTTTGAAATTGGACCGTTTGAAAAAGAAGCTATTGATATTAATATGCTCTGTTGCTTGTAGCGGAAGACGGCCGACTCCGAAGGGATCAACTAGCGCCTTGAGAGCCCTCAAGTCGTGTGCTTTTTACGACCGAGGAGTCACAAGCCACGCCCCTTGGAAAACGTGCAGTCTGAAGCGGAAAACAACAGTCTTCACAGACAGTTTAGTCCGGTTGTTGAATTTCCGAATTTAATATATCTACTATATTATACCAAACCTCCAGTCAATTATCAGAATTTATTTGAATAATAGATTTCATAACTTATAGTTAATAACGATGTGTGAAACAATTTTCATTTCATAAGAGTAATGCAAAAAACCCACACCTAGTAAATAGATCTAGGTGTGGGTTTTCATAGTGATGATTTCCTAAAGGTGAGATTTGAAACTCTCTTCCTTCTTTATTTGCAATATTTCTAGAATCTGACTCTGACCAAAAGCTCTCACTTAAAATCATATTGAATAGCGCGATGTCCAATATCACTTCTCCAAAATACTCCCTCTTCATGAATCTTCTCTAACTCTTTATAAACAAACTCGCTCGCTTCAAGAAGATCTTTTCCCTTCGCAGTTGCAAGCAACACTCTGCCACCATTCGTCAAATAGTCCCCGTTATCATTCTTCGAAGTACCTGCGTGAAAAATATCTACATCTGCACTAATAGAATTCAAACCAACTAACGGAGTTCCTTTGACGAATTCCCCTGGATAACCTTCAGCTGCGACCACTACTCCCACTACAGATGCTTCGTCCCATTCAAGTTCGTAAGACTGACGATCGAGAACAGCGAGCAACGTTTCAACTAAATCGTTTTTCAATCGGGGCAATACGACTTGTGTTTCTGGGTCGCCGAAGCGAGCATTGAATTCTATTACTTTCGGTCCTTTCTTAGTTAAGATAACTCCTGCATAGAGAACGCCAGTAAAAGAGCGATCTTCTGCTACCATCGCATACGCAGTAGGCTCCAAGATTAGTTCGATGGCATCAGAAATAACTCGTTTAGGAATTTGCGGCACTGGAGAATATGCACCCATTCCTCCTGTATTCGGTCCGGTGTCACCGTCAAATGCCCGCTTATGGTCTTGAGAAATCACCATTGGATAGACATTCTTACCATTCACAAAAGCCATTAATGAAAACTCTTCGCCTTCCAAAAATTCTTCCATAATAACAGATGCTGAGGCTTTACCGAATTTCGATTGCACGAGCATGTCTTGTAGTGCTTCAACCGCTTCTTCATTCGTTTGAGCAACGACGACACCTTTTCCAGCAGCAAGTCCATCTGCTTTTATCACAATTGGTACGCCAACTACATCTAAATAATTCATCGCAGTTTCAAAATCTGTAAAGGTTTCATAAGCAGCAGTTGGAATTCTATACATCTTCATTAGCTCTTTAGCGAAGGTTTTACTTCCTTCAATAATGGCAGACCGTTTGTCAGGACCGAATACGCGTAGTCCTGCCGCTTTGAAATCGTCCACAATGCCATTGACCAATGGTGTTTCGGGTCCTACGATCGTCAATGAAACGTTTCGTTCTTTAGCGAAAGCAATGAGTTCTTTATGATTTTCTTCAGGAATTGGAACAAGTTCTGCCACATCTTCCATCCCAGGATTGCCTGGAGCTACAAATACTGTTTGGACACCGTTACTCATCGATAGTTTCTTCGCCAGCGCATGCTCGCGACCGCCTCTGCCAATCACTAATACGTTCATGGAATCACCTCTAGGTTTAATGAAAATATGTACGTTGTTTTAGCATTCAAAACTTAGTGTTTAAAATGGCGAACGCCTGTAAAGACCATTGCAATACCGTATTCGTCTGCTTTTTTAATGGAATCCTCATCACGGACAGATCCGCCTGGCTGGATAATCGCAGTAATCCCAGCTTTGGCTGCCGCTTCGACTGTGTCATCCATTGGGAAAAATGCATCGGATGCGAGTGCAGCACCAGTTGCCTTGTCACCTGCTTGCGCAAGCGCGATATTCGCTGCACCAACGCGGTTCATCTGCCCTGCGCCAATTCCATATGTCATCTGTTCTCCGCTAACGACAATTGCATTGGATTTCACATGTTTCACAACTTTCCAACCTAACTTTAGTGCAGCCCATTCTTCTTCAGAAGGTTCACGCTTTGTCGGGATGGAAATCGTTGCCTGATCGAACCCGTACGTGTCTAAATCCTGAACAAGTAATCCACCTTGGATCGATGTCGTTTTTTGCTCGTTTTTACGTTCTCCTTCAAAATCGACAGTCAACAATCGAATATTCTTTTTAGCTGTTAAAACATCTAATGCATCCTTCGTAAATGAAGGTGCAATGATGATTTCTAGAAAGATATCTTTCAGCATCATTGACGTTTCTAAATCCACTTCACGATTCAACGCGATGATTCCTCCGAAAATCGAAGTCGAGTCTGCTTCGTAAGCTTTTCTGAATGCTTCAGCAAGGGTTTCACCGACACCTACTCCACATGGGTTCATATGCTTTACTGCAACTGCCGCTGGTTGTTCAAAGTCACGGACAATGAGTAACGCTGCGTCTGCATCATTGATATTGTTGTAAGATAACTCCTTACCATGTAATTGCGTGCCATAGGCTACAGAAAACGTAGAGCCTAATGGTTTTTGATAAAAAGAAGCGTTCTGATGGGGATTTTCACCGTAACGAAGAGATTGTTTTAAATTATACGTAAGCGTTACACTTTCAGGGTTCTCTTCTTCTGCAAGCTGAGTCATATACTCGGAGATTACTCCATCATAGGCAGCTGTATGACGGAATACTTTTGCTGCAAGCTGGCGTTTCTTTTGCCCAGAGACTTCGCCGTTTTCCGAAAACTGAGCGAGCACGATGTCATAATCTGACGGATCTACAACTACTGTCACGAATTCGTGGTTTTTCGCAGCAGAACGAAGCATTGTCGGACCGCCAATATCGATGTTTTCAATCGCTTCTTCGGGAGTAACGTCAGGTTTTGCGATTGTATGTTGGAACGGATATAAATTGACACAAACTAAATCGATTGGCTGAATATGATGCTCAGCTAATTGAGCAAGATGTGCGTCATCATTTCTTCTTGCCAATAACCCTCCATGAACGTTAGGATGCAATGTTTTCAATCTGCCGTCCATAATTTCAGGAAATTTCGTTACTTCCTCGATCCCGATCACTTCAATTCCATGTTCAGCGAGTGTTTTTTTTGTTCCTCCAGTAGACACGATTTCAAATCCTGTCTCTTTCAGACCTTTCGCAAACTCAACAATTCCTGTTTTATCTGAAACACTAAGCAATGCACGTTTCATCCGAATTTTCCTCCCTATATATGCGCGAGTATGTCATCTATCCATTACTGATTAAAATACTTTCCCAACAAATCAAGGAGCAGTATTTGTTGTTTCTTTGGTGAACAGCTCCTGAAGTACTTTTGGGTAGCAGATATGCTCTGCCTGTTGAATTCGTTTTTGTACGTCATCTCTTGAATCGTTTGCATGTATCTGAATTTCGGTTTGAGCAATAATAGGACCTGTATCCATACCTGCATCGACATAATGTATAGTCATACCACTTACTTGAACACCAGCATTCATTGCTTGTCCAATAGCATCTTTCCCTGGAAAAGCCGGCAATAACGAAGGATGGATATTAACAATCGACTCCGGATATTCCTTCAGAATCGCAATCCCAATCAGTCGCATATATCCAGCCAGCACGATGAACTCAATATCACGTGATTTAAGCTGCTGAACAATTTCCTTTTCAAACGCTGTTTTGTCAACGAAATCTTTAGGAGATTTGCAAAACCTATCGATTCTAGCTTGTTGAGCTCTTTGCAAAACAGCCGCAGATGGTTGATCACATACTAACAAACGAATTTCTGCATCGAGTGTTCCTGCGTTTACTGCATCCACAATTGCTTGGAAGTTACTGCCGCTCCCTGATGCAAATACTGCAATTTTCTTCATGCTTCACCTATAAAAGAGACACCGGGTTGATTGACAACTTTCCCAATTCGATAGGCTTGTTCGCCATGCTTTTCAAAAGAAGAAACGAGTTCATCGGCTGATGCCTCATTCACTACAAGCGCCATTCCTATCCCCATATTAAAGATATTGTACATATCCTCTCGTGGGATACTCCCAGTCTCCTCTATAAGACTAAATATAGGATGGATTTCCCAAGTACCAGACTGGATTTCCACACCTAAATCTCCTGGCATCATTCTAGGGAGGTTTTCTATGAATCCACCACCCGTTATATGGGCCATTCCTTTAATTTCATACTCTTTCAATGCAGCTAAAATAGACTTTACGTAAATCTTCGTAGGCTTTAAGAGTTCTTCTCCGAGGTCACACCCAAGTTCAGGAATGAATTCAGCTAGATCCATTGCTGCATCTTCTAACAAAATTTTGCGTACGAGTGAATACCCGTTACTGTGAATGCCACTTGAAGCTAATCCGATAATGCAATTGCCTGCTTGAATGTTTTCCCCAGTTATCAAATCCTGTTTTTCACAAGCACCTACTGTAAAACCTGCTAAGTCATACTCTTCCTCGCTATACAGACCCGGCATTTCAGCCGTCTCGCCCCCGATTAATGCACAACCTGCTTGGACACAACCATCCGAAACACCTTTTACGATACTATCAATCTTTTCAGGATCTGCTTTTCCACAAGCAATGTAGTCTAAAAAATACAGAGGTTCTGCACCTTGTACGATAATATCGTTCACGCACATAGCTACACAGTCGATGCCGATACTTTCGTGTTGATCCATCATCATCGCAAGCAAAAGCTTCGTTCCTACTCCATCTGTACCTGAGACAAGTACCGGTTCACGTAAGTTTAGCTGGGATAGATCAAACATCCCACCGAAACCACCAAGTCCGTTTAGTACTTGCGGCCGCATCGTTTTCTGTACATGTTTTTTCATGCGAGAGACAGCTTCGTATCCTGCTTCAATATCTACTCCCGCCGATTTGTATGCATTTGACATGGATTGAGGTCTCCTTCACTCAGCATTTTATGAAATCTATTTCTTGATCGGAATAGATCTCCGTAGGATACTTTCCGTTAAAGCAAGCGAGACACTGTCCTCGGTTCTCACCTTCAAATGGTCTTCCGATTGCTTCAACTGTGCCTTCAACACTTAAAAATGTGAGAGAGTCCGCGCCAATAAGTTCACGAATTTCTTCAACTGATTTTTTAGCGGCAATCAACTCGTCTTTATCGGATGTGTCAATCCCGTAAAAACATGGATTTTTAATAGGAGGCGAGCTGATGAGGACATGGACTTCTGTCGCGCCCGCCTCTTTCAACATTTGTACAATCCTTTTGCTGGTCGTGCCGCGGACAATCGAATCGTCTACCATAACGACTCTTTTTCCTTCAACAACCCCGCGAACAGGAGACAGTTTCATTTTCACACCTTGTTCTCTTAACGATTGAGAAGGCTGAATGAATGTCCGTCCGACATAACGATTTTTCAGTAAGCCCATTTCATATGGAATGCCACTCGCTTCCGCATATCCAATTGCTGCTGAATTGCCGGAGTCAGGAACACCGGTCACAACATCCGCCTCAATTAATTTTTCAATTGCGAGCTGCTTGCCGAGATTTTTGCGTGCTGTATGAACATTAATGCCATCAATGTTGCTATCAGGACGAGAAAAGTACACATACTCCATCGTACACATGGACCGTTGTTTGCAAACAGCGAACCGTTCACTCGTGATTCCCTCATCATTGATGATCAGCAGTTCTCCTGGTTCAATATCTCGGAGGAAATCCGCTCCTACTATATCCAGCGCACACGTTTCAGATGCGACAACATAAGCGTCACCTAGCAGCCCAAGTGATAAAGGTCTAAGTCCGTTCGGATCCATTGCGACGAACAATTCAGATTCCGTCATGATTAAGTACGCATAAGCACCTTGCAGTGTATTCAGTCCATTTTTGATACGTTCTTTCAACTCTGAAGAACCGCCTTTTCGAATCAAATGTGCAAGAACTTCGGTATCTGATGTACTATGAAAAATACTGCCTTGTGCTTCCAGCTGCGATTTCAACTGATCCGCATTCACGATGTTTCCATTGTGAGCCATCGCCATCGATTCATTTTGAAAGTTAAATAACAGAGGCTGGACATTTTCATAACCGCCTCCGCCCGCCGTTGTATAGCGGACATGGCCAATTGCTGCATTTCCAGACAAAGTCTGCATCTTCTCTGCAGTGAGGACTTCCGTTACTAATCCTTCACCTTTTACACTAGACAGCTTTCCGTCTTTCGCCAAAACCATTCCTGTTCCTTCTTGGCCACGATGCTGCAGGCTATGCAATCCGTAATAGGTTACTTGCGCAGCATCCGGGTGTCCCCAGATGCCAAACAAGCCACATTCCTCATTTAATCCCTTTAGTTCAGCAAGCATGGAATCGCACCTTTCCAAGCTTGCTCTAATAATTGAACACTTGTATCGATTAACAGTCCGTCTTGCTCATGAGAAATAGTCAAGTGATTATTATTCGTGACCGTCCCAATACACCTTGCATCTTGAACAATGCTTTCAAAAGCAACACGGTATTCAGGAGCAACAGAGACAACAAATCTAGATTGTGTTTCACTGAATAATTCCGTTACTGCTTCCATATGAACAATGATTCGGGCACCTAGATCTGTTCCGAAAAGTGATTCTGACAAAGCAACTGCAAGACCACCTTCTGAGAGATCATGAGCCGAAGCAACACATCCATTTTGAATGGCTCTTAACAGCTGTTGCTGGCGCAGCATTTCTAGTTCCAAGTTGATAGAAGGAGACTTACCGAAGATTTTTCCTTCCGTCATTTTTTGCAGCTCACTGCCTCCGAATTCTGTTTTCGCATCCCCAATGACATATATCAGGTCACCTGAATTTTTGAATTCCTGCGTTGTGATATGGGCTAGATCTTTGATAAGACCTACCATTCCGATAACAGGTGTTGGATAAATCGCCTCACCATTTGTCTCGTTATAAAGCGATACATTGCCACCAATAACAGGTGTACTCAAGATTTTGCACGCTTCACTAATTCCATCTGCCGCTTTCTCGATTTGCCAGAAAATCTCCGGCTTTTCAGGATTTCCAAAGTTCAAGTTATCCGTAACCGCTAATGGTTCAGCTCCTGAACATACAATATTGCGAGCAGCTTCAGCTACAGCAATTTTCCCACCAACTTCTGGATCCAGGTGAAGATAACGGGCATTACAATCTGTGGTCATGGCTAACGCCTTGTTCGTTTCGCGAATTCGTACAACAGCCGCGTCGGAACCTGGAGGGACAACTGTATTCGTCCTCACCAAAGTGTCAAACTGATTGTAAACCCACTCTTTACTTGCAATTGTGGGCTGTGAAAGTAAACCAACCAACGTTTCTTTATAGTCATCAATAATAGGAGCTACGTTTGTCATTGCTTGAAAGTCACGGAAATATTGTGGTTCACTAGATGGTTTGTAATAAACGGGTGCTTCTTCTACCAAAGCATCAACTGGAACGTTCGCAACAACTTCGCCTTTATGAGTAAGTTTCAGCATTTTCTCTTCCGTAACAGATCCGACAGCTACTGCTTCAAGATTATACTTCGCAAATAGTTTTGCAATATCTTTTTCGCTGCCCTTTTTAACGACAATGAGCATTCGCTCTTGAGATTCTGATAGCATCATTTCATAAGCGGTCATTCCGGGTTCACGCTGAGGGACACGGTCAAGATTCATCTCAATTCCCATACCTGCTTTACACGCCATCTCCGCTGATGAGCTTGCAAGGCCTGCTGCTCCCATATCCTGGATCCCAACAAGTGCATCATGCTGAATTAGCTCAAGGCAAGCTTCCATTAGCAGTTTCTCCAAGAAAGGATCTCCAACTTGAACTGCTGGACGATTCCCTTCAGACGAATCCGTCAATTCTTCTGATGCAAAAGTTGCTCCGTGAATGCCATCACGACCCGTTTTTGCTCCGACATGCATGACACTATTGCCGGCTCCGTGGGCTTGTCCTTTTTGAATATCTTCATGGTTGATCAAACCGACGCACATGGCATTGACCAGTGGATTCCCCTCGTAGGAAGGATCGAATTGAATTTCGCCGCCGACTGTTGGGATACCAATACAATTCCCGTATCCGCCAATTCCCGCAACCACTTCTTTGAACAAATACTTTACTCGAGCATTTTCCAATTCACCGAAACGTAGTGAATTTAATACGGCGATTGGACGAGCACCCATTGAAAACACATCGCGGATAATCCCGCCAACTCCAGTTGCTGCACCTTGATAAGGCTCGATTGCAGATGGGTGATTGTGGCTCTCGATTTTGAAAACGACCGCTTGCCCATCACCAATGTCGACAATTCCGGCACCTTCCCCAGGTCCTTGAAGCACGTTATCACCAGAGGTTGGAAACCTTTTTAAAATAGGCTTGGAATTTTTATAGGAACAGTGCTCTGACCACATAACAGAAAACAAACCTGTTTCGGTATAGTTCGGTGTGCGTCCTAGCATGTTTTCAACCATTACAAACTCTTCATCTGTAAGACCCATAGCTGCATATTCACGTTGTGATTTAATCATTTCCGGACTTGGCTCAAGCATTAACGACATAACTTTCCCTCCAATTTCTTACGATTGATTGAAATAGCTTTAATCCGTCTTCACTTCCAAGTAAACTATCGACGGCACGTTCCGGATGAGGCATCATTCCTAATACGTTTCCGTTTTCATTTACGATTCCTGCAATATTCTCTAAGCTGCCATTTGGATTATCCACATGATACGTAAATGCAATTTGATTGTTTTCCTTTAACTGTGACAACGTTTCTTCGTCGCAATAGTAATTGCCTTCACCGTGAGCAATTGGTAGAGTAATCGTTTCTCCCTTTTCGTAGCTAGTCGTAAACATCGTCGTATTATTTTCTACTTTTAGCTGTGTTTGTTTACAAATGAATGCTAGATCACGGTTTTTCCGCATCGCTCCCGGTAATAATCCAGCTTCCAATAAGATCTGAAAACCATTACATACGCCTAGTATTGGAACTCCTGCAGCCGACGCTTTTACCACTTCCGCCATTATTTTTGAGAAGCGAGCAATTGCGCCTGTGCGGAGATAATCTCCATAGGAGAAACCGCCAGGCAAAAGTATCCCATCAAATCCCTCTAAGCTATCCGCTGTATGCGGTACGTATTCTACTTCTTCACCTAATTCGTCCTGAATGGCATGAAACATATCGATATCACAGTTGGAGCCCGGAAATACGATCACAGCAAATTTCACAGCGCGACAACCTCCTCGATTTCATAGCGATAATCTTCAATAACTGTATTGGCTAAAAGGCGCTCACACATTTCTTTAATTGCGTCGTCGATATTTTGATCGGTTTTTTCAATGGTCAACTCCATGTATTTGCCAATCCGGACGTCACGAACGGCCTCAAACGCCATACTGTGTAAAGCAGATTCCACGGCTGTACCTTGGGGATCCAAAACATTTTCTCTTAACGTGATAAATACCTTTACTTTATACATATTGACGCCCTCCTAGTTTTGAATAGATTGTTTGATAACCATCAACTAAATTTCCTAGATCACGACGGAATACATCCTTATCGAGCTTTTCTTCTGTTTCAGCGTCCCACAATCGGCACGTATCTGGAGAAATTTCATCTGCTAAAAGAATTTCACCATCAGCAAGTTTTCCAAACTCTAACTTGAAGTCTATTAAACGAACTCCTATTTCAGCAAAAAGGCTTGATAAAATTGTATTCACTTCCAAGGCTTTTTGTTTCAAAAGCAGTACTTCCTCTTCAGTTGCGAGGTTTAATTCTTGAATATGTGCTTCGGTTAACAAAGGATCTCCAAGCGCATCATCTTTGTAATAAAATTCAACAATTGGTTGTTTTAACGGCTGACCTTCTTCTACTCCAAGTCGTTTGGACAGGCTACCAGCAACAATATTGCGGGTTACCACTTCAAGAGGAATGATCGTGACTTTCTTGATGAGTTGCTCAGTTTCGGAAATCTGTTTAATAAAATGACTTGGAATTCCTGCCTCATGAAGCTTTAAAAATAGAAGGCTAGTAATGCCGTTCGTCAATACACCTTTACCAGCGATTTCTTCTTTTTTCTCACCATTGAGGGCTGTTGCAAAATCCTTGTATTCTGCCCATACAACGTTCTGATCCTCTGTTGCATAAATTCTTTTGGCCTTGCCTTCATATAGCAATTCTCGCTTTTCCATCTGAAGAACCTCCGCAGTAAAGAATAATGTTTTTTTATAGATAGATTCTAAACGTCTTGACTCAATTAGTGATTCCAAATTCTACTTTGTTCAATCTCAGCGAGTGCTTGTTCCACTGAGTTTCGTAATACATTTACATGACCCATTTTTCGTTTTGTAATCGCATCTTTCTTGCCGTATAGATGAACTTTCCAATTCTTTGCTTCAGGAATCACCCTTAGAAGGTCCTCCACATGCTCGCCGAGAATATTGACCATCACAACAGGGCTCATTAAATCCGTTTTCCCTAAAGACCAATTGCACACTGCCCGAATATGTTGTTCAAATTGCGATGTCTGACATGCTTCCATCGTATAATGACCTGAGTTATGAGGGCGCGGTGCCAATTCATTTATGAGAATCTCTTCCTGTTCGGTTACAAACATTTCCACACCTAACGTACCGACAAGATTTAGCCGCTCCGCTAATTGCTTCGCAAGCTCTGTCGCTTTGCGCGAGGTATCCCCACTAATTCGTGCAGGAACAATACTTTTGTGCAAAATGTTCTCATGATGGATATTTTCTGCAACAGGGAAACATTTCATTTCACCAGTTGTTTTTCGAGTGACGATTACAGAGATTTCTTTTGTAAATGGAATCCATTTTTCAATGACACATGTACCGTTTTTCAGAAGGTCCGAAGCTTGTGCAATATCAGACTCTGATTGAATCACAAGTTGTCCTTTTCCATCGTATCCTCCACGAGTTGTTTTCATCACACATGGATACCCTAACGTATTGATGTTCTCATGAATGTCCGTTACATTTTTCACGATGCCGTATGGTGCAACCTGAGCTCCTGCTTTCGTGATCGCGTCTTTTTCTGTGATTCGATTCTGTGTAGATTTTAAAAGTTCTGCTCCTTGTGGCAAGTAACTATGCTCTTCTAACCACGCTAATGCTTCAAAACTTACATTCTCGAATTCATACGTAATGACATCGCTCACTTCAGCAAGTTGTTGGATCGCATCTAAGTCGTCATAGGCGCCATTAATTTCAATATCAGCAATTTGCCCGCATGGACAGTCCTTTGTTGGATCTAATACTGCAATACGAAAACCCATAGCCTTCGCAGACAAAGCCATCATTCTTCCCAGCTGGCCGCCGCCGATGATGCCAATTGTTTGTCCTGGTAAAATTACGTTAGGTAAGTTGGTCATTGCTTTTTAACACCTTTACTTTCGTTTCATTTCGGATTGTTTCTAATCTATCGGCAACTTCAGCATTACAACTGCCGAGAATTTGAGCTGCTAATAAACCTGCATTGGTGGCACCAGCTTTTCCAATTGCAACAGTCGCAACAGGTACTCCGCCAGGCATTTGGACAATTGAAAGCAATGAGTCCATTCCATTTAACGCTTTTGATTGAACAGGAACTCCAATAACAGGCAATGTTGTCTTAGCAGCCGTCATACCAGGTAGATGAGCAGCCCCGCCAGCCCCGGCGATAATGACCTTCAAGCCTCGTTCTCGTGCAGATTCTGCGTACTCAAATAACAATTCAGGTGTACGGTGTGCGGAAACTACTTGCTTTTCATAAGGAATCCCGACTTGATCCAATGATTCACACGCATGTTTCATCGTATCCCAATCGGAAACACTTCCCATAATGACTCCAACTTGTGCGTTCACTGTCTTCCCTCCCACATTTGCATACATAGATGATTTGTAGAAATAAAAAAACGGACAGGGAACTTTCTCGAAAAAGAGAAAGTTCCCTGCCCTAGATAAGTAGCCTTTTACAAAAAAGGACAGACCTATCCTAAGTAAAGGGTGCACTTTCTCTCATAGTCCAATAATTTACGGTTATCGGGTAGAAACGTTCGGGCCATATTCCCGGAGATATATGAGAGATATAAGTAAGTTCGTAATCATCTTAACAATCGATTAACATAACGTCAACAGAAAAGGCGAACACTTTTAGTTGAATTGAAAAAAATGTTCGTATTTAGACGTTTGAAGAGTGCTGAACAACTGTATGCATTAGTAATTTTCTTCATTTCGATAAAAAAACAAATTGATAGAATTCCATAGCTGATTCTATAGTTCTTGGAGTGAGCAACTTTCTTAGCTAAAACATTGTGCTTTTTGGGTTCCTAGAAAATTGCCATCAGACTTCCCTTTCTTAGAGCGCCAAAACCACTTTTGACTCTAAGAACGTTGGTTCAACTCTAGGAAAAGCACTTAGGTTGGTACTCTAACTATTAAACTGGTATGGTTCTTAGTCATGGAATACCAATGAGGAAGTTCTCTGATGTCTCTGTTGAAAAAGTCTGTGTAGAATCAATGCATTTGTTCCAATGTTTTTCGGTATTGGTTAACTTGTGATAAACGCTGGTTGGATTGCTTCTTAATTTAATTTTTAAAAATGAAACAGAGATCCGACAACCAATTATTATAGAATGAGCTGATCATTTTAAGAATTTGAGAAAAGTGGAATCGATAGAGCAGTGACAGCAACTGTTGTAACTGCGCTACACACCAAAAGAAAAAAGTAACCACCCTCCGCTAACTGCACAGTAAGCAGGGTGGTTACTTTATATACCGTTGTTGAACTGGCAATTCGGTCTTGAGTTGGATATTTTCACAAAAGATTTTTCCGGAATATTACAGATCAAAGAGTGAAAATTTGTAATGATGATCCTTTTAAATTCAATTTGAAACTTCTGGTATGAATGAATCTATTTGTCTGATTCATGAAACCATCTTATGGTCATTTTGATCACTTTGAACCGCAGATGCAAATGCAATCTCTACAATCTTCACAGTTGATGCATACTCACTTTCCTGTTCTTGTCTAATAATAAAATTCATAGATACAGCCTTTAATTCATTTGAAAAACAAAGATCAAACAGGACCTTACAACCAAACTTCATGTTAGTTGTAGAATTTCATTATGGTGGTAACATAATCCGAATTTTAGAGGGATTTCGTTAATAATATCTCTCTACACATAGGGTCCGGATACGACATAAAAAAGCCAACAATTTGTATGTTGACTTCAGCAAAACTCATTCAGCAATCAGCCCCGATTGCGGTATTGGGGGTGATTACTTGTGAAGCCATCGCACGCGATTGCAGTAGATAAGCCGGTCAATCGAATATTCATAAATAGTAATCGGTATTATTTGTATTTGAAGTGATTATTATTTTATTTTATCCTCTAAATTTGATATGAATTTTGCAGGATTTCCGCCGACAATTGTGTTAGGGGCGACATCTCTAGTAACTACTGATCCAGCAGCAACTATTGAGTTTTCACCGACTGTAACGCCGGGAAGTATAGTTGAACTGGAACCAATCCAAGTGTTCTCTTTCAATACAATTGGTTTTAGATGCAGGGTTCCTCTATTTAATGGGTTATAATCATGATTTATTGTTGCCAAAACCACATTATGGCCGATCAAACATTGGTCTCCAATAATGATTTGACCTTGATCTTGGAACCGACATCCAGAATTAATGAATACATTTTTTCCAACTTTAATATTCTTTCCAAAGTCTGCTGTAAAGGGTAAAAACAAAGAAAAACCTTCATCTAAATCTCGACCTATAATTTTAGAAACTTGTTGTCTAATTTGATCGTTAGTATAAACACCATTATTCATTTGTGCACATAATGATCTCGTTTCATCTGATACTGCAACCATTGCCTCATTAATCTCTGAACCGCCATGAATCACACCTTCTATTGCCATCTTTGATAAAAGTTTTTCTAGTTCCATTTTAATCATTCCCCTCCACCGTGAAATTCATTTATGCAACAAAATGATCCGATTGCGCACGGGACTTATTTGTTTATTGCCCCCGTTAGTTTTACAATAAAAGACTATTTTTGATGACAAGTTTCATACTCATCCTTCATTAACCAACTCCGACATGCTAATCCTCTATCATGATAAATCTCTGTTTCCACATCTAATTTTATACTGTTGTTATAAGGTCCTGAGTTGGTTATGAATAACGTTTTTTCATCTACCCAATCCAGAAGAGTATTGTCATTTGCATCACTATAATAAATTATTTTCTTATTGTTATTTTTATGATGTTTTGTTATTTCTACCCACACATTAACTCCTCCTGCTGCACCACCATATGGTTCATAATAAGCATTTTCCGTATATTCCTCAGTAGGCGATAAAACAGGACCAGGTCCGTTTTGGATGAATTCTTTATCAATATCATCAAATGTAAAAGAATACACCTTATATACATAGATTGAGGATACCAATACAACCCCAAATAACATTGCAAACAATAATTTTTTAGGAAATGGTTTCTTTTTAATAAATGAGATTATAATCTTAACCGATAATATCAAAAATATAATTACCGTAACAAAAGAAATTAAGAGACCAAACAAAATTAAAATAATAATCCCCTCTTTATAAGTTCAAATAATAATTATTCTTATAATATTCCTCTACACGTAAACGTGCCTGATTGTGGAATATATGAATTCGACAAACGCTCCCGTTAGGTTCACATTGGTTATTTAATATCCGGACAATTTTATTTAAGGGTTTGTAATATAGTACCTTGACCATTATCTGATTCAACTTGAGCGTATGCTCCATTTATGAAGGTGATTTGTGGTGGAACATGACCGCAATCAATATCGTATAAGAGAGGAATCTGAAGCTCTTTTGAAAGTTCATTATAGACATCTTCAACTGTATAATTTTCAACAGGTGTATTGGCAGGACTTCTACCAAACATAATACAAGTACAATTCTCAAACCAACCAGCGAATTTCATTTGTACGAGTGATCTACGTAAGTCAGTGGTTGATAACTCGCAACCCTCGAGATACCAAATGATAGAATCTCCCTCAATATAATTCTTCTTGAAATTCTGTACATCGCCATATGGTGTGCCAACTAAATGCCTAATTGTGTCAATACATCCTCCAAGTAAACGCCCCTGCACCTTAACCTTTTTATTTTCAGTTGATTTCCAGTAAGTTTGTTCTGTTAGATTGAAAATATTAGGAGTAGGGTTATCATGTTGCCATTCTTTCTGATATTTTTCCGATGAATGTTGGAGGATCGATTCACCCATTTTAGTGGATAAAACAGATTGCCACATGGCTGTTGTATCATCAGAATACTCTCCCCTTAAATCCACTAAATTTGTTCCATGAGCAGTAGCAACCCCAGTTTTTAATGTGATTGCTAACAATAGGGTACTAATGTCGGAATAACCCAATATCCATTTATTCTGTATATTTTCAAAGTCAATATACTCAAGCGTCTCAATAAGTAGGTCTCCACCCCAAGGTGGAATAATTAGTTGTATCTCTTCATCAATCATCATTTTATTAAACTCTTCCGCACGCTTTTTAGCAGACGCAGATTTTGCCTTATCCTGAGTCCAAGCGGTTTCATCACTAATTATGTGGAAACCTTTCTTTTCCATACTTTTAAATGCAGAGTTTAATAATCCATGTAATTCACTCGGTACTCCAGATGATGGTGCAGTGACGCCTATCATTGCATCCTTTTCTAGGATTGGATACTTAATCATGTTTAACCATCCCCCTTAGTTTGATATAATTTCAACATTTAAATTTAAACAGATAAATATCTACTTCTTCTGGCACGTTAGCGGAACAAAATCTATTTATTCCATCGTACCATAATCACCAAATTCTGAGTAATAAAAAAACATCTCATATAAGGTGTTCATACGACACGTTATCGTCCTAAATGCGACATAAAGAAAAATATCAATTTCCGATTTCATGTTATTCAACTAACGCCCCCCTCATAGTTTCAATAAGCGCATACTTCATTCGGAAAATGGTAACAATATAACTGATTAGATAAAGTCGTAAAGAGGTGGATTAATGAGAATGAGAAAGATGTTGATCGCTTTTATCCTATCCCTTGTTTTTATCTTAACCCTAGTTCTAACTACTTCTAATCAGACAACAATCGTTTCATCAGCTGAACCAACTCAAGACTCTGAAGAGCTTAGGTTACAGGACATGCTCATGGTTATGCTTACTCCTTATATTGAAAATGACTTAAATATCTTTTATTATCCGAAGATTGTTAAGGATTTTTCACCTCATGTAGCTCCTTGGGATATTGAGGTGATAGAAACAAGAAGAGTTAATGACTTTCGGGGCTTTCAATTGCAAATTACATTTGAAATCGAGCCTACCGATGGTGGACACTGGATTCCCATAGGGAAAGACCGAATGACCTATGAGATTTCTTCAGGACCTACAGTTAAATTGATAAATCACATTCATCTGAAGACGTATGAATTTCCTTCAGAATCAAAATAGGCTTCTACCAATTGGGAGTTATTTAAAAAACATCTCATATAAGGTGTTGTTACGACACGTTATTGTCCGAATGTGTCATAAAAAGCCAACAGATCACTGTTGACTTTGATTACGCTTCTTCAACAATCGCCCCCGATTGCGATATAGATTCAATCTCTTGCAAAGCAATCGAAAAGAACTGTTTATGCCGAGAATTTTTTTGCTATAGGTTCATACCAAAAGGAAATTGGAATAAATGTTATAGGATATAAAATACTGTTCTTGCGATATAGTAGGCTCCTAAAAATATTAACAAAGGTTTTATAAAGTCTTTATTTTCTTTTTTATAAACAACAATTATGGAAATTGAAAGTATAAGAGGTAGCCATACAAACCAAAAAAGAAAATTGTTGAAAATAATTTCCAGAATTTTAATCATCCCTTCGAACATTAGATTAGTTAATAAACACTGTGTTTTGAATTTGCTTATTTAATGCAAGTGTAGTTCATACGTTGGCCCGATTATTGAATCCGCACAAATCCTTTATCCCGCAATCGCCCCCGTTAGTAGAGTTGTGTTTAGAGATTTAGAATAAAATATGGACCGAGATAATCGTTTTCATGTGTAATAATAAATGTCCAGTTACCGTCCCAATCCATAACGTACATATCTTTGGAATCTAGGTCTGCATCTTCGTCATACGGTAAATCATTCACTTTGAGATTTTTCGCATTTTCAACTAGGAATGCATCATTCATATATTGATAAAAAATCGTACATTTCTTCTTTTTTTGTCTTTCGAATGCTGCTATTGCTTCTTCCTTTTCAAGACATTCCGTTTTTTCATAACTGCATAAATGCCATAAAAATGAATCCATATATATTTCTCGTTGCTCTTCATCTGTCAAATGACCAGCAAATTTTTCAATCCATTTACCTCGTAAATAGCGTCCCCATTTCGGTATTTCTAACGCTTTTAATTCATTATTTCGCATTAACTATAACCTCTTCCACAAATATCAAATACTGATTATCATGTCTTTTTAATATCAAAACTTCTGATTTATCTTGTTCTCAATCTGGCCCTTTTGTTGAAAGAGGGCAGGTCCCAATTTCGGAATCGCCCCCTTTAACGGAACAATTACATCTTAAGTTTTTTATGTAAAAAATACTGGTTAAATCCCTTTGGATGATCTTCGATAGTGCCGAAAACCTCATATCCATTGTTTTTATAAAACTCTGGAGCCTGGAAGCTGAATGTATCTAAGAAAATGAAACGGCACCCTTTATCTACTGCTAAGATTTCCATCTTTTTTAAAAGTTCACGACCATAACCTTTCCCTCTAACACTTTTATCAACCCACAAGGATTCAATGTGCATATGATGCCAGAAGACATTTGCCGTGATTCCACCTATAATTTCTCCTAAATCGTCCTTAAGAATAAAACTAACATTTTCATTAGAAGTTTTTAGTTTATCGGGAAGTTGTTCCATATTGTGCTCAATTACCTTTTTCCGAATAAAGTCACTGTCGGTCTGCTTCCACTGTTGGATCATATTCAAATCAACCATCTCCTTTCAAATCTGAATATTACATTATACAAAAAAACAACGGACGTCTTATTTAAATTAACCATTTTACCAATTGGGAGTTATACCGCAATTTGGCCCTATTACTGAATAAGCACAGATCCTTTATTCTAGAATCGACCCCGTTAGTTTAAGTTTCCCTTAAACTTTTCTACTCACGAAAGAATGAATCGCTAATATAAGCGTTATAAGAGGGAAAATAAACCACAAGGAACTTTTTTCGAAAAAGTACCTAATCTCAGGTATAAACACCATGTACTCGGAAATAAATAAAAACATAAAAAAGGAGCTAACTAACAAAATAGATTCAGGAGCATTTATAACTTTCTTGTTTTCCATTAAAAAACAACCTCCTTTTTTATCACTGCATTAAAGTTGGCAATAGGTAAGCATTTGATGTTATCTCCAGCTTTTCCCCTGCTCCAC
>NZ_JWIB01000065.1 GCF_000813425.1 Sporosarcina sp. ZBG7A
GTGACGTGCGTATCACATCACCCCAACATTTGATTTAGAACCTTTTTTATAAGGATAAAGTCTCTGATAACTTTTCCATTCTGCTTGAGGGGCTCTCAAATCCGCTCAAGCATGTACAAAAGTGATCATGCATGTACTTATTCTGATCAAGTAACTCTGAAAATGATCAAGCAGGCACGAATCCGCTCAAGCAAGCTGAAAAGTGATCAAGCGACCCAGAATTCCGCTCAAGCAGGCAACCAATCCAAGTCCTCTCCAACTTCCACAAAATCTACTCAAGCAACTCACCTCTTCCTATGGTAAACTACAGTACAGACCGAAAACTGGAGGGCACGAACTCATGACCTATGCAGTACACCAAAACGACCGACTCGTCGTTCACATAGAAGATCTTACACACGACGGCTCAGGCGTCGGAAAAGTCCAAGGCTATCCGCTTTTCATCCCCGGCGCACTACCAGGGGAAGAAGTGGAAGTCAAAGTAGGCAAAACACTGAAAAACTACGGATTCGCAAAACTACTCAACATCATTACGCCTTCACCTGAACGCATCGACGGCCCATGCCACGTATACCCCGAATGCGGGGGATGCCAAATCCAGCATCTTACGTACGAAGCACAACTGAAGCAAAAGCAGAAAACCGTACGTGACGCCATCGACCGTATCGCCAAGCTGCCGGACGTCCCCGTACATCCCGTACTCGGCATGGAAGACCCATGGCGCTATCGGAACAAATCCCAGATTCCTTTCAGCGAACGTGATGGTCAAGTCGTCTCCGGATTTTATCGTTCGAAAACGCATCATATCGTCGATACCGACGTCTGCATCATCCAAAGTGAAGAAGCCGACGAACTCATGTCAATGTTGAAACGCGAATTACAAATCCTTGGAATCGACGCGTATGATGAACACAAACATAAAGGATTCTTACGCCACTTAGTCGTCCGGAAAGCCCGTGCAACCGGTGAACTAATGGTCGTTCTTGTCACAACACAACGTAAATTCCCGGAATCAGAACTAGTTATCAAAGCCATCAAACGCGTGGTTCCAGATGTCACATCCATCATGCAAAACGTCAATACACAAAAGACAAACGTCATTTTTGGCAATGAAACCTTGAATCTCTATGGTAAAGACGTCATCATCGACACAATCGGCGGCGTTGACTTTGAAATCTCTGCACGTTCGTTCTATCAAGTAAATCCTGTGCAAACTGAAACGCTATACAATCAAGCGCTCAACTTCGCACAGTTAACAGGAACTGAAACAGTCATCGATGCCTACTGCGGCATTGGAACTATCTCACTCTTCCTCGCAAAACAAGCAAAAGAAGTATATGGCGTTGAAATCGTTCCGCAAGCTATCGAAGACGCAAAACGGAATGCTGCTCTGAACGGCATCGACAATGCGCACTTCGAAACAGGCGCCTCGGAAGACGTCATTCCGAAATGGTACAGCGAAGGAAAAACGTTCGATGTCTTAGTAGTCGATCCACCTCGAAAAGGCTGCGATGAAAAGCTGCTCGAGACGATCCTTACGCACAAACCAGGTCGCGTCGTCTATGTTTCCTGTAATCCAGCAACATTAGCCCGTGATCTGAGAATCTTAGAAGATGGCGGCTACAAAACACAAGAAATCCAGCCAGTGGACATGTTCCCGCACTCGACACATTGTGAGGCTGTTGCGTGGTTAGAATTAGTTTAATGTAATGAGAAAAAAGCAGTGCCGAAAATC
>NZ_JWIB01000066.1 GCF_000813425.1 Sporosarcina sp. ZBG7A
ACTTGTAGGAAACTAAGTCATTTGCTTGAGCGGATTCCTTCTCGCTTGGGCGGATTTCTTCTTGCTTGAGCAGATTCCTTCTTGCTTGAGCGGATTCCTTCTTGCTTGAGCGGATTCCTTCTCGTTTGAGCGGATTCCTTCTCGCTTGAGCAGATTCCTTCTCGCTTGAGCGGATTCCTTCTCGCTTGAGCGGATTCCCTCTCGCTTGAGCGGATTCCCTCTTGCTTGAGCGGATTCCCTCTCGCTTGAGCAGATTCCTTCTTGCTTGAGCGGATTCCCTCTCGCTTGAGCGGATTCCTTCTCGTTTGAGCGGATTCCATAAAAACTAAGAACTTCAATGCACCTGCGAAACTCACCCCATAGAAAAAAGGACCGCGCTGGCGCAGCCCTTTTTCTCATTCTATTCCTAGGTATTCTTCGAGTGTGATATTTTTCTTGAAGATCTGTTCAGATATCGGCTTGCCAACATATCGGTAATGCCACGCTTCGTGCATGTACCCTGTAATATCTTCTTTGTGATTAGGGTAACGCAAAATGAAACCGTAGCGATGCGCATTTGCGAGCAACCACCTGCCTGCCTCTGTTGTACCGAACGATGAGGATGCCCAGTGCTTTTCGTGGTTCACTTCACCAATATCAAATGCCAGACCTGTTTGATGTTCTGAGTAACCAGGTCTTGCGCTGTAGCGATCTGCCGCTTCTATTCCGTCTCGATCCACATAACGGTTGTAAAGCGTCACTTGATAGTCGTAGGAACGATATGTGCTGAACGCGGTTAAGTTAAAATTGGAAAGCTTAGCTTCCGCAGCCATTTCTTCAAATGCATCGCGAGCTTCTTTACTTTCACCCGGTGCAAAGGTTTCCGGAAGCGGATTTTTTTTGTTGGCAATTAAGATATTTTTTACATAGGTCGGTTCGCTTGGCAATTGCTGTCCCTCCACATAACCTCCATCAAAAGGTGTGTCATCCTCGCCTTTTTCTGCTGACTCTTCGGGAGGAGCCGGCTCTACTTCTGCAGGAGGCAAATTTTGTTCATCCTCTTCTTCCTTGTCTTCTGTCCCAGGGGAAGTTTCTGGTTTTTCACTATCAGAATTCGATAAACCTGCCTGTTCTAGCGTTTTCTCAACGTTCCAATCATTGGTGCCAATCCATATAATCAGTCCTACCAGAGCGGCTACAACAATTAGTAACGTCGCTTTTAGCCCTGTAGACCGCTTCTTGCTCGTTCGTCTTCTATCTTGTCTTCGCTTCATAAGAAATTTGCCTTCTTTCATATTGTCTCTTGCTATCTATTGTCAGTTTCTTGTATTTTACGGGATCATTACAAACAGTCCATTTCATAGTCTACCATTTTTTCTATCTTAGGACTACTGTGCCTTTTTAATAGTGTGTGCTATGATTACTTTTTCAGCTTGATTTTTTTAGATGAAGGATGATTCTATTGGCTAACCAACGATGGCTTTCTGCCAGTTTTTTTGTTTTCTTCTTTACGTGGGGAATCTTCCTTCCTTATTGGACCGGATGGTTGACCATTGAAAAAGGTCTCACTGTTTCTACAGCCAGTGTCATCATGGGTATCGGAATGGCAGCAAGAGCGCTCACTACTTTTCTCGTATTCCCTCTATTAACCCATAGATACTCTCTACGTAGAGTGGTTCAAGGGTTAGCGATCCTCTCACTGTTACTCGTCATTCTCTACTTGCCTGATTCTCCATTATGGGCACTTGCAGCGATCACGATTTTGTTCAGTGCGGTTTATCCTATGATTTTGCCTGCTGTCGAGAGTGGCGCAACTCTGTTAATGCAGTCTGAGCGGATCCATTATGGGAAAAGCCGTTCGTTTGGATCAATCGGATATACAGTCGCTTTACTGCTCGTTGGTGCGGCGACGTCCATTTGGAGCGAACAATCAATTCTGTATTTAATGATTGTTGGCCTTGCTGTCGCGGTTCTTTTTTTCATGAGAAGTGCACCTGCAGTTCTTGATATGGCACCTGAGCGCACTTCTTCCAATGTCTCTCAGACCAAGTTAAGGACGCTATTCCAAACAAAAGGGTTTCTGGTCGTAACAATATTAGCTGTCTTACTCCAAGGGGCTCATGCTGCGTATTATAGCTTTGGTTTCATTTACCTGGATGACCTGAATGTTTCAGGATTTTGGATTGGGGTTATATTAAACGTTGCTGTGTTATTCGAGATTCTTTTTTTCCGCGTTTCAGATCGAATGCTAGCAAATGTAAAGATTTCAACGATGTTTTTAATTGCAGCGATTGGTTCAACCGTTCGTTGGATCGTTGTATTCCTCTTTCCCATTACAGCCGTGTTCGTTGTTACTCAAATGTTGCATGCAATTTCTTTCGGTATTGCACATTATGCATTCATCCAATATATATCCACTCGTCTTCCAAAACAGCAGATCGCCTCTGCGCAAGGCATGTATGCAGCGTTTGCTATGAGCTTGAGTACTGCTTTTTTAACGATTCCTGCAGGGTATTTGTACGATATTTCTCCAGGACTCGCTTTTTTAGGAATGGCGGTATGTACAATTCCTGCCATCTTTATCGTTCTCTTTACTCGACGAAAGCTTGCGTATTAAAAAAGGAAACAGCAGCGCTCTATGCGCAATGCTGTTTCCTTTTTTCATCCTAACAATCTTAAAAATAAGATGACTGCGAGGGCAATCGCAAATAACATTGAGAGCCCTTGCATCCACCGGGACTCACGTATCATCCCTTGATTTTTGAATTGCCTTGCACGCGCACTATTCGTGAGAGCAAACAGCGCAACCATGCCAATCAATGCATTTTGTAAATCTAGCTTGATGATAAAATAGAGTGAAAATGCGCCAGCTAAGACAATACCTATTCCATAAATCCATTTACTGTTCATCAGCATATTCCTCCATTTCACAGTTAGGATTATGTTCTATAGTTAAAAAAGAAGCCGGAGTAAGCTCTCCGGCTGGTTTAAAGACTATAATTACTTACCTTTTTTCTTGTTGTTCTTATGCTTCTCATCTTCTGGATCAACGATTTCTACATCAACATGACCGTCAGCTTCAACAGCTAGTTCTGCTGCAGTATGTTTGTAGTAGAATTTACGTCCAAGGTACGTTTGGAAAATCATAAACAGACCCCCTACAGCCCAGTACAACGGTAGGGCTGCCGCCACTCTATATGAGATGAACATAATCATAATTGGTGAGATATAGACAAATAATTTCATTTGAGCTTTCTGTTGCTCTGGCATTGTCCATAGTGAAACTCTTGCTTGAACGAAGTACACAGCACCTGCAACAAGCATCATAATCATATCGGGTTTACCTAGCTCAAACCAGAGAAATTGATGACTTTTCACTACATCATCGGCATACAAAATCGCAAAGTACAGACCCATGATGATTGGCATTTGAATTACTAATGGAAGACATCCCATGTTTAACGGATTCACGTTATGCTTAGAATAGAGACCCATCATTTCTTGTTGCAACTTCATCTGTTCTTCTTTGTTGCCTGCTTCTTTTGCTGTTTTCATCTGTTTTTGGATCGTTTCCATTTCAGGTTTCAACGCATCCATTTTCACTTTCATTTCTTGCTGTGATTTGTAGTTTTTTAACATGAGTGGCATTAGGATTAAGCGAATTCCCATCGTGATAACGATGATCGCGAGTCCATAGCTTCCGTTAAATGCTTCTCCTAGAGTATGAAGCAACCAATCCATCGGTTTTACAAAAATTCCATAGAACGTCCCTCTTTTTTCCTCAACACTCGTACAACCACTTAACAACACTGCAGCTGTAGCCAACATCGTTATAAATCCAATTCTTTTTTTCACGAAATCCACCTTCACTATTTTTCAAACTATTAGCAATCCGGATTTTCATAGGAAAACGCTGATCGGCTAACGGGATTTTTTCAATTATTAACATTCGTCGTCTCTTCAAAAAGTATACCCTATTCCCGTTCACAATTACAATGAAACCTATCACGAAAACACCGATTTCATATGGACAATACAAAAAAACCTGCATTTGGTGACAATTTAGACACTTTGCAGGTTTTGTAATAGATATGGTGATTAAACACGTGTTATTTAGATTAGATGTTCGTGGTCAGATGTTTTGTTCTAGTAGTTCGTTAGTTTTGTTTCGATTTTTCAGAGTCCGATTTCGCTTCTTTGGACTCAAGCTCGTCCGTAATTTCTTTGTCTTCTTTTTTGTGATAAAGACCATCTTCTTTAGAGCCTTTCCCTTTATCTTCAACTACTTGGTTGTAGTAATGAACGCTAGTTTGAGCCCCTTCACTCACCATTTTATTGTCCTGGAAATCGTACGGATCGGACATGCCACGTTTAGTTTGATCTGAGTAGTCTGCTTTTTTAGATTGAACAAAAGAATCGACTTTCGTAACTAAATTATTTACAGCTACTTGTGCTTTGTCACGGTTTTCTTTTTTACTGAAATATGCATATGCTCCAGCTGCAATTGTTGCAAGTAAAATACCATTACGTTTTTTAGCCATGAAAATCAAACCTCCAAATTTTTACTTAACTTTTAGTATGGGTCCATGTAACAAGTATACCCCACTTCTACTTTGCCAAACGCAATGAACATTTCATTTTCATGACAAGTCTGACTATCGCTAGTTTTCGATACCTGCATTTGTTATGATGAGAGAAAGGAATGACGAGGTGAAAGCGCAATGATTCGACAAATGATTGAGGAAGATATTGCTGCCGTTCAACACATTGCCCGTGCCACTTGGAAAGATACGTATAAAGAGCTTTTACCCGAATTTGTTCAACAAAAATTTCTCGATAGCGCTTACTCAACTCCTATGTTATTGAAGCGTATGGAAAAGACAGAGGTTTTAATCGCTGAACGCGACGGTCGTGCTGTTGGATTTTTCAACATGACTCGGATTGATGTTGATGGAGATGCCGAGCTGACCGCACTTTATATCCTTCCAGACTATCAGCGACAAGGCATAGGGATGGAGCTATTTACTGGTGCATTGACGCTACTGAATGGTGCTATGAAGCTATTCGTATACGTAGATGATTTAAATGATCCCGCAAAAGCATTCTACGAGAAGCTTGGGTTTGAGTTACTTGAAGTATTTGATGAAGACTTTGAAGGGGTTCCGGTTGAAACAGCACAATATGTTTATATGATTCGGCAATCCGCTTTATGCATCTAATTCAAAAACGTCCTATTCGGAAACTACCGAACAGGACGTTTTTTTATTGTTTACAACGGACGCATTCCACCATCTTCAGGTGGTGTGTCAGTAATGATCTGTTCATCTGGAACCATTGTTTTAGGTTTCTTAGTCAAGCAAAGAATACCTGCGATATAGAGTAAGATTGAAGTAAGAGATAGAATACCTCCTGTTAATCCTCCAAGGATAAACATGATTCCTGCAAGTTTCGGATTTTTGTTATTCCAAATTTTGATCAATCCGATAATTGTAAGTACTAAACTGATGATCAGGAATACAACTCCGAGCCAGAGGAAGCCACCAAGTGCATCAAATATGTTGAAAATCATATCAATATCTGCAGGCGTCATTGTAGGATCTGAATAGAAATCCATTTCCATTTCTGTACGGAGTTCGGGATTATTGCTAAACATATTAAATATAACCGCACCAAAAATGGATGCTATGACTCCAAATACGGTAAATACCAATCCTATGATTCCTAATACTTTTTCTGCCGTTCGATTCATTTACATCGCCTCACTTTTTCTAGTTGTAGTCTACTATACGACTGAAATCACAAAACGTTTCATTTTTTGGTTACTTCTTAAAAAAGCGGAGCGCCTCAACACAGCGTTCCGCTTTTATATTTCGTTATGCTTTCACATCGTTGTATTCTTCGTATCGGTTAAACGCGGTTACTACGTATGAACATACCGCTTCCATCTTCAAGTTGTTTTCCCGAGCATATTCAGCTGCACGGTCTAGAAGTTTTTTCGCAACGCCTCCACCACGGAGTTCTTCCGAAACGAAAGTGTGATCCATGACCATGACATCTCCGAGAAGTGTCCACGTAATTTCAGCTAGCGTCTTACCACCTTGCTCATTGCGAAATGCATACGCATCTCCGCCAAGATCTTTGTATTCAAATTCCATGAGAACAGCCTCCCTTTTAATTGGATGATTCGGGTATTTAGATAATTCAACGATACTTACTTAGTTATTGAAACACGGATTTCACTGAATCCACAAGCCCTTGGAAAAATTCTTTGACTTTATCCCAAAAACCAGGATCGATTTCACCTAATTTATCTTTAACCTTTGAAGCCATATCATCCAGTTGCTGTGAGAATTTCGAGAAATCTATATCTAATTTACTAATCCGGTCCATCAAGTCAATTAGCAATTGACGATCTGCATCACTTAGCTCGATTTTGTGCTTCTCTAGTTGTTCTTTGACAATTTTTTCGACTTCTTCTTTAGTCGCAGGGTTTTTCTCAGAAATCTGCTGTTTAATATCCGTCAATAGTACGGCAACTTTGTCTTTGTCTACACCTTTTTCAGATAACGTCGTTGCAACGTCCAATTCGTCATTGGCTACATCCGTACGTTCCTTATCCAGTGATTCTCCGCTTACTTCATAGGCTTTATAGATACCGACCAATGCAGAATGCCCAGTTACTTTCTTAGGGGCAGCCACTTCCACTTTAGCATCTTCAATCCCTGCAGTCAGCATTGCTGTCGCGTACATATCTGGTGTGACTTGAGTTATATTATCTTGCGTAACGATTGAAATCACAAGCCCTTTGCCTGCATCTTGTCGCATGATTTTTGCTGAAGAATACATGCGTGCATTCGGATCGCCGTCTTTAATATACGTAACTAAATCTTTACCTGTCACTTCAATTTCTTCGACTTCAGCTTCCTCGTCAACTTTCAGACTCTTTTTCACACTAGCCTTTTCGTCATCGGAAAGGTTGGCACCGTAAACTACGATGGGTACTCCTAGCTTCTCATTAATAGTTGCATCCGCTGAAGCAATGTTCGGTAACAGCAACCCTACAGAGAGCATCAATGCAAGACTGGCAGTAAGCGTTCGTTTCATAATCTTACCTCCTTGTTTCCAATACATACGAAATTTGCTACTAAAAGGTTCCCGTTACGCTTTAAGAGACGTCCATCCATCACGCTGTTCGATTTTCCCGTCTTTCATCAATCTTCCGAGTGCCCGTTTGAAAGCGCCCTTACTAAGGCTGAACATTTCCTCGATTTCCTCAGGTGTCGACTTATCGGTAAATGGCATTTTACCGTTAGTCTCTTGTAAATATGCGTAAATCATTTCCGCGTCATCATCCAAACGTTCCTGCTTTCGCGGAAGTAGAGAACCGTTTAACGTGCCGTCTTCTTGTACATCGATGATTCGGACTGTTAGTTCTTCTCCTAGACGCGGTTCTGCAGCCATTTCGCTAGCATGAATGAAGATTCGGAAATTATCCGGAATGCTAAGCAAGAAAGCACCTACAGGCAACAAGCGATACGGACGAGCGGTTAAGTTATCATTCATGCGCCATTGTTCAGCAACGCCGATGACATCCAATACGCGTTCTTCCGTTGCCAGACGTCCGAAAATCGTTCCAGCTGGATCCGTACGAAGCGTCATATACAACGCATCATCAATCTTTGGCCATAGCTTACGGACATGCGGCAGATCCGCTTTGTTCACGAGTACTTCGAAGGCTGCACCAATATCAACGTATGCTCCAAATTTGTCATCTACCCGTAACACCCGTGCCCATCCGTATGTCCCCATCGTCATGTGCGGCAATTGCATCGATGCTGCGAGTTCTCCGCGTCGGTTCATGAAAAGGAAAACGTCTGGAGTGTCTCCTGATTGTAGTGTTTCCGGTGCTTCCGAAGCGTTCATATACAATTCTGTTCCATCTAAATCGAGTGACCAGCGTGAGCCTTCAAGCTCCAGTACCCGAACTTTTTGAACTGTTCCTGCAAGTGTATTTGTCATCTTATTCTCCCATTTCCTTAAATAATTGTTAGTAAACTTATTCGTTACGTTGTTTGAGTGCAGTCACGAAGCTTTTGTCTTCGTTCATTGCTTGTACAAGATCTGTTATTCGATCCATCGCGTCCCAGCTTAGGTGATGTTCAATTCCTTCTACATCTCCGTATATGTTTTCTTCCTTCACTCCGATAATTCGTAAAAATTGCTCTAGCAATTCATGCCGCTGTACTAGACGTTCGCCAAAATTACGACCCCGAACGGTTAAGCTGATATCTTTATAGCGTTCATAAATGACGTAGCCTTCTTTGTGCAATCGCTGCGCCATTTTCGTAACGGATGAAGGAAGGACTGCAAGCGATTCTGCGACGTCCGAAACTCTGGCCTGACCTTTTGCTTCAATTTGCAAGTAAATTTGTTCAATGTAGTCTTCCATACTCGGTGTTGCCAATCCAAGCACCTCCGGTAACATTTTATAGCCTAATATCCTGAAATAATTTTTTTTGTGTTTAACACATTTTGTTGCTGGGTATCTAAACAACATAACCAATTCAATCACAAACTCGAAAGGAGTGAACAACACATGGGTAAATTACTTTGGATTATCATTGTAGCACTAATTGCATTCTGGTTGCTTGGACTAGTTTTCAAAATCGGTGGTGGCCTTATTCATATCCTGCTCGTCATCGCACTAATCGTATTTATTCTTAATATGATTTCTGGCAGACGGTCAGTTTAAATAAAGGGATGTCGGTTTTCTCCGACATCCCTTTTTCACGTTTACTGGCTGATTTTTGCATATACGACCGTGTTTCTCAACTGTGTGCCATCAGCCGACCGATCATCATTTTTCAGCACAGCTTCTAGTTCAAAGCCTGCCCGTTCTGCAACGGCACGGCTTTTTTTGTTGAGTTCGTCACATCGAATCTCCACTCGGCGTGCACCTAGTTCATCAAATGCAAATTCCGTAATTCGTTCTACAGCCTCTGTCATGTACCCTTTTCCTTCAGAACCACTTGCTAACCAGTAGCCAATTTCAAATTTCGGAATTGACCAATCGATTCTATGCAATCCTGATGAGCCAATGAAGTCACCTGTTTGTTTTTCGAACAAGTGGAGTCTGAGATCTTTTTTTGTGATGAAATCTGCAATTCCCTGCCGCATCCGTTGTTCTGTGTCCGCTAGATTTTGTGGCTGATGCGCCCATGGCATCCACTGACGCAGAGTAGGTAATGTTTGAAGGATTGCGTTATTCACGTCTGAAACATCATTTAGTGAAGGCATACGTATCAGCAAACGTTCTGATTCAAATTGGTCCGGGAAATCAGGGATTCCTTGAATCGTCTGCGAATTTTCGTTATCCTCCCAGACTACTGGAGTTTTCTTCCCTGCCATATAGTCATCTCGCGTGATTCCGTAAGTAATAGCATCGTAATATTGGCCTTCTTCTGGAGAAAACCATGCTTGCCTCAAATGTCCTTCTTTTACAAAGCCTGACCGTTCGAACGTCTTGCGCATCGCTAGATTGTCATGTCGCGTGTGACCTGCTAGCCGGTTTTTCCCCTCCGGCAAACCAAACACATAATCTGCCATGAGTCGCAGTGCGCTTGCTCCATATCCTCTGCCTCGATAGCGATCAGCGATACGTAGATCGAACAAGGGGACATCGTCTTGTAAGTCATGGATTTTTGCGATGCCCACTTTTTCTCCGTTGTCGTTGACGAGCCAAAATGTTTTGACTTCATCTGACTCGTATCCACCTTCTCGGATTGCTTTTTCGATCAACTCGCGACCCGAATTTTCTTGCATGTGAAATGGCCATGTATTTGTTGTCATGAAGTGGATCAGCTGTTCTTGCTCCACCATTGTCCATTCTTTAAGTTGCATAAGGATGTTCCTCCAAACGACCGCTTCTTACTTTTGGATTCGCATTAATCGAAGTGAATTCAACACAACTAACAGTGTTGCGCCCATATCTGCGAAGATTGCGATCCATAGCGTCAGCCAGCCCGGGATGACGAGAAGCAGTGCAGCAATTTTTAGTCCTACTGCAAACATAATGTTTTCTTTGATAGTACGCAACGTTTTTCTACTCAATTTCACGGTATATGGCAATTGTTCGAGATCATCCGCCATCAATGCGATGTCTGCAGTCTCAAGCGCGGCGTCTGTCCCTGCGCCCCCCATTGCGATTCCAACGGATGCTGCGGCTAGTGCTGGTGCATCATTAATGCCATCTCCGACCATCGCTACACGTTTCTTGCCTTCGCTCAATTCACGGATTGCATTGAGTTTGTCTTCCGGCATGAGTCCAGCACGGACGTCGTCAATGCCTAGACGAGCAGCAATCGCTTGCGCTGTTTTGGGGTCATCGCCTGTCAGCATAACTGTAGTATCTACGCCGATTTCTTTCAATCGTTCAAGAACGAGTTTGCTTTCTTCTCTAACTGGATCTGCTACTGCAAAGAGCCCTGCAAATGCACCATCGATGACCGCACCCATCACAGATTTCCCTTCAGTCTGCATGTCTGCAGCTTGGATCTTCGCTGATTCCGGAAGTTCAGTGAGTTCTTCCATCCATCGAAGGCTTCCGACAGAAACACTTTTGCCATCCACAACAGCAACTGCTCCTTTACCTGTGACGGATTGGAAGTTTTCCGCTGTCACAACTTCGAGGTTGCGAGCTACAGATGCATTAACGAGCGCTCTTGCCAACGGGTGTTGAGAGAGACGTTCCACTGCCGCGACTGACCGCAGGAGATGTACTTCCTCTACTCCACTTGAGGTGATGATATCCGTAACTTCAGGATAGCCTTTCGTCAAAGTCCCTGTTTTATCGAACGCAACGGTTTTGATATGCCCCATTTCTTCTAAGTGGACGCCGCCTTTAATGAGCACGCCTTGACGTGCTGCGTTCCCGATTGCTGTGACAATTGCAACAGGTGTGGATACGACGAGCGCACAAGGGCACCCGACGACAAGAACAGCGAGTCCTTGATAAATCCAAGTTTGCCAATCCGCACCGAGAAGTGGAGGGATGACAGCTGTTAGCGCCGCAATGGCGATAATTGCTGGTGTATAGTATTTCGCGAACTTGTCGATGAATTGTTGCGAAGGTGCTTTTTCAGCCTGCGCATCTTCAACAAGATGAATAATTTTAGCGATTGTCGTGTCTTCTACTAATTTGGTGACGGTTACTTCTAGAGATCCTTCTTCGTTCAGCGTTCCTGCAAAAACGGTGTCGTCTACTTGCTTGGTGACAGGGACAGATTCACCGGTGATCGCAGCTTGGTTCACGGTTGAGAACCCTGAGCGTACCGTTCCATCCATCGCGATTTTTTGCCCTGGCTTGACGATTAAGACGTCTCCAATTCGAATGTCTTCAGTCGGCAGCTCGAACATCTCGTCATTTCTTCTGATGGTTGCTGAAGGCGGTGCGATGTCCACTAAGCTACTGATAGATTGACGAGCTTTGTTCATGGAGTAGGATTCGAGTGCTTCACTGATTGCAAACAAGAGGACGACAACAGCGGCTTCGCGCCATTCCCCTATGATTGCGGCACCGATAATCGCAATTGTCATGAGTGTGTTCATATCGAATTCAAGGCGTACTAAGTTTTTGAGCCCGTCGATGAACATCGAAGTTCCTCCGACCACAATCGCTATTGCAAATAAGATGATTGCGGTGGTATTGGTCTCTCCATATTTGCTAGAAGTGAATAGACCTGCTGCTAGGAATATGAGCGAAATTAGAGAGACGATGTTTTCTTTCCGTTTGAAGAACGGTGTTTTCTTGGTAGGCTTACGCTGAGAAACGGGTACAACACGGATGCCGTCAAAAGCACCTGCAGATTCAAGTTCGTCGACGGTTGCGTCACCCGCAAATGACAGTTTACTCGCACCAAAGTTGACGGTAGCCACTTCGACATTTGGAAGTCGACTGACGTTTTTTTCGAATTTCATGGCACAGTTGGCACAACTTAAGTTTTCGAGACGATATTCAGTCCTGTTCGCTTCAGCCATTCTCTTCACCTTCCATCGTATGTTCGTGAGCAATTTTCACAAGTTGTAAGACGTGATCATCTGCAAGTGAGTAATAGACCATCTTGCCCCTTCGTTCCGAGCGAGCTAATCCATTTTCTTTCAAATATCGTAAGTGATGAGAGGCTGTCGCGTTAGATGCACCAATAATAGCACCGACATCACAAACACAGAGCTCTTGTTTCAATGTTAATGAAAACGCAATTTTGAGTCGCGTTTCATCTGCGAGCGCTTTAAAGAGTTGCACCATATTTCCAACGCGGGGCAATTCCTCTTGAATTTCAACTACAAGCGCATCGTGAATAATCTGTTCATCACACGTATCTACCATTTTCAATTTCATCCGCCTCCTCATCATTCAAATGTTCGTTTGATTGTAAGGTTAGTATATGCGTTATTCTGACGATTTGCAACTACTATCAAACGATGATTTGAATGAAATGCAATTTTGCTCTTAACTTTCTGCAGTAAACGGCTTCGCAAAGCGAAGCACACCAATTAAATCTTGGTTTTTGATTGGTGAAGTGCACTTTTTCGCGACCGAGGGTGCTGATGAAGATTGGGTTGCCCGCGAGCGATAGTTGGCGCGAGGTGTTTATGATCATTTTTTTAGTTTTATGAGCGGAATTCTGGGGTTATGATCACTTTTGAAGATTTATGAGCACAATCCTTGGATTATGAGCGTTTCTCCTGATTTATGATCACTTTCCCAGGGTTATGAGCGTTTTTTGAGATTTATGAGCATCCGCAGCCACATGGGCAATACATGTAGCTCAATCGATCACTTGTCTAGGTTCGAGCACACAAAAAAGCAGAGGCAACTTTCACCCCTGCTTCATCTAATTATTTCGCTTCTAACGTCAACACGTTCCCGTCCTTCACGTCACCTTCTAAAACAGTCTCATGGAAATCACCACGGACCCAATCATCGGCTTGGTCGTGGAACCATTGCGACTTCACGTGGCCACTTTGACCAGGACCTACAATATGATAAGCTTTCGAAAGGTCATCCAGATCCGCAACAAAGCGCCACGAGGCTCCGTGATTCGCACTGCCATCGTCCTTGAACGATGCTGCCTGAACCGTAATACCTGATCCACCGACAGGTTGCTTTTTCGGATCCAAGAAATTAGCTAAAATCGGTGAAGCGCTCGACAATGGATGCGGGAATACGAGTTGATGGAAATCGCCCCACTGCCAATTCTCTGATTTATCCCCATAATCTTCTTTCAAGCTTGCCATTGTTTTTTCAAACGCATCATATACCCATTGGTCGACTCCGCCATACTCTTCCACCCAAGTAGAAGGTTCTCCCGCATACGCATTGCGCAAGAACTGATCCGTTAACTGCGGCTTTCCTGGCATGAACTCATAGACATCCGCAGGCATATCTGATGCAAACATCGTCACCGGCAATTGTTTCATGAGTTTATGGAATACGAGAGGCTGCGAGGCATCCACTGAATCCACCTGATCCCAATCTTTCATCTGAGCCAAAACTTCCTTGTATCTCCCTTTTCGGTCCATCTTTTCAATTGACCCAATCAATGAGTCCAAAAACTCTCCAGCATGTAAATTCTTTTGGTCCATTTGTAATTTCATCATATCATCCGCTGTAAAGTCGTCTCCATCGCGAAGCACTTCTGCAATCCGCTCATAGCGATACGGTTGCGCCCAAAACTTCGTAATGTGATATGGATACTTTTCGTCTACTACTTCGTTGTTTGCTGTGGCAATGAATCCTTCTTTAGGATTTACAACAGTCGGCAATTCATCATACGGAACATAACCGTCCCATCCGTATTCCGAGGAATTCCCCGGAACCGGTAGCTGAGCGTCCCCTTTTTTACGAATCGGAATTTTCCCATTCGCTTTGAATGCAATTGTACCGTCCGTTGAAGCGAAGACAAAGTTTTGTGCGGGAGCACTGAAAGCTTCCAATGCCGTTTCAAATGACTCCCAATCGTCTGCTTTGTTTAAATCCATGATTGCTTCAAGCTCATTGCTCGGCTCGAGTGCCGTCCATTGCATCGAGAACACTGCGTCTGGCTTTTCATCTTTATAAATGACATCTGTAATAATCGGCCCGTGCCTAGTGACCAGCACTTCGAAAGGTACGTCTTTTTCACCTTTAACGCTTATTGTCTCATCGCGCACTTCAGCTTGTTCCCATTCGTCGTCATATTGGAATTGGGTCGGATCATCTGGGTTCGGGATTTCAATATAGAGATCTTGGACGTCTGGCCCGACGTTTGTAACTCCCCATGCAACTTTTTCGTTATGCCCGAGGATAATTCCAGGAATCCCTGCAAAAATGACACCACTAACATTCTGTTCTGGAGACTTCAAGTGAATTTGATGCCAGATAGAAGGTGTGCTCAGTCCTAAATGCGGATCATCCGCGAGAAGTGGCATCCCTGATTTTGTTTTATCACCTGAGACAACCCAGTTGTTACTTCCATTGAATTCGTGTGGAAGTAATCCAGGGTCAAACTGCCCTGTGACTTGGACTGGATTTTTTAGATTCGCTTCCATAATGGACTCTGCATTCTCCGGATACGTGATGAACAAATCTTGGGCTTTCTCTTCAGAAAAATTATTAAGTGCCCAGTGACGCATGGCTTGAGGCGTCCACTTTCCACCAAGGTCATACGCCATATACTTTCCGATTGTCAGTGAGTCGATCGGTGTCCACTGTTCAGGCTCGTAACCGAGCAACTTGAATTCATAGGACAACTTTCCATTGTCTTTTACTTCTTCGATGAATGCATTCACGCCATCGGCATACCATCCCAAAACTTGTTTCGCTTCGTCGCTATATGTGTCGAACGATTTCTCCGCTGCATTTCTCAAGCTGAATGTGCGGAACTGTTTATCGGTGTCAATCGCTTTTGCACCGACGACTTCTGACAGTCGTCCACTCGCCTGTCTACGTGCGAGATCCATCTGAAATAAACGATCTTGCGCATGAACATAACCTTGAGCACGATACAGATCAGCATCGGACTTGGCATCCACGTGTGGGACGCCGTTTTCATCCCGAGTTACGGTTACGTTTTCATCTAATACAGCGAGCTGAACGTTCCCTTCAATCACGGGTTTCGACTTCCCTATGTAAACGTTTACAAAAATAAGTGCAGCTGCCGCGATTACTACAATCGTAGCGATGAACCATAGTAGGATTTTCGCTGGTTTCCCCATTCTCTTTTTATGCTTTGCCACGTAAGTTTCCCCCATTTCCAATTTTCTCTATACTTAATCTATATTCGTTGTAACACCATAAAATCCCTTTCAAAATGAAAGGGATTGGGAGTCCTCCTGGATAAGATTAGTGGAGGAAATTATGAATGTTTTTTGTGATTTATGATCAGTTTTCTGGCTTTCATGAGCACTTCTCACGCT
>NZ_JWIB01000067.1 GCF_000813425.1 Sporosarcina sp. ZBG7A
TGAGATATTTCTCCAAAGTAGACAGTATAAGAACACGCTCCATTAGGACAGGTTAAAACCTAAGGAGATGATTTCATGACGACAAAATCTATGAGCACCTACTCTTACGAGCTGAAAAAGAAAGCGGTCGAACTTTATTTGGAAGGACACCCTGCAGTAAAGATAGCGGAGGAAAACGGGATTAAAAATCGTAGGCGTATTACGGAGTGGGTGGAGATTGTAAGGAAAACTGGAGACTATAAATCATTACACTCACGACGGGGTCATGCCAACGCAGGAAAAGAAAGAGTACACGAAATGACACATGAGGAGGAAAACGCACGTCTACGTTTAGAGATTCATTATTTAAAAAAACTTATGGAACTGAAAGCGAGGTGAATGGAAAAGAATTAGCTTTTCGCTATGTGGAAACGCATCGAGAATTGTATCCCATCACATTCTTGACTGAAACTGTCGGGGTATCGAGAGCTGGCTATTATAAGTGGCTTAAAAGCGGACCGAAGATCTCACAGGAAGAACGAGACAAGCCCTTATTAATCAAAATGCTTTCCCTCTATCACACGCATGGTGGAAACTTGGGGAACGAACGATTTATTAATGAGTTAAAGAGTAAGTATCAAATCGTTATCGGTTATAAGCGTATCACTAGGATGCGCGAGCGTTACTTAATGCCACTCAAGACCAAGCGACGGAGACCGCGAAAAAAGGATCAAATGCCGCATATCACCATAAAAAACCTGTTGAACCGAAATTTTAAAGCAATCAGACCAGGTATCAAATTTTGTGTGGATATCACCTATTTGGAAATTATTAAACCTAAAAAAGATTTTATGTATCTCTGTAGTATTATGGATCTTTACAATAATGAAATCGTTGCTTACAGTATCGGAGAGTACCAAGACCAAGGCTTAGTCAATCGCGCCTTGGATTGTCTAGCAGAAAAAGGGTACAAAAAAGGAGCCCTCCTGCATAGTGATCAGGGCTCCCAATTTACAAACTATGGCTACTGTAGCCGTTTAAAAGAAATGCGGCTGACCCAATCGATGTCCCGCAGAGGCAACTGCTGGGATAATGCATGCATCGAAAGCTTTTTCGGTAAGCTTAAAACGGAAATGCCAGGCTTCACAGTACCTGAAACGGCAGAAGAAATGAACCAGGCTGTAGAAGACTATATTGCTTATTATAACCATGTCCGTCCACAATTAAAACTGAAGATGAGTCCGGTGAATTACCGAGTCCAGAGTGCTGCATAAGCGAAAGAAAGGAAAGTATGACGCAAGCGACTTTACGTGGAGAGGCAGGCATGATAGCCTATTCTGGCGAAGTCAGCTGGTCCGCCGGCTGATTGCCTGAGGAAGGAATTATGCCTGTAGAGGCTCCATGTCAAGTCGCTTACAGAGCCAAACTAAGAAACGAATACATCGAGAAAAAGTAAAAACTGAGCGGTTACTTAAAGTGTCTACTTGTAGGAAACTAAGTCA
>NZ_JWIB01000068.1 GCF_000813425.1 Sporosarcina sp. ZBG7A
CTTAAACTCTTTATATCCTCACTTTCTGAACTGTCAATTTGATTCCTTTCTTCTGGTTGCTGAACTTGAACTTCAGCATGTACTACAAAATTGGTAAATGGAATATATGTAACTGCTAACGAAAATATAATTAAACATATAAGCCATTTCTTAAATAAATTCTTATTTCTCATAACTTATTCCTTTCTGGAATATATATTTTTTCTATCCCAGAGGAGATTATACCTTTTAGCTAAATAATTTACTATCTTTATTTAAATAAACAATAAGTGAAAATAATGGTAGTAACTTCACCTGCTAAATCAGTAATATAGCGTAGCGTAGTTTCGTAATTGAGAGGAGGTGTCCCAAACCTTTAGAGATGAGAAAAGAACTTACTTAGATGAGCACTTGTAAATATAAAAGTGCAAAAAAGATTGGGCAATCGGAACATAAAAACCCATAATATTTATTCGCACATCATAAAAAAAAGGAATTTGAAAAGCGAGCGATATATTCAAGGTTTCGCTGTGATTTATTAAAAAAATGATCACTATTCGGGCACTTTGATATAGAAAAAAAGACCCTAGAAATCCTGCCTAGTAGGCCTGTTCTTTGAGAAATATCGTTATTTGAACGATAATTTAGAGGGTTTGGTACCCATTATTCCTACTAGGATCTAACCAACGACCTATACATTGTCAATGTGACAATGTATGTATTTAATAGATTTAAAGTGCAACGCTGATTTAGCATACTCAAAGCATATTACGAATTACTTTGATATGTCTTGAATTTTTAAGTTGGTTGGCAGAATGTGAGAATGAAAGCGAGGGGTCATTTGTTCCCTCTTTTTTACTTATTCTTGTCTAGTAGTTTCTATAATAATTGCTCAGCTTTTTGCTTCACTGATTGAGTATCTACTTTAAGGATTTCTATGTTGTCAATCTCATCTGTTTTTTCGTGATAAGATAATTGGATTATATCTCCTTCTCTAATTTCAGAAGACAAATGCTCTTTTAATACAAGGAGTTGTTTCTCTTCATTATCCCGATCTAAAAGAATAGC
>NZ_JWIB01000069.1 GCF_000813425.1 Sporosarcina sp. ZBG7A
CTTAAACTCTTTATATCCTCTCTTTCTGAACTGTCAATTTGATTACTTTCTTCTGGTTGCTGAACTTGAACTTCAGCATGTACTACAAAATTGGTAAACGGAATATATGTAACTATTAACGAAATTATAATTAAACATATAAGCCATTTCTTAAATAAATTCTTATTTCTCATAACTTATTCCTTTCTGGAATATATATTTTTTTATCCCAGAGAAGATTATACCTTTTAGCTAAATAATTTACTATGTTTTTTTAAATAAACAATAAGGGAAAATAATGGTAGTAATTCACCTGTTAAATAAGTAATATAGCGTAGCGCAGTTTCTTAATTGAGAGCAGGTGTCCCATACCTTTAGAGATGAGAAAAGAACTTCCTTAGATGAGCCCTTGTAAATATAAAAGTGCAAAAAAATTGGGCAATCGGAACATAAAAACCCCTAATATTTATTCGTAGATCATATAAAAAGGCATTTGAAAATCGATCGATATTTTAAAGATTTCGCTGGAATTTATTAAAAAATTGACCACTAATCGGGAACTTTGATATAGAATAATAGACACTAGGAATCCTGCCTAATAGGTCTGTTCTTTGAGAGAAGTCGTTATTCCAACGATATTTCATAGGGTTTAGCATCCAATGATTCCTACTAGGCTAGAACCAATGACCCTTAACTTATTAAGGTAATAATGTATGTGTTTGATAGATTTAAAGTGCAACGCCGATTTAGCGCTATTCAAAGCATATTGCAAATTACTTTGAAATGACTTGAATTTTTAAATTGGTCGGCAGAATGTAGGAAATGAAAGCGAGGTGTCATCTGCCCCCTCTTTTCATTTATTAATGTCTAGTAGTTTCTATAGTAATTGCTCAGCTTTTTGCTTCACTGATTGAGTATCTACTTTAAAGATTTCTATGTTGTCAATCTCATCTGTTTTTCGTGATAAGATAATTGGATTATATCTCCTTCTCTACTTTCAGAAGACAAATGCTCTTTTAATACAAGGAGTTGTTTCTCTTCATTTTCCCGATCTAAAAGAATAGC
>NZ_JWIB01000007.1 GCF_000813425.1 Sporosarcina sp. ZBG7A
GTTGATTGTAGCGGAGAGCGGCGACTCCTGAGGGATCAGCGAAGCTTGAAGACCCTGGACTGAGCAAAGCGAGGGAAGCGGCTGAGAGCAAGCCCCTCGGAAAGCGTCCGCTCGCAGCGGAAATCAACTTTTTCTAGTTAATACTATTGTAAAAGAAAAAAACTGTAGGCAAACTCCGTGATTACTGGAGTTTGTCTACAGTCTGAGACAAGCTTAGTGATACTAAGCTTGTCTTTTTGTTTTGAAATTTTATTTTTTAGTTCCAGCTTCCACTTCTAACGACGGCTTAATAGTCGGTGTTTCTGTAGAAAAGATTTCAGACTCAGCCCGTTTTTTCTTAAGTGCAAAATACTCTTTGACAGCCGCTTGGGCAATATCATTGTTCGGATGTGCATAACCTTTTGTATATGTTGATACGTGCGGCACAATAACAGAATATGCAATTTCAGGGTTTTCATACGGAGCAAAACCTACGTGAGCAACAGAAATTGTTTGAGTCCCCCATAGTGATCGATCTTCGCCCTCATAATACCCTGCCTGCGCAGTACCCGTTTTCCCTGCAGCATCGAAATCTTCACCTTGGAAAATGTTGTACGCAGTCCCTTTGGGTTGATAGTACGTATAATGCATCCCTTTTTTAACTCGTTCAATTTCTTCAGGGGTATTATCAATTCGGTTGAGAATCTTCGGATCGTTCTGTTCCAAGAGAGCTCCGAATTCTTTTCCATCTTTTGAAGGATCATATACAGCCTTCAGTACTTGTGGTGCAATTCTATATCCACCATTTGCAACAGTGGAAACATACTGCGCGAGTTGCAGAGGCGTGTACGTATCATACTGGCCAATCGATAAGTCGAGTAGCTTACCAGGCTCTTTACGGTTTGGCTCTGGTGAAGACCCCGACACTTCGCCCGGCAAATCGATTCCTGTTTTGACACCCAAACCAAACGAGGCATAACTGTCTCGTAATTTGTTGAATGCATCAAAATCGATTTTTAAGCTACCGCCTTTTACATAATTATAGTTTGCTATATCCATTGCAATTTTGAACATATACACGTTGGAGGAGCGTCCAAGTGCTTCAATGTCGTCAACGGAAACGCGAGAATTTTGGTTGAAAAGAGATGCTTTGCGTTGTTTACCTACATAAATAGGCTCATCAATTTTCCTTTCTCCTAAACTCAATACATCATGCTGATAACCACTTAACACAGTAGCCAACTTCATAGTCGACCCAACTTCATATGACGTACTGAACGTACCAAATGTGTAGTCTTGTACAGTTAGTTTACCCGTTTCTTTGTCTTTCACAATCTTTTTACCAACCATGGATAATACTTCACCTGTATTTGGGTCCATCATCACTAAGAAGGCTCGATCTAAAAATTGAGAGCCACCCATTCTTTTTGCTTTCAGTAAATTATCTTCTACAATTTTTTCCAGATGGGATTGCAGTTCCTGATCTAATGTCAACATCAGATCTTTTCCTGGTTCCCCTTCACGGACGGTTTTGGTTTCTACGACTTTGCCGGTTCTATCCTTAATATTTTTCACAACTGTTTTCTGACCTTTTAGCAAATCTTCATAATAACGTTCAATGTAGCTTTTGCCTACCCTGTCATTCCGCGAATAACCACGTGAAAGGAAGTAGTCCAGATCTGTTTTAGGAATTCCTTCTAGAGGGCTAGTCGTTGTTCCAAGGATCGCGCTATCTGACATCTTGACGCGTTCCCAATCTGTTGTCGTATTGACTCCAGGAAGTGATCCCAGTTGTTCAGAGACCGTTGCGAATTCCGTATCAGTCACTTCTTCACTCTTAACGATTTGTGGAGTATAGGCATATCCTGACATCATTTCCCGATAAATCGCGAGAACTTCAAGCTCACTATCTGTAAACGAATCCATTTCTTCGTCTGTAATGCGGTCCCGTGTCATTTTCGTGATTTCGCGTTGCGCTTCCTTTTTTGAGATGGATTCGTCATTTTGAAGCGCCAATTGTTCCTTCTTTGTAACTTTATCCAGCGCTTCATCAGGATGTAACAGGATCCAAAAGTCTTTTTTGTCACCTAGAGTTACTCGCGTCGTAGGTTTGTCAATTAACTTTGCAAGCTTTTTAGCAGTTTTCAACATGTCTTCAGACGTTGTAGAAGTTGTCTTCGTATATGTAATCGCATTTCGTGGTTCGTTATCTACGAGCAAATGACCGCTCCGATCAAAAATCCGGCCCCTTGGAACACTAGTGTTCACTGCGATTTCTTCTGTACGTTCTAACTCACGCTTATAGTCTTCCCCTTTAACAATTTGCAAATATCCTAAACGAAAAATTAGCAACGAAAACAATACGAATATAGAAAAGAATAAAAAGTTCATTCTGAAGGAAGTCAATTTGCGCTGGCGTACTTTTGCCTGATCGACTTTACGCTGATTTTTCCTCACGTTTTCCTCCTCCTTCATTAGGTGCACATCAAATGAATTATAGCATTAAAAAAGAAAAAGCACACATCTTGACGAACAAGATGTGTGCTTGGTTGCATCAATCACTTACTTATTTTCTGTGTAAAGCTTTTGTACTTCATCCCAGTTAACAACATTCCAAAATGCTGAAATGTAATCAGGACGACGGTTTTGATAGTTTAAGTAATAAGCATGCTCCCAAACGTCAAGCCCAAGAAGTGGAGTCTTACCTTCCATTAATGGAGAGTCTTGGTTTGGTGTAGACATGATTGAAAGTTCGCCGTTATCAAGAACGAGCCAAGCCCATCCAGAACCAAAGCGAGTTTTTGCAGCATTCGCAAACTCTTCTTTGAATTTGTCTAAGCTTCCGAACTTCTTGTCAATTGCTTCAGCTAGAGTACCAGTTGGCGCTCCGCCACCGTTTGGTGAAAGAAGTGTCCAGAATAAGGAGTGGTTCGCATGACCTCCGCCATTATTGCGAACTGCAGTACGGATATCTTCAGGAACTGCATTCAAATCTGAGATAAGCTCTTCAACAGATTTTGCAGCAAGATCAGCATGTCCTTCCAATGCATTATTTACATTGGTAACGTACGTATTATGATGCTTCGTGTGGTGAATCTCCATCGTTTCTTTGTCGATGTGTGGTGCTAGTGCATCATATGCATAAGGCAATTCAGGTAATTTGTAAGCCATTTCCAATTCCTCCTTGAATGATTGAATTCTTTCCTACCTTTCAAGATTATCAAACTTCCCATAGGCATTCAATTATCTTGTCTTTTATGTGACGAAGAAGATGAAAATACCGATCATAACAATCATGACAATGCCTTTGACGATAACAGATGTTAAAAATCCGATCAACGAGCCAATTCCTGAACGAAAGGCTTGTTTAAAACCAGCACGCGTAATGAGTAATTCCGCAAAAACAGCACCAAGGAATGGTCCAATTAGAATTCCAGCGACCGGAATGACGAATGGCCCAATGAGAAGACCAATCGTACTCCCCCATCCTCCAGCATTAGATCCTCCAAAACGTTTTATACCGAAAAGGTTTGCAATCGTATCTGCTCCAAACAACAAAATAGTGAATAAAATTTGTATTGTCCAGAACAGCCATCCCATGGAACTGAATGTATCAATTAGCCCATAGAGCAAAAAGCCGCCAATGATGAAGAGAACAGAAGGAATCACCGGATAGATTAAACCAATAAAAGCAACAACGAAAAACAGACTTGCTACAATCCATGCAATCCATTCCATCCGACTTTCTCCTCCCTTATGCGCGTTTTCCTAAAACAGCTTCTGCAATATTGACAGCATGATCTCCGATTCTTTCCAAGTTAGAGACAATATCGACAAATACAATACCAGCTTGCGCAGAACAGCCACCTTCATTCAGACGAATAATATGGCTCTTTCTACATTTGCGTTCCATTTTGTCGATTAACTCTTCTTGTTTAGCCACAGTACGTGCAAGCTCCCAATCGTTCGTATCTAAGGAATCCACAGCTTTTTGTACTGTACCAATAGTCAGTGCAAACATCTCTGAAAGTTCTTCTAGAGCATCTTCAGAAAGCTTTACCTTATTAACTTCTCTAAAGTCAATGAGTTCAATGATATTCTCAAAGTGATCTCCAATTCTCTCGATGTCACGAACCGTATCCATCAACATGACGTGACGGACGGATTCAACCGGCGAGATATTGACAGCAGAAATCTCAACTAGATAATCCGTGATTTTACGGTCCAAATTATTAATGGCATCTTCAATTTGATACGCAGTCTCTGCATGGCCCTTCTTACTGCTCTTCAAGTATTCGAATGTTTCTTCTAATCCTTGGACAGCGAACGAACCCATACGAATGATTTCTTCTTTTGCTTGTCCAATCGCAACGGCTGGAGACTGAGTAATGAAATGAGGATCCAAATGTTTCGGTTTATATTCAATCGTCACATCTTCACCAGGAATTAGTTTCGTTACAAAGTACGCCCAAGCACCGATGAACGGAAACTGGATTGCTGTGTTCACCACGTTAAATGAACCATGGGCGAACGCAATTTGCATCTTCTTGTCAATTCCGAACGTACTCGTTATCCATTCCACGTAAGCAGTGAAAGGAACGAGGAGGATCATGAATATGGCCGCACCAAGAATATTGAACAAAACGTGGGTTGCAGCCGCACGACGGGCAGCAACAGATGCGCCTATTGCTGCTAAAATTGCAGTTATCGTAGTTCCGATATTGTCACCAAACAAAACAGGCAATGCAGCTTTCAAATCGATAAGATTTTCCGCATATAAGCCTTGCAAGATCCCTACAGTCGCACTGGAACTCTGAACGATTAAGGTAAACACCGTACCTGCAACCACTCCAAGCATCGGGTGGTCTGCCATCGAAACGGTCAAATCAGTAAACGACTCAAGTGATCGTAAAGGCACCATCCCTTCACTCATTAGTTCGAGCCCTAGGAACAGGCCTCCAAACCCGAATACAACCTCACCAAAATGTTTAACCGTCAGTTTCGGGATGAAGAATATCATGAACGCACCAACCGCCATGATTGGCAACGCATAAGCACCTACGTCCAATCCGATGATGAATGCCGTAACGGTTGTACCTATATTGGCACCCATAATAACACCGATTGCTTGTCTCAGTTTCATGAACCCCGCACTAACGAGCCCAACGGTAATAACGGTCGTACCTGAACTTGACTGAATCAGAACCGTCACAATAATACCGACTAGTACACCCATGAACGGGTTCGTTGTAAAACGGTCGAGAATAGAACGTAGCCTATCTCCAGCTACTTTCTGAAGACCGTCCCCCATGTATTTAATGGCGAAAAGAAATATACCTAGTCCACCAAGAAATTGAAACGCCACTTCCTGCCAATTAATATCCATGTAATGCGCAACCTCCAATAACGATATGTATACTCCCCTATTATTGTCGCCGACTTCTCATATGTAAATAGACAACGGTCAATCTTTACAATCCCTTAACATTTGACATGCTAAACTGGCTAATGTTGTGACAATCCCTACCCAATTACATAGTACCGATGCTAAACTAGCGATATACCCAGAAAGGAGTCACCGTTTTGAAGAACTATCAATTATTTTTTGCTTCCATCCACGAGCCAAAAAAACTCGCAGCTTTCCGATTGCTACCTATCGGAAAAGTATTTCAATACGTATTTCTATTTGTAATTCTTTCAACCTTGGTGTCTTTTATACGATTCCTTACGGGAGATATTGATTTGTTCGGCTCTTCTCAAGAATTGATCGATTACGCAGCAACTGTCGGTGGTTTGCTCTATCCTATGGCATTTGTCCTTCAGCTTGTCATTAGTACGTTTTATTTATTCATCCGAGTTAGTTTCTTCGGGCTTGTTGGGCTTGGACTTTTGAAAATTTTCAAACGTCGCGGAGAATACAGGCATATGTGGCGTACTTCAGCTGTTTCAATTACTGTCCCTATTTTAGTTTCTTTAGTACTTGATATCTTTCATGTTGAAAGCGCCTTTAATTTCCCACTTACCGCGATTATCCATATTGTGTATTTAGCATTGGCTACAAACTATTATCCGAAACAGCCTCAAGCAAAAGTAACGCGCGCATAATTGTCTTCCTTCGTGCATATCGTGTGCGAAGGGGGGCTTTTCTTATGAGACTACTAATTACCGCGCTAGCTGTATTCGCGCTTATCCATATGCTGAAAAGTGATTTGACAGAAGGCACGATTCAACTTGCAGCTTTTGCATCAGATGAACCCACTTGTGAAGAAGTGGACAAGCCTGTATCTATTGTTGTCACAACGGTTCAAGGTGATACAATCGAAACGTTATTTGCACTTTATCCTGATCCAAGTATGCCTTTCATTGATCGATTGACAGTTTTCTATCAACTAAACCCTCATTTACAGCTTCAGGACATTGTAGGTGGAGAGCAGATTGAAATTCCACTTAGTAGTGAAACCGTCACATTTTGCTCAAAACAATAGAGTCCGGAGGGCAGTTCCTTGTCTTTTTAGCACAATGATTGATAAAATGTACAATAGTAAACAGTAGTAATTCGAAGTAAGGAGAGAAAATAATGACTGAAATGATACATCGATCCAACACTCGTCCTGTTAAAGTCGGGAATCTTACAATTGGTGGAAGTAACGAACTATTCATCCAAAGTATGACAACGACTAAAACACATGACGTGGAAGCAACTGTTGCAGAAATCAAGCGTTTGGAAGAAGCAGGTGTTCAGATTGTCCGCGTTGCTTGCCCAGATGAGCGCGCAGCTTACTCAATTGGCGCGATTAAAGCACAGATTAACATTCCACTCGTTGTCGATATTCACTTTAACTATAAACTAGCACTGATTGCGATTGAACAAGGTGCTGATAAGATTCGTATTAATCCTGGTAACATCGGGAAGCAAGCAAAAGTGGAAGCTGTTGTTAATGCAGCTAAAGCAAAAGGAATTCCTATTCGAATCGGTGTAAACGCCGGATCTCTTGAGAAGAAAATCCTTGAGAAATATGGCTACCCAACAGCTGACGGAATGGTTGAAAGTGCCTTGCACCACATTAAAATCCTTGAAGACCTCGATTTCCATGACATCATCGTGTCGTTGAAAGCGTCAGATGTGAACTTGGCAATCGAAGCTTATAAGAAAGCTGCAGCTGCATTCGACTATCCGCTTCACCTTGGAATTACTGAGTCCGGTACACTATTTACCGGTTCCATTAAGAGTTCTGCAGGTCTCGGAGCGTTACTATCAGCAGGCATTGGTAACACAATGCGTGTATCCTTGAGTGCTGACCCTGTACAAGAAGTTAAAGTGGCACGTGAGTTATTGAAAGTATTCGGTCTTTCATCGAACGCAGCTACTCTCATTTCATGCCCAACTTGTGGACGTATAGAAATTGACTTGATATCCATTGCAAATGAAGTAGAAGAATATATCTCACACATTAAAGCACCTCTTAAAGTAGCAGTTCTTGGTTGTGCAGTGAACGGACCAGGTGAAGCACGAGAAGCGGATATCGGAATCGCAGGTGCTCGCGGCGAAGGACTTCTGTTCATGCACGGAAAAACAGTACGTAAGGTTCCTGAAGAGACAATGGTCGAGGAATTGAAAATCGAAATTGATAAACTTGCGGAAGAGTACTTCGAAAAAAAGAGACAAGAAGAACTGCTTGAAGAAAGTGGAACCTCTAAGTGAAAAACTATCGATTCGGTATCGATATTGACGGAACTGTAACGACTCCATCCTCTCTACTTCCGCATATTAATAAAAAGTTCGGTTGCGAGCTCGTTTTAGATGATATTAAGGAATATGATCTGACAACTGCTTTCGATGTCGATCCTACCGAATTTTACAAGTGGTACAAAGAAGCTGAACCAGAGATTTGTCTAACATCCTCCACGCAAGAACAAGCTAAACAATTTTTGACAGACTGGCAGAAGCAAGCAGAGCTGTATTACATCTCTGCCCGCGGTTCTGAAGTGATGGATGCGACGATGAAATGGTTTGAACGTGAGCAACTCCCCTATGACCATGTCGAACTTATCGGCAGTCATCGTAAAATTGAAACTGCACGCAAATTTGGTACAGACGTGTTTTTCGAAGACAAACACGATAATGCTGTCGACCTCCACGAGGAACTTGATATTCCTGTCATCCTTTTTGACACTCCATATAATCGGAATCCTATTCCGAATGGTGTCATCAGGGTCAATAACTGGAACGAAGCTAATGAGTGGATACAGCACAACTTCTTTACAACTCGAGTGAACTAAAAAAAGGAAAGGCTCATTTTTTGAGCCTTTCCTTTTCTTATTGGCATTGAGGACATTTCCCGTACACTTCAAACTTATGCCCTTGAATTTCCACTCCAGGTAAGTTAACTGCGATGTGATCCATCGGACACGACGGTATGTGTTTCGTTTTGCCACATACCGTGCAAATAAAGTGATGGTGATGAACGCCCGGATCACAGTGCATCCGATATTGACGTTCCCCATTCAAATCAGTTTCTTCCAAAATATCAAGTTCCGCAAAAGTGGTTAAGTTTCTGTAAATTGTATCAAAGCTCACTCCGGGATTGTCTTTCTTCAGAAATTCACCAACATCCATTGCAGCAGTATATCCATCTCGCTCTGCAAGAAACTCTAAAATCGCTTCTCTATTTTTTGTTCGCTTGAAAGAATGTTCCTTCAACGTTTCCCAAGCTTTTTCTACATTCACAGCACTTCCCCCTTCCTTCTCACCGTACTTTGCCCTGTCAAACGTTTACCCATTAACACAAGTAGTAATATGACTATTGCCGTCACTACGATCGTACCTCCAGGTGCAATATCCAAGTGATACGCAGCGAATAGCCCGGTAACGACGGATACTTCCCCAAAAAGAATTGACAGTAACATGGCTGATTTAAAGCTTTTTGCCACTTGAATTGCAGCGGCAACTGGTAGAGTCATAAGAGACGATACAAGAAGAATTCCGACAATCCGCATCGAAGCTCCAATCACTAGCGCCGTAAGCACCATGAAAAACATTTGAATCCAGCGTCCTTTAATGCCTGATGCTTGAGAATAATCCGCATCGAAGGATAACGTAAACAATTCTTTGTAGAACAAATAAATGAATGCAAACACCCCGACTGCAAGGATTGAAACAACTAGTAAGTCTTGTCGGCTTACTGCAGAGACCGAACCAAACAAATAGCCTACGAGGTCCGCACCAAAGCCTTTAGCTAAGGAAATGAATATCGCTCCGAATCCAATACCTGCTGAGAGTATGATTGGAATCGCAAGTTCTTCAAAATTGCGATAAACCCTACGCAATCGCTCGATTAAGAGCGAGCCACCCACTGCAGCTGCCATACCTAAATAAATCGGATTGAGTCCTGCGAAAAACAACACTTGCTGACTTAAATACAAGCTTCCTGCAATCCCTGCAAGCGAGACATGGCTTAGAGCATCAGCAATTAAAGCAAGACGCCTAACAACGATGAAGAGCCCAAGCATTGGTGCAATCACTCCGATAATTAATCCTGAGAAAAACGCATTCTGTAGGAATTCATAAGTAAATAATGCATCAATCATTGGAAGTGTCTCCTTCCTTCTGATGAACGAGACGGACAGAATGACCATACCATCGTGATAGATCGTTATCATTCAGCTTCGCAAAGTCTCTTCTTCCACCATGGAAGTGCATCGTCCGATTCAAACAGGCAACGTGTGAAGCAAGATCTGTCACAAGGTCAATTTCATGAGAAACTAAAATAATGGCTATGCCATTGTCACGATTCAATTTTTCAAGCATAGAATAGAAAGAAGCCGAGTTTTGCTGGTCCACCCCGACAGTAGGTTCGTCCATGATGAGCAGTTCTGGTTTTGCCGCAAGTGCTCTTGCTATGAAGACACGCTGTTGCTGTCCTCCAGAGAGCTCACCTATATTACGATCAGCGAATTCTCTCATATCCACCTCAAGAAGTGCATTCATAGCAGCTTCTGTATCCGCTTTTGAAAACCGCTTTAACAATCCTGTTTTTTTCGTCAAACCACTTCTCACAACTTCCAGAACAGTTGCTGGAAATCCGCTATTGAAAGAATTTGATTTTTGGGAAACGTAGCCGATTCGTTCTTTGTGGCTAACTGAAGAAATCGGCTCCCCGAATAGTTCCACTGATCCTTTATTCGGCTTTAACAATCCTAATAAAATTTTAATGAGCGTCGATTTCCCAGATCCGTTCGGACCAATAAGTGCCCAAAATTCACCTGGTTTCACAGATAAGGTGATATCTTTCAACACCGATGAATTTCCATAATTAAAAGTTACATCTGTTAATTTCACTAGACTTTCTTGCATACAACCATCCTTCTATTAATAGTAATGATTACGATTCACTCCAATGATTATAAACGAAACGGCGCGGGCTTACAAATTTAAAGGAAGCTAGGTGACAATTTGGATTACACACGATTGCTACTGGAAATGAAAAAAAGAAGCGATGAAGAGATGTTGAAGATGTCCAAGTCGTATGGATTAGATTTTACTGTTGAGGAAATCAGAATGCTTAGACCTTTATTAGATGAGATCTCCATGCATTGGATTTTAACAGGGGTTCCTGAGAGTTTTATTTCAAAGGTGGAGCGGATTTTAGGACAGAAACGTACGAATCAGTTGTTGGAGGATTATTTAAATATGCGAAAGTAAGAAGAGACTGCCGAGCAAATCAGTTACTACTGATTTGCTCGACAGTCTTTTTCTTTAGGAACAAGTATTTTAAACTGTGATGATTTATTAGCACTTCCGCAACTATTCACCAATAAAAACGACAACTATTAAACGTTAGTCTCTTCGTTCAATAATGCGTCACGATATTTAGGGGTGAATTCCCCACTTTTCAGCATCATGATTTCTTCTTTGTATGGTGCTGTTTTGTTTTTCTTATCCGTACCAATGAATGGGGTTTCAAGTATTTTTGGAACGTTCGTGAATGATGGGTGATGAACGATATAGTGCAGTGGTTCAAAACCGATGTGACCGAAGCCTACGTTTTCATGACGGTCTTTCCCTGCCCCACGGACATTCTTACTATCATTGACGTGGATAACTGAAATTCGATTTCTACCAATGTAGTGATCAAACTCTTCCAGCACACCTTCAAAATCGTTTACAATATCATATCCTGCATCATGGACGTGACACGTGTCAAAACAAACTGAGAGACGATCGTTATTTTTAACGCCATCAAAAATCTTCGCAAGTTCTTCAAAGCTTCTTCCGCATTCAGTGCCCTTACCTGCCATTGTTTCCAGCGCGATCTTGACATCGGCGTCTTCAGCTAAGACTTCATTCAAACCTTCGATAATTTTTGCAATGCCCTTGTCAACACCTTCACCTACGTGTGCCCCTGGATGCAATACGATCTGGTTTGCTCCAAGTGCTGCTGTCCGTCGAATCTCTTCTTGCAAGAAATCAACGCCCAGGCGGAATGTTTCAGGTTTCACGGTATTTGCGATGTTAATGATATAAGGCGCATGGACGACCATAGAGGATAGTCCGTGCTCCGACATATGAGCTTGCCCTGCAGCAATGTTCAACTCTTCAATTGGTTTACGTCGCGTGTTTTGTGGAGCTCCTGTATAGATCATGAAAGTCGAAGCACCAAATTCGAGAGCATCCTTACTTGAACCAAGTAACATGTCCTTCCCACTCATCGATACATGGGAACCGATTAATATAGGTTGTTCACTCATTTTTTCTTATTCATTCTCCTTTCACGCTTTTTAAAGCGATCCACTTCCGCAGCCCGCTTCTTTTTATAACCAGGTTTCACCTTAGTAGGTTTCCGGATTAAAGCAGTAGCCTTCTTGTCGATTTCATCCTGTTCTTTCGGACGATTTTTTCTGGAATGACGCTCTTTCAGTTGCGACCACTCTCCATTTTTTACATCTTCATGTACGAATGGGATGCCCATTTTCTCGATTTTAACGATAGCATCATCTTCAGAAGGATCGAATAACGTGATAGCTACCCCTTCCAAACCAGCACGTGCTGTACGTCCAACACGGTGGATATAGAACTCTAGGTCTTCAGGGAGCTCGTAGTTGATGACGTGGCTTACGCCAGGGATATCAATTCCTCGTGCTGCTAGATCTGTCGCTACAATGAATTGATATTCAAGGTCACGAATTTGTTTCATCATACGAGTCCGTTCACGAGCGTTCAAATCACCATGAATTTTCCCAGTCTTCACACCTTGCGCAGCAAGATAGCCCGCAAGCTCATCTGCATTTTGTTTCGTATTGGTGAAAATAATCGCCAAATAGGGATTGATTGACTGGATGACGTTTAAGAGTTTCTTTTTGCGATCCATTCCTCGTACCGGAACGAGCGAATAGTGCATGCCTTCTGTTAATGGCTTCTTTGTGCCGAGCTGAATATGAACAGGGGAGTTCATATACTTTGCAAGAAACGGCTTAAGTTTTTCTGGAATGGTCGCAGAGAAAACATACATTTCCAAGTCACTTGGCATTTTTCCTGCAAACTGGTCAATGTCTTCAATGAATCCCATATCAAACGCAAGATCGGCTTCGTCGATTACGAGGATGCGGGCAGTATGAATCGATAACGCACCTGTATCTGACATATCTCGGATACGTCCAGGTGTTCCAACAACTAAATGAGGATTCGATTTCAATTTGTCAGCAGAACGTTTCTTATCCGTCCCGCCAATCAATAAACTTGTGCGGACTTCTGAAGAAGCTGTTAGTTTTTTCAACTCATCAAATAACTGGATAGCAAGCTCCCGTGTTGGAGCAGTGATGACTGCTTGAAGCTCATCTGCATCTGTATTAATGCGTTGTAAAATTGGAATTAGGAAGCTATGAGACTTACCTGTTCCTGTGTGTGCTTGTCCGATTGCGCTCTGACCTTTTAAAATGAGCGGAATCATTTCCTTTTGGATGGGGGTTGGACTTGTGAAGCCCAATTGTTCTATCGCGTCGCGAAGAAACGGTTTAAATTGGTAATCAGTGTATCTAGACATGTTCGTGTCCTCCTATCATTCATTCGTTCATTGTAGCACGAAACTGTACCGCTGGTTGTTTTTTTCGCATAGGATACATTATAGACAAAGTACTCTTTGGGAAAGGAGATAATTATGAGATATCAATCTTTTTATCCATTTGCTAATCAGCAGCGGCAAGCTCCTGCTGGCCAACAGATGTTTCGTGGAAACATTCATCAGGCAAATCCCTTTATGCAGGGACCTGCGGCACCATTTACACAAGGCCAAGCGAATCAGCAACCTTCCCCGTTTGGGATGGATCCTGGATTTGGTGGTCAACAGCAAGCACAAGGTGGAACACCTACAGGGGCTGGTCTTTCAAAACCTGAAATGTATATGGAAACCGCCAATCGTTTTATGACAACTGTGCAACAATATGCTCCAATGGTACAACAGTTTGCGCCAATGCTTCAAAACATACCTGCCATGTGGAAATTGTATCGAGGATTTCAATCTCTTCCGGATGCAGGGGTAGCAGGAGCATCTGCAGCAGCATCTGTTGCACGCGGGGCAGCGCCAGTCGCTTCAGGACCACTACCTTCTATACCTAAAGTGTTCCAGCCACCAATCTAAGACTTTGAACCTTTAAGCCATCTCCGCTATAATAGGGGTAGATCCCTTTAGAGGAGTGAGCTTAAAATGGAAGTAATGAAGATTTCCCCGCGGGGTTATTGTTACGGGGTCGTCGATGCAATGGTGATTGCTAGAAATGCGGCACTCGACGAATCATTGCCGAGACCGATTTATATATTGGGCATGATTGTACACAACAAGCATGTGACGGATGCATTCGAGGAAGATGGCATCATCACATTAGAAGGAAATAATCGTCTCGAGATTCTCAATCAAGTCGAAACAGGTACTGTAATATTCACAGCACATGGAGTCTCTCCTGAAGTACGTGAACTCGCACGTAAAAAAGGTCTAGTTTCAATCGACGCTACGTGTCCTGACGTAACTGTCACACATGACTTGATCCGTGAGAAAACTGCTGAAGGCTACGATATCATCTATATTGGTAAGGCGCATCATCCGGAACCTGAAGGCGCTCTTGGTGTTGCCCCAGGAAGAGTTCATTTAGTTGAAAATGCCGAGCATATCGAGCAGTTAACTCTTCAAAACGACAAATTACTTGTCACAAATCAGACAACTATGAGTCAGTGGGACGTAATCCACCTCATGGAAGACTTGAAAAAGAAATATCCTCACATCGAAGTCCATAAAGAAATTTGTATGGCGACACAAGTTAGACAAGAAGCAGTTGCCGAGCAAGCGGGCGAAGCAGATTTGCTGATTGTAGTTGGTGATCCGAAGAGCAATAACTCCAATCGTTTGACACAAGTTTCAGTTGAAATTGCTAATACCCCGTCCTATCGAATTTCAGATGTCTCTGAAATTGATTTAAGTTGGTTGGAGGGCGTTGAACGCGTGGCCGTCACAGCAGGTGCTTCTACACCTACATTGATTGTTCGTGAAGTGATCGAATTCCTTACGAAGTTTGACCCTGCAGATCCGTCAACACACATTGCAGAGCGCAAGTTTGACTTAAATCGACTGTTACCGAAGATTAAGAAACCAGCACCCGTTACACGGATTGAACCGTATGTATAAATGAGTAAATCCCCCACTTCTCAGTTGAGAAATTGGGGGATTTTTTTAAATAAAGGTGAAAGGTTCTGTATTTTGTTGGGATTGTAAAAACGTCACATTGTAGTTACGTTGTTCACATTTCTCAGCCATATGTTCTGCAACACCTTGAATCATCACTTTTTCAACATTATGACCCGGATCTACGATACATAAGTCAATCGCTTCGGCATCTTGGGCGACATGGTAATACAAATCCCCCGTTACCAACACATCTGCTCCAGCACGTTTAGCGGCATGTATATATTTGTTTCCATCTCCACCTAAAACGCCTACTTTATGAATCAATCGATCTTTATCTCCTACCATTCTAACTGCAGGCACATCTAGCTTCTCCTTCACAAGGAGGGCAAACTGTTCAAGCGACATACTCGAAGCAAGCTTACCGACTCGGCCAATGCCATATTCTTGATCAGATTCAAAAGAAGTACGTTCAAGGATTTTTATCTGAGTGAGCCCTAGTTTTTCTGAAAGCAGATCATTGACCCCGCCATTTGCTATATCCAGGTTCGTATGAGCTGCATACACCGACAAATCCTTCTTGATACACTTCTCAATCATTCGTCCTTGTGGTGTATCAGTCCAAATGTGTTTCGCAGGTCTAAATAAGGGTGGGTGATGTGCGATAATAAGCGTCGCTCCACGCTCGATCGCTTCGTCAACAATCGCTTCGTTCACATCTAATGTGACTAAGACAGTGTCAACCGGACGATTCAATTGACCAATATGTAAGCCGATTGGATCTCCTTCCATTGCTAATTTTTTCGGTGCCCACGCTTCAAATACTTGAATGATTTCATGACCATTCACGTTTTTCATGACTTCAACACCCTCTCAATCATATCCCTCGTATCACTCAATTGCTTACGTTTCGATTTTGCCTCTTCAGATTGCGCAGACTGTGTTAACACATTGATTACACGTGATATTTCATTTAGCTCACCTTGCCACTTCTCTTGAAAAACAGCAGAACGTTGTCGTAAAAGAAGTGGACCCATTAGTAACTCCTCAGGGTGATAAGACTGATCTCCTCGCTCTAGCACAAGGACTTCATAGATTTTATGATCCTCTTTCAGAATTGCTTCATTCAAGATTTTCCATGAATTGCTGACTGCCCAAACACGGATTGCCTTTGCATGGATATTCGGCTGTACAATGATTCGTTTAACCCCAGTTAACCTATCCGCGTCATTTTCTAAAATAGAGGCAATTAGAGAACCACCCATCCCTGCGATGGTCACTGTTTCAACACCATCATCAGGATAAATAGCTTGTAGTCCATTTTCGAGACGCACAACAACCTTATCCGTTAAGCCTTCCTTCGCAACATTTCGCTTCGCAGATTCAAATGGTCCTTTTACAACTTCTCCTGCAATAGCGCGGGATATTTGCCCTTGTTGAATTAGCCAGCATGGTAAATAAGCGTGGTCACTTCCTATATCTGCAAGGACAGTTCCTTGTTCAGCAAATGATGCGACCAACCGCAATCGTTCTGATAAATTTTTCGCGTTCAATTTTTGTTCCACCTTTCAGCAGACGGACAAACTGTCGTCGACTTCTTCCATTAATCTTATCGAAAATTAGACTTTTTTGCACGCATCAAACAAAAGAGCAATCAGGCAGCGGAGTTCCGCCACACTGATTGCTCTCTAGATTATCATTTAAGAGTTAGAATGTAATCGACCATTGCATCGATGTTCTCATCAGGAACGAGTCCACCAGGCATACCGCCTTTACCATTCTTGATGATTTCGTGAAGCTCTTTAGCGTCTTTGTCTTCACCGTGAAGGCTAGGACCGACTGCTCCTTTTAGGTCTCCACCGTGACATCCGATACATTTTTGCTGAGCTACTGCTTCAGCATCGAATTCAGCAGATGCGCCTTCGTCTTCTTTCGAACCTTCTTCCGTTGCTTCGCCATCTGCATCGGCAATCTCTTTTTGTTGATCAATACCATACATGGACATGAAGAAAATGAGTCCGATACCTAATGCGAAAATCAAAATATAAGGAACAACAGGATTTTTACTCAACGAACTTAACCTCCTTCACCAGAAACGATTCTGTAGTATATAGTGCACATATCTTATTGTACTGTATTCTGGATGAAATCGAAAGACTTATCAACAGACTTTTCTCTTTTGTGACATTTTGGACATACTTTGTGAACTTTTTTCGTTAACAGCCAATTTGGCGGGCAATCACCATATGTTGGACTTCAGAAGTTCCTTCTCCAATTTCCAATAACTTTGCATCACGCATATATCTTTCAACTTCGTACTCTCTCATATACCCATAACCACCATGGATTTGAATGGCTTCGTCTGCAACTTCCATTGCAATCTCGGAGGCATACAACTTACACATCGCAGCTTCTTTTGTAAACTGCTTTCCCTCGTCTTTCAACCAAGCCGCCTTATAGACCATATTTCTTGCAAGCTCAATTTTCATCGCCATATCTGCTAGCTTAAATTGTGTCACCTGGAACTCAGATAGCGACTTTCCAAACTGTTTCCGCTCTTTTGCATATTGCATGGCACGTTCATAGGCTGCTTGAGCAATTCCAACTGCCATTGCTCCAATTCCAATTCGTCCACCATCCAATGTTACTAAAAATTGACGGAACCCGTTCCCTTTTTTACCAAGTAGATTCTCTTCAGGTACTTGTACATTCTCCATAACGAGTTCAGTTGTATTAGAGGCGTGCAATCCCATCTTTTCGTAGTTATCTATCACTTTGAATCCTTCTGCATCTGTAGGAACAATAATCGCACTAATTTCTTTTCCGCCATTATCTGTCTGTCCAGTAATCGCGGTAAGCGCAAGATTCTTAGCATAACTGGCATTGGTGATATATACTTTTGAACCATTAATAGTATAAGTTCCATCTCCAAGTTTAGCTGTTGTTTGTGTGCCGCCTGCGTCTGATCCCGCATTAGGTTCAGTCAGTCCGAATGCACCAAAAGAAGTTCCTTCACATATAGGACGTAAATATTTTTGTTTTTGTTCTTCTGTTCCAAATAAGTTAAGTGGCGCTCCCCCAAGCGAAATGTGCGCGGAATAAGTAATTCCCGTAGACGCACAAGCCCGACTTAATTCTTCAGTGACGATCGCAAAACTGATTGTGTCTGCTCCTGCTCCGCCATACTCTTCTGAAAATGGAAGTCCCATCATCCCCATTTCAGAAAGTTGTTTAAAGATTTCTACAGGAAATTCATTCGTCCGGTCCCTCTCAATTGCACCTGGTGCGACTACTTCGTTTGCAAACTCCCGAATTGTCCGCTGTATCATTTGTTGTTCTGTAGATAAATTGAAATCCATTATGACATCCCCTTTTTTGTGAACGCTTACAAATTTCATTATACAGAATTAGTTGATAGTTTAACAGAAAAAAAGGATTTTTGCTCAATATGAAATGAGCAAAAATCCGATAATCATCAGTAATCCCGCAGCACCTGAAATCGTAAAATACAATAGCTTGAGCAAACGACCTGCAAATAGCCATAAAATGCTATTCAACATAAGAATGCCTACTAACAACATTGTTTCGCCTTCAAAAAAAGCAAACCATATTTTAAGTGATATCGCGAGCAACATAAAAGCAGAAATAATATATGTAAAAGGAATAAGGGCAGAACGAAATGGTTTACTAATTATTAACCTGACTAGTAAACCAAGAACAAAAATAGATGCAGTTGCAATCATAATTACAGGATAATTGCGAATTGTAAACATCAAAGCGGAAAGACCTACTGCTAAAATTACCAACATGATCATTTTCTTCGTGACCGAATACCGCTCTTTTTCCAGAATAGCTTTTTCAATCTTTACATTCGCCGCTGCTTCTGCATCCCCTTGAGCGTATAACGTAATTAAAAAATCACAATAATGCTCTGGCAACAGACGATTCTTTTTCCAATAATGTATTTCTGAAATAATGATTCGTTTACGCTGCGCATTCATAAACGTTCTCTCCTTCTACTGAAAAAAGACACCGGCAAGGAATTTGCCCGGTGCCAGTTTCTTATTCTAAAAAGTCTTTCAGACGCTTACTACGAGAAGGATGTCGTAATTTACGAAGAGCTTTCGCCTCGATTTGACGAATCCGCTCACGAGTTACTCCGAATACTTTACCAACTTCTTCAAGAGTTCTAGTTCTGCCGTCGTCTAATCCAAATCGCAATCGAAGGACATTTTCTTCACGATCTGTCAGTGTATCCAAAACATCTTCAAGCTGCTCTTTCAACAATTCATAAGCTGCATGATCAGAAGGAGACTGCGCTTCCGAGTCTTCAATGAAATCTCCCAAATGCGAATCGTCCTCTTCACCAATCGGTGTTTCGAGTGATACCGGTTCTTGTGCAATCTTAAGGATTTCTCGAACTTTTTCAGGAGTCAGTTCCATCTCTTCACCGATTTCCTCAGGTGAAGGTTCTCTTCCTAAGTCTTGCAATAACTGACGCTGAACCCGGATGAGCTTGTTAATTGTCTCTACCATGTGAACAGGTATACGGATCGTTCTCGCTTGGTCTGCGATTGCACGTGTAATCGCCTGGCGAATCCACCATGTCGCATACGTACTAAACTTAAAACCTTTTGTATGGTCAAACTTTTCAACGGCTTTAATAAGACCCATATTTCCTTCTTGGATCAAATCTAAAAAGAGCATACCTCTTCCTACATATCGTTTTGCAATACTTACAACAAGACGTAAGTTAGCTTCTGCTAAGCGTTTCTTAGCTTCCTCTTCACCTGCAATAATACGTTTAGCAAGAGCTACTTCTTCTTTACCTGTAAGCAAATCAACACGGCCAATTTCTTTTAAGTACATGCGGACGGGATCATTAATTTTCACACCCGGCGGAACGCTCAGGTCATTCAGGTCGAACCGTTCTTCATCTGCAGCAGGCTTGCCCGGCGCTTCTTCAGAACTTTCTTCTTTGCCTTCCATCTCAATACCAGCTGCCTCGATTTGATCGAGGAACTCTTCAAACTGGTCGGGCTCCATTTCAAAAGTAGCCAATTTTTCAGTGACTTCTTCTATTGTCAACTCGCCACTCTTTTTACCGGTTTCCAGCAAAGCAGCTTTGACTTCCTCCAACGTTGTCTCTGTTTCTCCAGTTAGTTCCTCTTTTTTAGCCATAATAACCTGTTCCTCCTTAGTACGCCGGTCGGCTTACATTGCCGATAATGATTTCCGGAGCTGTATGATCTCTCTCGCTAGCTGAAGTGCTGCGGGTAGATCGTTCATTTTTTCTGCATCTTTGGCTTCGTGCATTTTTTGCGTAATGAGCTGTTGAATTCGGTGTTTCTTTAAATGTAAAACACAATCTTCCACTTCCCGCTCTGCGTGTTCTGGGTCCCGTTCCATCACAGCTGCTTCCAACACAATCTTTCGGAGTTCACGGTCTTCAATCGTTTCTGCAAATCGATGAAAATCAGGTGCACCATATTGCTCATAGAATCCCGCTAAATGGATATATATAGTAGCGTAATCATCATGAACAAACAGATCCTCGTGGTGATTCTGAATCGTGTCAAATAAGGTCCCATCGTTCAACAGATGACTTAACAGTAGCCTCTGTGCACGTCCTGTCGCAGAGAGGCTTTGCTTTCTTTGTTGTATGATCGGCATGACGGGCTCGGAAAAGCTGTCAGGTTGTGACTTTCTGACGGCTTTCCCTGCAGCTTTTGCATACTGCTGCTCGAGCGCATCAACCGAAACATTGGTATCCATCGACAGTTGTCTCAACATCATGTCTTTTTCTACCGGTGCCAAGACTCCCGCAAGTTCTTCCATCACTTCATGGATATATTGCAGTACATCATTTTCATGTGATAAATTTTTAGACCTTTTTGCATATGCCATAATGAAAGACATATAAGAATGAGGACGACCCAGAATCTTTTCCTGAAATGCTTCAATTCCATTTTCAGAAATGTAATCATCAGGATCCATTTTATTAGGAAGTACTGCAACCTTAAGAGAAAACCCTTTCTGCATGACGAGCTCTGCAAAACGTTTAGAAGCTTCCCAACCTGCGTTGTCCCCATCACAACAAATAATAAGATCGTTAGTAATCCGCTTCAACTTGATCAGTTGAGTATCTGATAACGCTGTCCCCATGACTGCTACAGTATTTTCAATACCATTTCGATCCGCAGACAACGTATCCATAAATCCTTCGAATACTATTACATTACCCTTTTTCCGAGCATTAAGACGTGCACGGTGAAAATTATACAACAATCGACCTTTTTCGAATATAGGAGTCTCCGGACTATTTAGGTACTTCGCGTCTTTTTCGGTCTTCTCAAGCACTCTGCCAGAGAACCCGACTATTGTACCATGATCGTCATAAAGTGGAAACATTACTCTTCCGCGGAACCGATCAAAAAATCCAGTTCCATTGTCTCGTTGGATGACAAGTCCTGCTTGTTCCATCTCATTCATATCAAAACCTTGACGCTGTAAAAGGGAAGATAGCGCCTCCCAGTCATCAAGTGCCCATCCTATACTATACTTTTCGATGTTTTCCCTTGTAAATCCTCTTTGTTCAAGATATTGATATGCTTTTTCGCCTTCCACCGTATTTAACAAGAGGTGATTATAGAAGTTTGCCGCGAATTCATGGGCTTCATACATCTGTTTGTGCGCCACATCTTTTTCTGACGCACTTCCCATCTCAATAGATGCATCAATCGGAATATCAAGTCGCTCAGCAAGCTGTACGACTGCTTCTGTAAATGGACGGTTATCAATGTCCATTATAAAAGTGATTGCGTTTCCACTTGCCCCACAGCCAAAGCAGTGAAAGAGCTGTTTATCTTCAGATACCGAAAAAGACGGGGTACTTTCTCCATGAAATGGACACAACCCAAACCAATTCTTTCCTCTCTTCGTAAGCCGGACATGCTCACCTATTAGATCCACAATATCCGTCTTTGAACGTATCTCCTCTATTGTCTGTTCAGGAATTTTTGACATGCCATCACCATCTTCACTGTCTTTAAATTCGATGTATCCATTAAAAATCCTTCTTATTCGACAAATTTTTTATTTTTCCCCGAAACTGCTATTTTACAGGAATATATCTGTGAATACTAGTTATAGTTCTAAAAGGAGATGTGAACGAAAAAAGAGGGACCCGCCTTATCGATGGAGGTCCTTCCGAATTTGCTCAAATTTCCGGCTATTCATATGCGATAAAATTACATTTGCTGTCTCTTCCACTGCTCGATTTGAGACATCAATTACCGTACATCCGATTTTACTAACAACTTTATTGAAGTGAGCGATTTCTTGTTCGATTCTATCGATTTTTGCATAATTCGCATCATCTTTTAGCCCTAATGCAATTAAACGTTCCTTACGAATCGAATTGAGAATCTCAGGAGAAATGACAAGCCCAAAACACTTATCAGGATCGATTTCATAAAGTTCTGCCGGGGGCTCGACCTCGGGAACGAGTGGAACATTAGCGACTTTAAAGCGCTGATGAGCTAAATATTGAGAAAGAGGAGTCTTAGAAGTCCTGGAAATTCCCACGAGTACAATGTCTGCATTTAATACTCCACGTGGGTCACGTCCATCGTCATATTTCACAGCAAATTCTATGGCTTCAATCTTTCGGAAGTAGTCTTCATCCAACTGTCGGACAAGTCCTGGTTCTTCAGTTGGCTTTTCATCTAAAACTTGTTCAAGAGACTTCATAATGGGACCTAATAAATCTAAACACTGTACTTCACGCTCCCGACAACACTCTGTCAGCGATTCTCTCATATCACTACGAACTAATGTATAGACGATGACAGCTTTTTGTTGTTCAGCAAGCCAGGCAATTTCTTCAAGCTGACTTTTTTCTTCAATATGGGAAAATCGTTTCATCGAAACCGTATCCAAATCTTGGCGGAACTGACTCGCTGCCGCTTTCGCCACAAGTTCCGCAGTTTCACCAACTGAATCTGAAACGATAAAAAACTTGAGTTTTTTCATAGGACTCACCTCATAGCTCATGATCTTGTGCAAGTGTTAAAAACGCTGCAGTTATATTTGTTTTTGTAATTCTTCCAACCACTTCTAGACCTTCTTTTGCTGTCCCTATTACAGGTAACGAATCTATTTGCTTATCCATCATTTTTCGAGCAGCAGATAAAAGTGTGTCTTTCTTGTGACAGTATATAACATTCGGCATTCGGGTCATAATGACGTGTACGGGTATTTTTTCAAGCTCCGTATTCCCTATACTTGTCCGCAATAAGTCTTTTCGTGAAAGGACTCCTGTTAAACAGGCTTCTTCATCTACAACAAACAATGTACCTACATCTTGTAAAAACATCTGGCAAATTGCGTCATAAACTGAACTGTGTTCTGGTACAACAGCTGGAGTAGATTGAAAGTCACCAACTTTCATGCCAATCATTTCATCTCCCACGGAATGCACTTGCTTTTTACCCGAGTAGAAATAACCAACACGAGGGCGCGCGTCTAAATAGCCTGCCATTGTAAGGATGGCTAAATCAGGTCGTATGGTAGCTCTTGTTAAGTTTAACCGCTCGGCAATATGTTCTCCGGTAATCGGTCCGTCCGCCTTGACGATCTCGAGGATCTCCGTCTGGCGCTTATTGAGTTCCATCTATGTCACCGTCCTAAGCGTTCAATTAAACAAATCTTACTTTAGTATATAACAAATCCAGTTCTATTGCGAAGAATCATGAACCGTGCTAAACTAAACTCAACATTTGAATAGGCGAAGAAAGGTCAATAAGTACTGTCAGCAAAAAGCGAACGGGGATAGTGAGAGCCCGTACTTGACATGAAAAGGCAACCTGGAGCCATAGTAAGCTTAAAGAGGACTGTTTAGTTGCGCAGTCAATCGAGGTGGAACCGCGGGGCATTACGCACCCGTCCTCGGACATATGTCCGAGGATGGGTGCTTATTTTAATTGGAGGGATTATTATGTATACAATGGAACAAATTGTGAACGTTTCAAAACAGCGTGGATTCGTATTTCCTGGATCTGAAATTTATGGAGGACTAGCGAATACATGGGACTACGGTCCACTTGGTATTGAACTGAAGAACAATATCAAACGTGCATGGTGGAAAAAATTCGTTCAAGAATCTCCACATAACGTAGGACTCGATGCTGCAATCTTGATGAACCCGAAAGTTTGGGAAGCGTCAGGCCATATCGGGAACTTTAATGATCCTATGATTGACTGTAAAAAGTGTAAAACACGTCATCGTGCAGACAAACTGATTGAAGATGCACTTGATGCTAAAGGTATGGAAATTGTTGTTGACGGAATGCCATTTGAGAAGATGAAGGACTTGATCATCGAGCATAATATCGTCTGTCCGTCTTGCTCTGCATTGGACTATACGGATATCCGCCAGTTCAACTTGATGTTCAAAACGACTCAAGGGGTTACTGATTCGTCTGCAAACGAAATCTTCTTACGTCCTGAAACGGCTCAAGGGATTTTTGTGAATTTCAAGAACGTGCAGCGCTCTATGCGTAAGAAACTCCCATTCGGTATCGCGCAAATCGGTAAAAGTTTCCGTAATGAGATTACTCCAGGTAACTTCACATTCCGCACACGTGAATTCGAACAGATGGAACTCGAATTCTTCTGTAAACCAGGTGAGGACGAAGAGTGGTATGCTTTCTGGCGTGATGCTTCGAAGAACTGGTTACTTGACCTCGGCCTAACTGAAGAGAATATGCGCCTTCGTGAGCACAATGAAGACGAACTATCCCACTACTCAAAAGGAACAGTCGATATCGAGTTCAAATTCCCGTTCGGTTGGGGTGAACTATGGGGCATCGCTAACCGTACAGACTTCGACTTGAAGCGTCATATGGAGTATTCCAATGAAGACTTCCATTACCAAGATCCTGTTACAAACGAAAAGTTTGTTCCGTTCTGTATCGAACCATCTGTCGGTGCTGACCGTGTCACTCTTGCATTCTTATGCGATGCGTTTGACGAAGAGGTACTTGAAGGCGATGACAAACGTACAGTCATGCGGTTCCACCCAGCTTTAGCACCTGTTAAAGCAGCTGTGTTGCCGTTATCCAAGAAGTTGGCTGAAGGCGCTGGAGATGTGTATGCAGAGCTTTGCAAGCACTTCCCTGTACAGTATGACGACTCACAGTCCATCGGTAAGCGTTACCGTCGACAAGATGAAATTGGTACTCCATTCTGCATTACGTACGATTTCGATTCTGAAGAAGATCGTCAAGTAACAGTACGTCACCGCGACTCAATGGAACAAGTTCGCTTGCCGATTGAAGAGCTAAAAGCTTATATCGAAGAACGTATTGCATTTTAACCAAAAACTAAAAACCGGCAGAGTCAGATTATTCATCTGACTCTGCCGGTTTTTCTTTTGTTGGTAATAGGTTAGGTGTCCGATCGAGCTGATCCAGAAAAGACCTTGATTTCAATCTCAGTCCTACTTGTTCATCATAAATTTGACGAACCAGCTTTTTCATGAATTGCTTGGTCGATTTTTTTAATGTAAGAGAACCTACTTGTGTAATCGGTACTGTTGCAAATGTACGGATGAGTTTCAGTTGAGCAGGAGTGATTCTTACGATATATGGATCCGTATGGAAGCAGCGATGGCACAAAAACCCTATTTCCTGGAACGAAAATGCAAATTCCCCTTCAACAGAACCGCATGACGCACAATGATGCAACACAGGGTGAATACCTGCTACGGGAAGCATCTTCCACTCAACGAACAGCGCTATGGCTTCAGGATCATATCCTTCGTTAATTGCATGCAATGCTTCGTATAATAGATTAAAGACGCCTGTGGATCGTTCACCATCATCAGTAAGTCTGTCTACCAATTCTACAATATAGCTGGCATACGAAGTGGCTTCCAAATCTTCACGTATATGACGCATGGAATCTATGGGCTCCCCTTGTTCAAGAGAACCCATCCCTTTTCCTGTACGCAATAAAAAGGATCCATAGACGAAGACTTGAGAAATGGAAGACAACCGACTGGCTGGTTTTTTTGCTCCCCTGGCCATTGCTGTCATCTTCCCTGCTTCCTTCGTTAAAATCGTTACAATCTTGTTGGTCTCACCGTAAGGCATCGTCCGTAGTACAATACCTTCCCATTTGTTCATCATGACGTTCGCCTCCACTAGTGTGCGGGACGATCAATACTCGTCGTCGCGGAAGCCAAATTCTTTCAGCTGTCCTGGTTTGTTGCGCCAATCTTTTTGTACTTTCACCCACAATTCAAGGAATACCTTAGAGCCTAATAACATTTCGATATCGCGTCGTGCTTTTGTACCAATTTGCTTCAACAAGGCTCCTTGCTTACCAATAACAATTCCTTTTTGTGAATCCCGATCAACAATAATTGTCGCCATAACATTGACAATATTTTTGTCTTCATCACGCGCAATTTTCTCAATAACAACTGCTATCGAATGCGGAACTTCTTCGCGTGTCAAGTGAAGTACTTTCTCACGAATCAACTCTGAAATAATGAAGCGTTCCGGATGATCGGTTACTTGGTCGTCCGGATAATATTTCGGGCCTTCCGGAAGATACTTGTTGATTGTCTCCATTAAGCGATCAACATTATTGCCGTTTAATGCTGATAACGGAACAATTTCTGCGAAGTCATATTCATCTACATAAGATGTAATGATTCCGAGCAAGTCATCAGGATGAACGAGGTCGATTTTGTTGATGACCAAGAACACTGGCGTATCTGAGTTCTTAAGCATTTCAATAACAAAGCGATCTCCAGGTCCGATTTTCTCGTTGGCATTCACCATAAACATGATCACATCTACTTCTTTTAATGTATTCTTGGCAGACTTCACCATAAAATCACCTAGCTTGTGCTTTGGCTTATGGATCCCTGGTGTATCAATGAATACAATCTGTGAACTATCGCCCGTGACGACCCCTTGAACCTTATTACGGGTTGTTTGAGGCTTATCGCTCATAATGGCAATCTTTTGACCGACGACACGATTCAAAAATGTTGATTTTCCAACGTTAGGTCTTCCAATTATAGAAACAAATCCTGATTTAAATTCACTTTGCGCCATATTCGAGGTCCTCCTTACGAAACGCACCAGGTATCAGTTCTCCAACTGTTGTGTCCAGAACATCACCTTTAAGATTCGTTAAATAGACAGGCATGTCTACAGAACAAAATTCAGAAATCACTTGTCGGCATGCGCCACACGGTGAGATTGGTCCGTCTGTATCCCCTGTCACAGCTAGCGCTACGAAAGAGCGATTGCCTTCTGATATCGCTTTAAAAAAAGCAGTGCGTTCTGCACAATTTGTCATACTATAAGCTGAGTTTTCAATATTACACCCTTCAAATATGGTCCCGTCTTCTGTAAGTAAGGCAGCACCTACAGGAAATTTAGAATAGGGTACATATGCATTTTGCATTGCATGTTTTGCATGCTCCATGAGTTGTTGTTTGTCCAAAAATTCCACTCCATTCGTTTACATCAGCCATTTCGGCAAAAAGATCAGCAACCCAATTATCGCACTGGCGATAGAAAAAACAAGCACAGCCCCGGCTGCGAGGTCTTTTGCTTGTTTCGCTAAAGGATGCCTTTCTTGCGTAACTAAGTCTACCACACGCTCAACTGCAGCATTCATTAATTCTAATGCAATCATCAGTGCAATAACAGCGGTAATAATTATCCATTCAAATTGACTTAATCCAGTCAACCCTCCTACAACTATCACAACAATTGCTGCCACTAGATGAAACTTTACGTTCCGTTCCCTTGTTGCTCCATGCATAATACCCATCCAAGCGTAGGAGAATGCTTTGAAAAATGTTTTCACAGTTTTATCTCTCGAGTCCGTACGACTTTAAGATTTCATCTTGTCGACCGAACATTTTCTTTTCATCAGTTTCCGTCATGTGATCATATCCGAGCAAGTGCAAAAAGCCATGCAATGCGAGGAATCCAAGTTCTCTCTCCACACTATGCCCATAGTCTTTGGCTTGGCGTTGAGCGGTTTCTACCGATATTAGCAAGTCGCCCAAATGACGTGGCATATCATCTGCACCGATGATAGCCGCTTCTCCTTCACCCTCTTCTTCAAGAGCAAATGAGATGACGTCTGTTGGCTGATCTTTCCCTCGGTAATCTCGGTTGATCTGTTTTATGGAGCTATCATCTAAAAAAGTGACCGACAGTTCAGTTCCATCTTCAAGGCCTTCTGCATCAGCAGCAAAAGAAAGGAGCTTCTGAATAAGTTTTTCTGCAATTTGCCCATCACCATTTATTTCATCAATAAAATCGATTTCCAACATATACTCCCTCCTCAGTTTCCTTATTTCGGGTATTCAATCCGGCTATGAAAAATACCGTTCAACGTTTCACAAATCACTTGTTCCACAGTACGGATTTCTTTCAAGGACAACTCACATTCATCGAATTGGCCATCGTTAAGTTTGTCCTTCACTATCGATTTAACCAAACCCGAGATTTTTTCAGGAGTCGGTTCTTTCATTGAACGAACGGCCGCTTCACAACTATCTGCAATTGAAATGACTGCAATTTCTTTCGTTTGCGGTTTTGGTCCGTGGTATCTAAAATCGTCCTCTACTACATCTTTCCCTTGTTCCTTCGCTTTAAAATAAAAGTACTTCAAGAAACTGGTTCCGTGGTGTTGACGTGCGATATCTATAATTTGTTGAGGCATCTTCTTTGCAGCAAGTAGATCTGCGCCATCTCCCGCATGAGCAATAATAATATCGCGACTTTCTTCAGGTGTTAGCTGATCATGGGGATTCACACCATGCTGATTTTCGATAAAATACAAAGGTCTTACTGTCTTTCCAATATCATGATAGTAACTGCCCACTCGAGCTAGTAATCCATTCGCTCCAATCGCCTCACAAGCCGCGTCGGCTAAATTGGCGACCATCACACTGTGATGATACGTTCCTGGTGTTTCTGTCAATACCTTTTTCAATAGTGGATGGTTTGGATTGGATAACTCAACTAGACGTAAATCAGAGACGATCCCAAATATCGATTCAAAGAACGGCAACAAGCCAATCGTGAGCGCCGCAGAGAGAATAGCTGAGCTGATTGCAGCTATCGCATAAAAAAGTATTTCCGAAAGCGTATAGGTAGATTGTGTCATAAGTAGATAAAACGCAACGTACAACAAATTTGCAATGGCGACCGCCAAGCTTGTTCTCATAATCGTAAGACGTCTTCCACTTTCACCAAGGACAAGTAGCGCCGTTACACCGCCTAGTAGGAAATACAATACTACTTCCATTTGCATTATCGACGTAACGCCTTCTTGTAACATGAGGCCACTTGTTGCAGCAATCATTACGACAGAGAGTATGGCTAATCGTTCATTCGTAAGAATTTTCACTAGCAAAGGTGCTAATGCAGCAGGAAAAAGAAATGAGACTTGGACATCGAACTCTTTTTCCAATACACCTGTAAACTTCATCATTACAACAACTAAAAAGAAAATCGAGTAAAAGATAAGTAGTGCTTTCTTTAAGACTTGTTTATCTTCTTTTCTTGACATGAAATGAACATAGACAAGACCCGACAAAAGGACAATCAAACAAATTAGTGCAAGTATCGGTTTGATAGATGTTTGGTTTGTCAGCAATCCCGTTACTTCAAGCTGTCGGTAAATTTCCTTATCAATCACTTGACCTTCCCTTACAATCACTTGCCCTTGTAGGATTCTGGTTGGTTCTATACTATCTCGAGCCTGTTTCAATCGTTCCTCTGTCAAATCTTCGTTGACAGTTTCTGTAGGGACAATTAACGGTCGTACTAGCTGAATCATCGTTTGAACTTGTCCATCAGGAATTTTTGAAGAAGTTCTGAGTTTACGCTCAGCATCATATTGAGCAACCGTTACATCTTTTGCCTTAATCGGTTTCGATAGTTCAGATGCCACAATTTTAATGAGTTCAGAGCGCATCTCTAGTAATACTGCTTCATTTTCAGTGAGTAGTCCTGTTAAAACGGTTTCACTCAAGTAAATGTCTGGTTCAGTCTCTTTTAATTCTTTTAACTTATTATTCATTTCACGAATTGCCGATTTCAGCGAAGTTGCCGAAATCGTCTCTTCTTCACTTAATGTACTTTTTTTCACTTCAAGAATATAGTCGAACAATGAGGAAGCGATTGACTGTCGATTGGTAGAAATCTCTTCATTGAACTGATATACAGGTGGTTGTTCTTCTGCAACACGATCACGCTCTTCCTCTGTTTTCACAGTATCCTCTACCGTTTTTAAAGATCGGAGCGTACTTGGAGCAATTTGAAATGGTGTTAACTCGTAAGTCTCTTGCTTCACATCATCATAAATGAAAAAAAATAAAACGACTGCAGACAATCCAATAACCAACCAGGCAGTTACATGAAACTTTAAGGACTTGATAAGTTGGATCAACGGCTTTAGCATCCCTTGAATCCCCTTTCAGTCTGAAATACAAAAAGTATGTAAGGAGCAGCCCGGTTAGGACTGCTCTTCTTCGTATGCATCGATAATTTTTGCAACAATAGGATGTCGGACCACGTCAGCTGGCTCTAAATATTGGAAGTGGATCTCTCGAACTTTTGACAAAATAGACTCCGCCGCAATGAGGCCCGACTTTGAACCCTTGGGTAAATCTATCTGTGTCTTGTCTCCCGTAATGACCATTTTAGAACCGAAGCCCAATCGAGTTAAGAACATTTTCATTTGAGCGTGCGTCGTATTTTGCGCTTCATCAAGAATAACAAACGCATCATCCAGTGTACGTCCTCTCATATAAGCAAGAGGAGCAATTTCAATGGTTCCTCGTTCTATTAGACGTTCCGTATGTTCAGCGCCTAACATATCATGTAGTGCGTCGTAAAGTGGACGCAAATAGGGATCGACTTTGTCTTTTAAATCACCAGGCAAAAAGCCTAAACTTTCTCCAGCTTCCACAGCCGGTCGCGTTAAAATAATTCGTTTTGCAGAACCGGTTTTCATGGCATGCACGGCAAGTACAACGGCCAAATACGTTTTCCCAGTTCCAGCAGGTCCAATACAAAATGTTAGGTCGTTCTGTCGGATTGCTTGAACATATTCCCGTTGTCCGATTGTTTTAGCACGAATCACTTTCCCTTTACTGTTCCGAGCGATTTCCACATCATACAGTTCGGCAAAGTATTCAATAGTACCATTATTCACCATTTCAATAGCAGTTGCAACATCTCTTTGGTTTATTTGGATTCCTTTGCGAATCACTTTCAACAATTGTTCTAAGAGTTGTTTCGCTGCATCTGTATTCTCTTCCGACCCTTTGAGAGAAATCGTTTCACCTCGTGACAGTACAGCAACGGATAGATTTTCTTCAATCAGCTTAATGTTCTGGTCGGAAATTCCAAGTAACATGATCGCTTCGTTTGGATCTTCTAGATGTAGTTGAAGTTGTTGTTCACTCAATCAATCGTCTCCCCCTTGGGATAATGGTCTTTTTACCGCAATATTTTCGTTGATCAAAAAAAGTATAGTCCCTGTTACTTTATCACTACCAAACGTCACCTGTAAAATATTTTCATCCTTTATATCCTTTTCAAATGAGGTTTCAGATAGTAATTTATGTTTTAATAATGGGACTAAAAAATTTTTCTCCATTCCTTTTTCTAAAGTAATAGTTTTTACGGTATTATCCACTTCTTCATTCCACTCTACAATCTTCCAAAATGGACGATTTGCAGATTGTTGTTTCAGCCATGGTAAGTGCCATTCTATAGACACACTTTTTTCCCCAGCAGCGCGATATTGAATCGTTTTCGGTAATGAGAATTTGTACTCTAGCCAATAGTCCGCAAAAACAGCACCTTCTGCTCCTACTACTGCCACCTTATCACCTTGTTCTAATACGCCTGTCGCCAGCAGATCCCCTTTTTTAACGGTTTGGTTAAGTCGAGCGACCCTTTCTCCACTTTTTAGCTGAAAGCCTGTAATGACTCCTCCAGTGCGTGCTGCTAACTCACCCGGTTTCCCTGTTTTTTCAACCTTGCTTGAGGTTTTTGGTGAAATCATCGGAATCACAGTAAGTGTTGCACCCTTTTTTTCGAAGCGCACCCATGATAAGTCCGGCTCATCAGTCATAATTTGGCTCCGGATCGTTGTCTCATCTGGTAGCTGACGCAACAACTTCATTGGAACGACTGCTGACTTTTGCAAAGTTTGTTCTATTCGTTCAGCAATTTCAGGATGCTCCGCATCAACGTTTACTTGCCACAGAAACAGCGAAGCAAGAAACGGGATAATGCAGAGCAGTAAAGCGACCCACGAATGGAATAATCGATTAATCGGGGTTCCATCACCTAAGCGCTCAACATGGACTTTCAATTTAAATCGTCGCCTATTTGTACGGATGTACTTTAAACCACTTGAGTCTGTACGAAACCAAATAGCACCATCTATGTGTTCAAGTCTCGAAACACGTTTCTTATTCCGAATCATCTCGTTCACTAGATGGGCGGGTTTTCCTTCGCCTTTCAATTCTACGTCAAATAGCTTACGCTTCATACACCTCTCCTTCCTTCGCGTCTTTCGTAATCCGAAGTTCGTGTAACTCTGTGAAGGAGAGTAACGCTGATTTTTCCATTAACATGTCAAAATGAATATCAGTGCCTTTAATATGGATGATATAGCCTTCCTTACGTAATTTCGCATACCCTTCGGAAATGATCACTAGCTCATACCCACCAAGTACTTTGAGTGAAGTTAAATCTTCCAGTGAAATTAAAGATCCCATTTCAAATAGTTTTCTCAACGCATTGACCCCCTATACCATTCTTATGCTCGGTACAGGGGGTCAATGCGTATTGGTTTATTGTTTAGATTTAGGTGGCCCCAGAATTTCTGAAAACACGATCCCTCTCAGTATATCTTGTTTACTCGTAACATCCACATTAAGGGATTCACTCTTCACAAACCGCTGTTGGTCTGGATTATGCGTCGAGAGTCTACCTGAAGATCGAGAACTTGTTTGTCTTTCTGGTCGACCTGATTTTGGGCTTACAGGCTTTCTCATAGGTGCTTCAGGAATTAAAACAGGTTCAATCGGAACGGGTTGTTCTGCGACCGTTTTCCGCTGATCTTGTTGGATTTCCTTATAAATTTCACCTGTTAGCTCTTTTAATCTTTTAAAAGGATCCATCTGTTCAGAGGTTGATGACTGTCGTGTCTGAGTCTGTTGAGCTCGTTGTGGCATCGACTGTCTCTCTGTCACTGGTTGCTTTTTAGGCATCTCAGTTTTCTGAGGTGTCCCTTGCTTCTGACTTTGATCGTCGCTCTTATTCTTCTTACCGAATAACGTACTGATAAGTCCAATCGCAATCAGAATTATAATTTGTTCCATCAGCACATCCCCTTTCCGGGAAGTTGCGGTTTATCATTAGTTCTTCGGCTTATTGTCCTGATCGCCAGAACCGCTTATTTTCCCGATGGAATCTCTCATACCTGTATCTGCTTGAAGATTCTTATAGTTCATGTAATCCATCACACCAATATTGCCGCTACGAAGTGCTTCAGCCATAGCAAGTGGTACTTCTGCTTCTGCTTCTACAACCTTAGAGCGCATTTCAACAACTTTGGCACTCATTTCTTGTTCGCTAGCAACAGCCATTGCACGACGCTCTTCAGCTTTTGCCTGTGCAATATTCTTATCTGCTTGAGCTTGCTCAGTTTGAAGTTCTGCACCAATGTTCTTACCGATATCAACGTCAGCGATATCAATAGATAGGATTTCAAATGCTGTTCCAGAATCCAATCCTTTTGTAAGGACTGTTTGAGAAATCAAATCCGGATTTTCCAATACTTTTGCGTGGTCAATTGAAGAACCGATTGTACTAACAATACCTTCACCAACACGAGCAACAATTGTCTCTTCACCAGCACCACCGACGAGACGGTCGATGTTAGCCCGAACTGTAATACGCGCTTTCGCTTTCACTTCGATACCGTTCATCGCAACACCCGCGATGAATGGTGTTTCAATAACTTTAGGGTTTACAGACATTTGTACGGCTTGCAACACGTCACGACCTGCAAGGTCAATTGCTGCAGCACGTTCGAATGTCAGTTCAATATTTGCACGTTGAGCTGCAATTAGTGCGTTTACAACGCGGTCAACGTTACCACCAGCAAGGTAATGACTCTCTAGCTGATTAATCGAAACGTCCACTCCTGCTTTGTGTGCTTTAATGAGTGGGTTTACAACACGGCTTGGAATTACTCTTCTAAGACGCATTCCCACTAATGTAAAGATGCTTACTCTGACTCCTGCTGATATTGCGGAAATCCACAATGCAACGGGTACGAACGTAAAGAACACAGACAACACGATAATCGCAACGACGGCGATTACTACGATCCCAATTAGACTACCACTGATCATCCTTCATTCCCCTCCATTTCTTGAAGTTCCCTGACAACTGTCCGAGATCCTTCAACTTTCACTATCTTAACACGCTTTCCTTTATCAATGTAGTTTCCTTCTGAAACGACATCGATTCGTTCTCCGTCTAACACGATTGCTCCTGATGGACGTAACGGTGTTAGAGTGATTGCTGTCTTACCAAGCCAATCAATACGGTTTACATTTGAAACATATCCGCTTTCCGTATCCGTTGCGTCCATAAGAATCATTCTGTTCAACAAATGCAGTTTCTTTCCAAAGAATTTCATAATAACCACCATCCCCGTTGTAGCAATTATTAGTGCAATGAGCACAGAAATCGCCATATATGCAGGATTCGCACCTGCCATTATAATACTACCGGTGACAGCGACTGCACCCGCTATTCCTGCAATCCCATGGGGCAAGAACAACTCCGCAACAATCAATCCCGCACCAAGGAGGAACAAGAGAATCGCTTCATAGCCCGCTAAACCGGCTATCAAATGTCCGTAGAAAAAGAGTAATAGAGCTGAAACTCCCATTGTACCCGCTACACCAAATCCTGGGGAGTACAATTCTACAATTAACCCAAGACCTGCTATTGAAAGTAATATTGGAACAACTACAGGATTGGTAATGAATCGTGCAATCTTTTCACTAAATGTCGGATCCGTAGAGATAGTTGTTACATCTTTCATGCCGATTTCCGCCAACAACTCATCATAATTAGCGACTGTTCCTTCACTGTATCGGACATCCGGTAATGCAGCTTCACGGTCAGTCAATGTTAACAACTCACCTTTACCCGCGCGGAATTCCGGGAGATCTTCCTCAGGATTTGCCATAGCCAGTGCAAATTTAGGATCACGTTTTTGTGACTCAGCCGCATTTTTCATGGCAGCTGACCATGCACTGCGGGCTTTCTTATCTGCCGCATTACCAGAACCGTCAATCACTGCAGAAGCACCCATTGTAGAACCTGGTGCCATATAAATTTCGTCTGCATGGAGGGCAAGAAAAGCCCCTGCTGATAAAGCCCGTTTGTTGATGTATGCAACAATTTTAGGTTCAGTCTCATCCATTAGCTTCGCGATTTCACCTGCAGTATCTGTAAAGCCTCCTGGTGTATTGATATCAAGCACAATTACATCTGCACCTGCTTCTTCAGCCTCATTGAAAGAACGTTTTAAAAACGCATACAATCCCTTCTCTACTTCATCATGAATAGGAACTTTGTAAACGGTTCCAGTTTTCGCTAGAGACGTAGTCGAAAATGGAAGTGCAACGGCTGAAACAATAAGTGTCAAAAGCAGAAATCCTCTAATGAGCTTCTGCAAAAACCCCACCTACTTTCTAAGTTGTTTGCTCTTCAAGTATACCTATTATACGGACGAAACACACGTAAGTTTCACTATACGGAAAGTTTCTTGTGAAAAATATTTCTGCGATTGTGAGTTCTTAAGGTTCTATGAGCTCTTTGGACTCCTATCAAGAAATGAACTTAATTTGTGAAGCTAAAAAAATAAGCCAGAAAATCCATAGGATTTTCTGGCTTACGCGCATTTTACTGGGTTAACGTTGCTTTAAGCAAACAATATAGGAGTTAATCAGAATTTGCGTTTACGAGCAGCTTCAGATTTCTTTTTACGCTTAACACTTGGCTTCTCATAAAACTCATGCTTTCTTACGTCTTGTATCGTACCACTCTTTGATACAGTACGTTTGAAGCGGCGAAGAGCATCTTCAAGTGATTCGTTCTTACGAACAGTTGTTTTAGTCATCTCTTGTCCCTCCCTCCGAACACACTTCGAACATAGCATACTGCTATGTACTTGAAAATTATAACGTATTATTTTCTAACGGTCAATATAAAAGATGAAATTAATAGTCGGATTTTGACTGAAGACCATTCATGATCGCAACACCGGAGCTTGCACCAATGCGTGTTGCACCTGCTTCTTTCATAGCTGTCAAATCTTCTAAACTACGAACTCCACCAGAAGCTTTGACGCCCATTTCTGGACCTACCGTGCTACGCATCAATTTAACGTCTTCAACTGTTGCTCCGCCAGTTGAAAATCCTGTGGAGGTTTTTACAAAATCCACTTTCGCAAGAACTGATAATTCACAAGCTGTACGCTTTTCTTCATCTGTAAGCAACGACGTCTCAATAATCACTTTTACGATGGCTTTTCCTGCTGCCGCGTTCACAACAGCTTCGATGTCTTGTTGAACTGCTTTCGTATCTCCACTTTTTAAAGCGCCAATGTTAATGACCATATCAATTTCACTTGCGCCGTTTTCAATCGCATTTTTCGTTTCAAATGCTTTAACCTCTGATGTTGTTGCACCGAGCGGAAAACCGATAACAGTGCAAGTTTTTACCGAGGTTCCCTTAAGTAATTCAGCAGCAGTCTTTACCCATGTTGGGTTTAAACATACAGAAGCAAATTCGTATTGCTTCGCTTCATTACAAAGTTCTATAACCTGTTCTTTTGTAGCATCTGCTTTTAATAATGTGTGATCGATCATTTTTGCTATTGAATTCATAGTTATGACCTCCTAGAGGATGTACGTACCTCTTCCATCATATCAGAATCAATCCAAATAGAAAAGAAACCACTAGGCACAATGCCCAGCGGTTTCCATTAATGGACTAATTCTTGTTCTTCTTCCATTACTCTAACGAATTGTCCTTCATTGTAAGGATATCCTGCCTTTAATAATTTCACACGAACAATTTTACCGACCATTGCTTCGTTAGCAGGGAACACCACTTTTAAGTAATTGTCCGTATAGCCTACATACAGATCACTTTCCGGATCTTCTTTGAACTTCTCTTCTGGGATGACTTCAAGAACGTCCCCTTCAAACTCGGCTGCATACTGCTTTGCAAGCTGATCATTCAGTTCGATCAGACGATGAACGCGATCATTTTTCACGTCTTCATCCACTTGGTCTTCCATGCGGGCTGCAGGTGTCCCTGTACGTTTTGAGTATGGGAATACATGCAATTCCGAGAATCGATGATCACGGATGAAATTATATGTCTCCATAAACTCTTCTTCCGTTTCACCTGGGAATCCTACAATCACATCTGATGTGATCGCTAGATGAGGCAATGCCTCACGAAGACGATCCAGACGCTCTGCAAAGAACTCCATCGTATATTTACGTCGCATTCTCTTTAGAACGGTATTAGAACCAGATTGGATTGGTATGTGCAAATGGCGAACGATAATTGACGAGTTATTTAAAACCTCAATCACTTCATCCGTCAGCTGACTTGCCTCAATCGAACTAATACGAAGTCTTTTGATTCCTTTGACTTTTGTTTCGAGATCGATAAGCAACTTAGCGAGATTATAGTCTTTCAAATCCTCACCATAGCCACCTGTATGGATACCTGTTAATACGATTTCCAAATATCCAGCATCGACTAACTGCTGGGCTTGGCGAACAACTTCTTCAGGATCACGTGAACGCATAAGACCACGAGCCCATGGAATAATACAGAATGTGCAGAAGTTGTTACACCCTTCTTGGATTTTCAACGATGCACGTGTACGGTCAGTGAAAGCAGGTACATCCAGTTCTTCGTAGACCCTATTTTTCATGATGTTACGGACAGCATTGATTGGTTGACGTTCTTCACGATATTCTTCGATTAACCCAAGCAATTTTGTACGATCTTGCGTACCGACTACGATATCCACGCCAGGGATCGCCATAATTTCTGCAGGTGAAGTTTGTGCATAACAACCTGTTACACAAATGACTGCATCTGGATTTTGACGAACTGCGCGCCGAATGACTTGTCGACTTTTTTTGTCTCCTGTATTGGTAACTGTACATGTATTAATGACATAAACGTCAGAGTTTTTTTCAAAGTCAGTCCGTTCATAGCCAGCATCTTTAAAAAGCTGCCAGATTGCTTCAGTTTCATAGTGATTCACTTTACAGCCCAATGTATGGAAGGCAACCAATGACATCAGCTGCTCACCTCTTTCATTCAAATTCGTAAGACATGGCGGATAATACGTATAATGGCGCAGTTTCTGTGCGGAGAATACGTGGCCCAAGCGATATAGGTAAGAACCCAGCAACCCTTAATATTTCTGCTTCGGATCTTGAGAGACCACCTTCAGGACCAAATAATACCAGTATTGTTTGTCCATGATACACCTTCTCGAGACGGACCGCAATTCTTTTTGAAGTTCCTTCTTTTGCTTCTTCTTCATCCGCAAATAGACAAACATCGAAAGATTTTGCTTGCTTCAATATCTCTTTAAAAGTGAGAGGCTCCGAAATCTCTGGAATGACGGTTCTATGAGATTGTTCAGCGGCTTCCTTGGCAATTTTACGAAGCCTTGCTGTTTTTTTGTCTCCCTTTTTTTCGTCCCATTTTACAATAGATCGTTCTGCTTGAAAAGGGATGATTCCTGTCATTCCTAGTTCAGTTCCTTTTTGGGCGATCAACTCCAACTTATCCCCTTTAGGTAAGCCACACGCTAGTGTAACTTGCACAGGAAGTTCACTCATAGAAGAAGTATTACCTGTATCCTGTACAGTTACACCATCTTCATCAAACCGAAGAATTGTTGCAATGTGGCCAACGCCTTCTGAAACACAACAGATTTCTTCACCTTCGCGCATACGCATCACACGAGTAATATGCTTTTCGTCTTCACCAGTTATCATTGCAATGCCGTCTTCTTTAAACGGCTGATCAAGAAAATAGCGTTGCACGTTATTCCCCCCGTTTGCGGGCAACCAATGCGACCCAATCTTCCATTACAACAGATTCAACGATTTCGAATCCTTTTTGAATGAGATCTTCTTTTACAAAGTCTTTTTTAGCCCCTATGATACCAGATACGATGAACAACCCGTTATCCGCTAATAGCTGAAATGCGTCTTGCGAGAATGTAACAATCACTTCAGCCAAAATATTGGCGACGATTAAATCTGCTGGCTCTTTGACAGAATCCAAAAGGTTGCCGTGCACGACTTCAACTTTTTCGTCACAATTATTTAACGCAATGTTTTCTTTTGCTGACCGAACTGCAACTTCATCCAAATCCAAAGCGAGTACTCGTTTAGCATTCAACAAGGTTGCACCAATTGCGAGAACACCCGAGCCTGTTCCTACATCGATAACATAGTCTTCAGGCTTCACATACTTTTCAAGTGCTTGTAAACACATGACCGTAGTCGGATGAGTACCTGTGCCGAATGCCATTCCTGGATCCAACTCAATAATTAGCTCATCAGATTCCACCGGTACATATGTTTCCCAAGTTGGAACAATGGTGAAACGTCCTGAAATCTTCACCGGATGATAATACTTTTTCCAAGCAGTCGCCCAGTCTTCTTCATCCACTTCCGTAGTTGTTATGGCTTTCTTACCTGTATCCAAATTGAATTGCTTCAGTTTATCAATCGATTCGCTAATTTCCTGCACCGTTTCTTTTAAGAAACTGCTTGCTGGTAAATAGGCTTTCACTAAAACGCCTTCAGAGGGAAAGTCTTGTGGATCCAAGTCATATATTTCGCCGAAACGATCTTCATGAGTACGTTCCGGTTCTCCTGAATCTTCAATGACTACACCACTTGCTCCTGCCTCATGAAGTATGTTGGCAACTGCCTCAGTTGCCTCATTTGTCGTGTGAATCGCTATTTCAGACCATTTCACCTACGCTCAGTCCCTTCAATCACCTTTAATCGATCGTTTGATTTTATCAAACAGTGAACTTGAATATTCTCCCGGAGCATCCCCATCGATTGAAGCGAATTCCCGAAGCAGTTCTCTTTGTTTTTCCGTCATTTTCTTAGGTGTCAGCAATTTCACAATTACATGCTGGTCACCGATTCCATGTCCATGAACATTTTGAATCCCTTTTCCACGTAACCGGAATGTAGTTCCTGGTTGTGTACCAGCCGGGATTTTCAAATTCACAGACCCATGAATAGTCGGCACTTCTATCTCATCACCAAGAGCAGCTTGTGGGAATGTAAGCGCAACTTCCAAAATGATATCATCCGCTTCACGAATGAACTTCTCATGTGGTCGCACCCGGAACACGATATACAAGTCCCCTGATGGCCCACCATTTACTCCCGCTTCACCTTGACCCGCCACGCGTAGTTGTTGCCCATCGTCAACACCTGCAGGAATGGTAATCTTGATTTTTTTACGTTTTTTGATTCTGCCGCTACCATGACAAGTTTCACACTTCTCAGGAATGATCTTACCTGTACCTTGACAGACGTTACATACTTTTCGATTCACCATTTGACCAAGCGGCGTGTTTTGCGTAACTGAAATTTGACCAGTACCGCCACAATTTGTACATGTTTTCGCAGATGTCCCTTTTTTGGCACCACTTCCATCACATGTATTACAGACTTCTTCACGAGGTATTTCAATTTCCGTTTCTTTACCGAAAGCAGCCTCCATGAAGTCGACGGTCATTGTATATTGAAGATCGTCTCCTTTACGTGGTGCATTCGGGTCGCGGCGACGTCCTCCGCCACCACCGAAGAACGAACTGAAAATGTCATCAAATCCAAATCCATCTCCACCGCCACCAAAGCCGCTGAATCCGCCTCCGCCAAAACCTTGGCTCGGATCTGCATGCCCATACTGGTCATAAGAAGCGCGCTTATTTTCATCACTAAGGACTTCAAAAGCCTCTGTAACTTCTTTGAACTTATCTTCCGCCCCTTCTTCTTTGTTCAAATCCGGGTGGAACTTTTTGGAAAGTTTACGATAAGCTTTCCGTATTTCTTCTTTAGTAGCCGTTTTCGGCACTCCAAGTATTTCATAATAATCCCGTTTGCTCATTCATCTACACTCCCGAAACTCATTTAGCGTTGTGTGCATTGTAACACTTTTTGAGTAAGTTTGGTAACAAACGAAAAAGCCAAAGCCGGAATATCGGACTTTGACTTTTCCGTCAATCAGTTATTGATTTAGTTTTTCTTGTCATCTTCTACTTCAGAGAAATCAGCGTCAACGACACCGTCATCTGAATCCGTTGTATTTTCGCCTTGAGCGTTAGCTTCAGCTTGGGCTTGCTCATACATTTTCATAGTCATTTGTTGAACAACCGCTTCAAGAGCATCTTTCTTTTCTTTCATCTCTTCAAGGTTATTTGCTTCAATTGCAGCTTTCAAAGCATCTTTCGCTTCTTCAACGCTCTTCACTTCTTCTTCAGACACTTTGCCTTCCAAGTCTTTCAACGTCTTTTCAGACATGAATACGAGTTGGTCTGCTTCGTTACGAAGATCTGCTTCTTCTTTTTGCTTCTTATCATCTTCAGCGTGAGCTTCAGCGTCTTTTACCATGCGATCGATTTCATCATCAGAAAGACCTGAGCTTGACTGAATTGTGATATTTTGCTCTTTTTGAGTTCCCATATCTTTCGCTTTAACTGTAACAATACCGTTTTTGTCGATATCGAACGTCACTTCGATTTGCGGAACGCCACGTGGAGCTGGTGGGATATCCGTCAATTGGAAACGACCAAGTGTTTTGTTGTCAGTTGCCATCGCACGCTCACCTTGAAGTACATGGATGTCTACAGCTGGCTGGTTATCAGCAGCAGTTGAGAACACTTGTGATTTACTTGTTGGAATCGTTGTATTACGGTCAATCAATTTCGTGAAGACGCTACCCATTGTCTCAATACCAAGAGATAGTGGAGTTACGTCAAGCAATACTACGTCTTTTACGTCCCCAGTTAGGATTGAACCTTGAACAGCCGCACCCATCGCTACTACTTCGTCCGGGTTAACGCCTTTGAATGGCTCTTTTCCAGTTTCTTTCTTGATCGCTTCTTGTACTGCTGGGATTCGAGTAGAACCACCAACCAAGATTACGCGATCTAGATCTGAAGGTGAAAGATCCGCATCTTTAATAGCTTGACGAGTTGGAATCATAGAACGTTCCACTAGTGATGCAGTTAGTTCGTCAAACTTAGTACGAGACATTGATACTTCCAAGTGAAGTGGTCCCGCTTCTCCTGCTGTGATGAAAGGAAGTGAAATTTGTGTGTTTGTAACACCTGACAAGTCTTTTTTCGCTTTTTCAGCAGCATCTTTCAAACGTTGCATTGCCATCTTGTCTTTAGAGAGGTCAATACCGTTATCTTTACGGAACTCCTGCACTAGATATTCGATGATGACATCGTCGAAGTCATCTCCACCTAATTTGTTATCTCCAGCAGTTGAACGTACTTGGAATACGCCGTCGCCAAGTTCAAGTATGGAAACGTCGAACGTACCGCCACCAAGGTCATAAACTAGGATTGTTTGGTCCTCATCTGTTTTATCCAAACCATATGCAAGTGCTGCTGCAGTTGGCTCGTTGATGATACGCTCGACTTCAAGTCCAGCAATTTTACCAGCGTCTTTTGTTGCTTGACGTTGTGCGTCGTTAAAGTAAGCAGGAACTGTAACAACTGCTTTCGTTACTTTTTCACCAAGATATTCTTCTGCATAGCCTTTCATGTATTGAAGGATCATTGCTGAAATCTCTTGTGGTGAATATTCTTTGTCTTCCACTTTTTCTTTGTAATCTGTTCCCATGTGGCGTTTAACAGACATGATTGTGTTCGGGTTTGTAATCGATTGACGTTTTGCAACTTCACCGATTTGACGTTCTCCATTTTTAAACGCAACAACTGAAGGTGTCGTACGGTTGCCTTCCGGATTTGGAATAACTTTTGCCTCTCCGCCTTCATATACTGCTACTACTGAGTTTGTTGTTCCTAAGTCAATACCGATAATTTTACTCATATCTAAATTCCTCCTAATTTTGGTTCATCAAAGTTTTTAGTAGAATAGTTATTCGTTCACTTTAACCATTGCAGGTCGGAGTACGCGATCTTTCAACGTATACCCTTTCTGCAACACTTCAAGCACCGATCCTGACGGAAAATTCTCATCGGAGTCTGTCATGACGGCTTGATGGTAATTCGGATCGAATTCAATACCAGCTGCTTCAATTTCAGTTAATCCTGATGATTTCAAGGCCTCTTCCAAACTACGGAATACCATTTCCATACCAGTAAGTAATGACTTGGCATCGTCACTTTCTGCTTTAACAGAAAGTCCACGTTCAAAGTTATCCAATACCGGTACAAGGTTTGTCAAAACCTCTTGTGAACGGTATTTTTGCAACGCTTCTTTGTCTAGCGTAGCTCTTCTACGAGCGTTATCCAAGTCCGCTAATACTCGTAAGCGTCTGTTCTCTTCTTCCTGCAACTTTGTCTTCAACTCTTCAATTTCAGCATCTTTTAGTTCTTCTGCTGTTAGAGTCTCTTGTTCTTCCACTTCAACTGTTTCATCTTCAACTGTATCAGCAGTCACTGCTTCGTCCTGTTGTACAGAAGTTTCAGTGTCCAACTCTTCAGATGTTTGGCCTTTTTCTGTCATGATTCGTTCCTCCTATCCGTTCTTCCCTCAATTGTGAGTCTCGCAAGTGCAGTAGAAAGATCATCACTTAAAATATCAAGCAATGTAATTACTCTGCCATAATCCATACGTTTCGGCCCAATGATTGCAATTGAGCCAGTCATATCCGTACCTACTGCATAGGCTGTCGTTATGACACTAAAATCATCTAATGTTTGCTCATTGTTTTCTGAACCAATCCGTACTTGGATGCCTGCGAGATCATTTTTGAACAATGTGAGCGGCATCCCATGCTCAATTGCTTCTAAGAACGTTTTTACTTTTTGAACATCATTAAATTCTGGTTGTTTCATCATGTTCATCTGACCGCTGTAAAATAGACGTTCCTCTGTTTTACCTGCCATGGCGTCTTGAATGGAAGTAAGAATTGTACCCGCATTTTTGACATGCCGTTCAAACAACAGTTTCGATTCCGTAGCTAGTTTACGCGGTATTTCAGACAGCGGAGTTCCAACGAGTCGCTCATTCAAGAGATTGACCATTTTCTCAATATCTGAAGGCGATAATCCGTCAGCTGCATCGAATACATGATTCTCCACTCTTCCGCTATTCGTTACCATAATGGCAACTGCTTTCGATCCTGATAAAGGAACTATTGAAAACCGTTTTACTTTATGAGCCGTTGTATCCGGCCCTAGTAAGACTGTTGTATAGTTCGTCAGTTCCGAAAGAATAGATGCTGAATTCCTGATGAGTACTTCCGCTTCCAGAACTTTTTCCTGAAAGACTGAACGTAATTGAAGGTTGTCCTCCATTTTTAGCTTTTGAGGTGTCAGCAAGTGGTCGACGTAAAATCGATATCCTTTTTCAGAAGGAACCCTTCCCGAAGACGTATGGGTTTTCTCAAGAAACCCCATATCTTCAAGATCCGCCATCTCATTTCGGATGGTTGCCGGACTAAAAGGAGCTTCCTCCTTTTTGGAAAGTTGCCGGGAGCCCACTGGCTGAGCGGATTCGATGAAGTCGTTAACCGTCAGTTGCAAGATAAGCAATTGCCTGTTTGTCAACATAATCATCACTCCTGTTAGCACTCCTTTTAAACGAGTGCTAATACTACTCATAATTTATCAAATGACAAAGATAGTGTCAAACATTTGAATCTTGTTTCATCCAAGAAATTGTTGAAAGGCTTCGTTTCCTTTAAAAATTCCGTTTCGCGTTAGGCGAATTCGATTCTCATGGAGTTCAAGCAAATCTTTTTGCATGAGATTCTGGATGACCGCACCGTACTTTTCATCCATTGTAATTCCGAATTTTTCAGCGAAGTGTTGGATAGAAACTCCTTCTGTTTTTCGAAGTCCGAGAAACATTTCTTCTTCCATGCTTTCTTGAAGAGTCACTGTATTCTCTTCTTTTCTTGGCAACTCCCCAGTTTCCACATGTTCCATATACCGTTTTAGAGGTGCGATGTTTGCATAACGAACACCATTAAGATAACCATGAGCTCCTGCCCCGATTCCAGCGTATTCATCGTTTTCCCAATAGATCATGTTGTGAATAGACTCACTGCCAGGAATTGCAAAGTTACTGATTTCATACTGTGATCTTCCTGCGCGCTCCATCCTATCGATAAGTTCTGCAAACATAACCGTCTCTTCATCTTCCCCTGGTAACGGAAGTCGTCCTTTATTCATCAAGTTATAAAATACCGTCTTCGGTTCAACGATAAGCGAGTACCCCGAGTAATGTGGTAACTCAAGCGCAAGTGCTTGGTCTAGCGTATCTTTCCATTGAGCTTGTGTTTGCCCTGGCAACGCATAAATCATATCAATGCTGATGTTTTCAAAACCAGCGCGTCTGGCGTTGTTGACAACGTCAATTGCTTGCTTTGGACTGTGAGAACGACCGATTTTTTTCAATAGGTCCGCATCAAATGATTGAACTCCTAAACTTAGCCGTTTCACTTGACCATTTTTTAACACGCTCAGTTTATCTATTGTTAACTCATCAGGATTCGCTTCTGTTGAAAACTCCGTTAAAGCTTTGACATTTATATAGCTATGAACAATTTCAAGTAATCGTTCTAACTGTTTTGCTGTTAGTGCTGTTGGAGTTCCTCCTCCGAAAAAAACAGTTTCAACTTTTGTGAAATCGGCCCCGCTTTGTTTTAACAACGACAATTCTTTGTCTATCGTCTCAATGTATTCGTCCACTGGTTGGTTTTCAAAAAATACTTTGTTGAAATCACAATAGTGGCAGATTTGGTGGCAGAATGGGATGTGGATGTAAATACCTCTCATTAGTTGCTTTCCCTCCTGTAAACGCCAAACAGAGGGCTATATGCCCTCTGCTCATGCAGCTTATTCCAATTACTCTTCGTCCATACGTAGTACTGCCATGAAAGCTTCTTGTGGCACTTCTACTGATCCTACTTGTTTCATCTTCTTCTTACCTTCTTTTTGCTTTTCAAGAAGTTTTCTCTTTCGTGAAATATCTCCACCATAACATTTCGCAAGTACATTTTTACCCATTGACTTAATCGTCGAACGTGCAATGATTTTCTGTCCGATTGCAGCTTGTACTGGAACTTCGAATTGCTGACGTGGGATCAGGGATCTCAACTTCTCAACAATCGCTTTCCCACGGTCGTATGCGAAATCACGGTGAACGATAAAGCTAAGCGCATCGACAGTCTCGCCATTCAACAAGATGTCCATCTTATTAAGTTTGGATTTCTTATAACCGATTAATTCATAATCGAGGGATGCATACCCTTTAGTTCCCGATTTTAGCTGGTCAAAGAAATCATAAACAATTTCCGCTAATGGTAGTTCATACATAATGTTGACACGGGAAGAATCCATATAGTCCATCGTAAGGAAATTGCCTCGTTTTTTCTGACAAAGTTCCATAACTGCACCTACATAATCATTCGGTACCATTATCGATGCTTTAACATAAGGCTCTTCCACGTATTCCGTTTTTTGTGCATCTGGCATCATTGAAGGATTGTCAACTTTCATTTCACTACCGTCTGTCATGACGACATTGTAAATTACGCTTGGTGCCGTGGTGATTAAGTCGATATTGAATTCTCTCTCAATTCGCTCTTGAATGATCTCCATATGGAGAAGTCCTAAGAAGCCACAACGATATCCGAACCCGAGAGCTTGAGAAGTTTCCGCCTCGTATTCCAAAGCCGAGTCGTTAAGCTCAAGCTTCTCGAGCGCTTCTCTTAAATCATTGTATTTGGAAGTGTCTATCGGATATAAGCCACAGAACACCATCGGATTCATCTTACGGTACCCTTCTAATGCTATATCTGCAGGGTTTTCAGCAAGTGTTATTGTATCTCCCACTCGTGTATCCCCTACTGTTTTAATAGCAGCTGACAAATAACCAACATCTCCAACTGTCAATTCATCCCGTGGTGAGATCTTTGGAGTGAAAACACCAAGATCGACAACTTCGAATTCTTTTCCAGTTGCCATCATACGAATTGTATCTCCTGGTTTAACGGAGCCTTCCATTATCCGAATGTTAACAATGACACCTTTGTACTGATCGTAATGGGAGTCGAATATCAATGCTTTCAGTGGGGCACTTGGATCTCCCGTTGGAGCTGGAACTTTTTCAACGATTTGTTCCAGGATTTCTTCAATCCCGATTCCTGCTTTTGCTGATGCCAAGACTGCTTCTGATGCATCGATGCCGATTACATTTTCGATTTCGTCTTTCACACGCTCTGGATCCGCTGCTGGAAGGTCGATTTTATTTACTACTGGTAAAATCTCAAGATCATTATCTAACGCTAAGTAAACGTTTGCTAAGGTTTGTGCTTCAATCCCCTGTGCTGCATCCACTACGAGTATCGCACCTTCGCACGCCGCAAGACTTCGAGACACCTCGTACGTGAAATCGACATGCCCAGGAGTGTCGATTAAATGGAACGTGTACTCTTCCCCATTCTTCGCAGTATAAGAAATCTGAACTGCATTCAATTTAATCGTAATTCCACGTTCCCTTTCGAGATCCATCGAATCCAACGTTTGTGATTTCATTTCACGAGCAGTAATGGTTTCAGTTTTTTCAAGTATTCGGTCTGCGAGTGTGGATTTCCCGTGATCGATATGAGCAATAATTGAAAAGTTACGTATATTTTTCTGTCGATCTAATTTCTGTTGATGATTCATCATAATTCTCACTCCTAATTCGGCTAGTATGAATTATAGCAGAAACCGAGCAGGGGTGTTACACATTTCCTTTTCACTATAGATTAAATGCGTAATTCCTTTAAAACTAAAAAAGAGAAGCAGTATCTGCTTCTCCTTTCTTGAAACACTGCTTCCGTTAAATTACTATCTATTACTTCCTATCATTCTTCGCCAAATATTGAAGCGGCCGCTTCCGCAATTACAGCAACCGTTCGATTTAGTTCTTCTTCATTATTCCCGATTCCTCCTAGTTCCACTAAAACAAATCCTGGATGAAGATCCTGATTGTACTTGCCATCCACTCCCGGACCACCTTTTACAATAATATTACGCGTAATGCCGGGTACTCGAGTTTCCATTTCTTTATTCAATCGCTTAGCCACTTCATAATTTTTGGTATAATTCTTATGTTCTTTTCCGATGACAAATGCTACTTTTGCATACCTCTCCCCATCTACAGTAACCGTTGTTTTGTCCGCAGCCAACGAGTCCCGATGGATATCCAATACAATGTCATAGTTTTTATCTGCAAGTGTTTGTTGCAAATATGGCCGAATCGTTTTGTATGAACGGTGGTAAGGAATGCTCTTTTTCGCCATTACTTTTTGAATATCCACTGGTAGCAAATCAGCTTCCACACCGTATGCAGCAAACTGCAATTGAAGTTTCTCTCCCATTTTCGTGATATTCTCTGTTTTGTGAGAGACGGCAACTTTTCCATTTGCAGCGAGTGTGATCGGCTCATATGCTTCTTCAGAATGCGTAAAATGGATTAAGACCTTCTTGTCGCTTGATGGTTTAGGTGCTTCCAGTACATTGGATGCGTAAACAATGTATGCTTTTTGTTTTAGCATCACTGAGGAACTGTCCGATTGTTTTGCGGGAAGCAATTGGAGCAAGATTGGAAATAGAAATAAGATTAATACAGCAAGAGTCCAGATTTTTAGTGTCTTTTTCAACAGTCATCCCCCCGTCTCAGCTACTATATGCAGGGGGATGCCTATCAAGAACTCTGTTTTACACTACGTATCCAAGATTCAAGGGAACTCGACAGTGCCAAAGAATAATGTTGCACCCAGCTATCAATTTCTTTAGGGGAGATGAACGTCTTCAACTGATGATTCGATAGGACTTCTTCGAATAATTGCACGCGCTCTTCGTGCGGCCAAGATGCCCAATCACCAAATACAGGAATCAAACTTTTTCGGTCTGCACTTTTGGTATCAGAATGTAGCCATGGTGTGACAGAAAGCCTTGAAGATGGTTTGCTTTCTTCCTCAATTTTAGCAGCCATATATCCGAATAATGTATCAATTGCATCTGCAATTAGCACAGGTCCATCTACTACGGTTGGTATTCCGATTGCAACAACTGGAATTCCCAACGATTCCTGAGACACTTCTTTACGACTATTGCCAACTCCAGAGCCTGGGTGAATCCCGGTATCGGTAAGTTGGATTGTCCTACACAACCTTGAACTATCACGTGCAGCAAGTGCATCAACGACTATGAGTAAATCCGGATTCACAACGTCGACAACCGCTTTAATGAAGTCGGCTGTCTCTAACCCCGTTTGAATTGTAACTCCGGGTGAATACACATATACATCTGCTCCTTCATCTTTATAGTAATCCGGAACAACTGTATTGAGCCGCTCCATAGTGAGCGGACCGACTGCATCAGGTGTCACATCCTTGTTTCCAAGCCCGATAAACAAAATCTTACTATCTTCCTTGAGATTTAAAGGCTCAGTCAACTTTTTTAGTTGCTGGGTCATTGATTTTGCCAATTTCGTTAATCCTACGTTATCATCCGCATGTAACAGTGGGTCTGTTAACGTAATGTATGTTCCTTTTTTCTTCCCAATTCGTTTTTCACCTTCTTCATCCACAACAACGGTCGTTAGAATGGTTCTTCCCTTTTTTTCTTCGTTGAACAGTATACCAGCTGATTCATCAAGCTTTTCTTTTTCCTCGGAAGTTTGGTGTCTCACCATTTCTTCACTCTCAACGACTAGATCCGTCCTGTAAAAGTCGTAGTTTTCCATGACCATCACCTCTATTACAAGTGTGTACGCGATGGTTACTTTTTATGCTTTGTCGTTTTTTTGACAGGAGATTCTCCCTGTCTGCGTTTTGTTGTTGCATAAATGGTGTGAATTTGATAAAATTATTTTTGTTATAAAGAGATATCCGAGAGATCGTGGAAACACTCTTCTTACCTGATTTCTGGAGGTGAATGAAATGCCAAACATTAAAGGTGCAATCAAACGCGTTAAGCAAAGCAACGCGACTAATGAACAAAACTCACGCACAAAGTCTGCAATGCGTTCTGCTTTGCGTAAAGCTGATGTTGCAATTGACAACAAAGCTGACAATGCAGAGGAATTGAAGCGCGCTGCTATTAAATCATTGGACACTGCTGCCGGTAAAGGCCTTATCCATAAAAACACAGCTGCACGTCAAAAAGCACGTCTTACAAAAAAAGCTTTGTAATTTTTAAAGCTGTCCGTCATTGACGGACAGCTTTTTTTGTTATAACTTTTCCATGAAAAAGAGTTCGAGGACTCTTTCACGGTTACCAGATGTGGATTTCAATTTCAAATCGATAGATGCCAGCTTATCCAACACCCGCAACAACCTTTGTTCTGAAGGACTGTTTCGATTATTCATCACTAGTTTCACACGATATGGATGTACGTTAAGAGTGCTGGCTATTTGTTGTTGATGGTACCCTTTTCTTTTAAGCGTTCCTACATGTAGCATCAGCCGAACTTGCCCAGCGATTAACGAGGTCATCGCAATCGGTTCTTCTCCACTCCTCAACAAATCATGGTATACCGCTAATGTTTGAGCACGATTTCCAGAAATATACGTGTCCGTTAACCTGAAAATCTCTGTTTCAGGGGACCTTGGTACCAAGCTATCGATAACTTCTTTTGTTACCTTCCCTGATTCCTCTAAAAATGCTGCGATTTTTTCCAGCTCCTTAGAGAGCTGCATCATATTTTCCCCCGTTGTTTCAACCAGGTAGTCGGCTACTTCCCGGTCCATACTAATCCCAAACGAAGTCGCATTTTGTTGTACCCAAACCGTAAGGTCACTTCCAGTCAACTTATTCGCTTCAATGATAACAGCTTTTGACGTCATCATTTTTGTGATTTTTTTCCGAGTGTCCAACTTCTCGTAAGGCGCGGTAAAAATAACTGTCGCTGTTGGAGAGGGATTTTCGAGCCACGCCTCAAGCTGGTCGATGGGGTGCTCGATCTTTTCTTTACCTCGCTCCTTAGCCTTTAAGAATGACGCATTTTTAGCGACAATCACTTTTCGATCTTGTAAAAAAGGGAGGGTATCCGCCTCTTCAATTACTCGATCGACTGATGTTTCCTCCAGATCGAAGTACATGACATCTTGCTGCTCTATACCAGGTGTCCCAGTAATGATTTTAGACAATGTTTGCTGTAACAAATACAACTCTGTTCCTGTTAGTAAGTAAATTGGTTGTTCAGGGTTTTTTCCAATTTCTTTCCACGCTGCTGATACCATATTCAATCACCTCATTCACTACCTCTAAGTATACATGACAGATGATGTGTATGGAGAATTTGTGACAAATTGAAACGCAATTGCCATATCTCTGTTTTACTATGGATTTTTAAGTCCCATTGTTCTATACTTGAAGTTGAATCAGGAGGTGTAGCAATGAACGAATTCGAAAAGGACGTCCAGTCCAAACGTAATGATCTTCTTGACTCAGGTGTTGGCTTCATTGTATCTTTCGTAGGTTTCTCTTTAATTTGGGTAATTGCTACGATTGTCGAAGTCGCTGCGCGCTGATCAGACAATAGTTAAACTAGGGAAAGACTCCAGAACTTGGAGTCTTTCTTTTTTTATCTCGTAATAGAGGGTTTCAATATTTCTCCGTCAATCTGCAAGGTGACCGTTCCATGTTCTGCTGTTGAAAACACCTTCACTTTTTGTGCTAAGAGACGTTCAATAACTTCGTCATGAGGATGCCCATACCGATTATTACGGCCAACCGAAACCACTGCGATATCCGGCTGTAGGAAGTCCAAGAGCGCTTGCGTTGTCGATGTTTTGCTTCCATGGTGGCCAACTTTCAAAATGAGAGGGGAAAGTTCTGTTTGTCCGTATTTCTTAATGATTTTCCGTTCTCCCTCCATTTCCAAATCACCCGTGAACAATAAGTACCCGTATTCATTTTTCATCAGCAATACAAGTGAACTGTCATTATGTGAGTACTTTTCATCGAATGGAGATAAGTACGTAAATTCTGTTCGACCAGTCTTCCACCCTTCCCCCGCTTGCATGCTTATGATACGAGCATTTCGACGCTTTGCTTCTGTTAAAACCGGGATCATATTCTCTTCTGTCAAACTTCCAACAGGAGCATGCACTTCCTTAACCTTTAGTTCTTGTAGTACTTCATCTGCACCTTCCATATGATCGTCATGCGCGTGGGAAATGACCAACTTGTCAATCGCACTAATCCCTCTCCCTTTTAAATACGGAACGACAATTTGCCTACCTACATCAAACTGATTATCTGGGGTTTTCCATGTCGGTGGACCAATGGAAACCGTTCCACCTGTATCAATGACGTATACACCTTTTCTATAACCAAGTTCAATGACTATGCTATCCCCTTGACCAACATCCAAAAAAGAAACATACGTAGTCGGATCTATATACGGTTTGACTTGGAAGAGTAGCGCTGGAATGAGGACAATTACAAGTCCTAGTATTCTTCTGTTCCATCGTTCGATCACTATAAAGGCACATGCAATACTAACAACCATTATTACTAGCCATACAGCTCCCGGCTTACCTGCAGTCCACACTTGCCAAGGTAAACCCGCCAACCAACTGGTAACGGTTGAGATGGAATTACGAAAAGGTTCGTATATGAAAAACAGTGGTGCAACAGCTGTTTTGGAAAATAATGAAACGATGAGTAGAACAATGTTACTCGGAAGAATTACTATTGAGTATAAAGGAACGTAGAGTAAATTCACGAGAAAGGATGAAAGTGATAACTCATAGAAATGAAACAATAAAATCGGTGCTAGCGCGACTTGTGTTATCGCGGTCACACTAGCAGAGATCATAAGAACCGATTGTTGTTTCTGGAGATACTGAGCGGAATACAGCAACGAGAAGGCAGCCATATAAGATAGCTGAAATCCTGGTTGAAACAAAACGTATGGCTTTAAGAATATGAAACCTAATGCACTCAACGCTAACGCATCGTCCATTTTCAATTTCAACTTTCCGGATGCTGATAATAGCAACAGCATCGTAACAGTTACTGCACGCCATACAGAGGGTGCACCACCTGCCAATAGTGCATAGCAAGGCAACAGGAACAGTAGTAGTGTATCAGTCGTCTCGATCCTCAGGCGCATCCGTTTAGCGACTAAGCGGAGCATGACCGTTAACAAACCAACATGCAGTCCTGAGATTGCGAACAAATGGGTGATACCCAGGGTTCTATATTCGGAGGATAGTTCCGTATCCATGCCACTCCTATCACCAATCAATAATGCTTCGGCTTCGGTTTGCAAGGAAACGGGAAACGTATTTTTTATATGAGTTTTTACTGCATTACGCCTCTCTGTTAACCGAGTCGATGGTCGATTTACCTTTCCATGTACAGTCATTTGCGTTGCACGAAATAGATAGATGGCACCATTCATACGTAGATAAGAAGCCATGTCAAATGAAAACTCATGGGCTGGTGGTTCTGGTAGTTCAAGCGTACCTTGCACAGAAATTGCTCTACCTGCTAAAGGGGTTTCCAGTAAGCTATTTTTTTCTTCTTCACTTCCAATGGTGTACGAGACATAATAAGGAACGCCCTCTGAATCTTTCGCGAATCCTTTTACTTTACCCCCATCAATTTTGACGGTTTCACTCCATTGCATAGAGCGTATTATTGTCTCCTTAGTCTGTATAGGAGTGTGTGTAGATAGATAATCTATGAAGTAACAATAGGAAAGTGAACTAACTGCTAACAGAATAATTAAATTGGGGATGTCTTTTTTACTTGTCAGTATGAGGGGAAGTAGAAGAAGGTTAAGCCATAACAATTCAGTAATACCGTATGCAGCCATGGCTGATACGGCTACTGAGATTGTCCAGTACATTAAGCGGGTTCTAGGAACTATTTTCCAAATAGTTCTTGTGCACGTTCCGAAAAGCTTTTCAGGTCGTTTTCAGGAACATTGGCGTTTTGCATCGTGTGCAACATATCGTTAAACAATTTCTCTTTAGATGCTTTCTCAAAATCCAAGGCATGTCCATCAAATGGAATATGTTCTACATCAATCCCTGCATGTTTAAACAATTCAATTGCATAATCATTATTGCGATAATCTTGGCCGTAGTAGACTTTAGAAATACCAGCTTGAATAATAGCCTTTGAACATTGCAAACAAGGGAAGTGTGTCACATACAACGCAGAACCCGCAGCCGGAATTCCATACTTGCCACATTGCAACAAGGCGTTCATTTCCGCGTGAATCGTACGAATGCAATGATTGTCAACGACGTAGCACCCTTTGTCAATGCAATGATCTCCACCAGAAACTGATCCGTTATAACCACCAGCGATGATTCGATTATCTCGGACAATGACCGCTCCTACAGCTAGCCGAGTACACGTACTTCGAACAGCAAGCAAGCTACATTGCGCCATAAAAAATTGTTCCCATGTAATTCTTTCCATATGGTTGCCTCCAAACTTTTACCAAATTCCACACTATATATTATTTTACAGTTATTGAATCAGACAGCGCGTCAAAGGTCTTTTGCCCAATACCAGAAATGTTTTTTAAATCTTCGATTGTTTGAAAAACACCTTGTTCAGTTCGGTATTTCACAATTGCAGTTGCTTTGGCAGGACCGATTCCTGTCAGTGTCATCAATTCGGTTTCATCTGCAGTATTAATATTAACCGATGCAGAACCCGACTCGTCTATTTCGTCCGAAACGCTAGTCGGATTTTCAAAAACCGGAAGTTCTTCACCTGTAAGAGGAACGTAAATTACCGCTTCATCCGTTAAGCGCTGCGCATGATTTAAAAGTCGACTGTCCGCGTCAGAGGTGTATCCACCTGCAGCTGTAATGGCATCTATTAGCCGCTGTCCTTCTTGTAACGTGTAAACGTTAGGGTGAACAACCGCACCCTTCACATCCACGATAATTAGTTCAGGTGGCTGAGGTGTAGAATCAGCAACCAATTCAATCTTCTCATTTCCAGGAGTTACTTCATGTGGAGTTTCCGAAGTTACTTCTAGTGAATCGTACAAACTTTCATCAGGAAGATGCTTGTCATCTCCTTGTCCTCGGGGAAAGAACAAAAAAACTGAGATGACTGCCGCTATTGCAAGAGGAGTGGTGACTTTCCGCCATTTCCCAAAGATTAGTTCAGAAAACAGATTCGGTCATCCTTTCTAAAAGTTGTTAGCTTATGGAGACCTCTTTACTATAACGTATCCGTTCATGAAGCGGTACTGTTATTTACGGACTTGAAAAAATATTCTCTCACTTTCTAATTCAGGTGCTTCATCTGACCAATCCGCGAAAATCCGTTCTACAGAGAAACCTGTTTCCTCAAGTAATTCAACGTATTTCATAATTGGAAAAGTCCGCTGATAATGGACTTCGTCAAAACGAGTATATCGACCATCTTCTTCACGCACAAAAAATGCAAGTTCAGATTGGACAGAATGAGGTTCTTCCCCTTCTTCAGTCTCCCATATGTACGAAATATTATTGCTAACATACGTAAAAGGGCTCTCCATGAATAGCTCATCAGTTTTAAACGTTGAATGCACATCAAACAGCAATAATCCACCTGGAAGAAGCGCATCGTGGATGCCTTTAAACGTTTGTTTCACTTCAAGTTCGTCTTCTAAATAATTCAATGAATCAATCGGAATTACCGCCGCATCATATTGACCCGGTACATTCAAATGCTGCATTGCTTGTTGTGAAAATTCCATAGATGGAAAACGCTCATTCGCGCGAGATTCAGCAACAGCAAGCATTTCTTCCGATAGATCAATTCCCGTGACGTCCGCTCCTTTTTCAGCAAGTAGAACGGAAAGAATCCCGGTGCCGCAAGCGACATCCAGGATCTTTTTACCTGATAACCCATGTAGCGCAGTATTGACTAAGTCCACGTATGCTGGATATGGAATATCTAACATCAGCTCATCATATACAGACGCAAATTGAGCATACATCATTGAACGGAGTCTTCTCCAATTTCAATCATTGGTGCATCGCCCCAGAGTCTTTCCAAGTTATAGAAACCACGCTCATCCTTATGGAAAATATGAGCGACAACGTCTCCTAGGTCAACTAGAACCCATCGACCTGAATCCATACCTTCGATACGTTTCACCTCATAGTTTTCTTCAGAAGCTTTGTCAGCAATTTCGCGAGCAATCGCTTGAACTTGACGTTCGGAATTTGCATGACAGATTACAAACTGATCTGCTATCAAAGATACGCCTTCCATATTGAGGACGACAATGTCTTCTGCACGTTTATCGTCTGCTGCTTTAAATGTTACTTCTAATAATGTTGGCATTGTTTCACTTCCCTTTCACTTCACAAAATAATTGTAGCACTCAATGGAGTCCGGGTATACTGGTACCTGTTTTCCAATTAAGTGTGTAACGCTGTGGATAATGCATGTACGCATCGCCTGTTGTAACGGACCTTCTGCACTTAGCCGTAATTCCTCTACACTAGGATAGTTTCTTCCAGGCTCGATCATGTCTGCAATATATATAATCATTTCTAATTTTGACATCGCAGCTCTGCCGGTCGTATGAAAACGAATCGCATTTAGTATGTCTTCATCGTGAACTTTGAATTCCTTATAGGCAATGATAGCACCTGCTGGAGCATGCCAAAGTTCTTTATGAAATTCAAATAGCAATGGGTCTACGTCCTGTGCGAGTAAAAGCTCTCGCATTTCTTCTGCATCCATAAACTTTGCAATATCATGAAACAGTGCAGCTGTTTCTGCCGCCTCGATTGACTCGCCATGCATTTGGGCGAGGGATTTAGCTGTTTCCGTGACACGCAGCACGTGCTGAAAACGCTGATGGGGCATCCTTTGCTGCAATTCTTGAATGAGGTTACCAGGCTCCATATAAGCCCTCCTGACGAATGTAGCGATCCACAGATTTTGGTATGAGATACGCAGTTGTTTTATGCTGTGCATACTTAGCCCTAAGAAGAGTCGAGGACAGATCGATCATAGGTGTATCAATAAATTGAATCGGATAATCGGTAAGACTCATAGAACCCGGTCTCCTGACACCAACAAAGTGAACCATCTTGACCAAGTCGTCAATCTTGTACCACGTATGCAAAGAATCGACCATATCTCCACCGATAATAAAATAAAACACCGTCTCAGGTTCTTTTGCGAGCAATCTCTGCATCGTATTGAACGTATAAGAAACGCCACCAAAATGCACTTCCTCATCGCAAGTGTGGAGATAGTCATTTCCAGTCACCGCTAACTCCGTCATTTCAAGACGTTGAATCGGTGTCGCAGTATCGGAAAGCTGCTTATGTGGAGGGATTGCTGTCGGCATCAGTCTCACCTCATCTAACTCGAGGGCTTCACAAACTTCATTGGCCATTATGAGATGTCCGATATGAGGTGGGTTAAAAGTACCACCAAGAATACCGATTTTCCGCATTCCGTCACTCCTTATGGTAAAACGATCTTTTTCTTTTCTGTCGATTCCTTGTAAAGGACAATCGTTTTGCCGATAATTTGTACAACTTCCAAACCAGCTTGTTCAGAAAGTAAGTCAGCAATTTCCTCTTTGTCTTGTTCACAGTTTTGTAGAACAGACACTTTGATAAGTTCTCTCGCTTCAAGCGCTTCTTCAATCTGTTTAATAATCGCGTCCGTTAACCCGCTTTTACCGATTTGGAAAATAGGTTGTAAGTGATGTGCTTCACTACGTAAGAAACTCTTTTGTTTACTTGTTAGCATGTTGATCCTCCAATTGTTGTGTTAGTCGTTTCATCATTCCAATAGTGTCCGGGCGAATGCCTGTCCATTTTTCAAAAGCGAGTGCTCCTTGGTGGACAAACATTCCTATCCCATTTGCTGTTTCCGCCCCTTTGTTCCGAGCGGTTGCTAAAAATTCCGTTTCAAGAGGATTATAGATAATATCAATGGCTGCAGTCCCCGGTGTTACATTAGAAGGATCTAGAGGCATTCCCTCAGAGGAAAACAGCATTCCAACAGAAGTGGTTTGTATAATGATGCCAAAACGGGCAAGCTGCTGTTCCGCTTCAGCGATCGTTAAATAAGTTGAATTAGATAATCGTTCACTTATTGAGGTAGCATTTTTCAATGTCCGATTTGTGAAGGTAATCACGCCATATCCAGCGCTACGTAATGCAAAGGCGATTCCCTTTGCTGCCCCTCCGGCACCAATTATTAAAATCTCATCTTTTTTACGCCCACTACCGTACTTTTCTTCTAATGCCCTAACGAATCCGCTTCCGTCTGTATTAGATCCAACTAACCGTCCATTTTCCCCAGCTACTACAGTATTGACTGCTTCCATATGAGCTGCAGCTTCATCAACACCGCCTAGGAAAGGGAGTATATCACTTTTATGCGGAACCGTCACATTCCAACCACTGCATCCTAATAATTGTAGACTTGCAATAACAGAAGGAAGTTCTTTAGTCTTTGCATGTACAGGAATATAGGTAGCATCAATACCGTTTTCCTTGAGCCAGTGATCATGCATGCCGGGAGACATCGATTGTGCAATTGGATCTCCTATGACTGCAAACCATTTTTTCATCTTAAGTCCCCCTCTGTCAGATTAATGACGGGCGTAAGACCACGTCTACGCCACGAGGCGCATGAACAGCAACAACTACATTTGCATGCTGAACAGTAATCCAACCTAGACCCGAAATGACTATGTCAGTCTTTGCTTTCTTAATAGAAAACTCATGACGAACGAGTTTAGGGAACCGTTCTAACGACTCTGGCCCTGGTGGTGACAGCATGTCTCCGAGATGTGTTTCATATAACGCATCCGCATTTTCCAGCTTCGTCCTGTGAAGAGGAAGTGCATTAGAAGAGTGTACGTTAAATGAAGAACGCTCTCCCTTTATAAAGTCAAAGCGAGCTAAACCACCAATGAAAAGCGTTTGCTCTGCATTCAACTGGAAGATCTTTGGCTTGATTTCCTTTTTGGGAGTGATTGCTTTCAGTTCGCTCGGATCTAAATAATGCGCCATCTGATGATTATTGATTATTCCAGGTGTATCATAAATTGCTTTGCCATCATCCAGTGGAATCTCCACAAGATCTAATGTTGTTCCTGGGAAATGTGAAGTTGTAATGACTTCTCCCGTGCCTGTAGCTTGCTTAATGATTCTGTTGATAAATGTCGACTTTCCAACGTTTGTACATCCTACCACATAAACGTCTTGACCTTTACGTAATTCATCAATACGTTCCAATGCTTCAGGAACGCCTTGACCTTTAACAGCAGAAACCAGCATGACTTCAACAGGTTTTAGACCAAGCTTGGCGGATTGTTCTTTCATCCAGTTAATCAGTTTGTTACGATTCACTGATTTCGGCAATACATCTGCCTTGTTTCCGATCAGTATTATATCTTTTTTACCAACAAAGCGTTGTAATCCATGAATCCAACTACCATTAAAGTCAAAGATGTCCACAACAAGGACAACAAGACCTTTTCGATCCCCAATTCCATTTAAAATAGCAAGAAAGTCATCCCCAGATAGTGAAACTGGTTGCAACTCATTATAGTTTCTTAAACGGAAACACCGTTGACAAATTACCTCTTCCTTTTCGAGCGAAGCGGGTGGTGCATACCCTTCTTTTTTAGGGTTATCTGTTTGAATGCCAATACCGCATCCAATGCAAGTGAGTTCCAAATCTATTCCTCCCACGAAATCATTCCTTTTCGTTTTAACGTTTTCAATATACGACGTTCCAACTGACGATTGAATTTCGTCATGAAGCCGTCAGAACTTGCCACAGGTACAACGAGAATCGTTTGTAGTCCGAATCTATTGCCACCAAGGATGTCGGTCATTACCTGATCTCCAATCATCACTACTTCCTCTTTTTGCAGTCCCATCTGATCGAGCGCTTTCCTGAACGCTTTAGACAATGGTTTTCTCGCTGAAAAGATGAAAGGCGTTTTAATTGGCTCACTGAACGCTTTTACACGCAGCTCATTATTGTTCGATAAAATCGTTACTTGCAACCCTGCATCCTGCATTTCTTTTATCCAAGTAGCAATCTCGGGTGTTGCATCGGGACGATCCCAAGCGACCAGCGTATTGTCGAGATCGGTGATAATCCCTTTAATACCTCTATTTATAAAATCAGTAGGTGAAAGCTGATAAACATCCTTAACATATTGATCTGGCAAGAAATAACTGTACATCCTATCCACTCCATTACTGTGCTGATTCGCACTTATTATACCATACCTAAGCGATAATACTTGCAGACCAAACGAGAACAGTCATGCTTTTAAAAACTGCCTGTCCGCCAAAATCAGCGGTGATACGTCATCTTTTACCCGCATAGGATGTCAGACAACGACACAGGAGGTGGTTCATTTGAGCGGCTTTGTTATGGCGCTAGTACAATTATGGCTCGAGATTCCTGCGGTTTTAGGGTACATCCGTGGGCAGGCATTTAAACGTCCACTCTCAAAAGCGGAAGAAGCCGATTGTCTCGAACGTCTAGCACAAGGGGATGAAGACGCCCGTGATGAACTAATCGAGCGCAATATGAGGCTCGTTGCACACATTGTTAAGAAGTTCCATCCAAAACACGAACAGCTTGACGACTACATTTCTATAGGAACGATCGGTCTCATGAAAGCAATTGCGAGCTTCACTCCAGATCGTAAAACCAAACTTGCAACGTACGCAGCACGATGTATTGAGAATGAAATATTAATGTTTTTAAGAACACAGAAAAAGACGCAAAAAGATATCTCTTTAAACGAACCCATTGGCACAGATAGTGAAGGCCAATCATTAGAAATAGCAGATTTACTCCAAACTGATGAAGAGTCTCCCCACGACCGTGCGGAAATGAATGAACGAAAAGAGCGGCTTTATCGTCATCTTCATAATTTGGAGGGGCGAGAACTTGAAATTATCCAGAAACGTTTTGGTTTGCTAAACGACAAACCGATGACACAAAAAGAAATCGCAGATGAACTACAAATTTCAAGAAGTTATGTGTCAAGAATTGAGAAAAGAGCGATTGTCAAGTTGTATCAGCTGTTCAAACGTGAACAAGACTCCAAGTAACCCAGCATTTCAAATTAAAAAACGTCTCCAGCATTCGTACCCTCGCTGGAGACGTCTACACTGATTTTTCTTCAATCAGCTTTCACTTCAAAATAGATCACACCTGTAAGAGCAGCTGTGACAACAAATGCACCCAACATTAAAAATAACATACGAGTTCCTCCTCGCTTCATGAATTAGGTTTTACTTCATATGTCTAGTTTACCACGAATGGATTAAAGTTTCGAGATGACATCAAGCACAACTTCTGAAGAATGTTGTGCCGCCGCTGGTAGAAATTCATCGAATGACAAGGAAGATTCTTTCCCAGCAATATCTGAGAGCGCTCTAATTACAACAAAAGGCACCTGGAATTCGTGACACACTTGAGCAACTGCAGCAGCTTCCATTTCTGCAGCAATCAGTTCAGGAAACTGTTGCTTCACATTCATTACACGTACAGGATCGCTCATAAACACATCTCCTGAAGCGATTAACCCCGAAGCGTGCGAATGTTTGCCAATTTCTTCGACTGCTTTTGCAGCAACTTGTAGAAGCATCTCGTCTGCCTTGTATGTGACAGGACCCCCCGGTACTTGACCGAGTGCGTATCCAAAAGCAGTTACATCTACATCGTGATGCGTAACATCCTTCGATAGCACAACTGTTCCGACTTCTAAGTTTTCACCTATACCGCCTGCAGATCCAGTGTTCAAGACTGCATCTGGTTTGAATAGTTGAAGCAATAAAGTTGTGGCTACAGCAGCATTCACTTTACCAATGCCACTTTTTACGAGCACGACTTCACGACCACCAAGCGTCCCTTCACTAAATTCATAACCTGCGATAACCGTGTGTCGAGCTGACTGTAACTGATTTTTGAGAATGGTAACTTCCTCTTCCATTGCTCCGATAATTCCAACTTTCATCGTTGTATCCCCTATCCGTCATTACCTATTAGTAGTTAAAATCGAGTGTGTTCAACACGTCCATTTGCGTAGGTTTCCAACCTTCTCCGTCGACCCATTCTAAATAGACTCTATATTTTTTTGATTTGTCTTTTGAAGAGACAATCCCAATTGACTTCTGGGGACTACCCCCATTTTTAATCTTCAAGAAAATCATGTCATTTTCAGCCATTCCTGTTGCATACGCTAGTGCCCTCTTTTTCTCCTGCCAGTCTACTGATGAACCATCATATTGCGATACGTGATTGCCTGACTGTGACGTTCCTACAGGCTCCCACGAATCATTTGAAACAGTTTCGTCAACGACGGCGTCTTCACTAGCTGTATATGTAACAGTTCCTTCTTTTTCGGTATCTTTCTTTTTGGATGTATCATCACTTTGTTCGCTATCATCTGATTCGTCACTGACAGTTCCTTCTTTAGAAGAGTCATCGCCTTCTGCAGACTGGTCTGAATCCTCTCCCTTGTCCCCCTCACCAGTTCCTTCAGTACTATTTTCAGTACCACTCGCTTCATCTTCCGGAGTTGTTTCAGTTATAGCTATTTCTTTGTCTTCTGGTGTGCTATCACTTGAAAGTATTTTCACTCCCACGAGGACAATTAACAAAACAACGATGGCAATCATCCAATTCAACATCTTATTCCCTTTATTGTTTTGTCGTTTCCGACGCACCCTTGAAAATTCCGGTTTTTGTTCACTCACTTGAAATCATCTCCCTTAGTTCCACGCTTCTAACGATTGGACGTTTCTGCATGCGTGATGTTTCACAAAAAAAGCCGCCTTTATTTCGAAGGCGGCATCTCTATGTTACTTCACTTCTGTGATTTCAACTTGCATTTCGCCACCCGGTGTTATGATTTTCACTTGATCACCTTTTTTTCGACCAAGAATTCCTTTGGCGATAGGTGAATCATTAGAAATCAAGCCTTCTAACGGGTCAGCTTCAGCAGATCCTACAATCGTATATGTTTCAACTTCCCCGTCAGGGATTTCCTTAAACGTTACTGTGCTGCCGAGTTGCGCTTCTTCCGTACGAGTATCTTCTGAGATGATAACAGAATTACGAATCATTGATTCAAGTGATGAGATTTTTCCTTCGATGAACGCCTGGTCTTCCTTCGCAGAATCGTATTCAGAATTCTCGGACAAGTCACCGTAGCTGCGAGCAATTTTAATACGTTCAACAACTTCTTTACGTTTAACTGTCTTTAGAAATTCAAGTTCATCTTCTAATTTCTGTTTCCCTGAAACAGTCATTGGATATTTTTTTTCAGAAACCATTTCCTCACTCCTCATTTTGCAAAATCATCAAAATAATATGTCGCACCTCGTAAAAAGGTATGCGACATAGTGTTTACTATATGAATATCTGACAACATCATATTACAAATCATTACCAGAATCAAGAATTGTTTTTATTTTCGTTACCATTAAGTCAATTGCGACTTCATTATGACCGCCTTCAGGAATGATAATGTCCGCATAACGCTTGGTAGGTTCGATGAACTGGTTGTGCATCGGGCGAACGACACTCATGTACTGATCGATGACGGATTCAATAGTTCTACCTCGATCGTTAATATCTCGTAAAATTCTTCTAATAATCCTCAAGTCAGCGTCCGTATCGACAAATAATTTAATGTCCATTAGATTTCTTAACCGTTTATCTTCCAAAATTAAGATACCCTCTAGGATAATCACATCTTTAGGTTCAATCGCAATTGTTTCACTTGAACGCGTATGCAGCGCATAGTCGTATACTGGCTTGTCAATCGACTGCCGAATAAGAAGTTTTTCTAAATCATCTATTAACAAATCCGTATCAAAAGCAAGTGGATGGTCGTAATTCGTAGCAAGGCGCTCTTCAAATTCTAAATGTGACTGATCCTTATAGTAAAAGTCTTGTTCTATTACGACTACAGAATGATCTTGAAAAACTTGATGAATCTTTTTTGTTACACTGGTTTTCCCTGACCCCGAGCCTCCTGCGATACCGATAATTAAGGGTTTTTGCGTTCCCATCTTACTAATTCCTCCTCTGTAGCTGATGCAACTTTATAAGTTTTTACGAGCGATTAAAATTCCATCTCCTACAGGAAGTAAGGAAGTTTCATACGCAGGGTTGTCCATTACCCACTCTGTAAATGCTTTTAAATTTCGAATCATCGTGCGATTGCGTTTCGGCACATCCTGATCTTCTAAAAATACCATTCCATGCATAAACATATTATCACAGTAAATGACACCACCCGCCTTGACGAGAGGTTCATACTTTTCAAAGAAGCGTTTGTATTGCCCTTTAGCTGCATCGATGAAACAAGCATCAAAGTATTCAAATGGAAGCAAAGCTGTATCGAACGTCAGTGCATCATCCTTAAACAACGAAATCCGGTCATTCAGCTCGGCACGGTTAATGTAGTGAACTGCTTTTGCATGCCGTTCATCGTCCCTCTCAATGGTGGAAATATGCATTCCAGGATTTGCTTGCGCAAGACGAATCGCAGAATAGCCGATTGCACTCCCAATTTCCAACAGGGTCGAGGGCTTCTGAATACTTAACAAACCGATAAACGTGTCAATTCCACTGCGCTCCATGATAGGAACAAAATGCTCTTCGGCATCCTTTTCCATTTCTTTGACAATCGGATCCACTTCCTTTTCGAAGTTTAACCGGTACGTTTCATAATTTGACATAATACAAACTCCATCCTGCTATTTTACTTGCCATCAATATACTCCGCTTTTAACTTCAAGTGCTCATCATATGTTTTAGCAAAGTGATTTTTACCAGTTTTATCTGCCAGAAAATAAAAATAAGAAGTATCAGAAGGGTCTATTACCGCTTCAATCGATTCTGCTCCTGGAGCTGCGATCGGACCAGGTGGTAGTCCTTTGTTCTGATAGGTGTTGTATGCATTCTTTACTTCTAAATCTTTGAGCGAGACTTTATCTTTATGTTCGCCTAGAGAATATAAAACGGTTGGATCCGTTTGTAAAGGCATGCCTTCTTCCAGTCGATTATAAAAGACACTCGCTATGGTTTGGCGATCCGCTTGGGCTGTTGCTTCACGTTCTAGCAACGATGCGAAAGTAAGTAACCAATGGACTGATTTCTTGTTTTCCTCAAGTGAAGCTAAATAAGGTGTAACATTTGCACGCGTTCCGTCAATCAGCGTCTCAACTACCGTCTGTACAGTAGGCTCTTCCTCGTAAAATGGATAGGTGGCCGGGAATAGATAGCCTTCCAACGGATGACGAATGTTTTCATTTTTCACTTCATCGGTAATAACCTCTGGATATAAAGCTTGCAAATTCGTAATCGTCTCGTCGGAATCAATATAGGCTATAAACTCTTCTTTTGTTACAGTTGTTTTCGCTGCAACCCGTTCACCTATTTGCTCGACCGTTAGTCCTTCAGGAATCGTCATTGTAAATACAGGTGTGCGGTAAACTTTTCCTGTTTTTAAACTTTTTAAAAGTTCATCAGGCGTCATAGAAGTAGACAAACCATATGTTCCTGCTTGAAAGTCTGATTCGTTGTTCACTTTGGCATAATACTTGAAGATTTTCGCATTTTTAATAAGACCTTTATCCTCAAGAATTTGAGAGATTGTATCTAACCCTGAACCAATAGGAACTTCCACTTCCACCGTTTTTTCGGAGTCAGGATCTATTGGCTCCAGGGCACTTTTTATGTATCGATAAGTGAAGAACCCACCCACTGCAACAAGTAGAATCAATGCAATCGCTATCCAAAAAACAATTTTGCGTACGACTTTAACTTCCTTCTTCTGTTCTTGCATGCGTTCAAACATCACTTCTTTTTTTGAACCCTTCGCCATATGGAAGGTCACCTCTTTCTCGTTGTATCACTGGCCTGCTGACTTAAAGCAACCAATCGTCTGCAATGAAAAAAACGGAACGGTGTGCACCGTTCCGTACGTGCGCATATGGCTTACTCGTCGTCTTCGTCTTGCTCGTCCAAGAAAGTACCGAAAACTTCTTCGATCATTTCCCATTCTTCGTCAGACTCAACAGGCATTAGATCCCCATCTTCACCGTCTTCTGAAGGGACAAAGCTTGAAGCAAAGATTTCAATTTCTTCATCCTCATTTTCAGGCTCATCACCAAGTACGTGATAAAGCACATATGATTTACCATAGTCTTCTGATTCGAATGTGAAGATTACCTCACATACATGTTCTTGTCCTTTTTCATCTACAATTGTCATTGTTTCCATACCGTGTTCCATTTGATCACCTCATGTAGTTTTTGAGTCAAGATATCCTTGAAGAATCATGACTGCTGCCATCTTATCAATAACAGTCTTTCGTTTTTTACGACTTACGTCCGCTTCGATTAACATCCGTTCTGCGGCCATTGTAGTCATCCGTTCATCCCAAAGGATTGCAGGCATATTAAATTTTTCTTCTAGCAACTGGGCGTATCTCTCAGAAGCCTCTGCTCGAGGACCAATCGAGTTATTCATGTTTTTAGGATGACCGACAACAAAAGAACTGACGTTATACTCTTTAACAAGTTCTTTTATACGTTTCATACCTAAATTACCCGATTCTTCGTCAATTTGGACAGTTTCAATTCCTTGAGCTGTCCAACCCATGGCATCGCTAACTGCGACGCCGACTGTTTTAGATCCTACATCTAAGCCCATCGCTCTCACTTCTTACTGCCTCCGTTTTCACGGATATAGAACTTCACGAGTTCCTCCAAAATTTCATCCCGCTCCAATTTACGGACCATATTACGTGCATCCTCATGGCGTGGGATATAAGCAGGATCACCTGAGAGCAAGTAGCCCACAAGCTGATTAATGGGGTTGTATCCTTTTTCCTCTAAAGCCTTGTACACGTGGAGCATCACCTGTTTGACCTCTTGCTCCATCGATTCCTCAGGAAAATTGAACTTCATCGTTTTGTCATATGAATTCACAATCGACACCCCGCTTTCAATTTGTCCGATCGGCTAACCAATACTATGACCCTCACAAGCCACAAACTTGGAAGCCGGATTCAGTTAAACAGATTTGACATAATCATACACGGAAAGTAGCGCTTCATCAAGTTTTGAGACGTCTTTTGCTCCAGCCATTGCCATATCTGGACGGCCCCCGCCTTTACCACCGCATAATGACGCCACATGGCTAACAATTTCCCCTGCATGCTGTTCACCTTTCAAGTCTTCGGTAACTCCTGCCGCAAGCATAACTTTTCCCTCAGAAGCCGCACCTAAAACAATCACACCTTTTTCTATCTTTTGTTTTAGCTCATCAATCATTTGACGCAGTGCATTATTATCTTTTGTATCGACACGTGCAGCTATGACTGTCATATCGTCAATCTGTTTTGCGTTTGCTAACACATCCGTCAACTGGCTATTCCCTAGTTTTGCAGATAATGAATCATTTTCACGTTGCAAATCTTTGAAATCACCAAGGAAAGATGCCGTTTTTGTTGCAAGCTCTTTCGGATTGGACTTCATCAGTGATGAAGCTTCAATTAAAATTGCTTCCTCTTCCTTAAATGAACGATACGCTTGTTTTGCTGTCACCGCTTCAATGCGTCGAGTTCCTGCTCCGATACCGCTCTCGGATTCGATTTTGAAGACGCCGATTTCGCCACTTGAATGTACGTGACATCCACCACATAACTCTAGTGAGTAGTCCCCGACCGATACTACGCGCACAACGTCGCCATATTTTTCTCCAAACAACGCCATTGCGCCCATTTCCTTCGCTTCTTCTATCCCTTTTTGTTCAATTGAAACCGCGATATCTTCCCAAATCTTTTCGTTCACGATCTGTTCGACTTGTTCTAGCTCTTCTTTTGTAACTTGCCCGAAGTGCGAGAAGTCAAAACGAAGGCGATCTGGTCCTACATAAGAACCTGCTTGGTTGACATGCTCTCCCAGTACTGTTTTCAAAGCTTTGTGCAATAAGTGTGTTGCCGTATGATTTTTCACAGTAAGGGCGCGATCAGGCTTATTTACTTGTGCACGTACAAACGTCACGGGTGTCACTTCACCTGAACGGACAATCGCTGTATGCAAATGCTGGCCATTTGGCGCTTTTTTAACAGACAACACCTCCGCAGAAAATGAATCATTTGCAATCATCCCTTTATCTGCGATTTGACCCCCACTTTCTGCATAAAACGGAGTTCGGTCAAGAATGAATTGAATTTCGTCTTCTATTGTTGCACGCTCAACAATTTCACCATCTTTTAAGAGGACAACAATTTTCGATTCACTTTCTAGTTGCTCATAACCAATGAATTCACTTGACTCATGGATATCGCCAAGTACACCTGACTGAACGTGCATGGAGTCAACGTCTTGTCGAGCGCTTCTTGCACGCTTCCGTTGAGCTTCCATTTCGTTATGGAAACCAGCTTCATCAACAGCTACGCCTGCTTCTTCAGCAAATTCTTCCGTCAATTCAAACGGGAATCCGTAAGTGTCATAAAGTCGGAATGCGTCTGCACCAGAAACAGTAGGCTGTTCTGTAGATTTCGCTTTCTCAAGAATTCCACTTAACATGCTCATGCCTTCTGCCAATGTTTCATGGAATCGATCTTCTTCGTTTTTAACTACTTTCATGATGAATTCCTGTTTTTCTTTTACTTGTGGATAGAAATCTTCCATCTTGTCGGCAACAACGGGAACAAGATCATACATGAATGGACGATCGATGCCGAGCTGCTTCGCAAATCGAACGGCACGACGTAAGAGTCGTCTGAGTACATATCCTCTGCCTTCATTTGAAGGAAGCGCACCATCTCCGATAGCAAACGCAACTGTACGGATATGATCCGCAATCACTTTGAACGCTGTATCTTTTATTTCGTCTTTACCATACGTTTCACCCGAAACTTTTTCCACCGCGTTAATAATTGGCAAGAAAAGGTCCGTATCGAAGTTAGTCGGAACTTCTTGTAATACAGATGCCATCCGCTCCAGACCCATTCCTGTATCAATGTTTTTCTTCGGTAGCGGTGTATACGTATGATCTGGATTATGGTTGAATTCCGAGAACACTAAGTTCCAGATTTCCAAGTAGCGGTCGTTTTCTCCACCTGGGTATAGTTCAGGGTCAGAGAAGTCGTCTCCATATGAAGGTCCGCGATCGTAGAAGATTTCAGAGTTCGGTCCGCTTGGTCCTTCACCGATATCCCAGAAGTTTCCTTCTAGACGAATAATACGTTCTTCAGGTAAGCCGACTTTATCTTTCCAAATCGTGTATGCTTCTTCATCTTCAGGATGGATCGTGATGGATAGCAACTCTGGATTGAACCCAATCCAATCTGGATGTGTTAGGAACTCCCATGCATACAGGATAGCTTCTTCTTTGAAGTAGTCCCCGATTGAAAAGTTACCGAGCATTTCAAAGAAAGTATGATGGCGAGCAGTTTTTCCAACGTTTTCGATATCGTTCGTACGGATTGACTTTTGAGCGTTGACGATTCTTGGATTTTCAGGAACAACTCGTCCATCGAAGTATTTCTTAAGCGTCGCGACACCGCTATTGATCCATAGTAGAGAAGCGTCGTCAATTGGAACTAGTGGTGCTGATGGCTCGACACTGTGCCCTTTTGCTTTAAAGTAATCTAAAAATAAACTACGTATTTCAGATGCTGTAAGTGATTTCATCATCTATTCCTCCTTGGTTATAAGCTTTCATAAAAAATTAGGTGCAAGTAATTCTATTGATTACAGCTGAAAGCATTTGTCTTAAGGGTACATCGAGACTATTAATGTACCTAGCTGAAAATAAAAAAACTCCGCCCCTGGAAAGGGACGAAGTGTTATTCGCGGTACCACCCTCATTGCCGAAAACGTAGACTCCGGCATCTTGAGTTGCCATAACGCGGCATACGGCGGGGTTCACCCGCACTCCGGAGCAGCTTTCAGCACTCATTGTGTGAGTTCCCTTTCAGCCAAGGGGAACCTCTCTTTCCACACGCCATCATGCATACTTTCTCCATCAATGTGTTTTGTATTCAAGCTATACTTGGATTATAAGGAAGTCGGAAAGTGTTGTCAATCCACACTTCCCATAAAATCATAGGGGCTCTCACCATTCATCCCCACCATTGGGTCCACATCTAATATCGTTTCAATTGATAGGATATGCGGCAGTTCCTTATGGGTTTGGACAACTTCCGCGGTTGCAACAGCTGGATCTGTTTGAGTGGATGCACCAGTCAAAGCATCCGATGTATTAGGCGATTCTACTCGAGCAGAGATAGTTGTCTCAGTTTTAGGTGACTCGGATGCAACAGACTCCAAGCTTTCACCGCGCAGCCGTTCTTTAAGAGTAGTCTGCCGTTCACGCTCGTCCATCCGGGCGATGCCTTCCGCAAATTCGTTTGGACTACCACATAGAATAAGAAAGTTTTTGGCTCGAGTAATCCCTGTGTAAAGCAAATTGCGACGTAACATTTTCCGATGGCTACGAACAACAGGCATGATAACCGTAGGAAATTCACTACCCTGTGACTTATGGATAGAACAACAGTAAGCCAGAGTTAGCTGATTCAGATCCGACCGTTCATATGTCACTTCAATCCCATCAAACGAGACAACCATCAGATCTTTTTTCTCGATTGTTTCCTTGGCTTTTAAGATTGCAATCACTTCACCCATATCACCATTGAACACATTACTTTCAGGCTGATTGACGAGTTGAAGCACGCGGTCGCCAATTCGGTAAATAATATCTCCGAATGTGACTTCCTTGCGACCTGCAGAAGCTGGATTCACCATCTCCTGAATCATAGTGTTTAACGCATCGATACCCGCAGGACCTTTGTACATAGGGGCAAGCACTTGAATATCTTTAATGGCTTGACCTTTCGTTAACGCATTTTTAACAATCTGGCTTACAACTGTTGTTACTTGGTCTGCATCAGTACGGATGAATGAGCGATCTGATGTTTTCATCGCCAAATCGCCAAGTGGTTCGGACTTTTTGATAGCGTGAGCCAGTTCAATGATTGTAGATCCCGCACTTTGCCGATAAATTTCAGTCAGCTCGACGACGGGAATTGTTCCTGACTCTAAAAAGTCACGTAACACTTGACCAGGACCAACAGAAGGAAGCTGATCCTGGTCTCCGACAAACAGGATCTGAGCGTCATCATCGATTGCTTTCAAAAGCTGATGGGCAAGCCACGTATCGAGCATCGACGCCTCATCAATAATAACAAGTCTAGCTTTGATTTCTCGCTCGGTTTCTTCTTCTTTCTCTTGCCCCGTAAAGCCGAGAAGTCGATGTATCGTCATCGCGGGCAGTCCAGTGGATTCAGAGAGCCTTTTCGCCGCACGCCCTGTAGGAGCCGCCAAAATGATCGGAAATGGCTCTTCTTTTTTCGCGTACTCTTTCGGATCGAGTGTCAGGCCATGTAACTCTGCGTAAACTTCAACAAGACCTCTTACTACAGTAGTTTTACCGGTCCCGGGCCCACCCGTTAATATCATAGCCGGAGAATTGAGGGCTTGTTCAATCGCAGCAATTTGCGTTTCCGCATAGTTGACTTCTAGACGTTCTTCCGTTTCACCAATTGCTTTTCTCATTTCTGAAGACGGGAATGTATTTTCCCGATCTTGATCCAAAATCCGTTCCATTTTCGAAGCGATTCCTAGTTCTGAAAAATACAATGAGGGCAAATAGAGTTTACGCTGTTCTGCACTCAACCGGCTTTCCTCTACTAGTTCAATTATGGCGGTGGATATTAATTTGAAAGGGATTTCCTCAGGTTGACTGGATTCCAACAACCGTTTGACTTCCGGTAACACTTGAACGGCTTCCAAGTACACATGACCACTCGATAGAATCCCAGTATTGATCGTATGCAGGATCGCAGCCTGGATCCGCGATGTATGTGTACCTGTAATTCCTAGTTGCCTTCCGAGTTCGTCCGCTCGCTGAAATCCGACCCCTTCCACATCTTCAATGAGACGGTAAGGGTTCTCAGTCAGCTTTTCAATCGTCTCTTCCCTATACGTTTGATAAATCCTCATTGCAACTTGAGGTCCAAATCCCCACTCATTTAATTTGACGATGGTCCGTTCCAAGCCGAGATTATCCCGGAGGACAGAAACGAGCGTCTCTTTCTTTTCCGCGTTGAGGCGAGGAATTTCATCCAAGACACCTTCGTTTTCCATTATCTTACGAATCGCATCAGGACCGAGATGGTTGATAATCGTTTCAGCAGTTTTCCGCCCAATCCCAGGAAACATATCTCCTGAAAGGTAGTGGATTAACCCTGTTTCAGTTGCAGGCAATTCTTTTTGAAACGTTTTTACATCAAATTGCTGACCATATGTTGCGTGATTTATGAGTCTCCCCGTAAACCGATACTCTTCTTCTTCGGATAGTTTTGGAAAGTTCCCTTTGACGACAATTTCTTTTCCTTCAAACGAACAATTTGTTTTCCGCACTTTCAGTTTAGCAATCGTAAACAAACTATCAGGGTTATGGAAAATCGTCACGACCGCTCTGCCAATTAAAAAAGGTTCTTCTTGAACTGCTGAATCGGTTTTTTCCATAGTCTAGCGTCACCTCACTCGTCAGCGGATTCGTTTTCTTCCCCCATTTGAATCATGTCGTAGATATATCTGGCCTGGACATGTTCTGGGTCAATCGTGTATGCACGTTCTAAATGATGTAGAGCCTGATCTTTGTCTTCTGTAGAAACTGCATATAAGAACCCTAGGTTAAAGTGAGCGTCAGAGTTCTCTGGTTCTTCTTCTATGATCGATTTGAATTGGTCTTCAGCTAGATCATAGACACCTTCGTTCGCTAGCAAAATCCCATAAGACAGGCGAATTTCAAGATCTTCAGGAGCTAGTTCAAGCGCCCTTTGTAAATAAGGTAGTGCCAAGCGACCTTTTTCTGCTCTTTCCAAACTTTTCCCTAACATGAAATAGGCGTCTGCTTCTTGAACACCGCATGAAATTGCTTTTTCGTAGAGCGTTGTTGCTTCGTCATAACGATCTTGGTTAAAGTAAAGGTTGGCTAACCCGTAATAGGCTGTTCCCATTTCGCCGTCTAGCGTGAGTGCTTTTTGGAAAAACGGTTCTGCTTTTTCAATATCCCCAATGGATGCGAATACGTTCCCGACATTTACATAACCGACCGGATCGTCAGGAGATTCTTCTGCTGCTTTAATGAATTCTTCCACTGCTTTTTCAAAGTTCCCTGCTTGTAATGCTTCTATCGCTTGTTCATTGTGTCCCATTTTTAGTTCTCCCTTATCCGACATAGTCGAGTGTTTTTCCATTTTTAATGACTGTATCGATGGTTCCCCCGCCAAGGCATTCATCGCCATCGTAAAAGACGACAGCTTGACCTGGTGTAATTGCACGTACCGGAGTGTCAAATACAACTTCAGCAGTTGTCGGTCCTGTCATTTTAACAGAGACACCCGTATCTGCTTGGCGGTATCTGAATTTAGCTGTGCATTTGAACTCTTCAGGTAAAGTCCGTGCAGTTGTGAAACTCACTTCAGTCGCTGTTAAACTTTCCGAATAGAGCGCATCGTGGTGGAAGCCTTGTCCAACCAATAATGTATTGGATTTAAGATCTTTCCCAATCACGAACCAAGGCTCTCCAGAACCGCCGATACCAAGACCGTGACGTTGTCCGATTGTATAATACATCAACCCGTCGTGACGACCTTGTTTCTCACCCGTCATCGTTTTCATATCACCTTGTTGAGCTGGTAAATAATTAGAGAGAAACTCTTTGAAGTTTCTTTCCCCAATGAAACAAATACCTGTAGAGTCTTTTTTCTTAGCCGTAGCAAGACCTGCTTCTTCCGCAATTTCACGAACACGACTCTTTTCCATGTCACCGATTGGAAACATAACTTTAGACAATTGTTCTTGGTTCAGTTGGTTCAAGAAATACGTCTGATCCTTATTCGTATCTACACCACGAAGCATAGCAACGCCATCTTCCGTTTCAGCAATCCGGGCGTAGTGTCCTGTTGCTAGGAAGTCTGCCCCAAGATTCATCGCATGCTCTAAAAATGCTTTGAACTTAATTTCTTTGTTACACATTACATCTGGATTCGGCGTTCTACCTGCTTTGTATTCATCCAAAAAGTACGTAAATACTTTATCCCAATATTGTTGTTCAAAATTGACTGCATAATAAGGAATACCAATTTGGTTACATACGCTAATGACATCTTCGTAATCCTCGGTTGCTGTGCAAACACCAAACTCATCCGTGTCATCCCAGTTTTTCATAAAGATCCCTATGACTTCATAGCCTTCTTGCTTCAACAGATAGGCAGCGACAGACGAGTCTACGCCACCTGACATCCCTACTACGACTCTTGTATCTTTTTTTGCTTTATCTATTCTCATTTATCATTCATTCCTTTTAGGTGTTATTTCACTGTACGTTTGACGATGAGTGCGATCCGTTCAGCCGCTTGTTGTATATCTTCTTCTGATAAACCATATCCAAAACTGAAACGGACAGAACTTCTAAGACGTGGTGATTTTTCTCCGAACATCGCAAGCAAAACGTGAGAAGGCTCTAATGAACCGGCTGTACAAGCAGAACCGCTGGACACGGATACGCCTTCTAAATCTAAATTGACGAGCAAAGATTCAATATCTGTTCCCGGAAGGTAAACATTGAAAATATGTGGAAGCACTGGCGTCCCTTCTTCAATAGTCGGTTCATATGCTACCGCCGACTGTTGGAACGATTCCCTCATAATCGTTTGATACGACGTATAGCGTACCGCATTTTCAAGTTGTTCATCAGCAGAAAGTTGGACAGCTTTTGCGAATGCAACGATTGCAGGAACATTTTCAGTTCCCGCCCTACGTTTACGTTCCTGTGAACCTCCATGCATAATTGGAAAGGAGTCTACCCCTTTACGCTGATAAAGGAAACCAACGCCTTTCGGACCGTTCACTTTGTGGGATGAAACCGACAATAAGTCAACATGTAACTCGTTCACATTGATAGGAAGAACTCCATAAGCTTGGACAGCATCTGTATGGAACAGTGTTTGATGATCTTTTAACAGTTCGCCTATTTCTCCGATTGGTTGAATTGTGCCCACTTCGTTATTGCCATACATGATTGTAACGAGGATTGTATCCTCACGCAGTGCTTCAGTAACTTGTTGAACAGTCACTTGCCCATTGCGGTCCACCGGCAAATACGTCACGTCAAACCCACTTTTTTCAAGCGCTTCACACGTTGTTAATACCGCATGGTGCTCAATCGTCGTGGTAATAATATGTTTTCCGAGATGTCTTCTACTCATTGCAGTTCCAGTGACGGCCAAGTTATCCGCTTCCGTCCCACCTGAAGTTAAAATGATTTCACTCGGTTCAGCATGAATTGAGCGAGCAAGTTGTTGCCGCGCATCGTCCACACTCTTTCTCGCAGCTCTCCCATGACTGTGTACACTGGAAGGGTTTCCAGGAACTGTTTGCATCGTTTCCATATATATATCTGCGACTTCTGGCCGTATAGGTGTTGTCGCTGCGTGATCTAAATAGATAGGTGTTTTCATGCTTTTAACTCCTTTAAATATAAAACATATAACCGTCTGATTTAGGTTGGTTTCTTTCAGATTGTATTAAGTCCTCGATTGTTGTTGTGTCTAGTACTTCCCGAACAGCCTCGCTGATTTTCATCCAAAGCGATTGTTGTGGAATATCAGATTCTTCAAGTCCTTCTACTAGTTGGATCGGACCTTCAAGAAGACGGATGACATCCCCTGCCGTCATTTCACAAGGTTCTTTTGACAGTTTGTACCCACCATAAGCCCCTCTGATACTCTTCACCAGACCACCATTTCGAAGCAATGGGATAAGTTGTTCCAAATACGCTTCTGACAGTGTCTGTTCTTCCGCTATTTTCCGTAACGGAACTGGACCTTCTCCGTATCGTTTGCCAAGTTCGACAATAATGGTTAGTCCGTATCTTCCTTTTGTTGATATTCTCATAAGACATCGTCCCTTTTTTTGAAATTGCTTCCGATAGTATATCATATTCGAACACTCGGCTTCCTTGAAATGACTTCAAGCTACTGCACATGTATACTTATCTCTAGAACACTTTTGAATGGAAGTAGGGATACCATGCACAACGAACCTCTAGCATTTAGAATGCGACCGCGCACGATTGACGAAATTGCTGGTCAACAGCACGTCATCGGCCAAGACACGGCGCTTTATCGGATGATTACAAATGGACACGTACCCTCAATGTTACTTTACGGAGAGCCGGGTATTGGAAAAACTTCTCTTGCCTACGCGATTGCAGGCTCTACGGATTTAACATTCATTCCATTAAACGCAACGACTTCAGGAAAAAAAGATATTGAACGTGTTGTAGACGAAGCTAGAATCACTGGGAAAGTCATTTTGTTTTTAGATGAAATCCATCGTTTTAACAAACTCCAGCAAGATACTCTCTTACCGCACGTTGAAAATGGATCGGTTGTATTGATAGGTGCAACAACAGAAAATCCATTTCATGATGTCAACCCAGCCATCCGCTCCAGATGTGGTGAAATTCTACAGTTGCAGAGGCTTGAAAAAGAAGATTTACTCGTCTTGCTAGATAGAGCGCTAAACGACGAAACCCGTGGACTTGGGAAGCAGCAAATTGAGATTTCAGATGAGCAAATCGAAAAAATTGCTGAAGGAGTCAATGGGGATGCTCGTAAAGCACTAACATTACTCGAATCACTTATTTCTGCATCAGACGAAGAAGATGGAAAAGTCATTATCGAGGATTGGCTGATTGATAACTTGATTGGACGAGTTGGGGTTTTTGGTGATAAAAACGGTTCTCATCATTATAATTTGCTATCTGCTTTGCAAAAATCCGTCAGAGGCAGCGATACGGATGCTGCACTTTATTATTTAGCACACTTACTCGAAGTTGGAGATTTGGTCTCTGTCAATCGCAGGCTGCTTGTAATGGCTTATGAAGATGTAGGGCTTGCTGCACCAGAAGTCGGTCCACATGTAGCTGCTGCAACGGATGCCGCCATCCGATTGGGGTTGCCTGAAGCACGAATTCCACTCGCGAATGCTGTCATCGAAATGTGTCTCGCTTCCAAATCCAACTCCGCTTACAAGGCATTAGATGCTGCCATTGCTGCGATTCACCAAGGGAAAACCGGTGATATCCCAATGCATTTGCGTGATACACATTATGCTGGCGCTGAAAAGTTAGGACATGGCGGATACATCTACCCACACGATCACCCGATTGGCTCTTTCGGTGGTTGGGTAAATCAGTCGTATTTGCCGGACTCCATCGCTAACCTCCAATTTTACACGCCTGTTTTAGCAGGTGAAGAGAAAAAATCGGCAGCTATTTATGAACGATTAAAAGAGTTCAGAAAGAAAAAGTGAACGATAAGTTAAGGGAGATGACGGATGCATGTCAACAAACCAGACAGCAAGCGAAGCACGTAGAGTCCAAATTCTCGAGCTATTGAAACAAGCTGATACACCTATGACAGGAAAAGAAATCGGCGAACGCACAGGAGTCAGTAGGCAAATAGTGGTTGGAGACATTAATTTGTTGAAAGCTGTGGATGAACCGATTGTTGCAACAAGTAGAGGATATTTATACATGAATGACCCCGAAAGTGCTGGCCAAATCGAACGAATTGTGGTGTGTCAGCATGCTGCAAACCAAACCGAAGAGGAACTGACTATTTTCGTGGATCACGGTGTGACTGTTAAAGACGTTCGGGTGGAACATCCTGTATATGGTGACTTAACTGCCTCAATTATGGTTGCGAATCGCATGGAAGTGAAAGAATTCCTCGACAAGATTACAGCATCGAATGCTGCCTATCTATCTGCTCTATCTGACGACTTTACACACTTACATACCGTGATGGCAGATAGTGAAAAACAGCTCGATCAAGCTTTTGAAGCATTAAGAAAAGCAGGCATCCTCGTTGAGTGATGCCTGTTTTTTATGCAATCGGCTTTATAAGGATAGACCTGTTTCAATTTCCAATTGTCTAACAAATTGTTTCATGAATTGATGACGATTTTCTGCAAGTTGTTTTCCTCGTTCTGTGACCATTAAATCTTTTAACAAAAATAATTTTTCATGAAAATGTGTAACGGAAGCCGTTTTTTTCGATCGGTAGTCATGTTCTGACATGCTTGTGCGTATACTCTCTGTCGGGTCATATATTTTACGGCCTTTCGCACCGCCGTAAGCAAAAGTGCGTGCAATACCAATAGCTCCGATAGCATCCAATCGATCTGCGTCCCGAACGATGGCACCTTCAGGAGAATCTATTTCTTTTGAATTGCCACCGCTGAATGATACTGATTCAATTGTAGCTAATACGAGTTCAGTAAGATCTTGCGGCACAGCTAAGTCCTTCAATATTTCCGCAGCGGAAGTACCGGTGACTTCTGCATACTTTGGATCATCAATATCATGCAGATAGACCGCCAACTCGACCGCTGTCCGATTCACGCCGTCCATTTCTTCCATAATTTCATAGGCATTTTGCAAAACTCGTAAAATATGGTCAAAATCATGACTGGCATCAAATTTTTTGTATATTTCTTGCGTTACTATCGCACACTGTTCACTGTATGTCATTTTCAAGATCACACCTTTTTTATATTTTCCAAAAATCTGATAGTGCGTTTGACCTTCATAAAAGGTTGCGGTATAGTAAACTTAACCATGTTTTAAATGGGAAGACATCTAACGCCGAGGAGGAATAATTATGTACCACGGTAAAGTCAAATGGTTCAGTAATGAAAAAGGGTACGGTTTCATTGAAGCGGATGACGGACAAGATGTTTTCGTCCATTTCACAGGCATCACAGCAGAAGGATTCAAAACGCTGGATGAGGGACAAAATGTCTCTTTTGAAATTATAGAAGGTAATCGTGGTCCTCAAGCGGCAAATGTTTCTTCGACCGACCGATGATCGCTCGTCATTATATGTAAAGATCCCTCTGATCTAATCAGTGGGATCTTATTTCATTAATTTATTCATTTCAGACCCAAGAAAGCGAAGTTGGTCGCCCACAGTGCATTCCCGTATACAAAACTTGTGTGCTTCCGTCTTACCACGTTCTTGTGTCAAATGCTTTTTCACTAGACATCCTTCACAATACATATCAAGTAGTTCATCAATTTCAGAAATAACAGTAGTTTTTTTCATAAGTCACTCCCATCAGACCTTAAAGTAATTGTAAGTTTTCTTACGTAAGGATGCAACTAAACAGGAGGCACATTCACATGATTGAATTATATACAGACGGCGCAAGTGCAGGAAACCCCGGAAAAAGCGGGATTGGTATTTATATTACAGGCGAAGGTCACTCCATTAAGCTCTCAGAACCGATTCCACCGTGTGATAACCATTCAGCGGAGTTTCTAGCGCTCATAAGAGGATTAGAGGAAGCTACTAAGTTAACGTCTGGAATTCTTTCTGTCAAAAGTGATTCTCAACTCGTGGTGCAAGCCGTAGAAAAAGAATTCGTGAAAAATGACCTGTATAAACCCCACTTAAAAAAAGTACTCGAGCTCACAAAGAACTTCGAGTACTTTTTCATCAAATGGATTGCAGATGATACGAATCGGGCAGCAGATGCGCTCGCTCGCCAAGCGATTCATAAGCAGCGATGAATCTCTTCCTATTCAACTTTCATAAATGTCACTTTTCGTTCACCGTCATTATATAACACCCATTCTTTGTTATCGACAACTGAACCTACGTTTACCGTCACGGATTTCTGAGGAAGCTCGATCGGCTCAAAGAATTGAAACTTCTGCTCCTCACCTTCTACAGTCCATGATGATTTGTGTGTATGACCGTGTACCACAAGAGGTTCACCTTGCGTCACCTCTTGTGGAGGCAACTCATTGTACGGCCATTGGTGACCGTGAATAAGCAAAGCATCACCGATTCTCATTCGTTCCGGTAGTTGAGAAATCATTTGCAATAACGGATCAGTTGACCGGGAAATGAGGAGGATCCGCTCTTCCTGATTCCCTCTGATTGAAGGAAAGTCAAGAAGTTGTTCGAACCCAACTGGATTGAGCATGACCTCGCTGAGTAGCGGATAGGTCGTCCCATCCAGTTTTTTCTTACCAATTGTGCATTCGAACAAATCTCCAACACCGACTATCTTTGCATCCGGAGCTACCTTTTCAATTTGCTCAAGCACCATTTTCAATTCGTCTAAAGAGGAGTGGATATCACTAATAAATGCTACCTTCACAGCGAATCATCCTTTTTAAAAGCTCCTGTTTCAACCGCTAGGTCTCCACCAGAAATCCAATCACTATAACTTCCTGCATATAACCTGACATTAGAATACCCTTTTTCCGTCAGCATGGCGTAAAGAGGTGCTGCAGTCACACCACTCCCACAATAGACGGTAATCGCTTGTTCATGATTGGCCATCTTTTCTAATCCATTAACTGCCTCACCCGACGTTTCAAAGCGTCCATTCTTAGTTAACTGGGCCCAGTCAAAGTTTTGTGCTCCTGGAATGTGACCTGCTATTGCATCCAGTGGTTCATGCTCTCCACGGTAACGTGCGGCTGCCCTTGCATCTAGCAGTAAGTTCTCACCATTTGCTTGCACTAGGTTCTTCACATCTTCTTTTGACGCTAAAATGGATTCATTCCACTCTGGTTCTACTGTTGAGCGTTCAGGAGTCACAACACCGGCATCTGTTGGAAAGCCAGATTCTACAAGCTCCTTATAGCCTTCCAGAGAAATGTACACATTTTTAAATCCTCCATATTGCAACATCCACCATGCACGAGCAGCGAATGGCTCTCCTCCATTATCGTAAATGATGATTTCGTCCTCCAAATGGAGACCACTCTTGCGATATAGCTCAGTTAATGTTTCGTGATCAGGCAGAGGATGCCGTCCGCCACTTTTTTGCATATCCGACAAATCATTCTCAAGATCCCAATGGATTGCATGTTGAATGTGACTTTGACTATAGAGATTCACTCCCATTCCAGGATCTTGAAGAGAGAATCGTGCATCAATCCATTTACGCGGTTGGTCACTATTTTGTCCCACCATAGATTTGAATACATTCACTTAAACCAGCTCCTTCTGTTGAAGTTGTCCATATATCGTCCGCCACTCAGACAGCTGCTCATGACTTTCCAAAAGACTCCGTTCACCTTCTAGTTGAGCCAACGTTTCTGTTAATAAATGATCAGTCAATGCGGCTGCAGAATCGTCAATCCAATTGTTGGTCCATTCTCCTAAACGTTGCTGTTCTTGCTCTAAATAGGTTGTCGCATCTTTCTTCAGTAGTTCTGTCAATTGCTCTTGAAGCGCGTTCCGATCACCTTTTTCAAAGAACGACTTCGCATTCTTAAAGTGTCGATTCACTGCACTATATCGTTCTATCTGTTCGAATGGAGCAACAAATTTTAACATTTCTGCATCCTTTGAATCGAACGGAGAAGGAGACAGCGCACTATCCATTTCAGCTAGCCAACGCTGTTCAGTCCGTTGTCGTGCATCAACTTGTTTCTTCATAAACGTCAGCATTCGTAAATTTGTCACTTTAAGTTCTTGTGCAAAGTCAAAGCCTGTCATTCCTATGGTTTCTTCTAGTGCTAAACGAAGTGCTTCTGAAGCTTGGTGACGAACAAATAACGACGGTGTATAGCCTTCTTTGAAGAAATCGGGGAATCTAAGAAATACTCGTTGATGGATGTAGAAAATAAGTTCCCTCAACTCTTCTTCAACGGCTTTTTTAAGAACTGGTGCAAAACTTGAACTATAATGTTCCTTTACACGTTGTTCAAAAACAGTAAGTTCCTCTAATCGTTCTGCTTTCCGCTCACGATTTTTCTCAGTTCGATCAATGAGGTCAGCTAGACGTTCGACCGTTTTCATAGTCTCTTCATCCAATGCTTGAACGGCTAATGCATTTAAATCATTTTCTAAAAACGAATAAAAACGAGTTTCAAAGGCATTCATTTTCGACTCGGTTTCACCTTGTTGCTTTGCTTCAAGTGCTTGCAAGCTAGAGATTCCATGAACGCGTGGGTTTCGAATTCCGAATTTCACAAGTTCCTCTGCTACAAATCCTTTTACTTCCTGTGCTTCCTCCTCATTTGCAGCCAAGTCGATCGCATTGACTACAAAGAACATCTTGTCCATTTCAAACGCATCTTTCACACGTCCAAGCTGGATTAAAAACTCACGGTCCGCGCGTGAAAATGCATGATTATAATAAGTGATAAACAAAATCGCATCGGCATTTTTAATATACTCAAACGCTACGTCTGTATGTCGGGCATTTATCGAATCGGCACCCGGAGTATCCACTAAGGTAATCCCTTGGCGTGTCAGTTCGCAGTCATAATATAAGTCGATCGACTCGACAAAACAACTGCGTTCCTCTTCGGCTACAAATCGGACAAACTCATCTCGCTCGGCAGTCAAGACAGTGCCAAGCATATCACGATATGTTGGGTAGCCTGCTTGGAATGCACGTATAAACGATTTATGGATATGAAGTGATTCTTCAACTAGTTCTAGTTGTAATGCTTCTTCTGCACGTTTAAAAGCTTCTTCAAGTGTTGAAATGGATAAACCAAGCATTGCGAATGCGTCCACCGTATCTTGAGTCAATTGCTCACGCGCTTTAAAGTGAATATCCGCCGTTCCATCAGCATGTACGTCAGAAGTCGGTCGGATCCGGTTAATGGCTGCAGTTGTCGGATTTGGAGAAACAGGTAATACCGCTTCGCCAAGCAACGCATTTGAGAAAGATGATTTACCTGCACTGAACGCTCCAAACAATGCCACTGTAAACTCTTGCTGTTCCAACCTTTTCGATTTAGATTTCAAGTATACAGAGAGCTCTTTAAACCCTGGAATGTGAACTACTTCATCTGCCACTTGTTGCGCACGCTTGACGATGAGTTCATGATCCCCATTGAACATTTCCTCATTTTGTTCCTGAACGCTGAGATCTTGCTTAGTTTGCTCCTGGATTACTTCAGTTTCTTGCTGTTGTTGTACATCGAGGATTTCAGGCTCAGATTGAGCTCTCCATTCTTCTTTTAAACCATCCAATGAGGCTAGTTCCTCTTTCGACCATTCATGTTGCTGACCAGATTCAAATAATTGAAGGTTTGTAGTACGTGATTTGACGAGGCGGATTGCAGCTAACTTCAGCTCTGAATCGTTAAGTTCTTTTTGCAATCGTACGGAAGCACTCTCGCCTTCGCGCTTCGCCACATCTGATACCCGGACTTTCCAATCGTCTGTTTTCCTCTTGTAAACGTTCAGGACCGCTTCACGCATTTGACTTGCCGCATTTAAAATCAGCTCGCCAGTCAAAATATCCGGCGTTGTCAAAGTAGAAGCAATCTCGCTAAAACGAAATGCCAGATCCATTTCATCGATTTCTAATGATCGTTCATCGGTTAACAAGCCCGCTTGTTTCAGTACGTTTTTCATAAGTGACCGAAGATGTATCTCAATTTGAGTATGGGCTAACTTTTCTAATGACTCACTAAGCGTCTGAAGTCTCCGATCTCGTTCTTCCTGTGTCTTTTTGGCACTAAAGAAAAGACCGACTTTAAAATGACTCGTTTGCGACTCTAAATACTCTTTTAGCAACTCTCTCGTTTCATAAGGAGTCAGGGTAGCACTTTGTAAAAGTTCTTTTCGCTCTTTCTCGAAGTGCAGATGGAAAGCATCTCCATGCATGAGCGATAGTCGCATGTGAAGCTCTTCAGCTTCTAGTTCAAGTTCATTAGTTTCAGACCATTCTTCATCCGCAATCTCAGGATGAGTATCAATTGTTTCTTTAATCTCTTCTTTTAAAAAGTCAATATGCTCTGCAGTTAACTGCGCGAGAGCATTTTGCGCATTCCGCTCAAAGTGTTCATCACGGTGCTCAATCGAGCCATTCACGATCTCCTTCACTGCGTCAAAGTCATTACCTACTAAATCACGCTGTTTGAGTGACGTGAAAAAAATCCCTTTCGGCTTAACACCCCAAAGAGAAAACGAGTGCCGGACAGATTCCTTGAATTCATCGAATGACAACTCATTCGAACGGTGTTTGTCAATTTGGTTGACGATTAAATAGACATTCGGATTATAGCGCATCAGTTCTTTGGTGAACCGGAAATTCAATTCAGACTGCACGTGGTTGTAGTCCATCGTATAGAACACCACATCAGCTAAATGGAGAGCAGATTCTGTCGACAACCGGTGAGCATCATCTGTTGAGTCGACACCAGGTGTATCCATCACGGAAATCCCCATGGGAAGTTTTGATGCTGTATGTCCAATTTCCAATGAAGCAATGGATGCCCCTTCTTTGCTCATCTTTTTAACAGCTTGTGAGAATCCTTCTCCAATAACTTTAACGGAAGTCCCATCTTGTCGATGTACGATTGCAAAGTCCTCTTCATCCTTATGTATTTTAACGATATTTGCGCTTGTCGGAATAGGACTAGATGGCAACAGATCCTCTCCTGTCAGTGCATTGATCATCGATGATTTACCTGCTGAAAAATGACCCGCAAATGCAATGGTGTAGTCATCTTTCACTAATTTCTTCGCAAGCATTGTAGCTTTTTGAAACCTTTCCTGATCCCCATCTTCTTGACAAAGAAGACCAAGAACTGCGGTTTCGTCTAAAAAATCTTTATGCTGAGTCATAAACACTTCGATCCCTTCTGCTAGAGCTTTGTCTATCATACCATTATTTATTGTTCACACTCTATTCATATATTCTACGTTTTTAATTATAGAAATACTCTATACAATTGACGACCCGGGTGGTATCATTGGACTATTATTACCTGCTGAAGGGGTGTCTAAATGACTGATGCAAAAACAATCCAACATATATTGAATAGTACAATCCAATCTCTAACTACAGTTATCCCTGTTAAATTCGACGTTCTCCCACCTTCTCTCACCACACAGCCGTATGAACAAAAAGAACTAAGTGTACTTATTGCACTGCTTGGTGACGTACGCGGACGACTTATTATCGATACAAACGAATCGACAATTTCACAAATTGGCGAAGCAATGTTTGGCATGACGATTGAAGGCGAAATGATCGAGTCATTTACTGGTGAACTCGGGAATATGGTCGCTGGAAATCTGTGTACCTTGCTTGAAAAGGATGCACTGAATCTGGATATTTCTCCACCAACTGTTTTAACAGGTGAGACGAAATTCTATGGTTTCCAACAAGCATTTAAATTACCACTGAATTTTAACAACGCTCCACCTTCTAATGTGTTACTGACAATAGACGAAGCTTGAAAAAGGTAATTGGATGAAGGATGAAACATACTAACAAAACAAAAAGCAACAAGGCCGACGCCCTGTTGCTTTTTGTTTTGTTCAATTTACATATCTATCAAGATTTCACTTTTGGAGCAACGGGAAAAATTGAATCGAATGTGGGTACTAATTTAGATTCTTCAGGGTTCAACAAAATATGAACAGAACCTGAATCTGTCGCAGTCCGGATAAGTCGACCAACACCTTGACGTAAACGGAGCAACATATATGGTAAGTCCACTTCTTCAAATGGAGATTCTGCATGACTGCGCTTCGCATTGAACAACGGATCTGCAGGTGGCAACGGTAAATCATAAATGATCACTCTCGTTAATGCATCATGAGGAATATCCAGCCCTTCCCACAAATGATAGGAGCAGAATGCAGACCATTTTTTAGCTTGGAACTCTTTAACGATAGACGAGAGTTCACGGTCTCCCTCAAACGCCGCGAAAGGAAGTTGTCCTTCAGGCAGGTGCGCTCGAAAATCTTCCATAGACTGTTTCGACTTAAACAACACCAGCGTCTGTTCACCATCATTCAATAATTCGACAAGTCTGTTCATTTTACCATCTTCAGAAAGCGATTCAATGGTAAGATCCATGACTTCGTCGTAATCATATGGAGATTCAATTGAAAATGAAACTGAATGTTCAATACCTAGATTATTTGCAATAAACGAGAAATCATTTTGTACGGACAATGTAGCTGATGAGAAAATAATTGGTAGTTTTTCTGAAAATAATCGCTCCTGTAAAACATCTGTTACAAGGCGCGGCATAATAACTAGTGTCAATTCCCCTTCTCGATCTTCTGCCCAATCGACAGCTTCTGCATTATCCGAAAACAACTCTAATGAGAATATATATTGTTCGAGGTATTCTTCTACCATTCTCAAGTCATATTCAGGTATCACATAGAGCTCACTATCAAAGACAAATTCTTCGAGTAATGCATTCGAAAGACGAACTGCTTCACGCGCTGTATTCACGAGTTCGGCAGTCTTTGAAATCGTTAGTCGTTCTTCTCCATCCTCCTGAGCACATTCAGATAGGTAGTCGAAGAACAGTTCATGACATTCCATCAGTTGTTCCATCAGTTGAAGCGTTTGCTCACGTACACCGTCTGTCATGACCCGCTCCAGAAGTCCGAGAAGCGTGCTATCTTGTACTTCATAAGTTAGAGCGCGCTGTGCTGCATATTCAAGTAGATGACCTTCGTCAAAAACAGCCATTGAAACCTCTGGTAGTAATGGGAGTTGCCCTTGTCGTTTTCTAGACTCTTTCGTCCAAAGGTGTTCCATAAAGAAATCGTGGGAGCAAATGATGAGATCAGATGCTTTTCGATATTCACTGCGGTGAATCGTTTGTCCACAACGGTTTCGTAAGTCACATCCACCACATTGTTGTATTGGATGGTAATTGATCGTCTCCCATTCACCATCACTTAGATCTGGATAGGAAGAACGCTCTCCGTATGGATGCACTTCTGATAAAGAGGCTGGCCCATAAACGAATTCCGGGAGGCTGTCTTCCACATCCCCGGCATAATCTTCTCCGCTACGATTCATTTCTTCCAAACGCTTCAGGCAAAGATATTGGTCACGTGATTTTGCAAGACGCACATCGATTGTGAGCTCTAGCGCTTCACCAAGTTTACGAATATCGCCTTCCTCTTTTACAAGTTGGTCGATTAGTGTTTCGTCTGCGCAAGAGATTAATGCCGGTTTGCCTGTGTAGCGAGCATAAGCGATGGCAGGAAGTAGATAAGCGATAGTTTTACCTGTTCCGACGCCAGCTTCAGCAAATAATACTTCTTTTTCTCGTAGAGCTTGCTCAATTTGGAAAGACATATAGATTTGTTCATCTCTGCAGTCGAATCCTTTTTCGGTGAGCTCATCATATAAGGTATCTCCGATCCACTCGTTGAGTGATTCGTAGAATGTTTTGTCGCGTGTGAGTGCAAATGGTAACTTTCCTGTCATAGTGAACCCCTTTCTATTACATAAGAAAAGAGAGGAGAATCCTCTCTTTTAGATCTATTTAGATTAGCTTCGTTTGCCCCAGAACTGATAAAGATCTGTGCGGATGAAACCATTGAAGAGTTTACGTTTCTTAGTAGCTCTTTTGCCATACATCGTCTCAAAGTTTTCAAGAGAAGAAAGCATATAGACAGACCAGGATGGGTAAGGTTTCATGACGTTCCCCAGTGTAGCGGTTATGTCTTCAGCTTCTTCTAGTTCGCCAAGACGTTCTCCATACGGTGGATTTCCGACTAAAACGCCGTTTTCACCTTCAAGTGAAAGGTCTGCAACATTGCAAACGTTCCAATTGATAATATCTAAAAATCCTGCTTCTGCAGCATTTTTCTCTGCGACTTTTATCATTGCTGGATCCCAGTCAGAACCTGAAATCATCAGTTTACGATCATAATCTGCGACGTCTTCTACTTCTTCACGTACTCGGTCCCATACGCTTTCAGCCATCCATGGCCACTGTTCGCTTAAAAACTCCCGATTATAGCCTGGCGCTAAATTTTGTCCGAGCATTGCAGCTTCAATTGGAATCGTACCTGAACCACAGAACGGGTCGACAAATGGTCGATCCGGGTTCCATTTTGTCAATTTAACAAGTGCCGCAGCTAACGTTTCTTTTAACGGAGCATCACCTTGTCCAACGCGATATCCGCGTTTGTGCAGACCCGCACCGCTTGAATCGATTGTTAGTGTCACCTTATCTTTTAAAATCGATACTTCCAATTTGAATAATGGACCCGTTTCGTCTAAAAAGCCGACACGGCCATGGACGGTTTTAAGTTTTTCTGCAATTGCTTTTTTAACAATTGCTTGGCAATCAGGCACACTGTAAAGAATCGACTTAACGGATTTACCAGCAACCGGGAATGTTGCATCCACTGGAAGATATTCCTCCCACGGCAATTCTTTAGTTTTTTCAAATAGTTCGTCGAAAGTAGTTGCTTTAAATTCCCCTACGATAATTCGGACACGGTCAGCGATGCGCAGCCACATATTCGCTTTTGCAATTGCATGGGCATCGCCAGAAAAGTAAACTTTCCCATTCTCTGTCATCGTTTCATACCCTAGTGCTTTCACTTCTTCTGCAACGAGTCCTTCAAGCCCCATCGCTGCAGTTGCTACTAATTTGTATTCTTTCATGAATCGTACACTTCCTCTCCACTGTTGAATCACTTTATGTACGTGCTATATATGAACAAACCTGTTTTCTAACGCAGAAATGCTCTCCGTAAATACAGGAGAGCATGATTGTATACATTAAGTACCATCAGGAAATTCGTAAGCCATGTTTTGTTCCCTTGTACTCGAACGGTTTACACCTCGTACTCAGGGTGGTAATCATCTATCTACAGACGATTGTCTGTCCCTTCCTCCGTTCATTTCCTTCGGAAGAGCGCCCCTACCATAATTTGGGTTTCTCACTCGCGGGGTTTACCTCGTTCCACCTGTACCGTTTCCGATACAGCTCCGTCACTGTGGCACTTTTCAGGAAACGTCTTCCATATCCTAAAAGGACTTAGGAATTATTTCCGCCGTCAGCTGAATAAACAGCGCCCCGGCTTATTTTTTGGCCGGGCACGAACACTACGGACATCTCAGTACCGTGTGAGCATGGACTTTCCTCTCCAGTGTCTAGCACTGCAGCAATTACCTGAATTTCCGTCATGGCTTGATTAGTATACAGTAGAACCCCACTTTCCGCAAGGGTAAGTGGGGTTCGTCTTATTCGTTTCCTGAAAGTTTACTTCCAAACACAGCTTTTTCCAAATTAGAAATACGTTTCAGCAGGTCGAAGTTTGTTGTACCAGGAGCGCTCGATGCTGGTCGTTTCTGGACAGTAGATAACTCATTTTGAAGTTCTCCGTTTTCGCGTTCAAGCTCAGCGATCCGTTTTTTAAAACTTTCGTAATCATGAATCACACTATCTAAAAACAAATCGACTTCTTCTTGGTTATAACCGCGCATACCTGTTTTAAACTCTTTTTCAAGAATCGTTTTTGAATCCAATTTAATATCCATTCAACAACGTCCTTCCGTCAGTGGTAACTGCTCTAAGTATAGCATATCCTGTCCAATTCTGTCTGCTCAAGTCAAGATTAGAAGTGTTATTTTGTCGAGTCCTGCGCTTGCCCGGGAAATAATTTTCTCTTAAGTCTCATTTCCCGTTTTGTGAACTCCGCAATCATGCGCATAGAAAACGAAGCAGACAATGAGGAATCACGTGCAAGCAGCCCCTTGGAAACTCCACAAAGTTGTAGCGCCTTTGTGCAGTCTTTGTTTTTGTGCTCAAGTATTTTCGCCATTTCCTCAAGTGCAATAATCCGTTCCCGTCCAGTCGACTTCGTCATACAGACACCAAACGCATCTAGTGACTCTTTGTATTTCCCTTCCCTTTTTAAAAGAAACCCGAAATGGAAGTGAGTTGTCGGGTGTTGAGTCCCATATTCCTCGATTACCTGCTCTAAGACAGCAGTTGCTCGACTATGTGACTTCAAATCGGCATACCATTTTCCAATATTCGTTTGGCTAATCGCAGTTCCTGATAACTCCTCCTGTAAAAGAAGCTCAGTTGAACGAATATACAACGTGACAAGTGACAAAATATCGTACTCATTGTGCAGCAAAATCTTCATCAGCATTTCAGCACGACCATTTTTCACAGCATCTTGATAGATAATCGGTGCCAAATAGCCCGGCATATCGTCTTCCCGTACAAATCCAAGTTGTTCCTCTTCAACTGCAGGCAATTTGAACGATTCCATTTCGTGTTTCCAAATGCGCCTGGAACCGTGGAGCAGGTCGATCTGATCGTGCTTTGGCAAAGGAGGTAGTAAGTTCCGATTCATTGTCCACCTGGTATCCAATTGAGGCACATCGAAACTCTTTCCGTTATACATGACAAGCGTAACCGGCTTTTCCCATAATTCAGTTGCATAAAGAAACGCTGCTTCATGAGCAGGACCCGGCAGTACATACTGGGTCATTCTAAAGCCCTTGCCTCGTTGCTCGATTAAACCGATTAGAAAAATAAGTGTCCCGGTCCCTTTCAAACCCGTGGTTTCTGTATCAAAAAAAAGGAGTCGTTTGTCTGGGTCAGGTGCTAACGGATGTCGTTCCCCTGAGCTCTTCCATTTTTGCAACGTGGCCGTCAATTCGGTCAATTGATATTTCCCGTGTGTATAGAATTCGTCATAGTCGACAATTTTCTTATAAACGGTCCCGTAGTGATTGGTCTCTTTTTCGAGACCTGCTGCTAGCCACTGTGATTCGTAACTAGGAGATGACGCTTGAACGATCTTTGAGGTTTCTTTCTGAGTTGAAGAGTCAGCTTTTGATTTTTTCAACATACCTTTCATCTTCATAAGATTTTGCTCATACGACACGCGCGTCACCACCTGCCATACTCTTCAAAAGCTCCGCAGCGCCTAGCTTCAAATTTGTATCAGCTTCGGGCGGACCTGTACAAATTGGACAGCCTCCTTCACATTCACATGAACTTACGTGCGAGGCGGCCTGGCGAAGCAATGAATTCCATTGGTCAAACATCTTTTCACTCAATCCAATTCCTCCAGGATAACTATCGTAGATGAAAAACGTCGGTTTTCCTGTATGGACTGCTTTTACTTGCGGTACCACATGAATATCAGTTCTGTCACATTGAACAAACAAAGGAATAAAGGATTGCATCGCATGTGCTGCACCAGTCATGGCGTCAGTCAAGGTAGCTTCTGTCCATCCTTCAGGTACATCAAATGCTAGCCACGTGGACGCTGTATGTAGCTCTTCAGCTGGCAAATGAATAGGACCAGAACCGATATTGTCATGAGAATCGAATCGAATCTTCTTAAAAATTGTTGGGATTGCCAGGACAGCTAGATCGCCGAATGCCACTGTCTGGGATGCGTCATCCTGCTTTTTGTCTTCACTGATTACTTTCAGCTCAACAGCTAAATTCGCGTCTGTGAAGTAATCGACATCCACTTCTGTCACATACGCCTTCTTTTCCTCCCAATCTAACATTTCAACCTGGAACTGTGTACCTTGGTGCAAATAGATCGCTTCTTCATGTAACAACGTCATTGCACTGAATCGATCCATTTCTCCAATGACCGTCGTTTCTTTAGGTCGGGTTTTATCAATAATCACTACATTTTCTTGAGAAGCTGAACGTAAACTTACTTCGCTCGCAGGAAAACGTTCTGTCATCCAGTGCCAATGATCCCCTGCCAATACGAGAACTCCTTCAGACGCTAAAAATTCCAATAGCTGCTGGACATCGAACTCTGCATACTGATCGTTCACCGAAAATGGCAGTTCAAATGAAGCACACCGTAGATGATCCATGAGTATGACAATATTGTCAGGGTGAATATGCGCTTCCTCTGGTGATCCACCTAGTAAGTAATCAGGATGCTCGATGATGTATTGGTCCAACGCCATAGACTGTGCGACATAAATGATGAGTGCGTCATCCTGCCTTCTTCCTGCTCGACCTGCTTGTTGCAATGCACTTGCGATATTTCCCGGGTAACCCGTCATAACACATGCTTGGAGTTGACCAATATCAATACCAAGTTCCAACGCATTTGTACTGACTACTGTCTTAATCGTCCCATTACGCAGTCCTTTTTCAATTTTACGACGCTCTGAAGGAAGATAACCTCCCCGGTACCCCATGATCGTCTCATCCATCAATTTCTTTTTGGTGAGTTCTTTCATATAGGTTACGAGCATTTCTACACGCACTCTGCTTTTTGCAAAAATGATGGTTTGAACCCCTTCTCGATAAAGGCGGGAAGCAATATCCCGAACTTCCAAGACAGCACTCCTACGAATTCCAAACGTTTCATGGACAACCGGTGGATTGTAAAACAAAAAATGCTTCTTGCCAGCAGGCGCTCCGTTATCCGCAATGAGCTCCATTGAGGAATTCGTCAGGTTTTCCGCAAGTTGTTGAGGGTTTGCAATTGTTGCTGAAGTGCAGATGAACACAGGGTTACTTCCATAATAAGCACAAATTCGTTTTAAGCGTCTTAACACATGGGCAACATGTGTACCAAACACTCCCTTATACGTATGCAATTCATCGATCACGATATACTTCAAGTTCTCAAAAAGTGAAACCCACTTCGTATGATGCGGCAAAATTCCAGAATGTAGCATATCCGGGTTGGTCAACACAATATGCCCCGATTTACGAACCTTCGTTCTTAATCCGGGTGCAGTATCTCCATCATACGTATAACTTAGTATCGTTTCTCCACTCGCTTCAATGAGTTCATGTAGATCGGCTAATTGATCCTGCGCGAGTGCTTTTGTCGGAAAGAGATACAATGCTCGCGAGGCTTCATTCTCCAATATGCTTTGAAGAACAGGTAAATGATAACAAAGTGATTTACCAGACGCCGTTGGAGTTACCGCTGTATATGATTTTTTTTGTTGTGCGAAGTCGAATGCTTTCCGCTGATGACTATATAATTGATGTATGCCTTTATGTGAAAGCGCCGTTTTTAATGATGGATGCAATTTCTCAGGAAAAGTAGCATAGATTGCGTCTTTTCCTTCCGTCACTTTATAATGCTTTACATTCTTTGCGAATTCCGGATCTTGTTTCAACTCATCAATAAATGACTGGAGATTTACGTTATTTGCCATCTCCGCCCTCCTCTTTCTCTTTTTCCAACGCGATACGAACGGTATTCAATGTATAACTGGCGGATTGAATGGATTGAACAAATCGCTTTTTCCCTGTCTTTTGATAAAAGGATTGAACGGTAAATTGTTTCATCAGATCATTTAACGTTGAAATTTGAATAGGTCGTACGTATTTTGGCCGTCTTGTACGAATCCATTGTTGTACGAGTTCGTCCCATTCATCTATCATCAGATGCCAGTGATCGGCATATGGTTTAACTTCTTTATAAAAGTCGGGTTCGCGATTTTCAAGTCGCATGTCGCTATGCCGAACTAAGCACTCATCGCATACTTCAAGTAATTGTTCTGTTAACTGCTGTAACCTCATACTACTTGTCACCTTTCTACTACTTCTATTTTAAGTTTATCAAATTAGTGCTTTTAGTTCCAACATTGACGAACGTGCATTCCTCTCTAAAAGGGAGAGCATTTTGTAGTTTGCAACCTAATCAACGTTTTAACGTCTCAATATTGTGGTATGATACACTGATGATGTGAGGTGAGTATGTTGGCGATACGCTATCCAAATGGCAAAAAATATGTACCTACTACAACGAATACTGCTGCCAAACCAACTTCATTATCTTTCAGCAATCGGGGTAAAACGTTGGAAGATGAATTGAATGACAGCAACGAGTATTATACTAGTAGAGGGATCGCAGTCATTCATAAAAAACCCGTACCTATTCAAATTGTTAACGTCCGATATCCGGCGAGAAGTGCAGCAGTAATTACTGAAGCTTATTTCAAAACTGCTTCCACAACTGACTACAACGGCGTATGGCAAGGGAAATATGTCGATTTTGAAGCGAAGGAGACGAAAAACAAAACTTCTTTTCCTTTACAAAATATACATGATCATCAAGTTGAGCATATGTCTCAAGTACACGAACAAGGTGGTATTGCATTTCTAATTATCCGCTTTTCTCTCTTAGATCGCTATTTCGTATTACCCTTTAGAAATTTCATCGGAACATGGACAAGGATGATTGATGGTGGCAGAAAATCGATTACTCTTTCTGAACTTGAGGAAATGTCAGTCGAATTACAACCTGGCTATCATCCACGTCTAGACTATTTACACGCTCTAACCGGTCTAGTTGAACAAACAACCGGTGAACGAATTGAAAGGCAGGAATCCTAATGGACAAAAATACTCCAAATTCAAGGACCGCACGCAGACAACAAGCGGAGGCGGAGCAGAAATCGTCGCGGAAACATAAAAAAACACCTAAAAAGAAAAAAGGTCTCGTTAAGACCATATTGAAAGCAATCGTTGTTATCGGATTACTATTTTTGATGGCAGGTGCAGGTTTATTCGCCTACTATGCAAGTACGGCACCCGCATTAGATGAAAGTCTATTAAAAGACCCGCTCTCTTCAAAAGTTTTAGATCGTAACGACAACGTTATTTACACTACAGGTAATGAAAAGCGAAAATATATACCATACGACCAAATTCCTAAAGAATTGGAAGACGCAATTCTTGCAACGGAAGACTCCCGTTTTTACAAACACCACGGAATTGACCTATGGCGTCTTGGTGGTGCTGTCCTTGCCAATCTTAAAAGCGGTTTTGGCTCTCAAGGAGCTTCGACATTAACACAGCAAGTTATAAAAAACTCATTCTTCACGAATGAAAAAACATTAAAGCGAAAAGCACAGGAAGCATGGCTTGCTTTTAAGCTAGAACGAAATTATTCCAAAGAAGAAATTTTTGAAATGTATTTCAACAAAGTCCTCATGTCAGGTAACAAATATGGATTTGGTACAGGTGCTGAGTACTTTTTCGGGAAAGAGTTAAATGAGCTGGAGCTTCCTGAAATGGCAATGTTAGCAGGGATGCCTCAATCACCAAATGCTTACAATCCATTCAAACACCCTGAACGTGCACAAAAACGTCGTGATATTGTATTGAGACTCATGAACCAACACGAAAAAATCACAAAAGAGGAAATGGATACCGCGAAATCCATCCCGGTCACTGCTTCTCTTCTTCCTGAAGAAAAACGCGAAAAACCAATGGATATTAAATACCAAGCTTACATTGATATTGCTATGGATGAACTCCAAAAAGCAGGGTACAAAGATATTGAGGCAGATGGTGTTACGATTCAAACCGCCCTAGATCCTAACGCACAACAAGCTGTCGAAAAAGCACTTGCAGATTCTAGCAACTTTGAATCAGATACAATTCAAGCAGGTATGACAGTTGTCGATACAAAAACAGGCGAGATTGTAGCAGTTGGTGGAGGTCGTGATTACAAATTATTTAACCATAACTATGCAAGCGACCAAAAACGACAGCCTGGATCTTCGATCAAACCCGTTTTAGACTATGGCCCTGCAATTGAATACTTAAACTGGTCGACTGGTCAGACAATCGTAGATGAAAAAACAAAAGGTATAAAAGCAAATAACGTCGACAATAGATTCAAGGGACCTATCACTATGCGTCAAGCAGTGTATGAATCTCGAAACATCCCAGCGATTAAAACATTTGAAGAAGTTGGTACTAAAAACGCCGGGGAATTTGCAAACTCACTTGGCGTACCTGTTAAAAAATTATACCAATCGGATGCGATTGGCGGAGGCGCCAATGACGTCTCTACTCAACAAATGGCAGGAGCATTTGCGGCATTCGGAAACGAAGGTATCTACAATGCTCCCCATGCAGTAAAAAAAATAATTTTACGAGATGGTAAAACTGAAATCAATCTTTCTCCAGATCCAGTTTCCGCGATGAAGGATTCCACCGCTTATATGGTGACAGATATGCTTCGTGACGTGATGACAAAACCAAATGGAACTGGAACAAAAGCAAACATTCCTGGAATGGACATTGCGGGGAAAACGGGTACAACTAACTATTCAGCTGACGACAAAAAGAAATATAACATTGGCCAGTACAGTGTACCTGACTCATGGTTTGCAGGATATACATCCGACTATACGATTGCAGTTTGGGGAGGACATGAAAAACGAAACGAACCCATAGTCGGTTTCCAAGGCGGTCGCGATATGCCTAAAGTATTGTTCCGTCAAGTGATGAGCGATATCGCTTCTGGCAACAATCCGAAGAAATTCAAAAAGCCTAGTTCTGTTGAAGAAGCTACAATCGTCGCAGGATCTCAACCGCTTCAATTGGCAAGTAATAGCACACCAAGCAACCTGAAAAGTGATGAGCTATTTGTTCGTGGAACTCTTCCCGAGCGCACATATGTAGAGGAAGAGCCTGAGGAAGAAGTGACGGAACTTGAAGCGCCTACTGATTTAAGTGCAGAATATGACGCCGATAATCAGGAAATCGACTTAAGTTGGAACCACAATAAGCCTGATTCTGATGATTTTGATGGCGATGTCTCATTTGCAGTTTCAGTTTCTGTAGATGGCGGAGGATCCCAATCACTTACGGAGACAAGCGATAAATCCTTCACATTCGGGAATGTCGAACCGGGTCATACGTATACGTTCTCTGTTATTGCAAAAGCAGATAATCTTGTTAGCTCCCCTGCTTCGACAACGCTTATGATTCAGGCAACTGAAGAAGAAGTGCCTGAAGAAAATCCTGATGATGAAAACCAAGGGGACTCTGATCAGGACAATGAGGATGACGGTCAAAATAACGGCTCTAACAATGACAACAACAACAATAATAATGGCAATAACAACAACGGGAACAATAATAATGGCAATGGGAACAACAACGGTAACAATGGTAATAACGGAAACAATAATGGCAACAACGGCAATGGTTCAGACGGAAACAACTCTGAAAATAATGGAGAAGGTAACGATGCTGACGGTTCCGATGGCGTCAGTAGCAACCCTTCGAATAACTCGGACTCCAATACAGCCAGTTCGTCGAAACCTTCTGGAACCAAACCTGATGATACAAAGACATCAGACGAAAACTGACAACAAAAAACAGCGACTTCGTAAAAACGAAGTCGCTGTTTTTTTAATTGGTGATAAATCGGGCAATCTTCTTTCTCAATTCCGTATAGAGCAAATTCAATTGAATGAGTGCAAATGGACTTATTACCTTATCCTTGATGAATTGAAGGCGCTCCTCCCCATTCAATGGCTCCATTTTTGTACGACGATCAGAACCACCGACTGGTGCACATACCTCTAGTAATTCTTCATAGTTTGCAATGGCAATCGCCATCGACTCAGAAGCATCGGATTGCTTCTGGTCATAACGCTGTTGAATTTCAGGTTTTAGAGATTCCCATTTATCAAAGTAAAGCATTACTTGGTCTTTTGTTACATTTGGTTTTGAATTATCCATTAGTCTTCATCCTCTTCTTTCCTTCTCGACATACAGAAAGCAGTGGACATTCCGGGCAGTTCGGTCTTTGGGCTTTGCAGTGATATCTACCGAAAAAAATAAGTTGATGATGCGTCTGTGTCCATCGTTCTCTTGGTGTCCATCGCATGATTTTCTCTTCAACTGCCAAGACCGAGTCTTTCCATCGGTTCATTGCCAAACGCTTTGCTACACGTTCAACGTGTGTATCGACAGCAAGTGCAGGAACACCAAACGCATTTGAGACTACAACATTCGCCGTTTTCCTACCCACTCCTGGAAGTGTTGTCAGCACGTCGCGATCTTCAGGGACTTCCCCACCGAATTGAGTTAGAAGCATGAGCGACAACGCTTGGATATTTTTTGCTTTGTTCCGATAGAGACCAATCGAACGAATGTCTTGTTGCAATTCTTCGATTGGAACTTCCAAATAATCTCCTGGCGTTTTGTACTTCTTAAACAACTCTGCAGTTACACGATTGACCAGCACATCCGTACATTGTGCGGATAAAAGTGTCGCAACGACCAATTCAAAGGCATTTTCGTGCACAAGCTCACAATGAGCATCCGGAAACATCGTGTCGATTTCCTCTAAGCAATAGTGCCACTCTGTTTTAGTTAACATTCCACTCACCCATCCCGATCTTCAAGCCAGTTGTAGAGAGGAACCCGTTTAACAGTTCCTTGTGCTTTTCCCTGTCGTATAGATTGCGTAGGGGAACGGAAGGCTTTAGTTTGTTTTTCGACATCTGCAAGTGTCGTTACATTTTTCTTTTTCCATTCAAACAAAATCCGATCGATATAACGCATACTTAGTTTCTGAGCAATAACAGCCTCTTTTAAAGCTGCTTTAATAATATTAATGCCGTGATGATCCTGATCAATCCACATCGCAATCGTTTCACATTCCATAGGAGAAAGAAGACGCCCAAATTCTTGCTCAAAAACTTGGAAGATTTGTCCTTCTTCTTCCTTTTCTTTTACTTCAACTGTTTTATTCTGACTCCCGATTTCACATTCTAAAACCGCTTCCCATAAAGGAAGTAGTGAAAATTGTTCAAACAGTACTCCATTGGAATCACTAGTTTGGCCAATTTTCAAATATCCCTTTTGCATGAGACGCTGCAATACTTGGGATACCTCGTTTTCTGTGAGGTTCATCCGTGATGAAAAATCGGATGGCGTCGGAAACTCAATATGTTGAGCACGGTAGGCTTCCATTTGTAAAATGAGCATGGCATCCGAATCTTGAATGCCTAGTTTTTTATAAGAGTTAAAAAAAAGCTGGGGAATAGTAACATTCCCCTGCTCAATCCACATCCGGAGCCGTTCATCTTGTTGCATATGGCGAACTCCTCCTTGTTGCTTTATTAAGGATACAGACGGTTGAGTAGACGTGGGAACGGAATCGTTTCCCGCACGTGTTCAACCCCTGAAATCCAAGCGACAGTACGCTCTAATCCAAGACCGAAACCAGAGTGAGGCACTGCGCCATATTTACTTAACTCCAAATACCATTCGTATGCAGAAGCATCTAGCTGGTGATCTTCGATACGTTGCTTCATGAGTTCATAGTCATGAATACGTTCAGATCCACCAATGATTTCTCCATATCCTTCAGGGGCGATCAAGTCTGCACATAGCACAACATCATCACGATCAGGATGTGGTTGCATGTAGAATGGCTTAATGCCTATTGGATAATTCATGATGAATACAGGTAGATCATAACTTTCCGCAATGGCCGACTCATGAGGCGCTCCAAAATCGTCACCCCATTGGATATCATCGAATCCTTCTTTGTGAAGGAACTCAATTGCATCGTCATACGTAATGCGCGGGAACGGCGCTTGGATTTTTTCCAATTTTGAAGTGTCCCGACCTAGACGTTCTAGCTCAAGTTTGCAGTTTTGAAGTACAGATTGAACAACGTGTGCTACAAATTGCTCTTGTACCTCTAAACTTTGAGCATGTTCTACGAACGCCATTTCAGGCTCAATCATCCAAAACTCGATTAAGTGACGGCGAGTTTTCGACTTTTCAGCACGGAATGTTGGACCGAATGAAAATACTTTACCAAGTGCCATCGCAGCAGCCTCCATGTAAAGCTGTCCTGACTGTGAAAGATAAGCATCCTCATCAAAGTATTTCGTGTGGAACAACTCTGAAGTTCCTTCAGGAGAAGAACCTGTCAATATCGGTGGATCGATTTTGATAAATCCATTCATGTGGAAGAATTCATACGTTGCGCGAATAATTTCGTCACGTATTTTCATCACTGCATGTTGCTTCCGTGAACGCAACCAAAGATGACGGTGATCCATAAGGAATTCTGTTCCATGCTCTTTAGGTGTAATTGGGTAATCTTCTGCTACTTTAATCACTTCAATCCCTTTGACTTGCAGCTCATACCCAAAGCTTGAACGTTCGTCTACAGTAACCTCACCTGTTACATACAAGGAAGTCTCTTGTGTTAAACCTTTTGCAGTAGCAAATAATTCTTCACCAGCATCTTCCTTAACAACAACCCCTTGTACAAAACCAGAGCCATCACGTAATTGTAAAAATGCAATCTTACCGCTTGAACGCTTGTTGGCAAGCCATGCTCCAATTCGTACTGTTTCGCCTTCATGATCAGGCATTTCGTGAATCATAATCGTTTTCATAAGAGCCTCCAAAGTTTTTCTAGGTACTTGTACTACCTAGTCAGTTTTCGTTCAGTCGTTCCATTTCTCTTTTACAAATTGGTCTATACGGCGCACAGCTTCTTCTAACAAATCAATAGAAGTCGCGTATGATAATCGAATCGTTTCTTCTGAACCGAATCCGCTACCTGGGATAACTGCCACATTTGCTTCTTCCAGTAATGCTTTTGCAAACGCATCCACGTTTTCATAACCTGTATGTTTCACAGCTTCTGATACGTCTGGTAGCAAATAGAATGCACCTTGTGGTTTCACTGTATGGAAACCGGGAATTGCCTGGATTTGCGGATAAATACGTTCTAAACGAGCGCCGAAATCTTTCCGCATAATCTCTACTGCATCCTGTGAACCATTATACGCTTCGATTGCCGCATATTGTGAAGTAGTTACAGGATTTGATGTCGAATGGCTGGCAAGATTTGTCATCGCTTTTACGACTTCTTCGTTCCCGGCAATGAACCCAATACGCCATCCTGTCATCGAATGTGATTTTGAAACACCGTTAATAATAAACGTGCGCTCCTTAGCATCGTCTGACAATGTTGCAATGGAAACATGTTTTGCCGTTCCATAAACGAGTTTCTCATAAATTTCATCCGAAATGATCCAAATATCGTGTTCCTTACACACTTTCGCAATCTCTTTTAGTTCTTCTTCTGTATACACCATTCCTGTAGGATTACCAGGAGAGTTAAGGATAAGTGCTTTTGTTTTTGATGTAATAGCTTGCTTAATCTGACTGGCCGTCACTTTGAACTCTGCTTCTGCAGCTGCCTGAACGACAACAGGTACTCCGCCTGCAAGTTTCACTTGCTCCGGATAACTCACCCAGTATGGTGCAGGAATGATCACTTCATCTAATGGATCTAGAATCGTTTGGAACAATGTGTACAACACATGCTTTGCGCCAATCCCGATCATGACTTCAGTACGCGCATACGTTAAGCCTTGGTCCTTTTCCAACTTCCCAATGACTGCATCCTTTAGAGCAGGAAGACCACCAGATGGTGTGTACTTTGTCTTTCCCTCTTTCATAGAATGCCATGCTGCTTCCAGTATAGGCTCGGGTGTATTGTAGTCAGGCTCTCCTGCACCAAGACCAATTACATCAATACCAGATTCTTTCATTTCTTTTGCTTTAGCTGTAATCGCCAAAGTTGTTGAAGGTGAAAGTGTAGTTACTCTAGATGCTAATTGCTTCGCCAAGTCCATCGCTCCCTTTACCAGTGCGTTCATGCACTTCCTATAAGTTTAAAATTCGCTTTTGCCACTGTCCATCTGAAAATGAGACATACACGTAATTCAGTTTATTGTCCTCATTTTTGAATGCGACTTCCCATACAGCAGCATCGTCTTCCTCTCCCAGTTTAACATGGATGAGTTTGTTGACGTTCATTTCTTGTTTGACCGAGGATAATGCTTGTTTTGCGGTTATACCTTTTTCAAGAGTAATCACGTTCAGATCCTCATCTGATTTCGCCTTCTCGTTTACAAAAACGGCTTTTGAAACACCTTTTGAATCTTTTCCAAAGACCACTGTAAGTGATGTTGTGCCATTGTACACTTCAGCCCGATCTGCTTCTTCTAAAAGACCCGCATCCAATACTCGATTGGTCGCATTTTCTTTTAACGTAGAAGCAGGTTCATAAGCTTTGTAAAAGACAAATGACGTAAAAGCTAGCGTTAGAGCAAAGAGAAAAACGGCGAAAAATTTTATCCAGTTTATCACTATTTCACATCCCACTCTTAATGGGTTTAGACAGACCTAGATTGATTTTTTAAAAACGTATTCATCTAAGTCCGTTAGACTCATTTATTATAGCAATTATTAAGTTCATCTACCATACGTGCAAGTGACACTTTTTTAACAGGCACGTCTGGCAGCGCTTCTAAAAATTTCTTACCATATGATTTCGTTTCAATTCGTCGATCCAAGATGATGAAAAAACCAGTATCTGTAGATGAGCGAATTAGTCTTCCAAAACCTTGACGTAGTCTCAAAATTGCTTCAGGTAATGCATATGCAGTGAATGCATTTTTCCCCATCTGGTTCAGTAGGGCAGTTTTTGCTTTAAACACAGGTTCAGACGGAGAAGAGAAAGGTAAACGCACTATAATAATTGCTGATAATGAGTTACCAGGGACGTCAACCCCTTCCCAGAAGCTATTTGTACCGAACAATACCGCTTTTTCATACTGACGGAATGATTTTAACAATCGATACCTACTACCTGAGCTGATGCCTTGAGCGATGAGTGCATAGTCTTCCAACAATCCACTGTCTGAAATGAGTTCATGGGTTTGATTCAGCATATCTTGCGACGTAAAGAGAACAAAAAGTCTCCCCTCAGTTACCATTACCGTTTGGACGATTGCCTCCGCCACTTCTTCTACATATTCTTGTTGTGCGACTTGCTGAATGTTCGGCATATCATCGATAAGAAAGATCTGGGCACCTGTATAGAAGTGTTCAGGAGCAAGTAACTTCAGAACGGGCACCTCTTGGGCAACACCTAATTGCCGTGCAACAAAGCGCTCATCGCTTTTCACAGATAATGTCCCAGACGTCCATATCACGCCTTTTTCCTCAGTGAAAAATGAGTTCAGTGAATTACGGATCACAGGTGCACTGTCAATAGGACTTTTAATGACTGTGAGACTTCCCGGGATACTTCTTTGGTCTTGCTCCATCCAAACAGTTCCATCCGATTCGTTATCAAGGAATAATTCGACCCATTCTCCAATTTTCACGCGAAGCTCATCTATCCAATAATGCCATTCTGTAAGAATCGCTTGTTCTTTATCGGAAAGACTTTCCACTTCCCGATCCAATCTTTTAACATATGTCGAAGCTTGCTCAATGAAGCTATTCATGGATTGGAACACAGTTTCAAATACGATTCGGTCCGCCGTGATGTCTTCTAAAGCAACATGAAGTCGACTCCCCTTAACATGACCTCTTTGAACTGATTCTGACCCTATTAACTCATGGATAGCAGCATCAAAAGCAGAAGAGAATTTCTCGAATGCTGTCAAAAGGTTTGAACGCTCACGTGAACGATGTAATCTCTTTCGTATTAGAATCCCTTCGATGCGACGACTAATTTGGTCATCTGCTTCAGAGCCAATTTGCCCCAGTACATATTTCCAATTTGTATAGGAGAATATGATTTCATTTGTTTTATAGGCCGCGTGTATAAACTGATGGGCTTCATCGACAACGAGTCCGCAAGATTCCTTAACAATTTGTTCCTTACTGGCTCCATCACTGAGAAGTAATGCATGGTTCGTGATGACAATATCTGCATGACGGCAATTTTCTAAAGCGATTTGATGATAATCCACTCCAACTTCATCTTCTGCAAGAACCGAAGAACGTTTGCGGATTCGATCGATATACAGCATGCCGCCACCTGAAAGATTAAGTTCGTTAACATCTCCCGTCGTGGTTTCCGTTAGCCAAACTAAAAGTTGCATTTCAGTGAATATATTGTCATAACTCGATTCGCCACTTAACAACAGTTCTGCAAACTTTGCTAGCGAAATATAATTTGAACGCCCCTTCAACACGGTAGCTTGAACTGGAACAGATAATGCTTTCGAGACGACGTCAATTTCTTCTTCCATAATTTTATCTGCCAAATGATTCGTGTACGTACTCACAATGACTGCTTGTTTTGTTTCCACTGCGCGAATGGCTGCAGGCAGCAAATAAGATACTGTCTTTCCTATTCCTGTAGGAACCTCAACCATGATCTCCGTTCCTGTACGTAAGGATTTCCAAGCAGCATCCATGAATTGCAGTTGCGCGCTTCTAGATTCGTAGGAAGGATATGCTTGAATGAGCAACTGGTCTTTTTCATCTTGACTGATTGGATAGGTAATTTCTCTAGGTTCAAGGTTCTGGATGAGCTTGGTTTGCCGAAAAGGAATTCCCCGGAAATGAGAGAGATGCGGGTAAAGCGTTTTTTGACGCGCCTCTACTAGCGCTAGATAGAATATTACGGATAGATCTGTTTTCAACGAAAAAGAGCGCTTATGTAAACGAGTTATCGTTTGTTCTGGAAGCAATTTGACTTTATCAATACATTTAAGTAACAAGTGGGCTGTCGCTCTTGCATCATCATCTGCACGGTGAGCAGCGGAAAGTTCGATTCCAAGTTCCTCTGTCAATTCTTTTAAACGATAGCTGACCGCGGATGGAAACATGATTTTTGAAAATTCGACTGTATCGATTTGTTTTCCTTGCCATCGAGGAATTCCACAACGTAGAAACTCTTTTTGCAGAAATGTTAAATCGAAGTTCGTATTATGTGCGGAAAAAACCCATCCCTCTAATAAGTCTCTCACTTCTTGCGCAATTTCTTCAAATAACGGTGCATCTTTTACCTCGGCGTTCGTGATATCCGTTAGTTCTTGTATAAAAACAGGGATTTTTTGACCGGGATTGACAAAGCGGACATACTCGTTTGTGAGAATGCCGTCTTCAATGAACATGATGGCAATTTGAATAATCCGGTCGCCTTTTTCGGGGGAATGACCGGTTGTCTCCAAATCGACTACTGCAAATTTTAGATTTTCCATGGATTCATCAACTTCCTGTATCGGTTTCCTACTGCAGATTGTACCATATATTCAGTCTAGGCTCTAAAGGAAGGGTGCGAACATGGCAAAAAATGAAAAAGCTATCCAGAAAGTCAGTAGATACTGTTTCTGGATAGTCATTTAGTTTTAAATAAGAATACAATATGCGTTTCTAAATGCAATTCACATAGAGATTATCAAACAATTACACCGTGGGATTCTTGGATAATTTGGTTTACTTTGTTATGTTCATCCATGAGTAGGACCATTGGGGTATGTTGTTGCGCTTCTTCGTCTAGCATGAGAGCATACGCAAGTATGATGACGATATCTCCTGGTTGAACGAGTCTTGCAGCAGCACCATTAACGCAGATCATGCCACTGCCACGTTTCCCTGGAATGGTATACGTTTCGAATCGTTCTCCGTTGTTATTGTTGACGATCTGTACTTTTTCGTTAACCAGGATATTGGCTGCATCTAGTAAGTCTTCGTCAATTGTAATGCTTCCTACATAATTCAAATTGGCTTCTGTAACTGTAGCGCGGTGTAGTTTACTTGTGAGCATCGTACGGAACATGATTCAGCCTTCCCTCTCAAAAATGATATTATCGATCAAACGAGCTTTTGGAAATTGGACTGCGCAAGCAATGATCAGATCTTTCGACATAGCGGTCGGTTCTTCCAATAGTGGATAGGTCAGTATTGATATATAGTCAACGGTCCCCGATGTCTTTTTCTCAAGTGCTTCTGTGACAAATTGTTTAACTGCATCAATTGCGACCCCTTCAAGGACTAAAACTTGCCCCTGTTGCAACGTTTCATATAGTGCTGGTGCTTCGCTTCGTTCTTGAGAAGAAAGGTTCACATTCCTCGAGCTTTTTGCCAATCCATCTAACTCCCGAACTGTTGGAACGCGAACTATGGTTGCTGGACAGTTGTAATCACGGAAAAACGTTTCAATAATCGCAAGTTGTTGCGCATCTTTCATGCCAAAGTACACGTTGTTTGGTTGCACGATATTCACGAGCTTCAAGACCACTTTCAACACGCCATCAAAGTGACCCGGACGCGATGCTCCGCATAACCGGTCTGCCAGAGGACCTGGAACTATACGTATACCCCCATCAGTTGGATACATTTCCTCTACTTCAGGACAAAATATAATGTCCGCCCCCGCTTGCGCAGCAAGTCTTACATCTGCATCCAAATTGCGAGGATACGCTTCAAAGTCCTCCCCTGGTCCAAATTGAGTAGGGTTTACGAAGATACTAACTGCGACGCAGTCATTGTTCTCTTTCGCTTCCCGTATTAACGATACGTGGCCTTCATGAAGAAATCCCATCGTTGGAACAAAACCGATTGTCCGATTCGATGCTTTCATGTCTTGCTGCCATTCAATCATTTTTGAGATTGAAGCTGTACATTGCATTGGAGTTGTTTCAGTCACTGGTTTCCGCCTCCATACAAATTCACTAATTCTTCTTCTTTCATCGTGAACTGATGCTGCGCGACGGGAAACGTTCCTGTTCGTACTGCATTTGTATAGGATGAAATTCCATCTTGAATAACTACTCCAGCATCGCTAAAGCACTCCGCGAATTTCGGTAGACGATGGTCTCCATATTTTACAAGGTCGTGGAATACAAGTACTTGGCCGTCTGCTTCTGCCCCTGCGCCTATTCCTATGATCGGAATACTGACCGCTTTCGTTAACTTCTCAGTCAACTGATGGGGGATGCACTCGACAACAATCATGCATGCACCTGCTTGTTCACACAATATCGCATCATCCAACAGCTTACGTGCAGAATCCGCTGTCTTTCCTTGTACTTTGTAGCCTCCAATAACAGATGCCGATTGAGGAAGTAACCCTAAATGGGCAACAACTGGGATCCCTGTGTTCGTAAGTAGCTGAATCGTATCCAATACTTCATCAGCTCCTTCGACTTTAAGCGCGTCTGCACCCGTTTCTTGAAAGACCCGAATTGCTTCGTTAAGAATTCGATCTTGTGAGCCTCTAAACGTCCCAAAAGGCAGATCGACAACAAGAAACGTATCTTTTGCGCCACGTCTTACCGCTTTTCCGTGATGAACCATGTCATCCGAAGTCACATATACAGTTGAAGGATATCCCAGAACGACCATTCCAAGAGAATCCCCGACTAGCAAAATATCAACATCTGATTTTTCAGCAAAAACCGCTGTTGGGTAATCATATGCTGTCATCATCACAATTTTGTCACCCTCAGCTTTCATCCGTTTGAAGTCCGTAATTGTTTTCATTGTTCTTCTCCTCTCCTATTCAGGAGAAAACCAAAACATAAAAACCCTTCTAGTCATAAAAAGACAGAAGGGTTGTGTAGGATATCGTCATAGGTTTCCTCCGTCCCTGTCAATATGATCAAGGCAGATTTATTTAATTGTGTTCACGTACTGGTATTACAGGTGCGATTCAATATGATATCGCCCTTCTCAATCACTATAACACCCAATGTGGGTAATTGCCAAATGGTTTTTAATTGTTCAGATAATGTGAATATCAGCTGAATAGATTCCTCGTATGGTTCCATCGTCAAGCACCACTTCAAGACGTCCGTCTTCTGAAATACCTCTAGCAGTCGCTTCATAGGTGTCTTGCAGTGTCGAGATGCGAACACGTTTGCCGATGGAGTCTGCGTAGCTTTCCCAAAGGAGTTTAATGGGGGCGAATCCTTTTTCGACGTATAGCCCAACGTATAATTCTAAATAATCCAAGACTTTTGCCGTCAATTTTGCACGACTAACCGGTTGCCCTTCTTCAATACAAAGAGATGTGGCAATTGAACGGATCTCTTCAGGGAAATCTTCTGACTGCTGATTAACGTTCATGCCGATACCAAGAATGATGGCTTTTACACGATCCGGATCCGCTTGAAGCTCAGTCAGAATCCCTGTTAGTTTACGACCATCCACCAAGATGTCATTCGGCCATTTTATAGTAGGCGTGACATCCGTCAGCTCTTCGATAGCACGTACAATAGCGACTGCAGCCACAAGAGTCATTTGAGGTGCTTGCTGCGGGGTTAACCTGGGTCGTGTAATGACGCTCATCCAGATCCCCTTCCCAGCTACAGAAGACCAAGGGCGTGACAGTCTCCCTTTACCAGCGGTTTGCTCATCAGCAATAATAACAGTCCCGTCGGGTGCACCATTTTGGGCTTCTTCGTGTGCAAGTATCTGTGTCGATGGGCACGATTCAACATGACGAATGTTGCGTCCGTAGTTTTCAGTTTGCAAAAACTGTTGAACCGCCGCAGGACCTACTGTATCTGGTGAGTCGATTAAATAATACCCTCTTTTTCGAATCGAGCCAATTTCATACCCTTCACTTTCAAGTTCTTTTACATATTTCCAGATGGCGGTGCGGGATACACCATACTCATCTGCCAATTGTTGTCCTGACACTGGATTGTCTTTACCTGCTGACATTCTTTTTAGCAACTCACTTTTTACATTCGTATTCATGTAAAAACCATTCCTTTATCGCATTCTGTTCGTTCGGAATTACTTGATGTAGGACAGCGTGCTCAATGGCTTGAATCGCCTCTCCTAGCCATCTTCCTGCTTTTTTATCTGTCCATTCCATCAGTTGTTCACCTTTCACAGCTAATTCTTGCTTGGAATGAATCGGTAACCCATTCATTGCTTTCTCGATCTCGTTTTCATCGATTGTTACTCGATTGGTGAAAGCAACTATCATCTTTTCAACAGACACCAACGTCGAATACTCGGATGCGTAATAATCATCGATTGTATAAGCGCGCTGTTGTCTAATTTCAAAGAACTTTTGTATCGATTTCAAATACAACCGTTCCTTGTTTGATAATTTATATGCTCTTACGACCTCGGATGCATCGAAGTCACCAGCAATCATCAATGACGCCCACCCCTCCAGTGAATTTCGGAATGGAGCACACTGTAACCATGTATCTTGCCGCTTAGGGAATAAAGGAAGTGCCTCTGACAAATTTGTTTCTGCTAGTAACTTCAAAGCATCGTGAGCAAATTTACCTTGAAACAATTTATCGAACTCGCTTTTAATCCGCTCAACAGAGAGAGTTTTAATAGTACTGGCCAGGGCTGTAATCGATTCTTTTGTCGAGGATTCCAATTCAAATCCAAGTACAGATACAAACCGGACTGCCCGAATCATTCGAAGCGCGTCCTCATTAAAGCGTTCACTTGCATTCCCAACGGCCCGGATTGTTTTAGTCGACAAATCTTCCCTACCATTAAAAGGATCTACTACTTCTCCGTCCATTCGAAGAGCGAGGGCATTGATAGTAAAATCTCGTCTTTTCAAATCTTCTTCTAGAGAAGTTACAAAATGGACTTCATCCGGTCTGCGATTATCTGAATACGTTCCTTCCGTACGATAGGTCGTCACTTCAATCGGTTCGCCTGATTCGATCACCAATACGGTGCCATGCTCTGTTCCGAGGTCTATTGTGTTCTTGAAAACAGATTTTACTTGGTCAGGGGTCGCTGAAGTGGCAATATCGATATCTGTTGGTTCTTTCCCAAGAAGAAAGTCCCGTACAGCTCCTCCTACAAAAACGGCTTCATACCCAAATTCGTTTAAACGAGTGATGACTGTACGGCTTTTAGTAGTTCCAAACATATTAGCATTCCTTCTTTTGCAAGTCATAATAAAGCTTTTCATATTGTGCGACGATGGTGTCAGATGCGAACTTCCCTTTTACAGTTTTCATCGCGTTCTCTTTCATCTGTTGATGAACATCGCTGTCACTCAAAATACGGAGCGTTTTTTCTGCAATCGCATCCGGGTCACCTATAGGCACTATATGACCATTAATCCCCTCTTCAATCACTTCAGGAATTCCTCCTGCCTTTGTACCGACTGCAGGAACTCCACATGCGAACCCTTCTAATAACACAAGTCCGAATGCCTCTTTTTCAGAAGGAAGTACCATGACATCACTGAATGATAAAAGTTCTGGCAAGTCATCACGTTTTCCGGTAAAAATTACTTTTTCAGTAACGCCAAGCATGTCCACCAACCTACGAATTCTTGGAACCTCAGGACCCTCTCCAACTAATAAAAGTTTGGAGGGAACTTTTTCTACAATCTTCGCAAATGCACGAATCAGATCTGGAATTCTCTTGACACTTCTAAAATTTGATATATGAATGACTACTTTTTCATCCTTCTTAATATCGAAGTCCTCACGTAAAGATCCACATTCAACAGGATGGTACGTATCTTCATCGATGAAGTTATAGATGGTTATAATATCTTTGGTAGGCTCTATTAGCTCTATGGTTTCTTTACGTAGTGAGTCAGAAACCGCTGTTGTAATATCAGACTTATCAATTCCATATTTAACTGTATTGCGTAGTGCTGGATCGTGTCCAAGAATCGTCACATCCGTACCATGTAACGTCGTAATAATACCGATATCCGATTGAATCATGTCTTTCGCCAACACTGCTGACACTGCATGAGGAACCGCATAATGAACATGAAGCAAATCTAACTGATGCTCCTCAACGACTTGACCGATTCGATTTGCAAGAGCGATATCATACGGAGGATACTTGAATACTGCATATCCATCGATCCTTACCTCATGGAAATGGATATTCTCATGAGGTTCGTTATATCTAAACGGAAGGCTAGACGTTATAAAGTGAATTTCATGACCTTTTGCAGCCATTTTAATAGCGAGCTCCGTAGCTACTACTCCCGATCCTCCTAAGGATGGATAGCAAATGACACCTATTTTTAATCGTTCCATCCCATCATCCCTTACTTATTAAGATTTCATTACGTTATTTACAAATGTATAGTGCCCTTGGTTATCGCTCCAGTCGAATGATTTCCGAAAGGCTCGATTTCAATCCAATTAAAACACAGTGAGTTCGATGTCACGCGTAAAAGTCCTTCTATTTTGCTCTCCTACAAACAACTAACTTGTAGAGTGCATCACACTCTTTTGTTCAACATTTTAGATGAGTTCTTCTAACCCATTGATAAATTGATGTTGACTCATAGACTCACGCACGGCAAGAAGAACACCTGGCATGAAGCTTTTGCGGTCGAACGAATCGTGGCGGATGGATAATAACTCACCTTCACCACCAAGTAACACTTGCTGGTGTGCAAGCAATCCAGGCAAACGGACACTGTGGATCTTCATACCTTGGACGTCAGCCCCTCTTGCGCCATAAGCGTTCACTTGTTCGTCTGGATGCCCCTGTAGGTGCGGTGTCCTTACGCTCGAAATCATATCAGCTGTTTTAACCGCAGTCCCTGAAGGAGCATCCAACTTTCGGTCATGATGCATTTCGATAATTTCAACATCCCCTAGATAATGAGCGGCTTGCGCAGCAAACTTCATCATCAAAACTGCACCAATTGAGAAGTTAGGAGCTAAAATACAAGATAGTTCTTTTTGTTCGCTCAACATTTTCAACTGATCGATTTCTTCCAGTGTCAAACCTGATGTTCCAATAACAGGACGTATACCCAAAGTCAGCGCTTTTTGAGCATTTGGAAAGACTGCTTCCGGATCCGTTAAATCGAGAAGTACATCCGGCCTCGCAACTTCTGCCAATTTTGCAATAGAAGTATATACTTGAACTCCAGGTGAATGCTCTATAAGTGTACCCTCATTTATGTACCAACCATCGTATTTATAGTCAAGTGCTCCTACAAACTCCATATCTTGAGCTTCATTAATTGCTGCTGCTGCAGTACTTCCCATTCGTCCACGGGCACCTGCGATTGCGACACGGATTGTCATTTCATTTCCTCCTTTTTGGTCCAGCGGTCTGCGTCACGCGTTTTAAACTTATTAAGAACAGTATCCAATGCCTCCGTCAACTCAATTCCTTGAGCATTCGCAAAACAAATGAGTACAAATAACAAATCACCTGTCTCTTCAGTTAAAGTGCTCGCGCTTTCAGAACTCTTCTTTTTCTTCATACCATGTACATGCTGAACTTCACGGGATAACTCACCTAGTTCTTCTGTCAAACGGGCTATGAGCTCCATTGGCGGAAAGTATCCTTCTTTAAAGCTTGAAATGTATGCATCTACCTCTTTTTGCATTGCTTTCATCGTTTTCGATTCACTCATTGTCGCTCACACCTTTCTTTACTTATCGTATTCATTCATCTTCCTGTTGTCAAAATATATTGGATGACTGATAATAACACTAGTGCTTTTAGGAGAGTGATGAGATGTTCAAGGATATAAAGTTTAAAAATTTGTTTTTCATTGTACTCGGAGCTGCCATTTTCAGCTTTGGACTCGTTCATTTTAATATTCAAAACGAGTTAGCAGAAGGCGGATTTACAGGTATTACATTAATTCTCTTTTTTGCTTTCAAATGGGACCCTGCCATTATGAACTTAGTACTTAACATCCCTATGTTCATCATAGGATGGCGCATGCTCGGAAAGCGTATATTCACCTATACCGTCGTAGGGACAATTGCCGTCTCTGTTTTTCTAAAGGTGTTCATGAAGTATCAAATCGATATCCATCTTGAGGGAGACATGTTCCTTGTATCGTTATTCGCAGGTATCTTTATCGGTGTGGGACTTGGAATCATCTTTAGATTCGGAGGTACTACAGGTGGTGTAGACATTATTGCGCGGCTCGCCCAAATCCATTGGGGATGGAGCATTGGGAAAACGATGTTCATGTTCGATGCTGTGGTTATTCTGGTCTCTTGGTATGTGTATCTAGATCATCGTTCAGTCATGTACACGCTAGTTGCGTTATTTGTCGGTGCTCGAGTCATTGACTTTGTTCAAGAGGGCGCATATGCCGCAAGAGGGGCGTTTATCATCTCGGATCATCAAGATGCGATTGCAACTAAGATTGCTCTTGAGATGGACCGTGGAGTGACAGTGTTTAAAGGGTATGGCCACTTCACAAAAGCGGATCGTAGTATTTTGTACTGTGTCATCGCGAAGAACGAAATTATGAGGATGAAGAATATTATCACCTCAATCGATCCACATGCATTTGTCTCCGTTTCTGATGTCCATGATGTGATGGGAGAAGGCTTCACGTTAGACGATAAGAAACAACCGATTCCAAGATGAAAAATGCCCTACGCTAAAATTTAGCGTGGGCATTTTTTTGTTTAGTCACGGTTTAAGAAAATTGTTACAAGACGTAGCAATTCAAGTACAGCAACAGCAGCTGCTGCAACGTATGTCATTGCGGCTGCACTTAAAACTTTTTTCGCGTGGGGTTCTTCTTCGTTTCGAATGATCCCTAGCTCAACAATTTGAGTCATCGCTCTACTCGAGGCATTGAACTCTACTGGAAGCGTGACAATCTGGAATACCACTCCGACTGCCATCATGATGATTCCGATTCCGAGTAAACTGTTCATGCTTGAGAAAATCAGACCCGCCATGATAAATAACCAACTTGCGTTAGAAGTGATTCCAGCTACAGGAGCGAGGCGATGTCTAAATCTAAGGAACGCATAAGCTTCCTTGTCTTGGATGGCGTGACCGACTTCGTGAGCGGCTACAGCTGTTCCAGCGACAGATGCCTCGTGATAGTTTTGACTCGATAATGCAACGATTTTAGTTACTGGATTGTAGTGATCGCTCAAAACTCCTTGAGTTTCTACGACTTTTACATCTTGTAGGCCATTGTGGTCTAAGATTAGACGAGCGACTTGTGCACCAGTCATTCCAGATGTTGAACGAACTTTTGAATACTTGTTATACGTACTTTTTACTTTGAACTGTGCATACAATGGCAACAAAATTATGATGCCTAAATACACTAAGAAATTCAACGGTCCTCACCCTTTCCCTACTCCCTATTCTAGTGTGCTTGAAAGTGACTCGCAACTTTTAAGATACTTATTGGATTAGCTCTGTTACAATTTTATGACGACGCTTCCAATTCCATACCGCAAGTAAAATACAAACAATGGATAACCAAAACGTGAAGTAGCCTATGGTATCCATCATCTTCATCAGGTCCCCATAGATTGGCATCTGTCCAAAGACATAATCGATTACGTCATTATGCAACGTCCAAACAGCGGCTATTAAAATCGAAATCATCCCGAATTTGTACTTATTCCAATACAATACTCCCTGAAGAGCCATCGCCCCATGTGAAATAACAAGCATCCATCCAGCAGGACCAATTGAGCCCACTTCGTTCAATGTCAGCAGATTCATAACTACAGCCCATATCCCATATTTCACAAGAGTAATGAGAGCGAGAGCTTCAAACAATTTGAAATTCGTATTCAGTAACCAGCCGATGATAGCAAAGCAGAAAAACAAACTGGCGGTCGGGCTGTCGGGTACGAATATCCAATAAATCGGATCTGTGATTTCAAGTTGCCACATGTACCAATCATACCCGTATACAGTTCCAATGATATTGATGAACAATAAAATCCATAGGAACGATTTGTTGAACAGAATCATTCGTATCCAAGTTAGTGCAAATTGCATACCCTTCACTCCATACATTGCAGAATCCATTTATATGTATCAAAAAAGGAGTCAGTTTCCTGACTCCTTTAAGTTATTCTTTTCCTAGATTCGAGATGAACTCAGCCATAGTCGCCAAGTCTTCGTCTGAACCTTCCCATTGACCTGCAGGCATTGTACCAATACCATCATGGGCGATTTTTTCAATTTCTTCTGGTGAAAGTCCAGTATCTGTTAGTGGAAGACCCAATCCACCTTGGAACTGATCACCGTGACAGCCAATACAACTAGAACCCTGATAGAGCTCATATCCTGGGGCAGTTTCATCGAATTCAACCTCTTCAACGATTTTACCCTGTGCTGCCGCTTTTTCCCAGTCATGGTTAGCAACTGATTCCCATGTTAGGTAGAAGATAGCTGCGAAAGCTAAAAGCATAAAGCCTGTTGGCAACGGACGTTTCCATGGACGACGTTCTTTAGAAGTATCCATGAATGGAACGAGCATAAGTGCACCAACAGCAAGTCCTGGAACCACGATAGCTCCAATGACGTTAAATGGACCGGATGCAAATTCATACTTCAGCAACTGGTACATAAACAAGAAATACCAGTCAGGAAGAGGAATATATGTCGTATCGGTCGGATCCGCTTGTCGCTCAAGCGGTGATGGATGCGCTAATGTAATAATCAAATACCCAGTTAAGAAAATTGCTCCAATCATCCACTCTTTCAAGAGGAAGTTTGGCCAGAAGGCTTCCGTCTTACCCGGATATTCGGAATAGTCTTTAGGTGTGTTGGACATTCTATTCGTTTTAATACGTGAATCTCCAACGAATTTCATACCTTTTCCGTGCTGCATCTTGTTCCCTCCTTAGTGAGAAATCAAGGATTTCCTTATATTTTACAATGGTCCGGAAATACCTTGTCTTCTGATCATGATAAAGTGTGCTGCGAGCAATCCAAGAAGTGCTGCAGGCAGGAAGAATACGTGGATCGCAAAGAAACGCGTTAGCGTTTGTGCTCCAAGAATCGTAGCATCACCTGCAAGAAGGATCTTAATCCACTCACCTATAAACGGAACAGAAGCTGCAATCTCAATTCCTACTTTTGTAGCAAATAGTGCTTTCATATCCCATGGCAATAAGTATCCAGTGAATCCAAGACCTAAGATGACAACGAACAATAGTACGCCGACAACCCAGTTCAATTCACGAGGCTTTTTATAGGCACCTGTGAAGAATACACGTAATGTATGTAGGAACATCATTACAATTACGAGAGAGGCTCCCCAGTGGTGCATACCACGCACGATTTCTCCGTATGCAACTTCATTTTGAAGATAATAAACGGATTTCCAAGCATTTTCAATATCTGGAGTGTAATACATCGTTAGGAACATACCAGATAAGATTTGGATTACCGTGACGAAGAATGTCAATCCTCCGAAACAATAGATGAATGCAGAAAAATGATGTGCGGGGTTTACGTGTTCAGGTACTTCATGATCAGCGATATCGCGCCAAATAGGAGTGATATCAAGCCGTTCATCGACCCAATCATAAATTTTGTTCATCAATTTGATTGTACCCCCTGACTAATTAGACTAATGTGTTCGGCATTGTTTTACCGAGGTGGACATAACCGTCAATAACTTCCACTTCATACTGGTCAAGTGGACCCAATGGTGGAGTTCCAGCTACGTTTTTACCATTTTTTTCATAACGACCTGCATGGCATGGACAGAAATACTGATTAGGATGCGTATCGTCGCCTGCCCAGTTCACAGTACAGCCTAGGTGTTTACAAACAGGGGATAGTGCGATAATTTTATCGCCATCTCTATAGACCCAAGCAGTGTTTGAAACGTCTGATTTGTACCAAGCATCTTTACGGTCTTTGATCGTATAATCGACACGAACTGGCGTTTCAGTCACATCATCCGCTTTTTGTTCAGTAGGGATATAATCTCCACCATCCGCTGATGCTAATACCGGGTCAATTGCAAAGCGAATCATCGGCATTGCTGCTGCTGAAACCATGAATCCACCGACACCCATCAATGTGTAGTTAAGGAATTGGCGTCTAGACACTTTGCTGCTCATTCATTTCCCTCCTCTTACTCCAAAGTCAGTCCAACGGACATACTTTTGCTAATTGTTAATACTAGGACATATCTATAATATCCTACCACCACTTGAAATTCAACGTTGCATTTAAATGCGTTTTCTGTTTGTGAACAAATAATGAATTTTTCTCAGTTACAATTCACAAATCCTTCTATTAATCGCCTATTTTATCCATTCTTCCGTAAACCGCGGCAGTAGCTGCTTTAATTGGTCTTCCAAAATGGATTGTTTTAACCGATCATCCATATTTTCAATCGGAATGGAAGGCAACCATAACACTTTTTCTTGAATGTCAATGCTTGTCCATGCAGAATCCGTTGTAACATAAAAAACGTGTTTAAATGGGGATTTTGTTAAGTCTGTTGAAAGCATTCCACCGAATTGCTGAATGTCCATTGAAGGTGTGTAAGCAAAAGGGGGTGCTACCATGATTCTCCCTTTAAACTGTAATTCAATATAGTCTACTAAGTTCATTAAAAAGTCTGTTGAGGATGCGCTTGCTTTCATCCTCTCTTCAACTGTTTCAACTTTTATAAGAGGGACGACCAACGTATCTATGTATTCTTTTTGTTGCAAAAACAGATTCATATCTGAAGCATTCCAATTCATTGTATCCAACCTTTCCTAGTGAAGAATGACTCCATCACATTGATGGAGTCACCGCTCTTCAAATACTTTCAACTCGTTCAACATCGCTGATAAAGCCAAAAATTGTTTCTCATCATTTGCATCAAGGGCTTCATCTACATACTTCATCAATGTTTCTTTAGTCATCGTTGTTACACTTTCATGTAACAACTGTTTTGCAATCTGTCGATCCCGCTCACTGACTTGCTGATCCATTGGAAAATACGGATTCTCTTCAAGCACACTCGCATAATGTGGCGAGCTGTTGCTCTTTAGGAAGTTAAGCTGAATGAACATTTTTTCATCCGGATGCAAACGCAAATCATGAAACGATTTCTCCGCATCTGTTGTCATTAGACTCCCTTTGTAAAATCTGAAAGGCACACCATTCGAGTCAGTTGTCGAAATCACCATCGCTCGCGGACAAAAATGTGCGTCGTTTGTAAAATGAACATTTCTCAAAATCTTCTCATGGCTTAATAAGTAATTCAAAATCCAGACACATTCCCGGCGCTTTAAACGATAGCGCTTTAAAAACCACCTAATGAAATCCTTTTTGGCAGCGACAGGAATCATGGCTTCCATCTTACGCCTCCTCTTCTTCCTGATCCTCTAGAAATGATGTCCATTCAGGATGATCCGGTACAAGCTTCACCAGTTCCTTTACAATGTTCATCGCTTCCGGTCGTTTCCCTTCTTCTAGTAGAAACTTAGCGTATCTTTCTAGAAATTCCGGATCTTCCTTCATGCCAGTGTATGCCTGAACGTAAGAATCGTATGCCTCCGCATAACGTTCTAGATTCTCCTCAGCATATGCTTTGAATGCAGCAAGTAAAGGGATTTCCAACTGTTCTTCAGATGCATCTTGAAGAAGTTCCAGTAGGTTATCGTGTTGTTCTCGTTGTTCGAACAAAGAAGCTAGTGAAATGCGAGCTTCTACGTACTCGGGATCTAAAGCTAGTGCATCTCCCAAATAGCGCTCTGCATCTTCAGGTAGACCTAGCTTCAGTGCAATTTTACCCGCCGCAAGATGCAGCTCTTTGTCGAATTCGTCTCTTCGTATCCCTTCTTTAAAGAAAGAGAACGCTTTTTCACTTTCATCTAGTAATAGACTTGCCTGCCCCGCCAGCATATATGCAGAAAAATAGTCAGGATCCATTTCAATTAACTGATCTAAATGATTCAGCGCTGGTTGAGAATTTCCACTTTGGTATTGGCTATATGCTGCACCGAAAAGCGTGTCGGGATGTACATTCCCATGCTTTAGTAGAGACTCGTAATAAGGAACTGCTTCTTCATACGCACCACCGGCACTGTATGCTTCTGCAATCCGCGATTCAAGGGATGTGCCACCAACTTCATCGACTCCCCGTTCTCTCAGTTTCAAGTAAAGACGAACAGCTTCTGAATATTTACCACTCTCCAGCAGAAGTTCTGCTTTCGCAAAACGGATGACCGGCTCTTCTGGTGCAAGCTCTGCTGCTTCATCAATTTTAGATAATGCAACTTCTGCCATTCCAACCGTTTGATAATAATCGGCTAGCAATAAAAGTGCTTGCAGATACTCTTCTTCTTCTTTCTGTATATCCGTCAAGAGTAACAGCGCCTCGTCTTCTCTTCCCAACGCCATCATTGCTTCTGCTCGATCGATTTTCAGTTGACCTGCATCCGGCATGTGGGCGAGTAAAGCATCATATAACTGATCCGCTTGAGGAACGAGACCGTACTCCATTAGAAGAGTTGCACTGTCATAAACCGCATCAAACTCAGTGCTTTTCGAGAGTTGCTCAACCGTTTTTTCAATAGCTTGCAACTCGCCATTCATAATCATGTTTTCTAACTGTTGTACCTGCTCCATAGTTTCTCCTTTTTTAACACGTTGTATACAATAAGTCCATTAGTGTTTCGATCGAGTCAACGAATTAAGATGTTCGAAAAACCCAGGATAGGAAACATTAATACAGGAAGCATCTTCAATCTGTACAGGCCCTTCAGTCACTAATGATGCAATGGCAGCCATCATTCCTAATCGATGATCACCGTGAGAGCTAAGTGTTGCACCATTTAGTTTTGTTGGACCTGTAACACGCATCCCGTCAGGCGTCGGTTCGATGGATGCACCTAGCTTTTGTAGTTCAGAGCAAACCGCTTCGATCCTGTCCGTCTCTTTCACCCGAAGTTCCTCAGCGTCCTTAATAATCGTGGTCCCTTTTGCTTGAGTTGCAAGTAATGCAATTACAGGTAACTCGTCAATCAATCTCGGTATTAGAGAACCACTAATTTCAATCGCACGTAAGTCGGAAGTTTCTACTGTGAGCTCTCCATAGGGTTCACCTTCCACTTCAACCTCATGCTCAATAGATACTTTAGCTCCCATCTCTTTCAATACATCTACAATCCCCGTGCGAGTGGGATTGAGTCCGACATCTTTAAAAGTAATGGAACTTCCCGGAACCATTGCCGCTGCACACATAAAAAAGGCAGCAGAAGAAATGTCGCCAGGCACTTTCACATCACACGCTTGTAAGGACTGTCCACCAACAATTGACACTGAGGTTCCTTCTGTTTGGACTTTCGCTCCAAACTGTTGAAGCATACGTTCAGTATGGTCACGTGAGATAGCTTTTTCAGTAACAACTGTCGTCCCATCTGCTGAAAAACCTGCAAATAATAGAGCGGATTTCACTTGTGCACTGGCAATAGGCATTTCATAAGACATGGCTTTGAGAGGAGAACCTTTCACCGTTAACGGTAACGTTCCTGCTACATGATCACTCTCAAATTTAGCGTCCATTTCAGTCAATGGTGTTGTGACACGACGCATCGGTCGCTTACATAAGTAACGATCACCTGTAATTTCAGCAGTTACCTTCGATCCTGCGAGAATTCCTAGCAATAATCTAGCTGTGGTCCCGGAATTTCCAGCGTCCAATGCTTCATCCGGATTTTTCCACGCCGTGATTCCTGGACTTTTAACGGTTACATTTGTTCCACTTCTCTCAATATTCACTCCGAGCTGGGAGAAAATACGGATTGTTGAAAGACAATCTTCGCCGGCAAGAAAACCACTTATATTCGTTGTACCCTTTGCAATAGCACCGAGCATGACGGCGCGATGCGAAATCGATTTATCACCTGGAACTTGTAAAGTACCATTCAATGAGCCTCCTTCAAAGGAAGCTGTAATCTTATCTATTTTCTCCATAAAAAGCGCCTCCGTCAAAGTATTTGCATAGAGTACTCAGTTTCTTTCTCAAGCACTTGTGCAGCATTATTCCGTTCCGCTGCAGAACGGAAGCTGATGACGAGAATTCCATATACATCAGTCCGAGTTTCAACGATACGAATATTAGTCAAACTAATCTCTTTCACAGCCAAAATACGTGTGATTTCAGAAATCACTCCCGGATGATCGGGGACATCTATATGAAGGTCGAACTGCATATACAGAGCGCCTTGAGCTTCGTCCTTTGTAACCGAAGGAAGATTGTCGCGAAACTGTTTCGCTTGATCGAAAAATTGTTGAATCGTACTTGGGTCATTGTCAGTTAGCATTTCTCGTACCGTATGCATTTCAGACAGCCATCTATCTAACTGACCTACTAACTCTTCTTTGTTCTGAACAGTGATATCCCGCCACATAACCGGATCCGCCGATGCAATCCGTGTAAGATCTCGGAAACCACCAGCAGCAAGTCTTCGCACAAAGGGCTGTTGTTGTTCTTGGTAAGAAAGCAGGTTCACGAGAGAGGATGCGATAATATGAGGGAAGTGACTAACTACTGCAGTCATCTGATCATGCTCAGATGCACCTAGCACGGCTAATTTCCCTTGTGTCACTGTTAACAGTGTTTTCATGCGTTCGAGATCACCTGAATGACAACTTTCTACAGGAGTTAGCACATAATAGGCGTTTTCAAATAGATGCTCGATAGCTGCCGAAATTCCACTTTTATGTGACCCCGCCATCGGATGTCCTCCAATAAAGGTAATTCCTTTGTCGATCAAACCACTTGCAGCATTCATGATCGGTTGTTTGGTGCTTCCAGTATCACTTACAATTACAGTTGGTTTCATCTCCCACGATACTGCTTCCTGTAATAGTTGCGCAGTTGCCGCAACAGGCACAGCAAATATGAGGAAATCTGCTTCTTTTGCTGCCGCTTTGACTGAAGGTGCGACGGAGTCAATTATACCTCTTCGATAAGCTTCATCCGCCGATTTATAGGAACGATCAAATCCCGTAATTACGACATCAGGATTTCGTTTCAACGCTAATGCTAGGGAACCACCGATCAGCCCTAGTCCAATGATAGATACGTTAGTTGTCATAGGTTTAACCTCTGTTTGTCAATAGTGTTTCGAACGCTTTGAAAAAACCAGTATTTTGCTCTTCAGAACCGATAGTCACACGAATTCGATTAGGCGTTCCAAGTAGATCTCCACTTCGTACGATATAGCCAAGTTGCATTAACTGATTTGATGCTTCATTTGCATTTATAGGGACTTCAATTAGGACAAAGTTCGCTTCAGATGGATTAATGGCCAAATCATTCTCCCTTGCAAATTCTTCAAAACGCTTTCGCTGTTTCGCATTTTCAAGACGACATTCATCAATGAAAGTCTGGTCTTCCAAAGCTTTTTCAGCAACAAGGAGAGATAGAGAACTTGTATTAAATGGATTTCTAACTTTGTTGAGCTCAGTAATAACTTCAGAAGAAGCGATTCCATATCCAACACGGAAGGAGGCGAGACCGTATGCTTTCGAGAATGTCCGCAAAATCATGAGATTCGGGTATTCAGATAGCCATTGAATCGGATCCTCATAACTCTCCTCAGTTATGTATTCAAAGTATGCTTCATCCAAAACAGTCAAGATCGTTCTAGGCACTTCATCTAAAAACTTTTTCAAGCTATTAGATGGGATCAAGTCACCTGTAGGATTGTTTGGGCTACAGATCCAGATAACCGATGTTGCCGAATCGATTTCTTGTAAGAATTGTTTAAGATCGTGTTGACCACCCACTAACGGAACTTCACGTACTTCCGCTCCTTCAATTCTTGCATTGTGTCCATATTGCGGAAATGATGGTGTTGGCATTACCGTATTCGACTCACTTGTTAAGAGTGTACGACAAATAATCGTAATAAGATCATCTGATCCATTTCCTAGGATGACATTAGATTCATCCACTCCTAATTTTTCTGCAAGTTTCGTTTTGAGTGGAGGAGCACCGGTCTCAGGATACATTTCAATCTGAATCTCTGGATTCGCTAAAAGTTTACGTACCGAAGGAGCACAACCATAAGGATTTTCGTTAGAAGCTAGCTTTACAAGTTCTTCTAAGCCGAATTCCTTTTGTACCTCTTCAATAGATCTACCTGGTTTATACGGCTTCATAGTTGCTAGTGCTGGTTTCCAATTCATGTGCGATCTCCTCCTGTATGATGACCTATTTCTTAAGATCGGGTCTAAGTTTCACTGCATCATTTTGATAGATATGAATGATATCTTGCTGCGCAACCTCTGTGTTGACATGCATGAGTACACGTATACACAGTGGCATCCCCCCAGATACGTCCATTTCATGCATACACATCACAGGAACATATGTCCAACCTTCTATTGTACGTACCGCTTTTGCAGGAAATGCGGATTGTACGTCGACAGTTGTAGAGATTAGCACAGAAACGATGTCTTCGGCCTCTAAATTATTTTCATTAGCCATTGTTTGAACTAATAGCTCGGTTGCTTCTAAAACAGCTTGTTGGTCATCCTGACTTACGGTTGTCGCACCCCTTACGCCTCTTACTGTCATGTTTGCACTTCCCCCTTTATACGCGAAATCAGTTCATAAAATGAGTGTTCACATTGTTCTTCAGAAACTTTTTGAGCAAATGGATTTCCAAGACTCTTGAGTAAAACAAAGACCAATTCTCCTGAGGACACTTTTTTATCCTTTTTCATGAAAGGTAACAGTGCACTGAATTCAACTTCCAAAATTGCCTGTATTGGATATCCACCATGATCAGCAAAGCGAATAAACCTGTGTGTGAATTCCGGTGTGATATCGCCATAGGTTTCACTTAACAAAAGACTATACGCCATACCGATCATGACACACTCCCCATGACTGACTTTACCAAATCCAAAATATGCTTCTACGGCATGACCTAGAGTATGACCGAAGTTCAAAAACTTACGCATATCTTGTTCAAATTCGTCTTGTGAAACAATATCAGCTTTAACTTGAATCCCTTTTATAAGCTCAGATGTTAACACGTCCGCAGAAAAGTGCGGGAAGTCAGAATTCAAAAGCAATGACTCCGTCCAGTCAGCATCTGATATCAATGCATGTTTTAGGAGCTCAGCCATGCCAGAGCGTATTTCCCGTTTTGGTAGGGTCGTAAATAGATCAGGCTGGAATAGAACACCAGCCGGCTGATGAAATGCCCCGACCATATTTTTACCTTCTGGCATGTTAATAGCAGTTTTACCGCCTACAGCACTATCATGAGCAAGTATCGTTGTCGGGCATTGGAGGAATGGAATCCCCCTCATAAAGGTTGCAGCGACAAATCCAGTCAAGTCACCACAAGCTCCTCCACCGAATGCAATTAATACAGATTGTCTAGTGAAATTATGCTGCAGCAAAAACGAGTGGCAACTCATGAAACTTATTGGGGTTTTACTCTCTTCTCCCGCTGGAAGGATATGCAGCTCATAGTCAATCCCGGCTGCTTTTAATGCTTGTTCAAGTTTATCCAAGTGATATGAGGCAGCTGTCGCATCTGCAAAAACCCCGACTTTATCTGCATTATGCAGTAACTCTTTGTACTCCGTGGCAAAGAGCTCGTATACCTCTTCGCTAATGTGAACGTCGTATGAAGTGTTTTTTGTTTTGACGGTGAGTTGTTCCATCGCTTAAAACTCCTTTGCGTAAAGACGGTATTGCTCTAGGTCAGCTTTCAGTCCATCCATTTCAAACGAACGAAATTCTTCGATAATCACTTTAGCTAATTCAGTGGCAATTACGTGTTCCGCAACGACGGATGCAGCAGGTACTGCACATGGATCAGACCGCTCGATGGTTGCTGTAAATGGCTCCTTCGTGTCGATATCGACACTTTCTAACGGTTTATACAACGTCGGAATCGGTTTCATGACTCCTCTAATGACAATCGGCATTCCCGTCGACATACCACCTTCTAACCCTCCAAGACGATTCGATTTTCTGAAATAGCCTCTCTCTTCGGACCATACGATTTCGTCATGTACTTCACTCCCGAAACGCTTTGCCATTTCAAAGCCAATCCCGAATTCTACACCTTTGAACGCATTAATGGACATCATAGCCGCTGCAAGACGACCGTCTAACTTCCGGTCAAACTGAGCGTAACTTCCCATACCAGGTGGGCATCCTTCAATTACAACTTCCACTACCCCACCCAAAGTGTCTCCACGACCTTTTGCGTCATCGATTGCTTCTACCATGGCTTGTGACACTTCGGAATCCGCACAATATACAGGATCGGCTTCCACTTGTGCACGAATCTCTTCCATCGTAAGCTCAGCAGTTGAAGCGGAATCAGCGACAATACCTCCGATTTCGACAACATGCGCAATCGTATTGATACCGAGTTCTCGTAAAAATTGTTTTGCCACAGCACCTGCAGCTACTCGCATCGTTGTTTCACGTGCAGATGAGCGCTCTAGTACGTTTCTAAGATCTCGATGCCCGTATTTAATGCCCCCTACTAAGTCTGCATGACCAGGTCTTGGCCGCGTAATCTGACGTTTAATATCCTCGGGTCTAACGTTCTCTGGAAGAGGTTCAACACCCATAATAGATGTCCAATGCTTCCAATCATCGTTGACGACTGTTAATGTCACAGGTGAACCAAGTGTTTTCCCATGGCGGACACCAGATGAAATAACTACCTGATCTTTTTCAATCTGCATTCTGCGACCTCTTCCATGTCCACCTTGGCGGCGTGAAAGTTCTCTTGTTATCATTTCAGCTGTCAATGGTAATTGCGCCGGTAATCCTTCAATAATCGTGGTCAACTCTGGACCGTGTGATTCTCCCGCTGTTAATATCCTCATTTCCATATCCCCCTTTTGATACTTGCTGAAATGAACCATTGTTAGCACTTTACCAAACTACAGCAATATTGACTACTTGTTTAAACAAAAAAACCCGGAAATGTCCGGATTTTTCATATTTTCTTATAAAAGAAGGTATCTTCAGATTCAAGACCATAGCGTTCGGGACTGAATATCTGTTCAGTGCTCCCTACAAAAAGAATACCTCCAGGTTTCAACGCTTTTGCGAAGTTCGTGTAAATTTGATCTTTGGCTTCTTCTGTAAAGTAAATCATGACATTTCTGCAGACGATTAGGTCAAAGTCATTACCATACGCATCATCGAGCAAATTATGTTGTTTAAATACCACAGTTTTTTTCACTTCGTCAGTAACCTGGAAAAACTGGCCTTCTTGCTTAAAATACTTTTTCTTGACATTAGGAGGCACTTCTTTCAAAGAACGTTCCGGATAAAGACCTACCTTAGCTTTTTCAAGCACTCCATTATCCAAGTCAGTCGCTGAAATCGTAATTTCTCTTAACGGAAGGTGATTGGACAGAACCATCGCCATCGAATACGGTTCCTCTCCTGTAGAACATGCAGCACTCCAACACTTCAACTTTTTAGTCTTCTGTATAAGTTGTGGGAGGATTTTTGTGTCTAACACTTCCCATCGTTGCGAGTTCCTGTAAAATTCAGATACATTTATCGTCATTCGGTCCAGGAATTCATCCATCATGGAACGATCATTGCGGATTAACTCAAAGTACTCGGTGAAATTTTTACATCCTCGTTTTTCATAAAGCGATGTTAGACGTCTTTTCATTTGCGCTTCTTTATAAAGAGATAGGTCAATTCCTGTTTTTTGTTTTACACTGGCGATAAATTTCGTGTAATCGGACAATTGTTTACCTCCATCCATCCAGCAATTATGTATAACAAAAACAGCCGGCGGAACCCGCTAGGCTGTTTTTGCTTTGTATTAGTTGATCCAGCTGTTTACTACTTTTTCGTAAGAAGAAAGTTCTTCTTCTTTAAAGAACAAACCGATTTCACGCTCTGCAGATTCTGGTGAATCTGAACCGTGGATGATGTTCTTTGCAACAGTAACCGCGAAATCACCGCGGATTGTTCCTGGAGCTGATTCTTTAGGGTTAGTAGCACCCATCATAAGGCGTGCTGTAGAGATAACGTTTTCGCCTTCCCATACCATTGCGAATACAGGACCAGATGTAATGAAGTCAACAAGTTCGCCGAAGAATGGGCGCTCTTTGTGCTCACCGTAGTGCTGCTCTGCAAGTTCTTGAGAAATTGTCATCAATTTCCCTCCAACTAGCTGATATCCTTTGCTTTCGAAACGGTTTACGATTTCACCAATTAGACCACGTTGAACGCCGTCAGGTTTTACCATTAAAAATGTTTTTTCCATAATTCAATTACACTCCTTCATAGTGACAAATCGGGATTACCCCTACTGATCGTACCAAAGGTGAAACGATCTTTCAATTTTTTCTTTTTCTGCGAGAATTTAAAATGTTCGTTTAGCAAGAAAATCAGCTACTTGTTCAAACGCTTTTTTCGCATCGCTATCCGGTAACATCCGTATCTCAGCTGTCGCTTTTTCTAGATATAGGTCACTTACCTCATGAGCTTTTTCAATGGCTCCACTCTCTCTTATATAGCGCAACATTTCTGTACGTTCCTTTTCTGACAACGTTCCATCAAATGCCTTTGTTAAATAAGGTTGGAACGAAGGTTCGTTTCGGATATACAAAATAGGTAACGTCAGATGTCCATTAAGAAGATCAGAACCAGCGGGTTTTCCTAATTGCTTGTCCGAAGATGTTAAGTCTAATATGTCGTCGACAATTTGAAACGCCATTCCAGCATAATATCCAAAGTTCCTCAATCGACGCACAACTTCATCATCCGCATTAGAGATTAATGCACCTAGCTCACAGCTAGATGATAGGAGAAGCGCTGTTTTCCGCTTGATGCGACGCAAATAATCTCGAAATGATTGGTCCGTTCTTCTTTGGTAGTCAAATTGAATAATCTCACCTTTACAGATTTCGAGCATTGTATCTGCTAGCAATTTATGCACGGAAGTCATTTCAATTTCACCAATTGAAGTTAACGCGCGCGAAAAAATGAAGTCGCCAGTGTACATCGCAACTCGATTATCCCACTTTGCTTTAACGGTTTTGCGCCCTCTTCTCATATTTGAATCATCAATGACATCGTCATGAACGAGAGAAGCCATGTGGACTAGCTCTAAGGAAACCGCTACTTTTGCGGTTGTTTCCATCGAATAATCCCCGAACTTGGAAGAAAGAAATACGAAAATTGGACGGATCCTCTTCCCTCCAGCTCTCAGCAAATGAATGGATGCTTGCTGAATAAGCGGAGAATCCGATTGAACGGCATTCTCAAGCTCTTTCTCGATATAAATGAGTTCCTTTCGGAAATCGGTATATAATGCCATCGCCTTCAACTTTTCCAAAATGATTCCCTTCTCCCGCCTGCTTATTATTTGATCGCGATATGTCCGGCAGCTACCCCGCCACTATATGGACGATAATCGACTTGAGTAAATCCAGCAGACTTAAATAGCTGAGCTAATTCCTCACGACCCGGAAACTCGTCAGCAGATTCTTGAAGCCAAGAATACTCTTTATAACTTTTCGCGAACAACTTTCCGAATACCGGCATAATGTAATTAAAGTACAATCTGAATAATTGACGATATCCAGGAATTTCTGATTGAGACGTTTCCAAGCACGCAACGATCCCACCAGGTTTAACGACTCGGTACATTTCTCTCAACGCGGTTTCATAATTGGGTACATTCCGTAAGCCGAAACCGATTGTCACATAGTCAAATGTATTATCTTCAAATGGTAGGTCCATCGCATTCCCTTGAATCAGAGTAATGTTAGGATACTTGTCAGTTTTAGGCGCAGCTGAAGAGAGCATTGCTTCGCTAAAATCAAGACCTGTCACATCTCCTTCACTCCCAATGGTTTGTGCTAAAGAGATGGTCCAGTCAGCCGTCCCACAACAGACGTCTAAAGCCTTAGATCCTGCTTTTACATTCATGCGCTTCATAATGTCAGCACGCCATTTTTTGTGCAAGTTAAAACTAATGACAGAATTCATCTTGTCATAATCAGTTGATATCGATTCGAATACAGAATGTACTTTCTGTTCTTTAGATTGACTCAAGTGGAATCTCCTCTTTTCAATGTCAGCTAAGCGGTTTCAACGGGTTCACAAGCTCATGAATTACCTGTTGAAGTACCGGGTGCAACGAACTCATTTGCTCAAGCTCTAGATTGAGCTTTGGTAAGAGTAAATCCATCGCCTGTTGAACAATGGTTTCATCAATTGCAAATGCTTGTTGCTCTGTGGGGTTAGCCATCCTATCCAGCCTTACAAACGTAAGTACAGTCTCCGATAGCTCAAGATAGCTTTCAAAACCATACGACTTATAGTATGTAGCAGTGCACCCTGACTCGATGACTTTTAGCCTTTCAAGTAAGATCGGACCAGTCGTACGTCTTTCATGGTGCAACGATGTTTTTTGTTCGTTTATATGGGCGATTGTTTGGGATAATTCGCGTATAAATCCGAACTCACCAATTTCAGCTAAAATCCGATAGTGGATGCCACTGAAATGATCACCAGCCAGTACTGTAAGTTGTTGCTCAGCAGACGTCGCATGAGTACTTTCTATGCGATCGTGAATATCGAGCGCAGCGTGAATTGCTCCAAGAGACAAAGTGATCTTTCTAAGTTTGTCATCCTTGATTTTTTCGTTCACAATGGGCAGCAAAAGAAAAAACGCTTTAATGGAGTCAACAGGAAAATGACCGATTTCCCGTTTCAAAATGGGTTCACGGAGTGCATATTGCAAGTCGCTTATATATTTTTCTACAATTGAATTCAATTCGTGTTTATTCATCACCGTTTCTCCATTTCAAGGCATCTAACAAGTGAACGATGCAGGTTGCTGTTATGCTCTCTCTTCACTGGAGACAACCCCGTGCGCAGTTGTAATCTCTGCACTCCCACGGATTTTCATAGCGGATGTGTGTTCTGTAAACTGGGCAATCATCACTTCTCCACAGTCAAGTTTTTCCGTATGATGAAATTTCGTGTCGTTTCCACGGGTTAACCCGATAACACTGACACCATCTTCTTTTGCTTTAATGACGATGTAATCTGGTGCAGTCATAGTTCTCTCCCCCGTCTTTCATATCTTACCTATCATATCATAGTTAAACCGCGATCCGCAAAGGACCACAACCTTACTTTACAAGCGAAAGAATTTCTGATCGTTTGACATCATCGTGTTCGTAAATTCCTCTAGCCGCTGTTGTAATTGTTTTCGAACCTGGTTTTTTTATACCTCGCATCGTCATGCACATATGTTCTGCTTCGATGATGACGTATACACCGTGTGGTTTCAACATCTCCATCATTACTTCTGCAACGGTTGTCGTAATTCGTTCTTGCAATTGAGGACGCTTAGCCGTTGTTTCAACAGCTCTTGCTAATTTACTGAGTCCTGCCACAACGCCGTCACGGGGTATGTATGCAATATGGGCAACACCAAAAAATGGAACGAGGTGATGTTCACACATCGAGTAAAATGGAATGTCCTTTACAAGGACGACTTCTTCATGTTGTTCATGAAAAACGGTTTCAAAGTACATACGAGGATCGTCCGCCATTCCTGCGAACACTTCTGCATACATTTTTGCAACGCGCTTTGGTGTTTCCAACAATCCTTCACGTTCCGGATCTTCACCGATCGCTTCGAGGATCATCGTGACCGCCTGTTCTATTTTCCCAAAATTCACTTCTTCCATCGATGGAACCTCCTCTGATGCACATCTAGTCTTTCAAAATAGTAGCATACTCCTCGCATTCAGTACAGTTGATGGCTCGTATTTTCCGCGTAATACGGAAAGAAGCCCGCCAGCTTATCCGTTATGGACGTCTGACGGGCTTCTATGTAATTGAACTCACTTTACAGCATCTTTCAATGCCTTACCTGCTTTGAATGCAGGAACTTTGCTAGCTGCGATTTCAATTTCTTCTCCAGATTGTGGATTACGGCCTTTACGAGCAGCACGCTCGCGTACTTCGAAGTTACCGAAGCCAATCAATTGTACCTTCTCACCCTTTGAAAGAGCGTCTTGGATTGTTTCGAATACAGTTTCAACAGCTTTTGTTGCATCCTTCTTAGAAAGACCTGCTTCTTCTGCTACGGAGTTGATCAATTCAGTTTTGTTCATCTCGTTCACCTCCTCTCAAACAATTGTTTAACCTCTTTAACACTGTAAAAAGAGTAACATAACCAATTCTAGGGTGCAAGAATATTGTAGTCAAGGTGTTGCTTACGTAACCCAAAAACAGAAAAAAGACCCGCTGTAGACGGATCTTTACTCATTAGACGATGAACGTCACCATACCTTTATTTCCTTCATTCACCATTTTTTCAATGGTCTCACGCAGTCTTCTACGTGCGCTGGAAGGGACTGCAGACGTCTTAAATCGGATACTTTCCTTCAACACTTCATGTAGAGGTGTTCCAAACAATTGAGTCTCCCAAAGCGCTTCACGGTCGTGTAAATAAGCATTTTTCAGTTCTTTCAACAAGTGATGACTATGGAATTCTGACCCGATGAGTGGAGCAAATTCTGCCTCCATGTCAATCCGGATAACATGTAGCGCAGGAGCTGTCGCTTTCATGCGTACTCCATAAAAAGAGTCTTGTTTGATAAGTTCAGGCTGTGTCGGCTGAAAATCTGCAATGGTTGGCAGTGCGACCCCATATCCATCCTTTTTCGCAGTCTCGATCGCCTCAGCGAACATATCATAAGACTTTTTCGCTTTAACCGCTTCTTGGATGAATATCAGCCAGTCTTTCTTCGTTTTCATCTCAGTATCCATGTAGGACTCACAAACTCCCAAATACGTTTGTTCGTCTATTTTCAAGTCCAGGATGGCTCTTCCTTTTCCTGCATCTACCTCAATAACTTCTGCGTGCTTAATATAGTCCTCTTCATTCAACCGCTCCGCTAGTTGTTGAACTTTACGGATCTTGGATGCTTCAAGGAATCCTTCATTGATTATTTCATCAATATTCGAATTCAAATAATGCTCTGAGCCTAGTACATCCATCCAGTCTGGCTTTTGAAGATCAATATGTGTAATTGGGAATTCATAAAGAGCTTCTTTTAAAATCAATTGGATTTCCTGCGCATTCAACTGATCCGCACTAATTGCGATGACAGGAACGCCATGCTCTTCCTGTAATTGTTGTTTTAGTTGAACCGTTTTCTCATGTGCCGGCATTTTCGAGTTCAGAACAATGACAAACGGCTTACCAATTTCCTTAAGTTTTGATACAATTTCTGTTTCCGCAGCTTCAGCAGAAGATCTCGGAATATTATTGACTGTTCCGTCGGTAGTCAGCAAGATACCGATTGTTGAGTGATCTCGAATGACTTTGTCTGTCCCGATACGAGCCGCCTCTTCAAATGGAATCGGTTCATTATGCCATGGAGTATGGACGTATTTCGGTCCATCCTCATCCTCGTACCCTTTCACTCCATCGATGACATACCCCACACAGTCTGCTAGTCGAATTTGAAAAGAGAGTTCCCCATCTCCAATCGATACCGCCGTTCCTTGTGCAGGGACAAATTTCGGCTCGGCTGTCATAATGACTGGACCTGGAGAGCTTTGTGGGAGCTCATCCTGTGCTCGAGTACGGTCTGCCTGCTCACTCATATTGGGGATAACTACTTCTTCCATAACACGTTTAACAAAAGTGGATTTTCCGACACGAACAGGACCTACCACTCCGATATAAATATCGCCATCTGTTCGTCTCGCTAAGTTTTCATATAGTTCTTCTTTCATTTCCATCGTCCTCCTTTTCTACGCATAGTAGTTTATGAAAACAAAAAACGTTTCATGCATAAAAGCACGAAACGTTTTTTGTTTAGTTAGACGATTTCATGAAAATCGGTTCGTTGTTATCGTTCACCGTATATGGTAATGAATACGCAGGGAGTATTGGATTTTTGTCTGAAAGCAAGAATCGAATGTCCTCACCCGGTTTCACATCAGGCTTTTCCTTTTCCAAAATACGATTTAAATCTATTGAATAATCGATATAGAAATTGCCATCTCCACCGACAACGAGTGGTAAATGAGCATCAGAATATGGACTCTCTACAGTCAACGGTTCCTTTAGTCCCATTTTTTCGAAGTCCACTTCATAGACGTTCGCACCTTCTTGAACAGGGTCTTTGAAAGGAAGTACACCATTCACCGTTTTTCGTAATATTAGTTCCCGAATTCTTTCTGCAACACGCAAATCCACTAGTTTAACGGTTGGATTTTCCTCCACGTCCATTAAAACATACTGATAAATCCCCCCTTGCTCATAAGCATTTGAAGGGATTTTCTCCGTTAGCGATGGAACAATTTTAGTAAAGTCGATTGGATACTTTATATATTGATCAATATCCATATCCCGCGTTTTAATCGGCAATAAACCTTGGGATTGTTCTCTGTACGTATCTACAGCTTTTTGAACAGTCTCCAGCTGGTCCTCATACGGCCTCTGCTTGCTTTCCATTTCATCTTGAGGGTACATGCATCCTGACAAAAGAACAGAGATTATCGCCATTATAGGAAGACATAACATTCTTTTCATGGGGTTATGAGCCTCCCGTAGGTCCGTTAAAGACGAGATAGATCATTGCAAAGAATGAAAAGATCAGTAAACCATAGGCAATGACTGCAAACACTATCTTAAGGAGCTTATTTGTTAATTTGGTACGGCTAACATGAATGAGTCCCATTGAGATCATCATGAAACCCATGGCGTAAAAAGATAGCCACATTTTATCCAATGAGGACAAAGTACGTCATTCCTTCCAGTCGTAAATTTAGGCGTCACAACAAGTATTCATGAGGAAATAAAGAACGCTTTTTTAATTAGAAAAATCGTCAGTTTCCTTCTTTTTTCCTCGATTCATCAACCAATCTACCGCTTCCTTCGGTTCATGACCTTCAAATAAGACAGAATATAAGGCTTCTGTTAACGGCATAGAAACGTCATATTGCTTTGCCAGCTGATGAGCTGCCTTAGTTGTACGGACGCCTTCAATCACCATTCCCATGCCTTCTGTCACTTCTTCCAGTGAATGTCCTTTTCCAAGCATGTTTCCTGCTTTCCAGTTACGCGAATGGACACTGTTCGCTGTGACGATTAGATCTCCCATACCAGCTAGTCCTGCAAATGTAAGTGGACTAGCACCCATCTTAACCCCAAGACGCGTAATCTCTGCGAGGCCTCGAGTAATTAGTGCTGCTTTTGCGTTATCACCGTATTCTAAACCGTCTGTAATACCGGCAGCAAGTGCGATGACATTTTTCAAAGCCCCGCCTAGCTCCACTCCGAGAACATCTTCGTTTGTATACACACGGAAATACGAGTTCATGAATAATGTCTGAATCTCTTCTGCTGCTTGACCATCCTCTGAAGCCACTGTCACGGTCGTCGGATGACGCAATACGACTTCTTCAGCATGAGATGGCCCCGAGAGGACAACTAAAGCTCTACGTGATTCAGGTCGTATTTCTTCTGCTAGCATCTCAGTTATCCGCTTGAGAGTATCTGGTTCAATTCCTTTTGATACATGTACGATGAGTTTCGGGTTTTGTATCAAACTATTTAATTGTGCTCCAATTTCTCGCATTCCTTTTGTTGGTACAGCAACAATTAGAACGTCAGCATGCTCAACAGCTTGCTTTAGATTCGAAGTAGCTTTCAGTGACTCAGGTAGCTTACAATTTTTCAAGTAAGAATCATTCGTATGCTGTTCGTTTATTTCATTGGCTTGCTCTTCCCGTCTTCCCCAAATTAGACAGTCATGTCCATTTTCAGCAAGAACAAAGGCGAGTGCAGTACCCCAGCTTCCTGCACCAATCACAGAAACTTTTATCACGTTTCCTCATCCTTTCCCACAGTTTCGTTAACTTCTAGCCCGAGTGATAATCCGAATTGGTGTCCCTTCAAATCCGAAAGACTCACGCAAACGATTGCGAAGGAATCGTTCATAAGAAAAGTGCATCAGTTCTGTATCATTTACAAATACTACAAAAGCAGGAGGTCTAACTGCTACCTGAGTTGAATAATAAATACGGAGTCGTTTACCTTTATCCGTCGGTGCAGGATTTCTAGCAATTGCATCCTCAACGACTTCGTTTAGTACGCTGGATTGAATACGCATCGAATGATTTTCACTAATATTAACGATCATCTCAAACAATGAGCGAACCCGTTGTTTTGTTTTTGCAGATACATAAGCAATCGGTGCATAATCCAGGAATAAGAAGTTTTTACGAATATCCTCGTTAAAACGATTCATCGTCTTTTCATCTTTCTCAAGAGCATCCCACTTGTTGACGACAAATAGAATTCCTTTCCCCGCTTCTTCTGCGTATCCTGCAATCCGTTTATCCTGCTCACGAATACCTTCTTCACCGTTAATGACAATCAGAACAACATCAGAACGATCGATTGCTTTTAGTGCACGGAGCACACTGTATTTCTCCGTATTTTCGTACACTTTACCTTTTTTACGCATTCCTGCTGTATCAATAATTTTAAATTTCTGTCCTTCATATTCATATGAAGAGTCAATCGCATCGGTTGTAGTTCCAGCAACGTCACTGACGATAACACGGTCTTCACCGAGCAATGCATTGACTAGTGAGGATTTCCCAACATTCGGTCGACCGATTAAAGAAAAGCGAATAACATCCTCTTCAATTTCTTCTTCTGATGGATCAGGGAAACTTTCTGCAACGGTATCCAAAAGATCTCCAAGTCCTAAGCCGTGTGATCCCGAAATAGGATGCGGATCGCCGAAACCAAGTGAATAGAAATCATAAATCATATCCTTCATCTCAGGGTTATCCACCTTATTGACGGCAAGTACTACTGGCTTTTTGGTCTTATACAAGATTTTCGCAACTTGCTCATCTGCATCAGTAACTCCTTCTCTTCCGTTTGTAAGGAAAATAATTACATCAGCTTCCTCGATTGCAATTTCTGCCTGCAAACGAATTTGAACTAGGAATGGTTCATCCCCAATATCAATACCGCCCGTGTCAATCAAATTAAAGTCGTGAGACAGCCAATCTGCCGCACTGTAAATTCGGTCCCGGGTCACACCGGAGACATCTTCCACTATCGAAATTCGTTCTCCGACAATTCTGTTAAAAATCGTAGACTTACCGACATTCGGACGTCCTACGATGGCTACTGTTGGTTTACTCATTAGTCATTCATCCTTCCAAGCTATCTTCTGCATATTATACACAAAAAAAAGAGATGGCGCTCCTAAAAGAGCCATCTCTTTCAATACAGTTGTTACAGGTTCGCAAACCTTTTTAGTTAGAGAACTTTTTTAACTGATCTCCGATGACATCACTGATAGAGAAACCAGAAGGTTCTTCTGGCATTTCGTAGCCATCGTATGTGTCCTCTACTTTATCAGTTAGATCTTTAATACTTAGAGATAGACGTTTGTCGTTAGGATTGACGTCTAATACTTTCACTTCTACATTTTGTCCTTCAGACAAGACTTCGTTCGGTGTTCCAATATGGTCGTGGGAAATTCTTGAAATATGCACAAGACCTTCGACTCCTGGGGATACTTCGACAAAAGCTCCGTAAGACACGAGACGTTTTACAGTTCCCTGTAACACTGCACCCTTAGGGGCTTTGTCCTCGATACCTTCCCATGGTCCAGCTAGCGTTTCCTTGATAGATAAGCTAATTCGTTCAGAGTCGCGATCCACAGCCAAAATCTTCACTTGGACTTTATCGCCTTCTTTTAGGACATCTGAAACTTTTTCAACATGTCCATGAGCGATTTGTGAAATGTGAACTAAGCCGTCCACACCGCCCAAATCTACAAATGCACCAAATGAAGCAATACGTTGCACGGTTCCTTCAAGGACTTGACCCTCGTGAAGGTTTTCTAGTATTTCTTCTTTTTTAGATGATTTCTCTTCTTGAATAACCGCACGATGTGAAAGGATTAAACGATTTTTCTCTTTATCCATTTCTACAATCTTAAACTCCATTGAGCGACCTTTGTAGTCTTCAAATGATTCGACAAAGTGATCTTCGACTAACGATGCAGGGATGAAACCTCGCACGCCCAAGTCCACTACTAAACCACCTTTTACAACATCTCTCACTTCTGTTGTAATTGTGACAGAATTATTGAATTGCTCTTCCAATGTATCCCATGCATCTTCAGCATCCACTTTACGTTTAGATAACACGAAGGCATCATCTTCAACTTTAATGATAGAAAGTTCAAGTTCATCGCCTTCTTTTACTGCATCTGATGCTGTTTCGATGTGAAGACTAGATAATTCACTGATTGGAATCACGCCGTCAAATGGTGCTCCAGAAATTTCTACAGTGACAGATTTATCTTCAATCTTTGTTACTTTACCTGTCACCCGATCTCCTTCGTTATACCCGTCCATTGCTTCTACATTCATCTCTTCAGTCATATGTAGTCCTCCTCCATAATAATCATAGTTCTATACTATTGGAATATACCCATAAAAACAAAAAATTGAACTTGTGTGTCAACGATTTTTTTCTATTAGCTTTTGAATAGCAGTCATAATTACTTCCGTTGCTTCTTCGGCAGAAGCTTTCCGTTCACGGTAAGGCGTCATATCAATAGGCTCCCCGTAAACTACTTTCAGCTGTTTGAATGGGCGATAAGGGCCGATAATTGCACAAGGCATAACTAATGCATCACCTTTTAGTGCAAAAAAACCTGCCCCAGTTAGTCCTTTCCCTATTTCCCCAGTTTTACTCCTTGTTCCTTCAGGAAACATTCCAACTACTTGTCCTGAGCGAAGTAATTCAAGCGCTTTACGTATCGCCTGACGATCACTCAGCCCGCGTTTTACAGGAAAAGCATTCACATTAGGTAATATCGATTTTAACAAAGGTAGTTGGAACAGCTCTTCTTTCGCCATAAAGTGTACAGGACGCGGAGCTGTTAAACCAACAACAGGCGGATCTAAGTTATCGATATGATTGGTACACAAAAGAACGCCTTGGTCTTTCGGAAAATTTTCTTGACCTATTACTTTGATTCGATAGAACGGTTTTAATACGGCAGTGCATAGTGCTTTTCCAAGAGGATATAAATTCATGGGCGCTTCCTCTTTTCTACATGATGAATAATCGTATCTGCAACTTGTTCAATACTCATCGATGTTGTATCGATAAAAATTGCATCACTCGCTTGCTTCAGTGGAGATGCGATACGTTCTGTATCCGCCTTGTCCCGATTCGAGATGTCCTGGCAGAGCTCTTCCATCGAACGATCGATGCCTCTTTTTGTGTTCTCCACAAAACGTCTTTCAGCACGTTCTTCCACGGAAGCAGTCATGAAAATCTTCAGTTCAGCATTCGGTAATACTGCTGTCCCAATATCTCTACCATCCATTACAACCCCTTTAGTATTCGCTAAAAGTCGTTGCTTTTCTACCATCATCTCTCTGACACGTGGTTGAGCAGCGGTAGCAGATACATTTGACGTAACTTCCTGTGAACGTATCTCTTCCGTAACATCTTCACCATCTACACGGACAATTTGTCCTTCTTCGGTTGGTACTAACTCAATGACAATCTGCTCCAGCAAACTAGAGAGTGCATCATCGTCATATACATCTATATGCTCTTTTAATGCCTTATATGTTAGAGCTCGGTACATTGCACCTGTATCGATGTAGGTATATCCCAACTTACTTGCTGTTATTTTTGCGATTGTACTTTTACCTGCAGCAGCAGGACCATCTATTGCAATCTGTATTCCTTTTTCCATTTCCATTACCCCCGTACTCAATTCGCAAACATTGTACCATAGCGAAAAGGAAAAAGTCTTTTTCTTAAAGACTTTTTCCTATTCATTCCGTTTTTTTAATTGTCGTTCGAAGCATAAACGAATGACTTGTTGCCGAGATTCCGGATCGATTTGGTCGAACTGCAAGGACGCAATTCTCCTACCATCTTTTTCCCAAATCCGGACAATCCTCGCATTTACTCGCACATATTTAATGGAATTATTGGCGTAGGGAAGAACAATAGTCAACCTCACAATATCATCTTCTTCAAAATTCGATTTCGCCAAATTGACAGCCATTCCGCCTGCACTTATATCTTCAGCAACAAGTTGATGAACGATACCGTCTTTATCTACAGCTACATCTAACGGGGAATCTACACGTACAAATTCCCGACGCTGAATTTTTATCAATTCTAAATCACCTGGATACGACAGCTGAAGCATCGGGATTCCTCGATTCAGTCTTCCCATCACTTCAGTCTTAAAGACATAAGCCATTTTCAACTCATCGACGAATGAGACCAAAAGTTGAGTACCGTCTATAAAGAATGCAGTTCTCCCTGTTTCAAGATGGGTGGGATAATCGATCATTACACAATCTTTCCCCATATCCACTACTCGACTTTTAAATTTCTCGCCTTCTTCGGTATAATCTTTGTCTATTGTGATTGAGGTTCCTAATGCAAGCTTCATAAAACCGCCACCTGTCATGATTTCATACTAGTATTATGACATGAGTGGCGGGATTTTCCAATCACTATTTTAAGGTTGTTTCTCCGTCCTAATTACGTCTTTTGTTTCAGTGTCCACTAAGACGAGATACGTACCAATTTCACCGTTTTCTTCTAGAGTTACAGTCGGGGCGTAGGCAAGACGTTGAGTACCATGTTCATTTTCGACATAAACAAGTTCTTGTTTATTTACTTTTACGTTCTTATGAAAAAATGTTTTCCAATCTATTGTAATCATTGGTTGATCTTTAAGCTGTTCTTTTCGAATATACTCCGCAGCATTAAGACCCAGAATCCGACCATCTTCTTTTGCTGCTTTTATCTGGATTGTATCAGACAACACTTTCGCCTTATGCATTTTCTCCACTCGCGTATAAACAAAGTGAAAAGCTGTGTCGTTTTCTCTTACTTCTTCAAACACTACATCAGTGTATCCTGAATCTTTTAAGAATGTTTCTACCCGATTACGAACACTGTCTAATTCCATAGTACCCGCACCCGAAGGTCGTTCTGTTAGGAAGGAAAGAATATGTCCTCCCTTTTTAGTGATGTCAATATATCCTACCGAGTCATTATCTGCAAAACGGATATGATAAAATGGATAGGCTGCACCTGGCTTACTTTCTGTTGTGTCAATAACTTGGTTAGACACATCGGGGAATAATTTTTTGAATTTAGTTAGCGCTTCTTCTTTGGTGACAGCAGGATCTTTAATATTCTTTAATTCTTTTTTCTTTAACGCGTCGGATTCACTCGCTGTTAGTGGGAAATCACTTTCCGTATATTGTTGAATGGATGCACTTAATCCTTTCCAGTCGAAAGAAGCTTTCTCTCCGTCCAGCCGGTCCTGCCATTCAGCCATTGAAAGATTTCCACTAGCCATATCGGCAGTTGCAACTGACCATTGGTCTGATAGACTTTGAATATTTTGTGAAGCACGATCCATTACTTTGTGAAATTCTGTAGGATCAGTCTCTTCATCTCCTTCTTTAGAAAACTTTCCTAACCTTCCTAAGTAGTTCATCCACGTTGTCGAAAATCCTTGGTCGAGAGGAAGTGATGCGACTGATTGTTGAATATCCGAAGACAACCGCCAAATATCCTCGCGAGCCTCAAGATCTCCTTTGCCTTGATTGAATAGCAACGTCTTCTTAACGGCTTCGTCTAAGTCTTGCAGCTTCGAAGAGGCATCAGAAATATTTTTTGCATATTGCACAGACAATGCATTTTGCAAATCCTTATTTTGTGTAGCTGTCGAATAGGAGTACGCAGATAACGCAACAATCGCGAAAACAGCAAGAAACACTAATTTTTTCATAAGAATGTACTACACCTGCTTTCTGTATTAGTTATAGTTTCACGACAAGTAAGAAGTTCTTGTTAGTTACAAAAAATGTGCAACCCTATTTTCTTAATTTGAGGGCGTGACCAGATCCATTTACTTGTAGCAGTTATCGGATTAAAGTAATAAATTGCGTTCTCTGAAGGATCCCATCCATTCATTGCATCTATTACTGCCTCTTTTGCTCGTTCATTAGGTTCTAGCCAAATTTGACCATCTGAAACAGCTGTAAATGCACCTGGTTGAAAAATCACACCACCAACCGTATTCGGAAAGTCAGGATGCTCGATTCTATTTAAGATGACAGCTGCTACAGCCACTTGACCTTCATAAGGTTCCCCTCGGGATTCACCATATACAGCATTCGCTAATAGCTTAAGATCGTCCTCACTATATTTTGAAGGGACTTGGGTATTGGTACTTGGTTTTGAATTAGAAGCCCCCCCTTTAACTTGAGACGACAACGGCTTGCCTCCATAATGAGTAAATTCTTTACCAGCCTTAATATTGTCCATGACAAATTTCTTGTCATACGAAGAAACCGAAGTTAACTTTTTCTTCGTTTTAGTTCCTGCGATACCATCTATAGGCATCCCATACTTCTCCTGAAACTCGCGTAAAGCCCAATACGTCTGATACCCAAAATTTCCGTCTATCTTACCCTTGAAGAACCCGATATATTGAAGCCTAGCTTGAAGTTCAATAACATCGTCTCCTTTAGTCCCTTTAGCAAGTCCCCGATCCGTGAAAGCGTGAGTGTCAGTTGAAAGTGACAATTGAATACCTACAAAAAAGAGCAATCCAATCAACATTGTGCGTATTGTTTTGTTCATGTCGTTTCCTCCAGTCGTTCTTCTTGTACCTTTAGACTGTCCTAAATCGGTGGAATTATGACGCGTTGTTCCATTTCCACACAAAAAAACCATCCAATAATAATGGATGGTTTTCATCGTGCTCTTTTTTGAATTTGTCTCATTGCAAAAACATGTGCGTATTTCACTCTTGTAAGTCCGAACCACCATAAAAACAACATGAATGGAATCATTAAATATAACCATAGATCATGAATTTCCAAAATTGCATTGTAGGTAACATGTAACACAAATGGAAAAATCAACGCAATTAATAAGTTCCATTTTTTTCTATCCGCCACTGCGAATTTCGATCTTCCAAAATAGTATCCCATAACAACACCGAACAATGCATGGCTGGAAACCGGCAATAACGCACGAATGAACGCCGTATCCAGCCCAAATGTAAACAAAAACAGGATATTTTCAACTGTCGCGAACCCTAGCGATACACTGGCTCCGAAAAGAATTCCGTCATACACATCTTCAAACTCAAAATTTTTGTAAACAAAGACTAATAAAATTAGCCATTTAAAAAATTCTTCCAAAGCACCTGTGAATACAGTATTCTGTAAAAATTCATTGGTAAAGACCTGTTCCTCGACGAAAACATGTTGAACGAACAGAATCGGAAACGTCATGACTGCTCCGTAAACAAAGGCTTGAAAAAGAGTGCGCGAAGGTTCCCTTGAAATTTCTTTTCTTAAGTAAAGATAACTAAATAATGCCAGTGACGGAGCGATTGCAACTGTAAACAAAATTATCAAGCTTCGCACCCCCAATCAGGGTGATTATATCACAAATACAGAAACAATTACCTATTCTGTTAACAATTTGCTTTCATCTTTTCGGAAATCGATAAAGCAATGGCCTCTCCATGATGCCGTCCGTTCTCAATAAAGATTGAGTTTGCATTATTACCGGCAGCAATCACACCCGCAATGTAAAGGTCCTCTACTGAGGTTTCCATCGTTTCCTCGTTATATAATGGGCATCCGCTTTCCTGTTCCAACTCGATTCCTATACTTCCTAGGAAATTGTAGTCCGGGTGGTAACCAATCATTGCAAACACAGTATCCGACTCGATTTCTTCAACGCCTGTCTCGGTACGGATCCGGACTGCATCTCTCCTAATTTCTTCTACAGTAGCTTGAAAAATCATTCTGATTTTCCCGTTATTCACCAGACTTTCAAACCCAGGTAAGATCCAGGGCTTCACACTAGGTGAGTAAGAGGCACCGCGATAAACAACTGTCACGTTAGCACCTGCTCGCTCAAGCTCAAGCGCAGCATCTACTGCAGAGTTTTTTCCTCCGATGACTACTACATTCTTTCGGAAGTATGGGTGCGCTTCCTTAAAATAGTGATGAACATTTGGTAAGTCGGCACCGACAGCTTCAAGGCGATTAGGTTGGTCGTAATAACCTGTAGCAACTACAACGTATGAAGCTTCATACACACCCTTATCCGTTGTGAGATGAAACACTTGCCCTGTTTTTTCAACAGATAGAACTGTTTCACCACTGTTTATCGTTAATTGTTCAAGTTCGGCAACTGTTCGATAGTAAACAAGCGCATCATTACGTTGAGGTTTATCTTTCGCAGTTATAAATGGAATGTTACCGATTGATAATTTCATACTTGAACTGAAAAATGTCTGATGTGTGGGATAGCTGTGAATCGAGTTTACAATACTTCCCTTTTCAATCAGCAACACATCAAGACCTAAACGTTGTAAATGAATAGCAGCAGATAGTCCACAAGGACCTGCTCCTATAATAATGGCATCTGTTTTAAGCATGTCGACTTGTTTCACTCCTTTTTTTATACTCAATTTTAATAAGATGAGTTTCAGGGGGAGCCCCAAAACGTAGTGGAACCAACGTTGTGCCAAAACCATTGCTTATCAGTTGTGCATGTTCCTTTTCATCCTTAAATTCTCCCTGTGGTTGCATTCCAAAAGGTCCAAAGCGAATTTGTCCTCCATGTGTATGGCCACCTAGGAGAAGCTCAGGATTAGAAATCTGGAGAAGTTTTTTGAACAACGAAGGATTATGAACTGCAATAAGCTGATACGTATACTCTTCAGTGTATGACACAGCTTTTTGTAAGTTTGTATTTCCACTCGAAGGATCATCTGCACCACTAATAATCCAATCTGGATGCTCCGGGATGCGAACACTTTCGTTATCAAGTATTGTTCCGTCGACGCCCTTTATAATTTCTCGAATGACGGATTCTCCAATTTCTCTATCATTATTTCCCCATACGTAGTAAACCGGTCCTAATGTAGATAGCTTTTCCACATTACTTTTCACTCTTTCTGATGGGACACCGTTCTCAGCCACATCACCACCAATAATAACTAGATCAACTGAACTGGACCGTAATCGGACTTTGTCTAACAGTTTAGTAGGTATTCTTCTGCGATGCACATCACTTATAAAAAATACATTAAGTTGTGAGTCGGCTTTGGAGGAATTTTTTACTTTCATGCGGTGGGTTTTTATAGAATTCTTATGTGCACTATAAAACATACATCCAAGCAATAAGCTTAAACACGTGAATAACACACGTATTCCAATCCAAACATTTTTCATACATCCACCTACCATATGAAAAAGGCAAAGTTAGCGTACTTTGCCTTTTCGAAATTTGTAATTAAGGAATGACCAGCGTCTGTCCAACGCTGATTGAATTTGATGATAAACCATTTGCCGCTTTAATTTTCTCAACCCCACTACCCGAACCATAATAAGTGACCGAAATTCGATAAAGCGTTTCGCTCGGTTGAACGGTATGTGATTTTGCAGCTGGCTTCTCTTCCGGTTTTGTTTCTGGTTTTGGATCTGGTTTTGGATCTGGTTTTGGGTCTGGTTTCGTTTCTGGTTTTGGATCCGGTTTTGGTGTGGCTACAGGCTTATTTTCGGACTTCTGTGAATCCGTTTTCTCATCCTTTTTAGCGGTGTCATCCTTTTTCGAATCGTCATCTTCTTTTTCATTAGAATCGGACGCCACATCATTCAAAGAATTCGGTGACTGACTTGAACCAAGTTCATATTTCACATCCGATTTATCAATATTGACGGTAGTATCGTCTTTAGGATTATACAAATCTGAAAGAACATACACAAATATTCCAATCGGGATTAATGTAAAGAGAACAAGAATAACATTGATGAGCGTGAGACCTTTGCTAGATTCTTTCTTATTCCGCTTAGGAGTCGCATTCTTATTCTGACGTAATTTAACGCGAGAGGGCAGATCTGCTTTAGTATCCTCACCTAAGTCGATCTCTTTTCTATTTTCTTCGAACTCTGAGTTATAGTCACTTTTTGTCATAGTGGCATTCTCCTATCCCCTATTACTATATCTTTATTATGACGAATTTTGTCGTAAAAGTAAACGGCAATAAGGTCTCCTAACAAAGCAGTAGTTGAATTCTCTCCTCCCATTGTAGGAGTCGTCTTCGATTTCCTAAACTCTCGTTGCTTAAAAGCCAATCGTCATTAGCCGTGCCGCATACGGAACAGCACATATCAGGATTCGTCTGAAATGTCTCATCAAAATAAGAGAGTAACTTCCCTCGTAAACAGGTCTTCTCATGTACATAGGCAATCATTTGCCTTAACTTTTCTTCTTTGTCGTACTTTAATTTTGTGAACGTTTTAAGAACATCTTCTAAAGTGAGTGATTCCAGATAATACTGAACAACTCTGGATCCCGTTTCAGAAATCCCCGCAAGTTCTGCTGAAGATTCTATCGACTGACCAGAAGCCCGCATCGCCATAAAATGATGGACTTGTGGTTCATCAGGCAAATCCTTTTGCACAATGAAACGAACTTTCTGCTCGTCGTCTGTAACATACAACAAGATTGCACTGGACCTCTCTCCATCTCTACCCGCACGGCCCGCTTCTTGAACATACGCAGCTGCAGATGCCGGCATTTGGTCATGAATAACTTGCCGGATATCGTCTTTATGTACGCCCATTCCAAATGCATTAGTTGCACAAATCCAAGATATTTCCCCAGTCAGAAATTGTTGCTGAATAATATTACGGTCCCCTGCTTCTTTTCCTGCATGGTACGAAGCAATCGTAATTCCTTCTTGCTGAAGTACACGTGTCAGTTCTTCCGCACGTTTCCTCGAGGCAACATAAATAATTCCGGGACCCTTAGTCGTTATTAATCGTTCTTTCAGCCATGTAGTCTTATCAGCTTCCGTTTCCAGTTGTTGAACCGCATACGTTAAATTAGGTCGATCCAAGGACTGGCGAATGACGGTCGGTTTAGACATTTGTAAGTAGTGGATGATATCTGCTTCTACTCTCGCATCAGCAGTAGCGGTCAACGCTAAAACTGGAGGATTTCCAGCTAAGTGGATGAACTCTCCTAGACGCAAATAATCTGGACGAAAATCGAACCCCCACTGGGAAATACAATGGGCTTCATCCACCACTAGAATTGAAATCGGTAATCTCATCAAAAAATTTGTCATATCAGGGCGACTAATCATTTCAGGAGAGATGAATAGAAATTTTATCTTATGAATTTCATCAAATATGTATTTTCGTTGTTCAGATGATAGAAATGAATTAACTGCCGCAACGCGCTTTTCGCCACGCCTGCGAATACTCGCCACCTGGTCTTCCATCAAAGAAACGAGTGGGGATATGATGAGGACAAGCCCATCCTGCATCTCACCAGGCAGCTGATAGCACAACGACTTCCCCATTCCGGTTGGCAGTATTGCAAGTGTATCATTTCGTCCCAATATTGAGCGTATGACACTTTCTTGGCCTGGTCGAAATTCGTCAAATCCAAATCGTACTTTAAGTTCATGATGAAGCTCCATTACACGTGTTCTCCTTTCATTGTACTCATAATAAGACGAAGCTGAAAATAGGATAAATGAGGAAACTTATCTTTCAGAAGACGTAGGCGTTTGACATCATTGTTTTTCACTTCCATCTTGACCGCTAGCTGATCTTCACGTTTTACAAATCGTAAAATGGGAAAATCTCTATCATTCGCTGCAATTTCTGAAATATGATCCTCAATGGTATTCACTTTTAACTGACGTGTACTTGCAATCTCTTCAATAGACACTCCTTGGTCAAACAACTTTTTTGTAATCGCGGTCGAATCTGTTAGTGGTGTTTCAATACGAATACCATATGCAAGCTTATGTAATATCGGGAGTTTTTCAGCAAACTCTTCACTTTCAGATACAGCAATTAATCGGTGTAGCGCTTCTAAATATTCGAGTTGTAAACTGGCGACAGGTTCGCTTGTTGCTTCTTCAAGTTGCTCCCACGTCCAGCCTGAAGCGTCCACACCGGTTAAGCGGTGACTCAATATGGATGCTTGAAGGTCAGAAATACCGGTCATTTCCAAAGCTAGTAGCAGCTCACCTGCTAAATAACGTGCGCTATTCTGTCTTGCATCGTAAAGACTTCTTAATACTTCTTTCACAAACTGCTGGATCTTACGGTCATTCGTAATTGGATGAAAAGAATTTCGGGATTCTCGTAACTGAGATAGCGTTTGTACAAGTAAGACCAATCTCAAAAAGAAAATCTCTTCCCTTCCTCTATAATTCCAGCCATCAAAGTGAAAAACTCGTAGTTCTTTTTCCGTTCGCTTTCCCTTTTCCGTGACTGTTACAATGCCTTCACTTTCTCTTATCAATCCTTCATGTTGAAGGGCCCTGACAGCTTCTGCAAAAGTTGAATCTGCTAGTTTCGGGAGTAGCGAAAAATATGGTTTTATTGAAAAATAATCGATATCTTGGAGTGTTTGCCCTGAACGCTTTCCACGTAAGACATGTAAACTCGCATTTAAAGACCTTTGCCCATCCATTTTTTCTGCGATCTTTAAAATTATTGAACTCAACTTCACTAAGAATCCCTACTTTCTAGTGGTTAAAGGTTGAAAACTGTAGAAAACCGTTTTAGAATGGATGAAGTACCTAGTTGCTAGTGCGAAGAAAAGAGGAGAGAACGAACATGTCTACTCGAAAGTTTACTATCGTAGATCAGGACACATGTATCGCTTGTGGAGCTTGCGGAGCTGCAGCGCCTGATATTTATGATTATGATGATGAAGGAATTGCGTTTGTTATCCTCGATGATAACACGGGAAATACTGAAGTTCCAGAAGAACTGCTGGAGGACCTTGAAGATGCATTTGACGGATGTCCAACAGACTCTATCAAAATTGCAGATGATCCATTCGAAGGCGATCCACTTAAATATGAAGACTAAAAACAGGCTACCCGCATTTTAGCGGGTAGCCTGTTTTTCTATTTCAAACCGATAATTTGCGATGTTGTTGAGAAATCCAGTTCTGCATACTTTTAAATAGCAGTAAGGAGATCCCCATTAATATAGCACCTTTAATTAGGTTGAACGGCAAGATACCTAAGACGATCATTGTATAAAGTCCGTCTCCAGTTACTGGCGGTGCATTTAAGAAATACGTGTATGCCGGCAAGAAGACTAGATAATTTAACAGACTCATGCCAACTGCCATGGAAATTGTGCCTGATATAAGTCCCACAGTCAAGCCACGCGAGGTACGGAATTTGTTGAAAATAAAGTAGATCGGCATGATGAACAATACGCCAGTCACAAAATTAGCTATTTCCCCAACAGGTACACCTGTCGGACTTCCTGATAAGAACCAGTAGAGAACGTTCTTCAATAACTCTACAAGAATTCCTGCGACCGGACCTAGCGTCATCACCGCTAATACTGCGGGTATTTCACTAAAATCGATCTTCAAAAAACCTGGTAGTGCTGGTAGCGGGAAGTTAAACTGCATGAGTACTGTGGAAATGCTACCTAGGATGGCGACTAAAATCATCACCCGTAATTTCTTGCTATTCATACTACTCTCTCCTTTTGCGATTCACTTCACAAAGAGGAAAGGATCTGCCTAATCTTTCGCCTGTCTTCACAAAAATACCCTTCAGCAAATTCATGCTAAAGGGAGTGTGTAGACGTGTTTAAATAAGACACTAGCACCCAATAGAATGCTCGCACTTAAATAAGCCGTTGCCTAACAGACAAAAAGACGGCTTCGCCTTCACCTTCTCCCATCCAGACTATACTGTCGGCTCCAGAATCTCACTGGAATCAGCTGTTAAGCTCGCGGGCTAAAAAGCTTTCGCTTCCATTTCCGCCGGTCGGGAATTTCACCCTGCCCCGAAGATGAATCAATATTTTGTTACACCACTAGTATATAGAAAAAAAAACAATCTGTAAACTTGTATGTTTACAGATTGACTGTTACTTCAAAATAAGTGGCATCGGATTCGCTCCGACCACCTCTTTGAGAGGTGCTCTGAAATTCAATCCATTCCAATCCAATGGTTCAACATTGACTACTTTTAGCTGAAGATCAAAACTAGCCGCTGTTAACGCAAGCCCATCAATTAGTTGACTTGCTTCATCCATTGGTAAGGAATCTAGTTGTAAGTTGTTGTTAAATTCAACTTCAGCAATTCCATCATTTACTATGACAGTGAAATCCATCTCTTTTGGAATCACAGGATCATACTGGCCATTTGGTGCTGTTCGCATGAGTTGAAGGGCTTCTTTAAATGACTCTGCTTGATACATGGAGTTTGGTGAAAGCACCTTTCGACCATCTTCTAATTTGTAGACGTAGTATGGAGTATTGGCTAGTTCTACTTGTATATCGATCGGCTCAAGCTGACCTACTTGATCAAACTCTGCTGGCTTTCCAGAATCATCTAATATTCGAATATCACGATATGATGGGAAAGTCTGCATCAAGGAGTGAAGAAACACTTCCTGTATAGCAGTTGACGAGTCATACTCATGCGTATCACTAAGTAGGACGCTAAGCTGATTTCCTTTTTCAGAAAATGTCGCATCTATTGGGTGCATCGGTTTAAAACCTAGCGCTTGCTCATCCAACTCTCCAGTAAATGCCTCGTAAAGCTCCAGATCTGTCGACTCTCCCGTTAGCCCTTTAGCTTCTAACTGTTCTTTTGACAAAAGAATAGACACTGGAATACTGACAGCCTGAGCATCCTGTAACCCTATATGCAATATGCGTCCTCCATCCAAATCAGCTGGATAAACGGCATATTGAGTAGCATCTCCCATTGAAACGGCAGATTTTGAACTAGCATCTTTTGAAAAGTTCTCCATCTCTTTTTCTTCTCTTGCAGCTGCAGGCACACCCTCTGAATCACTTTGGATTGACGCCTCATCTGCTGATTGCTTCCCAGTGTCCATAGAGCTCATGAAAGAAGGGATTAGTATCGCAACTAGCAAGACTGCTGCTACTGCCACTATTAAGGGAACAACGCGGTTTTTCTTGCGCAACGGCGTGGCTGGTCTTTTAGTAAGTCGCTCATCATTCTTCAAACGTTCCAGTACTTCTTCCTCAGATCGCTCATCCTTTAATTTCGGCATAGAGTGAAGGAGCTTTTCCAATTCATCATCTTTTTGTTCGTGATTCACTCGGCTCCCCCCTCTCTAGTCCTGCCAAAGTTACTTTTGTCCTTAAGCTTTTCAGTGCGCGATGTTGCGTTGTTTTCACTTTTCCTTCAGACCATCCAAGCACTTCAGCTGTATCTGAAATCGACAGGTCATTGAAATAGCGCATTATGATGACAAGACGCTGATCTAGCGTACACGAATCCAGTTTTTCAAGAACCGAACGCATTTGTTCATTATCAATCGATTGTTGCTCCGGCGTCTTGTCTGTCGATTTTAAGTCATCTTTGTCCCAGTCGAAAAATATAGCGTCGTGCTTACTACGTACTTTCGTTTTCCGGAAATAATCGATCGATACATTCTTAGCGATGGCAAACAACCAAGTTTTTTCGCTGCTTCGTCCCTCAAACGAGGAATAGGCACGAATCGCTTTCACGTAGACTTCATGGGATAAGTCTTCTGCAAGTAGACGATTTTTCGTCAAGTATGTCAGAAAGTTAAATACATCATGATGATACGTTTCATATAAATGATGAAATACGGAGTCGTCCACAATAATCCTCCTCGTTCACATAAGTTGACGGCCATATACTGCTAAAGTTACATGTTAAATTACTCTAGAGGTAGCACACATGTAAAGATCGTGCCTTCCTTCTCACCTCTTCTTGCACTTATACTTCCACCGTGAGAATCCGCAATATTTTTCGCAATTGCAAGGCCAAGACCTGTTCCGCTTTTACCACGCGTTCGAGCCTTGTCAGCTTTGTAGAAACGTTCAAATACGAAGGGTAAATCTTCTTCAGGAATTCCACTCCCTGTATCAATTACAGAGATAGCAACGGATTTAGGATATTTTTCAACAGAAAGTTTTACACGCCCTCCGTCAGGTGTATGACGAATTGCATTGTCGATTAAATTGGTGAAAACTTGTTCAATTCGATCTTCATCCGCTTGCAAATGTAGCATTTCAGATCCATTAGCCTCAACTTCAAGATCGACGTTTGCGTCCTTCGCAACTTGCATGAATTTGTTACGCATCCGCTCTAAAAATGGAATAACAGCCATTTCCGATTTGTACAAACGCATATGTCCAGATTCCATCCGTGCTAGGTCAAGCAAATCTGTCACCAATCGACCCATTCTCTGAGATTCATCATGAATGATCTTCACCATTTCATGGTTTTCTTCGGCAGTTTCAGGAACCCCGTCAAGTATCGCCTCGCTATATCCTTGAAGCATGGAGATAGGTGTTCTTAATTCGTGAGATACATTTGCAATGAAATCAGATCGCAATTTGTCAAGCTGGTGTTGCTCTGTCATATCCCGAAGGACCGCTACTGCTCCTCGAATGCTATTTTTGCTATATAAGGGACTAATTTTCACCACAAAAAATCTTTTCCCAAGCTCTAATTCAGCATCCACTTCCTCTGCAAACATGACAGCATGCTCCAACATATGAATGATTTCAGGAGGCAACAGTTCTTTTGAGTCTTGATTGATAAATGACCATTTTTGTAAAACATTCTCTGCTTGGGGATTACTGAGCAGAATTGTGTTATCCCGGTTGAACGTAATTACTGCATCTGTCATAGACGTTAAAATACTCGATAATTGTTCTTTATCCTGTTTAATGAGCTCCACGTTGTACTTCAACTGTCGACCCATTTGGTTAAACGCTGTAGAGAGTTGACCAATTTCATCATTTTGCTTCACCGGAATTCTGGCGTCAAAATTTCCTTTTGATAACTCGAAAGCAGCTTCCTTCATCTGCCGTAAAGGTCGGGTTATTCGTGTTGAAAGGAAGAATGCGAAAAATGTCGTTAATATGAAAGCGATAAAAGCAGAAAGTAATACGATATGCGTTGTCCATTTGGTCGTGTCATGGATTGCTTCAAAACTTTGGTATACAACAACGTAGCCTTCACCTTCATTTGGCAACGGTGTGGATGATACAATATAGCGTTCTGAAACTTCTTTTTCAGTTAAAGAAGGAAGAATCATTTGTTTCGAGGAATTCTCGTCCTCATTTTTTTCGCTGAATAACTTATCACTTAAAATCTTCTCTTCAATCGATTCAACATTTGCCACTCCCTCATGGAATGAGTAAACGACTTGCCCATCGTTACCAACAACCATGGCATGAGTGCCGTTATTCAGAATATCGTTGACGACGAGTTTCATAGCAGATTCGTTTTCGTGGTCAATGATAATACTCCCAACTGTTTTCGCCTCACGTGCAAGTGTTTCTTCAGCTTGACGTGTATGGAAGTTATCAAAGAACTCTAATAACAATGCCGTGACAATAAACAGGACAAATGAAACGAGAAGCAATATGGTTGCCCATAGCTTCCCGACGATTGAATTCCATATTCTATTCATTCAGTCGGTACCTCAAACTTATAGCCGACTCCCCATACAGTTACAATCATTTTGGCTGCTTGTTCAGAAACTCTGTTCAGCTTTTCTCTTAAGCGCTTCACATGAGTATCCACGGTTCTGAGGTCACCAAAAAATTCGTAGTGCCATACTTCTTTCAACAACTGCTCGCGGTCAAACACTTTGTCTGGCGCTTTCGCCAAGAAATACAACAATTCGTACTCTTTTGGTGTCAAGCTAACCTCTTTACCTTCTGCCGTGACTCGATGTGCATCGTGGTCAATTGTTAGTTGCGGAAATACGACTAAGTCTTTAGAGGTTGCAGCGCTCGGAGATCCGTTAAATGAACCCGCGCGTCGTAATAGCGCTTTTACACGGAGTACCACTTCACGGGGACTGAATGGTTTGACGATATAGTCATCCGCTCCTGTTTCGAACCCTGTGACCCGGTCAGATTCTTCCCCTTTTGCAGTTAATAAAATAATAGGGGTTTGGTTTTCAGCTATTCTTAGTTCTTCCAAAACTTCCATTCCGTCTTTTTCAGGCATCATGACGTCAAGTAAGATACAGTCATAATGATTTTCTTCAATTTTTTCAAGCGCTTCTGCACCATCACATGCTTCGTCCATTTCATATCCCTCACGAGAGAGATACATCGTAAGAAGCCGTCTAATTCGGTCTTCGTCGTCCACGACGAGCAATTTTAAGTTTTCATCCATTGACGATTGCTCCTTTCAAAACTACTTCTTTCATTGTACTTGTCCAGCGTGAAAAAAGAAACTAGTACACCTATTTGCCTCTAATACATTGCACATTGTGTAGGATTTCAGGGAATTAAAGCGTAAAAAGACTGTGCAGCGGATTTTGCTGCACAGTTTTTGTTATGCGTATGAATGTAGACCAGCGATGATCAGATTGACGGCTACTAGATTGAACATGATAATGACGAATCCAGCAACAGCAAGCCATGCTGATTTCTTGCCTTCCCAACCTTGTGATAGACGAAGGTGCAAGAAAGCTGCGTAGAAGAGCCAAGTGATGAGAGCCCATACTTCCTTCGGGTCCCAGCCCCAGAATCGTGACCACGCTTCGTGTGCCCAAATCATTGCAAAAATAAGAGCTCCGAGTGTGAATACAGGGAATCCGATGAGCACCGATCGATAACCAATTTCATCCATCAGTTGTGAATTGGCTTTCTTTGCGAATGGCTGTAAGAGTGCCGCAATTGGTCGTCGGAAAATGAGTCTGATCAGTATATAGAGGATGATTCCCGTAAATAGCGACCATACAAATGTAGTTAATGTTTTCGCATTGACGATTGCTGGCATTTCGAACCATGGTTTCATTGTATCTGTTGTGAGCTGTTCGTACTCACTCATGCCAAACAAAGGTGGCATGTTATACGTCATTTCAGAAGCTTTGCCGTTTTTGTCGACATACGTAAAGTCTGCTTCATAACCTGAAAGGCTGAACGCTGTTGACGAAACAACAAATCCAAGAACTAAAACAACAGTGAACATAACTGCTTCAAGCCAAAATCGTTCTTTAGACTTCTTTGTCAAGTCTACGTTCTTTGCTAGGTAGATCAGTCCGGCTACCGCACTAATAGCAAGAATAGATTCACCAAGCGCTGCTGTAATAACGTGTACAGTTAACCAATAACTCTTCAGTGCTGGAATTAGTGGTGTGATTTCTCTAGGGAACATACTAGCATATGCGATAATGACAATCGCAATGGGAAGCGCGAACAAACCGAGAGAAGGTGTTTTGTAGATAAAGAAAATGAGAATGAATGATCCGACAAGCATCATACTGAACGCAGTTGTAAATTCAAACATATTACTAACAGGAGCATGTCCCGATGCAATCCAGCGGGTTATGAAATATCCAAGTTGAGAAACAAAACCTATGATTGTAACTACAATCCCGATTTTCCCCCACATACTATCTTTGTAGGTTTTTTCTGTTTTAGAAACCTTGACTGCCCCTCCGAAAAAGAAGGTGCCGACCAGGTAGGCGATAAATGATACTAGCAGTAAATTCGCACTTAATGCCGCGTAATCCATTATTTTGTCTCTCCTTCCGTCGTATCAATGACAGCTTCTTTGTCCTGCTTATCGGTATACGCTGGAAGAGTAGCTACTTCTTTTACTTTATCCAAATCTTTTTTAAGTGTATACCAGTTTTTGTTGGTGTGTCCTGCAATAATCATCTCAGAACCCGATCCTTTTTGAATCCAAATTCTTCTATGCTGCCAATATGACCCTTGGATTACACCAATCATAAAGACGATTCCACCTAACAAAAGAATATAAAGTGTCTTGTCTTTACGGATTGTGAGACCAGATGCATCTCTAGTTTCAGCAGAGAGGAACTTAGCCTCGTAATCATTTGGCTCAACTTCTAGAGTCTGACGAATAGCAACAAAACTCTTCTCGCCATCTGGATGTTCAGGAGTCTTCATATTAAATATAAATGCCGGGTTGTTCGGAATAGGTGACTTTGATGAAGGTTGTCCATCGACAATCCCATCATAATCTGCAAAATATTCCATGAGTTCAATTGAAGTTCCATTCCCAAGATCGTATTCTTTAGCCGGCTCGTTAAGATCGACTGTGAATTCTCCAACAGACTGTTCTGTCTTTTTGTTCATCAAGGAGAACGTCATTGTTTTCAATTCACCTGTTTTGTAATCCATTTGGAAAATGCTATACCCATCAAATTTCAATGGTTTGTTGACAATGATAGGATATTCTTTCATGAATTCAACATCTGAAGAACCTGGCAGAGAACCTTCTTTTTCTTTATAGAGTTTAACATCAGACTTGAACTCGCTCACGATTGCACCATTTTTTTCGAGCGCCTCACCGAAAACTTCGTCCGCTTCACCTTGCGAATACGTTTCTACAGAGAAGTCAACATTTTCAAGCAAGTATCCAGGTGCTCCAGGAATTTCTCGTGTTTCCCCTTCGCGGATCCACATCGTTTCGTCGACGTAAAACCCTGGTATACCTCGCATTAACACACCTAATAAAAATATGATAAGTCCTGTATGGTTAACATATGGGCCCCAACGTCCAAACCGATTTTTTTCAGCGAGGATTGCACCATCTTCGACCTTTACTTTATAGTGTAAATCCTTTAGAGCTTTTTCAGCATTTTTAAGAGATTCATCAGAATCAGAGACATCACTTTCCCCGTAAATCCTCTGACGCTTCATAAAGGATGGATGACGTTTCGTCCGCTGTTTTGTTAATGATTTGTAAAGCGGAATAACCCGGTCCAAGCTGGCAATAATAATTGACGTTCCAAGCATGCCAATTAAAATCTTGAACCACCAACTGTTATACATATCATAAAATCCAAGCTGATAATACAATTTCCCAACAGTACCATAAAGGCGTTCATAATATTCCAGATACTCTGAAGGATCATTCCCACTCACTGGGACATAGAACTTTTGAGGAAAGATTGTACCAATTGCTGACGTCGTTAGAACTGCAATAATTATACTGACACCAATTTTAACACTAGAGAAGAAGTTCCAAATCTTATCGATGACTGATTTTTTATAAGTTTGCGAACGTCTTGCGGATCCTTCATAACGCATGTCGACCATTTCACTTTTTTTCGCTTCATCAGTAAGCGGGCGACCACACTTTTCGCAAAGGACGGTTCCGAAAGGATTTTCGTGACCGCACTGGCATTTAATTTTACTCATTGGATACCATGCTCCTTATTCGGGTTGAATGCTCTCCATAAGAGACACAATTTCAGCTTCGCTCATTTCTCGAGTAACAATTTGTTTAATAACACCATTTTTATCGATCAGCATTGTCGTAGGCAATGGGACTACATTATAACTATTTCGGCTCACACTTTTGTTCTTGTCGATCAGAACAGGGAATGTTAGTCCGTATTGGTCTATAAATGTATTCACTTTAAACTCAGATTCAGCGATATTAACAGAAAGAACTTGGACACCTTTGTTAGTGAACTCCTTGAAATGCTTTTCAATATACGGCATTTCTTTTTTACAAGGCGGACACCATGTACCCCAGAAATTCAAAAACACTCCTTGTCCTTCATAATCAGAAAGTTTTACTTTCTTCCCATTCATATCCTGTAGTTCAAAGTTCGGCGCTTTATCTCCGACAGCAAGTACTTTTGTTTCTTTCTTAGAAGTAAGTGCAAAGACAATGGCCGCCGCCAAGACTAGTAAGATCGCTCCCCTAATGAATAGGCGCTTCTTCTTTTTGTCCATCTTAGCCACTTCGCTCCCTCCTAACTTTGGTATTTCGAAACGTGCATAGCATCCTTCATTATAACAAAGATGTGTTTTCTAATCGGCTTCGTTCGTGAGTGTTTTGTGAAACATTTGTGTCACAATTTATCCAATTTTACCGGTTTCCGCAAGAACACGCAGTTGTTTTACCTCATGAGTAGTCAACTCACGCGCTTCACCTGCATTCAAACTTAATGTGGTAAGGGATGCAAATGATTCCCGTCGTAATTTCACAACCGGGCATCCGATAGCGTCAAACATACGACGAACTTGGCGGTTTTTGCCTTCAGAAATTGTAATTTCAATGAGTGCAGTTTGCGCTTTCTTATCCATTGAACGCATCTTAACGTTTGCAGGAGCAGTTAAGCCGTCTTCTAATTCAATTCCATGCTCGAGCTTCTTGAGTGCTTCCCGAGTTGGAATCCCTTTCACTTTTGCAATGTATTGCTTCCGTATTCCGAACTTAGGATGTGTCATTGTGTAAGAGAAATCACCGTCATTCGTCATGATGATTACACCTGACGTGTCATAATCAAGTCGTCCCACAGGGAAAATCCGTTGTTCAACGCCTGGCATAAGATCCAGTACTGTCTTTCGTCCCTTTTCATCGTGAACCGTTGAAATGTAGCCTCTTGGTTTATACAATAAATAGTAAACGAAGTTTTCTTTTACGACTTGGATACCTTCAACTTCCACTCTATCTGAATTTGTCACTTTTGTTCCAAGTTCCGTTACAACGGATCCATTCACTTTAACTTTGCCTTCCAGGATTAACCCTTCAGCTTTTCGGCGGGATGCAACACCAGCTCGTGCTAATACTTTTTGTAGTCTTTCCATTTCCGTCACCTCATTCTTCAGTCTAAAAAATTATGTCATATTTTTATGCAAATGAAAAGAAGACCGCATAAAACCTGCTTAAAACAAAGGAAATTGACCTCTTCCCATAACGCTCGTCCCTTTTTCAAGAAAAAAAGAAAAAACAGAGGCTTTAAGTAGTCCTCTGCTTCATAGAGTTTCAACTTTTCTTAGTCATCTTTTTCGTACAAAAGATCTCATTTGCGTTTTAGTTCAACTTCCACAGTCACTAAAGGCTCTTGGTCCAGGGAGACTGTCCATTGTCCTAGTGATGATTGCGTCTCATCTCGCGGAATTAGCATGACTGAACTAACTTTACTCTTCTCTTCGGGTTTGAGCAACACTTTTATAGGTTTCTTCAACTTGGCGGTAACGCCAGGCAAGACCGAATACTCACCTTTCTTAGCAACAGTTACAACAGAATACTCCTGGAAAACTTTCGCTGAAAGCGATTTATGAATGTTCCAATCATTCCCACTGTTTAATGTAACGACAATCACTTTCTTCCCATTCTTCTCGAAGTAAGTGGCCAACGTCCTGCCTGCCGCTTTCGTAAAACCAGTTTTACCTGCCACCGCGTCTGTGTCTGATGTGATAAGCCGATGCTTGTTTTCCCAGACTCCCGGTTGTTTGCCCGTCCTGGTGTACTGCTCCGTAGAAGCAATCTTTTTAAATTCTTTATTTTTCATCCCAAAATAGAGCATCATCGCAGTATCATAAGCAGACGACAAATGCTGTTCATCATGAAGACCTGAAGGATTGGTAAAGTGCGTATCCTTTAGTCCATAAAGATCTGCTTGTTCATTCATAAGATGAACGAACCCTTCTTCAGATCCACCTGCATGCTCAGCTAGTGCCATGGCTGCATCATTTCCTGATCGAAGCATGAGTCCATGCAGTACATCTTTTGTTGGGACGGTGCTGCCCGGCTCTAAGTATATCGACGATCCTTCCGCTGATGCTGCCTGCTGTGAAATCTCTATTTCTTCACCGGCTACACCTGATTCAATAAACGTCAGAGCGGTCCAAATTTTTGTTAAGCTCGCAATCGGTAACTGATCGTGTGGATTGTCTCCATCCAATATTCTTCCTGTATCAGCATCAATGACCACCCATGATGAAGTTACTGCAGCCGTCGCTGTTGGAATGGGCATGAGCACCATTGAAGCACATAGCATCAGTATAGCCAGCACTTTTTTCAAAAACTATTTCCTCCTTCTTCTTGGGCTTCTAATATGTCTTGAAACTTGGTTAGAAATAAGTCTGTATCTTCATCTTCCTCTGTTTCTTGAAGGAGCGGTGGCAAGTCTTCAAGAGAATTGAGTCCGAAACGATCTAAAAAATATGCCGTTGTTGCATATAGAATCGGGCGCCCGCTCGCTTCTAAACGGCCTTTTTCCATGATGAACCCTTTGGAAGCAAGTGTCTGGATAGCTCGTTCGGATTTTACACCGCGGACATCATCTACCTCAACACGAGTAACCGGCTGTTTGTAAGCAATTATCGCCAGTACCTCAAGCGCTGCTTGAGTCATCATTTTAGATGGAGGATTTTCAAACAATCGTTTTACATCCTCTGCGTATTCCGCTTTAGTAACAAGCTGAAAGACCCCTCCGTACTGACGTAGCGTAATCCCGCTAGTTCTCCGTTCTTCGTATCCTGCTAGCAACCGTTCTAATGCATCTGTCACTTCACCTTCTGTACAGACAGTCAGTGCAGCAAGCTGTTTTAAGGTCAGTCCTTCTTCGCCTGCAACGAAAAGGAAACTTTCTATGGTAGCTGTTAGGATGTCACCCTCATTCATACGTTTGTTCCTCCAATTGCATTCTAATCTGTAATCGGTCAAAATTCCCATGTTGCTCTACGATAATATCACTTCGTTTCATTAGTTCAAGAATTGACAAAAATGTGATGATTAAACCACTAATGTCTCCTTCTTCAAACAACTCTTCAAAATCACAAGTACCACCCTTACGTTCTACTCGACTCATAATCTCATCCATCTTATCACCGACAGAAATTTCATTATTTGTTATACTGGCAGACATAGGCGCTTTCAATCTCCTACGCTGTAGCATGCGCTGAAACGCACCGATAAGATCAAACACGTTGAGTTCATCACCCGAATCGATTGGAGCCACGATACCGTATGCTTCCACTTCAGTGGGGGGTTTAGTATAGTGGACAGCACGTTCGTCAGCTGATTCTTTCAGTTGCACAGCTGCTTCTTTGTACTTTTTGTATTCAAGTATTCGTGCAATCAGTTCTTCGCGGGGGTCCTCTTCCATGTCGAACTCTTGCCCTTCGTCATCGAAAACCTCCCCTTCATGCACAGGAAGTAGCATTTTGCTTTTGATTTCTATCAATGTGGCGGCAAGAACCAAGTATTCACTTAGCTCATCAAGTTCGAGTACACGCATCGCATGCAAGTGTTCTATGTATTGGTTTGTCAGCTGCGCCATTGGAATGTCATAAATATCAATTTCCAATCGGTTAATTAAATGCAGCAATAGATCAAGCGGACCTTCGAATGCTTCTAGTTTTACATTATAAGACATTTTTTCACCTTTTCTGCTCACAGCAGATGGACTAAAGAATAGGAGTGACTGTATGCATCCTTATTTTCATCCGCTCTTCGTGGAGTTTCTTGTATATTTTAATGACAATCAAGATTACTTCGAGGGCCATGAAGTATTAGAAGAATATTGGAAGTCGATTCCTGGATACTCAAAGGCACATCCACTTACTGCTTATATTTTGCTGTCTACGGGGATGTATCACTGGAGACGCGGGAATCTGGATGGAGCTTTACGAACAATCACCAAGGCGCATCAGAGATTCACCTCTCTTCCATCCAAATACGATGAATATTTGGAAGTAGTTGATTTTGACCAACTTATTCAAGACGTTGCTTCTGCCAAATCTGAAATCTCAAATGGAAATACGTTTCGTGCAATGGATCTCACTATCCAATCTCAGCAACTAATTGAATTAGTCCGCCAAACCAAACAAAACCTATATTTACTGGCACCCGGCAGCGATGACGTTATTCATAAACATATGCTTCGTGACAGAAGTGATATTCTAAAACTTCGCAACGAAAAGAAGAAGAGCGGACGTTAGCGTTCCGCTCTTGTTTCTTCCAGAACACATTTACTAACAAATGCATCCGTATATTCATTCCCATAGGGAGTTTTGTCCGGAAATTCTTCTTGCAGTTTGGCAACCATCTCTTTACCGATTCCTTCGCCCCTAAAAGAAGGATTGATGGATAGGTGTTGAACGACAAATGACTGGTCTGCAACTTCTGCACCGACAATTCCAATGAGATCTTCTTGTTCCTTCACCAAATACATTTCCCAGTTATCATCTGTCTCATAACGGGCCATGGTTTCTTGGAGGTGTTTGACAGGCTGGTCACCGGAACTGTATGAAAGAAATCCCATCGCTATTTTGTGATACGCTTTTTTATAACGAACAAGTTTCATGGGTATCCCTTCACTTTCAATAATACTATCTGCTCGATTTTACAGGATTGTCGATCATTTATCAACTTGGGTCTTAGCGTGGATCAATAATCGGTACAACTAAATACCAATATACCGCTCCCCAAACTAATGCCATAATGACAATTCCCAAAAACAATAAAAGGTTACGCTTTTTCATTACGATTCTTTCCTCACCTTCTGCTGAAGGGGGAGGTCTAAACGAGTAATGTCCTCATAAGTCTCTCGTCGGATAACGAGTTGGTGATGTCCCTCTTCTGCAAAAACTACAGCAGGTCTAGGAAGTCTATTGTAATTTCCCGCCATCGAATACGTATACGCTCCTGTACAAAACACTGCTAGTATATCGCCTTCAGCAACGTCCGCAAGTTTTGCATCCACAATGAGCTTATCCCCTGATTCACAGCATTTCCCTGCTATCGTAACGGTTGTATCATGCGGATCCAACATCCGATTTGCAACAGCCGCTGAATAGTTTGCATCGTAGAGTGCGGGGCGGATATTATCCGACATGCCTCCATCGACTGCAATGTATGTGCGAATTCCTGGCACTTCTTTTTCACTTCCTGCTGTGTAGAGAGTTGTCCCTGCATCTCCTACAAGTGACCGACCTGGCTCTATCCAAATTTTCGGAAGAGGATAGTTCCAACTTTTTGATAATCCAAGGACGACTTCTGCCATTTTTTCTACATATTGAGAAGGTTCGAGCGGCTGATCATCTTCCGTATACCGGATTCCGAATCCTCCACCTAAGTTCAGGACTGTGCAAACAAACGAATGGCTTTCTTTCCACTCTTGCATTTTTTTCATTAATGCTTCTGCTGCATGGGTAAATGCATCCGTCTCAAAGATTTGAGATCCAATATGACAATGGAGTCCTAGCAATTGTAAATATGGTGCCTCATAGGCAAGATCAAATGCTTTGTCTGCTTGTCCGTTTTTCAAGTCGAATCCGAATTTGGAATCTTCTTGCCCAGTCGTAATGAATTCATGAGTGTGAGCTTCTACACCCGGCGTAACTCGCAGCAAGATGTTCATTTGCTGTTTTCGGGTAGATGCGATCTCCTTCACCATGGACAGCTCTAAAAAGTTATCTACAACAATACAACCTATTTTTTCATCAAACGCATAGTTTAATTCCATATAGCTTTTGTTATTTCCATGGAAGTGAATACGCTCTCTAGGAAAGTCAGCCTTCGCAGCTGTAAACAATTCTCCGCCTGAAACAACATCTAGGGACAATCCCTCTTGTGCGGCGAGTTCATAAATGGCAACCGAAGAAAACGCTTTGCTTGCATAAGCAACTTGTGCTTCTATCCCCATCGCTTTAAACGTACTTTGAAAACCTGCTGCTCGCTTACGAACTAACGCAGTATCATAGACTACAAGCGGTGTGCCATAAACATGTGCAAGATCAATCGCATCTGTGCCACCAATGACTAAGTGCCCTTTGTCGTTCACCTTTTGAGTTCCGTATAAGTCCATCGGTTACGCCTCCACTCCAAAAATTGCGATAAATCTCCTCTTACAGATTTTTATTGTAGAAGGAGTTGTCTATGGACAAATTTATCACAACTTTTAGGGTGAGGCAATTGTTTACGGCATACGATTACGCTTAGGAGAGTGCGTAATAAAAGGTCTTGGCATATCCGCTGTCATCGGCTGACGGAGGATTACGCGTAGCATCGCTTTCGGGAAAAATGGCAACGCTGGCCATAAGTACGGAACATTTAGCGGCTTCATAGAACTCAGGTAGTAGAACAGTACCGCAAGCATAATGAAAAACCCTGGTGCTCCTGCTACAGCAACAGCAATAAGCAAGGCAATCCTGAAAATCTTAGTTGTAATACTCAATTCATAAGAAGGGATCGCAAATGTTAAAATAGCACTAACTGCTACATATAGAACCACTTCGGGAGTAAATAGGCCAACATCAATTGCCACTTGTCCAATGACGATTGCAGCAACTAGCCCCATGGCAGTCGTCATCGGAGTAGGTGTATGAATGGCCGCCATCCTCAGCACTTCTATTCCTAGGTCTGCAAGTAATAACTGGACGAATAATGGAACAGCCCCGGGATCATCCGGACCAATGTAATGCAGAAACTGAGGAATGTGTTGAGTTTTTGTTGCAAGTAAATACCAAAAGGGAAGCATTAGAAGACTGAAAATTGCACCTGCCATGCGAATCATACGAACGAACGTCCCTATAAAGGGAGCCTGTCTGTATTCTTCTGCATGTTGCATATGATCAAAAATTGTGGTCGGCACGAGGATAGCAGATGGAGATGTATCGACAACAAGAGCAATATGTCCTTCTAAGAGGTGAGCTGCACAAATGTCAGGTCGTTCCGTGTATCGAACAAATGGCATCGGATTAAACCTCTGCTTGAATAGAAATTCTTCCAATGACTTATCCGTCATCGTTAGCCCATCTGTTTCAATTTCATCCATTCTTTTACGAATACCGTCTAATATATCTTCATTGGCAGCTCCTTTGATATAGGAAATGGCAACATCTGTTTTTCCTACTGCAGAAACTTTATGCATTTCGAATCGAAGTTCAGGTGTACGTAATCTTCTTCTTATCAAAGTTGTATTTTGAAGAATGTTCTCTGTGAACCCGTCTCGGGACCCTCTTATTACTTTTTCATTATCAGGCTCTTCTGGTTGTCTACCTGGATAACTTCTAATGTCGATAAGGAATGTGAAACCATCATCAGAAACGAACCCTGCAAGTCCACTCAAAAGTGATGTTAAAAACTCGTCCCGACTCTTCGGTTGCTCTACTGCGTGATATGGGAAGTAGGAAAGCAGCTTCTCACCTGAATGGTGAGAAGCTTCACTTCCTCTATCTGCATCTTGCATTTCAGTTAATAACGTTGTAATCGTCTGCCCATCAACAAGACCATTGATGTATAGAAGAAGAACAGGCATTTCCCACAAATGAATTTCCCGTGTTACGGCATCATACGTTTCTCCAGTTCCAAACTTATCGACAAACCACGCTTGTGCTTCAGTCTTAGATGTAAATAATGAATTCATTTATCGATCAGCCCTCGCTTTATCCAACGTTTCTTCTGCGGTTGCACCCATCCATGTTTTCAGCTGGGCTAAAATTTTCTTTTCTAATCGTGACACTTGAACTTGAGAAATCCCAATTCTTTCGGCAATGTCACTTTGAGTGCAATCTAAATAATATCGCATGTAAATAATTGTCTGATCTCGTTTGTTTAGTTTTGAAACAACATCTCGCAAAGGAATATGGTCAAATAGTCGGGTAGATCGATCATCTTTGAGCTGATCCATCAGTGTCAAACTATCTCCATCACTGTCGTACAGTTGCTCATGTAAAGATGCTGGGTCTCTCAGAGCATCAGATGCTAAAATAATCTCATCTATTGTGACTTCGAGTGTTTTTGCGAGCTCAGAAATGGAAGGTGAAGTTCCATGCTCCTTCACATAACTGTCTGTCGCATGTCTGATTTTAAAACTGAGTTCACGAATGGAGCGGCTCACTTTCACCATTCCATCATCTCGTAGAAATCGTTGTATTTCCCCTACTATCATTGGCACTGCATACGTTGAAAACTTTACTTCATATGATAAATCAAATTTATCAATCGATTTCATTAGACCGATACAGCCGATTTGAAACAGATCCTCCAAGTCTGCACCACGCGAAGCGAACCGCTGAACAATTGACCAGACGAGGCGTGTATTCCCTTCCACCATGCGTCTGCGGGATTCCTTATCGCCTGCTTGGGACTGTTGAATCAGCATGCGCATTTCCTCTTGGGATAGAAGTGCTCCGTTTTTTTCAACAGACATTTCCATAGGTCACCTCATTCTGCTTTTTTCCGTGACCGGAGAAAATGTTTTTTCAAACCGCACGACAGTCCCTTGTCCAATTGCGGATTCAACTGACAAATTGTCCGCAAAGCTTTCCATGATTGTAAAACCCATCCCAGATCTTTCTAATAATGGCTTTGTAGTGAACATCGGTTCCATTGCCTGATCCACGTCGAAAATACCATTTCCTTCATCCGAAACTGTCATCGTCACTTTACTGTCTTCAATTTTCCCATGAATGGTCACTTTTCTTTTTCCATCGCAGTCATAGCCATGAATAATTGCATTGGTCACAGCTTCAGAAACAATTGTTTTAAATTCGGACAACTCTTCAATCGTCGGATCTAAAGGTGTTATGAAACACGTCATCGTCATTCTAGCTAACGCTTCGTTTTCTTCGATTGCGACAAATGACAATGTCATCTCATTGTTCATGTAAAACCCCTCCGATTTCACCTATAGCTTTTTCTACGTTGCAATGCCTCACCACTGTGCCAAGTCCTGAGAATTGAAAAATCTTCTCCATAGTAGCTGAGGGATTTAGTATGAGCGTCTCACCATTTTGCGGTGCAAGATCTCGCATTCTCCCTAAAATCAACCCAATCCCGGAACTATCCATAAAACCAAGATTTGTCAGATCCCAAATTACCCCATGTACTTTTCCACTAAAGATTTCCGATGAAATTTGTGTTCGAATGCGATTGGCTTCATGATTTCCTAATTCTCCGCGTAACGTCACAACTATGATGCCATTTTTTGTAATTGCTATATCTGTCATCGTCAACCCCTCCTTCTCGCCAACTATTCAACAGCGAGAAAGCGGAACCCTTCTTCGTGACAAAACTAGTCAAAACTAGTGTTCACGTTACATGAAACGACAACAGAACTTACATACAACCTGTCCAAAATTGACAGTCTTTAGACAACTATTCTTTTTTCAACAATAAAAAAAGCACCATTCACGACAATCGTGAATGGTGCTTTTCTGACCTATGATTTATCTTATTTCATGACTTTATGAATCAGTTTAGGACGCTTTGGTGCATGTTGTGAAATGTGAATATGCTTAAGTAACAAACTTTCGGTCTGCAAGATGTTTTCTGTATTCGAGTGGATGACGGCAATCGTCTCCCCAGATTTAACAGCATCCCCTATTTTTTTCTTCAAGACGATGCCGACTGCCAAGTCGATATCGTCTTCTTTCGTTGCTCTACCAGCACCAAGCAGCATAGCTGCAACGCCGATTTCATCCGCTTCCATCTTTGTTATAAATCCAGTAGTTGTCGATTTCACTTCAATTTGATAAGAAGCTTTCGGCAAAAGTTCAGGATTTTTCACAATGGCTGGATTACCGCCTTGCGCTTCAAGAAACTTAGCGAACAGCTCCAGTGCAGAGCCATCTTTAATGACCTGATTCAGCTGATTTCGGGCATCTTTTGTATCTTTCGCTTTTCCGCCTGCAATTAACATTTTACTTCCAAGTACAAGACACAATTCCGTTAAATCTTCCGGTCCATTACCGTTTAGCGTATCAATAGCTTCTTTTACTTCTAATGAATTTCCAATTGCATATCCCAATGGCTGACTCATATCTGAAATAACCGCCATCGTATTACGACCTACTTCTCTACCGATCGCTACCATCGATTCGGCAAGGGCCTCTGCATCTTCAGGAGTTTTCATGAACGCACCGTCACCAGTTTTCACATCCAACACAATCGCATCCGCACCCGCTGCAATCTTTTTACTCATAATGGAGCTTGCGATGAGCGGAATGCTGTCTACAGTTGCTGTAACATCCCGTAATGCGTATAGCTTTTTATCGGCTGGTGTCAAATTACCGCTTTGTCCAATAACCGCTAACTTCAAATCGTTCACTTGTTTCACGAACTGTTCTTCCGTTATTTCCACATGAAATCCTTCGATTGCTTCTAACTTATCGAGAGTCCCTCCAGTGTGCCCAAGTCCTCTTCCACTCATTTTCGCAACAGGTACTCCGCACGCGGCTACAAGCGGCGCAAGAATTAGCGTCGTTGTATCACCAACGCCCCCTGTAGAATGTTTATCGACTTTAATCCCCTCAATTGCTGACAAATCGATTTGGTCGCCTGAATTCACCATAGCCATCGTTAAATAGCCTTGCTCCTCAGCGTCCATATCAGAAAAATAAATCGCCATTAGAAATGCGCTCGCTTGATAATCACTGATCGAGCCGTCCGTATATCCATTTACGAAGAAACGAATTTCTTCTTCTGACAAATTCTCGCCATCTCTTTTTTTCTGAATTACATCGACCATTCTCATTTTATCACCGTACCTTTTCGTTTAGTGATTGTAAAAAGCTCTCACCGAATTCAGGTGCTGTTGCTTCAAAATTCTCTGCAATCGTTGCCCCGATATCTGCAAACGTGTTCCGAAGCGGAAGAGTGCCCCCACTTGTAAAACGAGGTGAATATACAAGCAATGGAACAAACTCTCGTGTATGATCCGTACCTTCATGAATTGGATCGTTTCCGTGATCTGCAGTGATGATCAATAAATCATCTGGTTTCAAACGACTCATTATTTCAGGCATCCGCGCATCAAATTCTTGCAATGCAAGTCCGTAGCCTTCAGGATCACGACGGTGACCGAACAGCGCGTCGAAGTCAACAAGGTTTGTAAAACTTAACCCTTCAAAATCTGTGTCCATCTCAATGAGTAACTTATCCACACCATCCATATTGCTCTTTGTGCGGACAGCTTTTGTGACGCCTTCATTATTAAAAATGTCCGAAATTTTCCCTACAGCTACTACATCTCGTCCACTATCTTGTAATGCATTCATGACGGTAGGAGAAAACGGTTTAAGCGCATAATCATGACGATTTGTAGTACGGGCAAAGCTTCCCGGCTCTCCGATGAACGGTCTTGCGATGACACGACCGACTAGAAATTCTGGCTCTAGTGTAAGTTCACGAGCTATTTCACAAATACGATATTGCTCTTCAATCGGTATGATTTCTTCATGTGCAGCAATTTGAAGGACTGGATCCGCAGATGTATAAACAATAAGCGCTCCAGTTTCCATATGCTCTTTTCCGTACTCTTCAATAACTGCAGTACCACTTGCCGGTTCGTTACAAATGACTTTTCGACCCGTTCGTTTTTCCAGTTCTTCAATTAGTTCAGAGGGAAATCCATTTGGATATACTTTAAAAGGTTGATCTATATTAAGACCCATCATTTCCCAATGTCCTGTCATCGTATCTTTACCAACAGAAGCTTCTTGCATTTTACCGTATAATCCGATAGGTGACTGTTCTTCAGGAATGCCTTGAATTTTTTTAATATTAGACAAACCCATTCGTGCTAAGTTTGGCATATGTAGACCGTTTTCCATATGTTCCCCAATATGACCGAGTGTGTCGGCGCCTTCATCCCCAAACAAATGGGCGTCCGGAGCTTCACCAATCCCGACTGAATCTAGAACGATTAAGTGAATTCTTTTAAATGATTGTGTACTCAATTGAATTGCCTCCTAAAATAATATGATTATGCTCTTGGATGGAACTGACTATATACGTCTTTTAGTCGTGTTCGACTGACATGCGTGTAAATTTGGGTCGTTGAAATATCAGCATGGCCGAGCATTTCCTGTACAGCCCTTAGATCAGCTCCGTTTTCAACAAGATGTGTTGCAAACGAGTGGCGCAACATGTGTGGCGTTAACTTTTGAGTCAATCCCGCATTTTTGGAAACCTCTTGTAAAAGACTCCAAATGCTTTGACGTGTTAAGCGTCCTCCTCTGGTATTCAAGAAGAGCGCATCTTTCCCTGATATAGAAGAAACGAACTCCGGTCTTACGTCTTCAAGATAGCTTGTACACGCTTTCACTGCTGTGTTGCCTAAAGGAATAATTCGTTCCTTACTTCCTTTACCGAAAACGCGAACAAATCCCATCGTCAAATTGATATCGTCTGCATTCATCCCTATTAGTTCACTTACCCTCATTCCTGTTCCGTATAACAATTCAAGGATGGCGGTGTCCCTAATACGTTGAGGTGTCAGGGTGCCGACCACCTTAATGAGCTTGTCTATATCAGATACGGAAAGAACCCGCGGTAATTTCTTTTCCAGTTTAGGTAACTCCAAGTGAACCGTTGGATCCGTGTCTGTAACTTTGTCCCTTAGCATAAACTGATGAAAGGAACGGATGGATGAGATGTGTCTTGAAATTGTTCTTGAAGATTTCCCTTGTTCTTTCAACTGAAATAAGTAGCTTGTTATTTGTTGTTGGTCGATTGTGTCTGATGGTTCTATATTAGTGCCTAGCCAGCTCGTATATGCGGTTAAGTCACGTTTGTAAGAAGAGATCGTATTATCTGCTAGCTGCCGCTCGACTTTTAAAAAGTGCAAGTAATCTTGCAGAGCGAATTGCAAGTCTGTCATATGCTGCGGATATCTGTTAAAACAGCACTATGCTGCAGACACAGACTCCTTCCCTCCCTTTCCAACATAAACGTTAAAAGAGGACAGCATGCTGCCGCCCCCTCTCACTTTCCCTTTGTATCTCCTTCAGATTTGCAACGTTTGCAAATTCCGTGGAAGGTGAGCCAATGATCTTTGACTGTAAATCCAAATCGTTTTTCAACGACTTTTTCTACCTCACCGAGAAGATCTTCTTGAATTTCATCGACTGCTCCGCATTCAATACATATTAGATGATGGTGGAATCTTGCAGCGCCTTCTTTACGTAAATCATAGCGCGCAACGCCATCTCCAAAATTAATTTTGTTTACGACTTTCAATTCAGTTAACAATTCTAGTGTTCTGTAAACAGTAGCTAGACCAATTTCTGGGGCTTTTTCTTTAACAAGGAGAAACACATCTTCTGCGCTTAAATGGTCTGCCTCGTTTTCCAGAAGCACCATGACTGTAGCTTCCCGTTGAGGCGTCAATTTATAGCTGGCCCCATGTAATTGTTTTTTTATGCGTTCAATTCGGCTTTCCATAGGACGCCCCCCTCAAGAATGATTCTATTATAGCAAATCGTCATTCGTTATGACAATAGAAAGGAAACCGCCCTATAGCGCTTTTAACCTCCTAAGAGATTGTAAACAGCTTTATCTGCGAAGAAAAGCACCAATCCTGCACAAACAATCATAAGGGGAAGTTTGGTATTGTTAGAACGTTTGACCGATTTGCGAGTGAAAAATGGTGGTGAAAGGGTCCAACAGAATAATAAAACAAGAAACGTTCCTAGTAATTTAAATGGGAACCACCATCCTGAGTAAGCGAGCATATTCACTCCACCCGCAAGAATATGCGCAGAAGCGAGTCCAAATAAAGCCGCCTTCAGCGCCCCGACTAGCATTACGAACCACCTAGTTCTCTTAGATAATGACAAAATCATCGCCACTACGTAAAAAGAAAGAACAGTTGCTAGTTGAATCAGTAAAGAGGTGGAGCTGTTTTGTGCCGCACGACTATCATAAAGCTGAACTAAAAATGAGAAATCAGCATCCGGAATACCTCGATAGAGTAACACGCCACCTATGTAACCTACGGCGAGAATTACAAACAACTGCAAAAACGATAACGAACGAACCATAGACAAGCACCTCCGAATAGTTTGTACTACTCTATGCTTGTCCGGCTATAATTAGTTCAATTTTTCAGGAGTTCTTTTATATAGAGCACAGCAAAGGCTGTTTTCGCATCATAGATCCTTCCATCTTTCATCATTCCCTCTGCTTCTTCAATCGTACACTCCAGAAGGTTGATGAACTCGTCCTCATCGCCTGCTGCAGGGTTATCCACTTTTTCCAATGATCTCGCTAAATAGAGATGAATGATTTCATCTGCAAATCCCGGAGAAGTTGCAAAAGACTGGATATATGTAAATTCGTTCGCTCGGTAGCCTGTTTCTTCTTCAAGCTCACGGATTGCAGTTTTTTCAGGATCTTCTCCCGGTTCTATTTTACCAGCAGGAATTTCAATGATTGACCGTTCAAGGGCTTTCCTGAATTGTTCAACTAGAATGAGTTCTCCTTGTTCTGTAATGGCGATAATCGCAACTGCTCCGGGGTGTTTGATCAGCTCTCGCTGTGCATGTTTGCCGTCAGGCAGTTCAACTTCGTCTACACGTAGTTCAATAATCTTGCCCGTATATAGAGTCTCACTAGACAATGTTCGTTCTTCAAATTTCTTCATAAGGTTCCCCACTTTCCTTCTTGTTTCGTCCAGTATACCATGGGGGTAATGGAGGTGTTTGGATGAATACAAGAGAACTTGGTAAAAGTGGTCTAGCTGTTTCAGAGCTGGGTCTAGGATGCATGTCACTACCCACTAATCGCAACGAAGTAGACGATATCGTGGCTGCCGCTTTAGATGCAGGCATCACATTCTTTGATACTGCAGATTTGTATGAAGGTGGTGCAAATGAAGAAGTTGTTGGACATGCGATCCACAATCGCAGAGGCGACATCATCCTAGCCACAAAGGTTGGGAATAAGATGAACCCAGACGGAAAAACATGGCATTGGGATGCTTCAAAAGAACACATCATGGAAGGTGTCAAAGAGAGTCTTAGAAGACTTAGTACGGATTATATCGATCTGTATCAGTTACACGGTGGAACTATGGATGATAATGCTGAAGAAGTGATTGAAGCGTTTGAACGCTTAAAAGACGAGGGTATAATCCGCCAATATGGGATCTCATCAATCCGCCCGAATGTCATTCAACGATTTCTGAAGAACAGTAGCGCTGTTTCTGTGATGATGCAATACAATATGCTCGATCGGCGTCCTGAAGAATGGTTTTCAATGATCGAAGAACACAATGCTTCTGTCATCGTGAGAGGGACATTAGCGAAAGGTCTTCTGACAGTTGAGGGTGAGCAACGGGCTGCGCAGACTGACTCGTTTGTTAATTATAAGCAACCTGCACTAAGTGAGGCTGTACATAAATTGACAGCAAATGCGACAAATCTCCATGCGGCTGCGATTCACTTTTGTCTTCAGAAAGATGCTGTCGCGACTACATTGGTTGGAGCACGCACACACGACCAGTTGATGGATTCTGTTCACGCTTATGAGACACATGTGAGTGATGCAACTCTTGATGAGCTGACTAACCTTCTTGAGTTACACAAATACGACCAACATCGAATTTGACTCGGACACTGAATCAAAAAAGAGTGGGAAGCTAAAAACTAGCCCCCACTCTTTTTTATGCTTCTTGTTCAGTTAACACAACTGCTTCTTTACGCTTTCGACTCGGTAGCATATTAAAGATAATATTTAGCGCAATCGCCGTTATGCTACCTGCTACGATTCCGTTACTTGTAAGGAGTTGTACACCTTCAGGAAGTTTTGCGAACAATTCCGGTACAACGGATACACCAAGCCCTATTCCGACTGAACAGGCAACAATCATTGCATTATCTTGTGATTTAACAACAACAGTGCTGAGCATTTTGATCCCTTGTGATACGACCATTCCGAACATTGCAACCATTGCTCCACCAAGAACAGCGTTAGGAATAACAGTAGCGAGTGCAGCGACTTTCGGCATGAAACCCAGACCAATCAGCATGCCTGCTGTAATTACGAGAACTTTTCTAGATTTCACACCGGACATTTGAATAAGACCAACATTTTGAGAAAAAGTCGTATATGGAAATGCGTTGAAGATTCCTCCAAGAACAGATGCAAGACCCTCTGAACGATACCCTTTTGCAAGATCTTTAGATTTTATGTCTTTTTCACAAATATCCCCGAGTGCAAAATATACTCCTGTTGACTCGACGAGAGATACCATCGCAACAATTGTCATGATTAAAATCGGCTGCCAATGGAATGTTGGTGTTGCGATGAAAAACGGTTGCGCTACGTGAAACATGGATGCTTCACCCACAGCTGAGAAGTCAACTACACCCATGAACATTGCTGCGATAGTTCCACCAACCAGGCCAATTAAGATAGCTATCGCCCGTAAAAAACCTGTGGAAAAGCGGTATACGAGAACGATGAATGCAAGTGTTCCGAAAGACAACAGGATATTAGTAGTTGAGCCAAAATCAGCTGCCCCCTGACCACCACCCATGTTATTAATCGCAACTGGGATTAGTGTGATTCCGATAATTGTAACAACTGAACCTGTTACGACTGGTGGGAAAAACTTGACGAGCTTACCAAAGAATCCGCTTATGAGCACAATAATAACTCCGGATGCAATGACCGATCCATAAATTGCAGATAATCCAAATTTTGTCCCGATATCAATCATAGGGTATACAGCTGTGAACGTACAACCGAGCACAACAGGAAGTCCAATACCGAAATAACGATTTGTCATAATTTGTAGAAGGGTTGCGACACCACACATCAAAATATCGACAGAAACGAGATACGTAAGCTGTTTAGGTGTAAGTCCAATCGCGCCACCTACGATTAGTGGAACTAGAACTGCACCTGCATACATTGCTAACAGATGTTGAATTCCTAGAAGCGTCGTTTTCATTATTCGACAGCCTCCTTGAAAGTGATTTGTAGGTCTTCAAGTGATTCGATAATTGCCAGCGATTCTACACGAAGTCCTTTTTCCCGTAACATTGTGCCACCAGGTTGGAATCCTTTTTCGATGACAATTCCAACACCTGCCGTTTTCGAGCCTGCTTGTTCTGCAATTTCCAACAAGCCTAAGACCGCTTGTCCATTTGCAAGAAAGTCATCGATAATTAGCAAGGTATCTTCTGAACCAAGGTGTGCTTCCGATACCGATATTTCGTTCGATTCTTGTTTGGTGTATGAGTAAACAGATGCGCTGTAAAGGTTGCTGTTTTGCGTCAATGATTTCCGCTTTCGTGCAAACACTACAGGCACTTTAAGCTGAAGAGCCGCCATAACTGAAGGCGCTATCCCTGATGACTCCAATGTCAAAATCTTTGTGATGCCTGCATCTGCAAATTTCTCCGCAAACTCATTTCCAACAGCTTGCATGAGTTTTGCATCGATTTGGTGATTCAAAAAGGAATCGACTTTCAAGACATCTCCTGGTAACACGTTTCCTTCTTCCATAATCTTATCCTTTAACAGTTGCATCGCATTTCCTCCTCAATGGTATGGCGGACATACAAAGAAGCCGTATGACCCGCGCATCCAATCATATCTATGAGTGGAGCAATGGTCATCACGGCTTAAAATTCACCAGATGGAAACAAGCGAAAATCTGTAGTCATTCTTCAGATTCCCTCAAGTCCGTTGCTCTCATAGTCAGTTTGTTTACGGCAAACCGGTAGAAACTTGCGGACCATATCTCCGCTATTATATGAGTGAATGTATTCGATTTTGACTTTAGTATAGCATGCTTAAACAAGAAAACAAGACCTATTCTAAAATAGGAAAAATGTAAGCGGATTCTTTTATAAAAGTTCTATTGCTTGCTCTACTGAGTAGGGCGATAGGTTAATATCTACCGGATCGTCTGAAATTTGCTGAGCTAGCAATTTACCTAAATATGGACCTGCGGTAAGTCCAGATGCCCCTAGTCCGTTTGCTACGAAAATTGAGGGATGGTCTGGTAACGAACCAATGACCGGAAGAAATCCAGGAGTAAATGGCCGTACGCCAGTCCGTACTTCCAATAATTCTGCATTCACTAATCCTGGCGCTACGTCCAATGCTTTGGTTAACACTTCTTGAACCCCACCAACTGTAATAGATGGTTGAAAAACATCTTCGTCTTCATGTGTCGCCCCCGCAATCACTCGCCCATCATCGAGAGAGAGTAGGTATTGGTCACCTGGTGGTATCACAACTGGCCAGTTCAAACTGTTCTCATCCAGTGGATCCATATGGACAATTTGAGCTTTCTGACCGCGAACGTTTAGACGAACGTTTAGTGAGCTCAAATCCGGAGTCCACGCACCCGTAGTTAATATAATTTTGTCTGCGTCGTAGAATTTATTTTCGCATACTACTTGAATATTTTTTTCTTCGTCTTTGTGAAGTGTTGCACTCCCCTCCAGAAAAACTGCACCATAATGCTTCGCAGCACGTATCAGGGCTTGTTGAAGTTGGCGTCCATCGACTCGCGCAGCCCCAGATATGTATATCGATTGAAATCCTTCAGCAATCGGAGGATAATACTGCTTAGTTTGTGCTTCAGTCAGCTTTTCAATATCACCGATTTCAGGCGCTTGCTCTCTTCTTGTAAGCGCACGTTCGTATGCTTTTTCAAGTTTAGAATCATCTGCAAACAAGCTGATCGCACCTACTTGACGATAACCTGTTTTAGACTCACCGAGCGCTTCGAGTTCTGCAATGAGTGTTTTATAATGCTTAGCACCATTTCTTACAAGTTTGTACCAGTCCTGATTTCTGCGCTGTGATAACCACGGACAAATGATCCCAGCAGCTGCTTTAGTTGCACTTCCATGATTATTTCGATCGATCACAGTAACAGAGGCACCGCGTTTTGCAAGTTCGTATGCTGTAGATGAACCTAAAATTCCGGATCCAATAATTATAATTTGCTCCACCGTGTTCCCTCCTTTTTTTACTCTAACAGTGTACAACGGTCAACAACATTCATCAAACCAAGGTATCTGTAATCGTTTTCAAAATTGTAACAAAAGTAATATACGAACTATTCTTTCATTTTCGAGAGAATGGCGTATAATGGCAGTATTCGATATATCAATTGCAAGTGACTTTTAATTGAAAAGGGGAAATAAGCCATGACGACATCTAAGATTGAATTCAACCTTACCGATTCCCGTAAAGAAAAACCGAACGAAGAGAATCTTGTATTTGGTCGACATTTCACAGACCATATGTTCATTGCAGATTATGTAAAAGGGATTGGTTGGCAAAACCATCGTATCGTCCCTTATGCACCGATATCACTCGACCCCGCGGCTATCGTTTTCCACTATGGTCAGACCGTATTCGAAGGGTTGAAAGCTTATCGTGCAAAAGATGATTCAATTCGTTTGTTCCGTCCAGAAGAGAATTTCAAACGGCTCAATCGTTCTTTAGATAGACTATGTATGCCTCAGGTGGACGAAGAAAAAGCGATTGAAGGACTTCTTGAATTATTGAAAGTAGAAGAAGAATGGGTTCCTAAGTTAGAAGGTAATTCCCTTTACATTCGTCCATTCGTGATTGCAACTGAAGCATTCTTAGGAGTTGCTCCAGCTACTACTTATCAGTTTTACATCATCCTGTCTCCAGTAGGATCTTACTATGAAGAAGGTATCCATCCCGTCAAAATCTTAGTTGAAAATGAATTTGTCCGTGCTGTCAAAGGGGGGACCGGTGGTGCTAAGACAGCCGGTAACTACGCTTCTGCATTGAAAGCACAGGAAACTGCAAGTGCACAAGGCTACTCACAAGTAATGTGGCTCGATGGAGTTGAGCGAAAGTATGTCGAAGAAGTCGGTAGTATGAATATTTTCTTTAAAATCGACGGTGAAGTCATCACTCCCGCCATTAATGGAAGCATCCTTGAAGGAATTACACGTAAATCCATTATTGAGCTTCTGGCTCATTGGGGAACTCCTGTGACTGAACGTAAAATTTCAATGGAAGAATTGGCTGAAGCTCATGCATCAGGAAAATTGGAAGAAGTTTTCGGTACGGGTACTGCAGCTGTAATTTCTCCAGTTGGCGAATTGAACTGGAATGGAAAAATCATGACCGTCAATGACGGTAAGACAGGTGCTCTTTCCAAGAAATTATATGATACATTAACGAAAATACAATTAGGTGATGAAGAAGATACGCTTCAATGGGTAACAGAACTTTCTCCATTATCTGTAAAAATAGGTTAACATAAAACAAAACCCGACA
>NZ_JWIB01000070.1 GCF_000813425.1 Sporosarcina sp. ZBG7A
GGTTCTAAATCAAATGTTGGGGTGATGTGATACGCACGTCACCTTTCAACCTAAATGAACCCCAATTTCTTTATACTGTATGTTTAATAAGATCTTCGCTCTAAAGTGATCGAAACGTTTAAAGCCATAGGCATTGCGTTTCATCACTTTTGTTTTGTTATTAATGCCTTCTAGGAATCCATTTGAGTACTTAAAAGAGAAACTGTTTAGGATTTCCACCTGCCAGTTTTTAAGCGTTTGAATCGCTTTTAAAAACGCTGGGATCTTCGCTTGCTCTACCTTTCGGTAAAAGTCTTGTAATCGTCTTTTCACTTTGACTACATCATCTGTTGTCTTTGCCCAATCAAACCATTCACAATAGGCTTCCTTTAATTCATAAGCGGTCTTCAACTCGTCCGACATACTTAGATATCGATTCAGATACCAACGGTGTTTGTCAGTTAGTTTTTCACTTCGCTTATAAAGCACATGCCGCATTCTCTTACACTTCTTGCGGTCATACGCATGCCATTCTTTCTGGACTTTACGTCGCACTTCATCAATTGCCCAATAAATATACCGACAGTAATGAAAGCGGTCAGCGACAATGACTGGCCGACCTAACGCCGTCTTCACAGCTGCTTTAAAGCTTGGATTCATATCCATCACCACAAGTTCTACGTCAGCTCCATACTGATAAAGGTAGTCTTTGATAGTGTCTTTCCTGCGGTTCGGTAAGATATCTAGAGGTTCATGAGTTTCTGCATTCGCGATGATCAATTGATAGGTACCGGCATCTGTATCGCCTTTATATTCATCAATCGCAATCGCTTTAGGCAATCTAACTCCTGTTTTCATCTCATTTTTCGCTACTTCTTTGAAACGGCGAATGACAGTTGAGCTGGATGTTCCTAACACTTCTCCTGCTTCTTTGAAGGTCTTCGCTTTTACACTTCGAATACGAACCACACGATTCCACTCTTTAGAATACCGCTGATACTTATCGACAAATGGTGATTTCTCCGAAAACCTTTTCCCACATGGACATGCGTACCGACGACGTTTGTAGAACAGTACACTCAACCGTTCAAACCACTTGAGGTGTTTAATCTTCTGAATGCGATAATCATGGATCTTCTTTGTCAACGTTCCACAAGCAGGGCATTGGTGAGGATTCGGAGGAAGTGAAACATAAAGTGCGATTCGGTCTCCAACTTCTTCAATTTTATTAACTTCAACACCTTTTAAACCCGGAATATTCATGGTATTATTCATATGCACGCATCACCTTTCGTTTACTTGTTTCTAGACAATCCAAGTATAAAAGAAATGGTGATTGCGTGCATTTTTTATTCAAATTGAGTCTACACCCCAACAAATATTATAGAACC
>NZ_JWIB01000071.1 GCF_000813425.1 Sporosarcina sp. ZBG7A
ATGGCTTGTCAACACTAAATCGGACAATATTTATAAGGTCCCTAATCGGTACTCAATAGGCGTTAGATAATCTAGCGTTCCGTGGATCCGAACCCGATTGAACCAATTCACATAATCCTGTAGTTCACGCTCTAACTGGCTGATTGAAGAAAACGTCATTTGCTTAATGAACTCTATTTTGACCACATTGAACATCGATTCTGCTACCGCATTGTCGTACGGGCATCCTTTCATGCTAAGTGATCTTCCGATGCCAAACGCTTCCAAAGCTTCGTCAATTAGTTGATTTTTAAATTCGCTTCCACGGTCTGTATGGAATAATTGGATGCGATCCAAGCTGCGTTCAATGCTAGACAAGGCTTTGTACACAAGCTTAGCTGTCTTTTCGGGACCAGCGCTGTAGCCGATGATTTCTCGATTAAAAAGATCGACAAATAAGCAGACATAATTCCATCTTCCATTGACTCTTACGTATGTTAAATCACTTACCACCACAGCTAGTTCATCTTGGCCGTTAAAGTTTCTCGCCAGAACATTCTTTACAGGTTCCTCATTCACTTTTGTTTTGAACGGTTTATATTGAGCGACAGTGTAGTTGGATACGAGCCCCGTATGCTTCATAACTCGACCAATACGCCGTCTAGAAACCGTCCGGTCAATCTTCTCTAATTCTTTTTTGATTTTGCGTGTTCCATAATTGTTTCGACTCTGTTTGAAGATTTCTTTGATATCTTTTTGTAGGGTTTCATCCTCCGGTTGTTTTACGGAAGTGTAATAGAAAGTGCTTCTAGCGATCCCTAGGACGTCGCACATTGCTGATACCGAGTATTTGTGACGGTTATTTTGAATCACATTTACTTTCGTCCCATGATCAGCGCGGCTTGCTTTAAAATATCATTCTCCATTAGGAGACGTTGGTTCTCCTTACGTAATTTGATTAATTCATTCTCTTCATCCGTACGCTGGTCTTTCTCTTGAAAAGATCCAGTCGCTTTGTGACGCCTTACCCAATTATCGAAAGTAGTGGAGGTTAGATCGTACTCACGAAGAATATCTGTACGTGGCTTACCGTTTTCATGTAGTTGTACAATTTGGTTTTTAAATTCTTTGGTGTAGGACCGTCTAGCTCTTTTTTCAGTCATGTAGATTCTCCTCATCTCTTTGGTTGTATTCTACAAGACCCTAA
>NZ_JWIB01000072.1 GCF_000813425.1 Sporosarcina sp. ZBG7A
ACACAGTTAAAAATTGTTTTAGAGTTGTGTCGTACTGGGCTAACCTAAATTAATGAGACAATATAAAACACCTTCGAAGTGGTACACTTTTAAAAAGTACTTACATCGGAGGTGTTTTTGCATGGGCAAAAACGTATATTCAAGTGAAGTGAAATGGGCAGTAGTCAAAGATAAATTAAGTGGGGAATTTACGAACGAGGAAATTATGAAGAAATACGGAATTAAAAATAATTCACAGATAAAGACTTGGATGAGATGGTTCCGTAACAATGAATTTTATCGATTTGACCAGCCGATTGGTAAACAATACACCTACGGTCTTGGTCCCGATTTAACAAGTGAAGACGACAAGCGGGAACGTCAATTATCACATTTAAAAATGGAGAATGAGATTCTAAAAAAGTACATGGAAATCGAAAGAGAGTTGAAAAAGAAATAGTTCTACAAATCGTCGAGAAACTTAAAGGGAAATATACAATCACCGCTATCTTAGACTCTTTAGAAGTGCCGCGAGCAAGCTATTACAGATGGCGCCTTCAAGGCGTTCGCAGGTCACTTACAGTAGTAGAGGAAGCCATCATAGAGCTTTGTAAAAGAACGAAATATCGGAATGGGCACCGCAAAATCAAGGCGCTGTTAAAACAGACGTACAACATTGTACTGAATCGAAACACCGTTCAAAACCTTATGCAAAAGCATAACTTACAGTGTCGTATTAAGCCTAAACGGAAATGGAAATCTCAAGGGGAAAGTATCATAATTGCCCCAGATCTTCTTAAACGAAATTTCACAGCTAGCGAACCGAACAAGAAGTGGGTAACTGACATCACATACATTCAATATGGAAGTACAACCAAATACCTTTCTACCATTATGGATCTATATAATAACGAGATTGTGGCTTATAAACTCTATAACCATCAACAAACACCACTCGTAATAGATACCTTAAAGGAAGCACTGGCTGTCCGTAACTATCCCGAAGGGGTGATTGTGCACTCAGATCAAGGTAGTGTATATACTTCATATGCATTCCAGGCTCATATTAGGGATAATAATCTTGTCAGTAGCATGTCAAGGAGAGGAAACTGTTGGGATAATGCGGTGATTGAATCTTTTCATTCGAGTTTGAAGTCTGAGGAATTTCAATATGTTAAATTCAATTCACTGCACAATAAAGATGTAGTTGAACGGGTAATTACGTATTTAACTTATTATAACGAAGAACGTATCCAAGAAAAATTAGGCTACCTAACACCTTTAAATTACAGTGTTAAAGCAGCCTAATCAAGGTGTTTTATAGTTGTCTCAAATCACTATGTCAGTCTA
>NZ_JWIB01000073.1 GCF_000813425.1 Sporosarcina sp. ZBG7A
GTTCAGAATGGATTCTTTTTGTTAATTAATATCTGGAGTATGGGAAAAACAGTTCCTGATGCTATGGTGTTGCTCCACAATCGCCCCCGTTAGTGTAAGAACGTTTACGGGATATTTGACATTCTTTACATATCCCTAATCGCTAAGTATAATTGAACCGTAAAGTCGAATTCAATGAGCATATTAATTATATTATAAGAGGTGAAGTTTGTGAGTGCGGTAGTTTCTAAATAAGAAAACATTAAAGGAAATAAGGAATCTTTATCAACAGGGGATCTCAGTTTTTTTCACCCCCTTATTTTGATGCGGACTTATTTCCACTTATGAAGATACCTACCATACTTTACAAACAAGTGCATCATTTCATGATTAGAACTATCGTTATTGATGGTTTTATTTATGTATTTTCTTTTGCCTTGTAACGTAAGCTGCGGTGGATACCGCAGCTTTTTTATATTTATATCCAACTCATTGAATTTTTGCCGTTAGGTTTCTTCATTGCTGATCTATTAATCACATGGAGGAGAGTGAAAACATGAATGAAAATACTTTTGAAAAATTACAGTACAACGAACTAAAGGAGAGCATAAAATCTTATTGCGTTAGCGGACTGGGAAAACAACTATTTGACAAATTAATTCCAAGTTCTAACTTAAAAGTAGTCAAACATCGTCTAACCGAAACATCTGAAGCACGTGCCATTCTGGATGCAGGAGGAAACGTACCTTTCATGGGTGTTTCCAACATTGAACATACAATTGACAAATTGGAAAAGGGCATAATTTTAGCCCCATCAGAGCTTTTTAGTATTTCTAATTTTTTAAGAGGTTGCCGAAAAATAAAAGTTTTCATGTCCGGTAAAGAATTTTTTGCTCCGACATTGTCGTCCTATGCCAATTCCATGACAGAATTCATGACGGTAGAAGAGGAAATTAACTTTTCTATAAAAAATAATCAAATTGACTCGGACGCCAGTAAAGAACTCAAACGTGTTCGTCATCATATCCAAACAACAGAACAAAAAATAAAGGAACGATTAAATAAATTTCTAAACAGTAGTACAAATAGAAATTATATTCAGGAATTCATAATTAGTATCAAGAATGATCGCTATACAATACCAATAAAATCCTCATACAAAAATCAAGTACAGGGAACTATAATTGAAGTATCAGCTAAAGGTTCGACAGTCTTTATGGAACCAAGTATAGCGGGAAAATTAAGTGTTGAATTAGCAACATTAAAAACCGAAGAGGCAATGTTGGAATATCAAATACTAGCTACTTTAACAGGGCTAGTGACTGAAAATCTTCAAGCCATTAATATTAATATTGAGCTAATATCCCAGTACGATATGATTTTTGCTAAAGCTAAATACAGCAAAAATGTGGATGGAATTGAGCCAAACATAAATGATAATGGGAATATAAAATTAATAAATTGCAAGCATCCATTACTATCGGGTCATGTTATACCACTTCATTTTCAGATTGGGAGCAGTTATCGTAGCTTAATCATAACCGGACCTAATGCAGGGGGAAAAACAATTGTGCTGAAGACAATTGGCCTTGTTACTTTGGCAACTATGTCTGGGTTTCATATTACTGCTTCGAAAGAAACCGAAATTGCAGTATTTGAGCGCATGTTTCTAGATATTGGTGACAATCAGAGTTTAGAAAATGCACTTAGCACGTTCTCTTCTCACATGAAGAACTTATCTGAGATACTTCGATCAGTAAACAACAATACCTTGTTACTATTTGACGAGATTGGCAGTGGGACAGAACCAAATGAAGGAGCAGCATTAGCAATCTCCCTCTTAGAAGAGTTTTATCTTAAAGGATGTATTACCGTTGCAACAACGCATTATGGAGAAATAAAACGTTTTTCCGAAATGCATAGTGACTTTATGAACGCTGCCATGCAATTTAATCATGAAACATTAGAACCATTATTTAAACTTCTCATCGGGCAGTCCGGGAAAAGTAACGCTTTATGGATCTCTAGAAAGATGAATGTACCGGAAAATGTTTTAAAAAGAGCAGAAAATTATATGGAAAATAAAGAATATCGCTTGGAACGGTTAAATGAAAACAAAATTCTAAGACCAAAAACAGTGGTTGAAAAAGTTGAAAATAATATCGACTATCAAAAAGGAGACCGTGTAAAACTGCTTGACCACGATGACTTTGGAATAGTGTATAAAGAAAAGGATAACTATAATAACGTTACTGTGTATTATCAAAAACAATTTGTTGAAGTAAACGAAAAACGCTTGGTACTAGAGTTAAAAGCTGAAGAGTTATATCCAGAGGGCTATGACTTAGACACTTTATTCATTGATTATAATACTAGAAAACAAAATCATGATATAGAGCGAGGATCGAAAAAAGTACTTCGTAAAATCCAGAAAGAAATTCGAAATAATAATAATTAAACACAAAAGATTCCCACCTTCGACCGGAAGTGGGAATCTTTTGTACTTAAATACTTAGGTGTTTTCCTCTTCAACAAAAGTTGGCAATAGGT
>NZ_JWIB01000074.1 GCF_000813425.1 Sporosarcina sp. ZBG7A
GTATTCTACAAGACCCTAATTTTATTGTCCAATTAAGTGTAACCTATACAGAAACACTTTTATAGAAAGGAAAGTCGGTACTCATCTTTTCTTTAATTTAATGTCCCTTGTATGTAATAAGGGCGTTGGTTCTTATGCAAGAATCGGTCCATTAATTAAGTTAGACTAGAAAATCATTAATCAATTGATTTGTTGTAAGTACTGTAGCAAATTCATCATTTATTGTAGCTAGAGATACATTGTGTATAGTTTCAGCATCATAATATATATTATTTTGATCATTCAAGCCGAAAGCAGCTGTTGCATCAGAAATCAGATATGTTTCAAAACCTAAATTTCCACTCATTCTTGTAGTCGTTGATACACAATGTGGCGTAGTCAAACCAGTAATAACAACTTGTGATATTTCATTTACTCTTAAAAAGTCTTCTAAATTTGTACCAATAAAACTACTGTTTACTTTCTTTTCAATGACTACTTCTTCACCAATAGGTGCTACTATTTCTTTAATGGCAAAGCCCTCATTCTTCGGATAAAATACTGAGTTAGGATTATCGGAGGTGTGTTTTATATGTATCACCAACCAGTCCTTCTTCCTCCATAATTTTAGAATGCGACTGATATTTTCTTCCGCGTTGAGGTTATTACGTTCACCCCACTTTTGGTTCTCAAAAGCCTTTTGTACATCAACTATAATTAATGCCTTTTTCATTCCAACCATATGATCACTCCTGTATTTTTTCCGAAAATCTTGCCCGTTTCTTGAATGTATCCTTTATAAATCCTACGCTCCGTTGCTTGGAGCGGAAGACGGACGACTCCGAAGGGATCAGCAAAAGCAAAGCGTTGAGAGCATATCTTTGCACTCGCCTTGAAACCCCGTAGGGCGCAAGATTTTAGCGACCGCGGAGGCTCAAGCCACGCCCCTCGGAAAGCGTTCCGTCTGGAGCGCGAAGCAACAACTTGCATATTAGATAATGGCCCGATTCTTCAATACGGGGCGCAGATCCCTATTCAAGAATTGCGCCCGATTGCTTAAGTTTCTTATTAGTATTTCTCAATTTTTATCGTTATATCTTCTTCGTTAATTGTAACGTTTTCTGCTTTGGACACTTTCTTTATAGAATCTTCCACTGCTTGTTGAATCTTTGTTTCATCTACTTTTATATCCGTCGGGTAACTTACTGATACACTCATTTCTTTTACATTACCATCTACCATTATTGCTATTGATTCTCTATCAAGTTCCGTTTGCTCTGTAACAGATGTTATTACTTCACTTTTCAACTCTGAAACCAAATTCAATTCTGATGATAAATCCGCATCATTTCCCTCGTTTTCTGAATCCTCTAGTACTACCACTTCGGGCTTTCCATTACACCCAACTAAAAAAATTGAACTGAATAATACTCCTGAAATTATTGCTTTTTTAATCATTTCTAGTCCCACCCTTTCAAAAGTTACGAATTCCACAACTGGCCCAAAGCTATGCGATTAAGTCTTGTTAAGTAAAAAATATAAAATTTCCTTTCTTCTTAATACCTTTTCGTACCCGTAAAAAGAACAAAATAGCAAGTGACAGATTGACTAGCCCAATAAAAAGAAAAACAAAGGTTAAATATTTCCCTCCTACTATTGGTGAACTATATATTGTTAAACCTAATAAAACGTAGATCATGCTAATTACAGAAAGAAAGACTGTTAGTCTTTTGATGTAATTTTTAAGTAATAAGTAACCGCTTAAAGTTACGATATAAGATAAGCTAAATAGAATTAATATAGGATACACAGGATGAAATTTTGCTGCATAGATAAAATAATCTAGTTGTGATATATCGGAGTTATTTGTAACCTGTCCATTAAGTACGTTGGAAAAAAATGCAGTGTGCTTCCACTCCCACGGGACATCCCTAATTGCACTCCCTTCATACCATGCTATAAACGTTGAAAAAGCTAATAGCATTAAGGCTATTAAGAATTGAACGGCATACTGTATAGGCTACACTTACTT
>NZ_JWIB01000075.1 GCF_000813425.1 Sporosarcina sp. ZBG7A
TTCTATACTATCTTCAGAAATGATCATAAACGAAAAAAACTGCTCATAAAACTTGAAAACTGATCATAAACCTCTCTTCCGCCATCGTCAGCATCCACCGCCAGGAAAATAACCCATCCACTCTCAGAATAGTACCCTTCATCAATCAAGACAAAGAGCCAGAAGGAGTGCTTCGCCCTGAAAAGCACTCAAATTGAAAAACTTCTTGCATCTTAAGAAATTCTTCATTTTTCCATACACTTCTTCTAAAGATTTGACTGTCATACTCAAAGTATCAGCAAGTTAGAGGAGGACATCAAATTGATTCGCGTAGAAAATATTCAGCATTCGTTCAAAATCGGTAAAAAAGGAAAAGAGCGGCCTGTCCCTGTCTTGAAAGACCTTTCTTTCGAAGTGCAAAAAGGTTCCATTATCTCGATTGTCGGAAGAAGTGGATCAGGGAAGTCAACATTACTTCATATTATGGCTGGATTCCTTAAGCCTGAGAGCGGGAAAATTACAGTCAATGGAACAGTGACGTCTGATTTCAATGAAACCCAAAGTGCAGAATTCCGGCTAAACCAATTCGGGTTCATCTTCCAGAATTTTCAGCTCATGCCCGGTCTCACGACATTCGAGAATATTGAGCTACCTTTGAAACTGAAAGGCACGTCGAAAGCAGAACGCACAAAACTAGTGAAGCAACTCGTCCAACACGTAGGTTTGAAAGAAGTGCAAGACCATTACCCGAATGAGTTGTCGGGTGGTCAACAACAACGTGTTAGTATCGCCCGTGCACTCATCACGAATCCACCAATCATATTTGCAGATGAACCAACTGGCAGTCTTGACTCAGAAACGGAACAGGAAATTCTAGCGCTCATCCGTTCGCTGAACGAATCCCGTGGAATTACTTTCGTCATTATCACTCACGACGATGAAGTTGCATCTATTGCGGATGAAATTTACCAAATGCACGACGGTGTATTGAAAGCAGGGGGTGTGCATCATGCAATTTAAGGACCAAATCGATTTTGTTAGGCAGCACATTAAAAAGAACAAACTACGTGTATTCATGACAATCTTAGCCGCAACGATGGGAACCGCTTTTCTTATCATTTTAGCTTCTGTCGGATTCGGGATCCAAGACACATTGCGCAGCGAAATTTTGGACAACCGTCTCGTTACACAAATTGAAGTGTATTCAAGCGATATCGATTCTGCAAAAGCTGAAGAAATGAAGAAGCTAAATCACGTTAAAGCGGTCGTTTTACGCCAACAAATTAGCTTGTCTCAGCAATCCACACTCGACACATATAGCAATTCTGGAACACTTGTCGTTTCAGAGTTTGCAGAAGAGCAAAAGGCAGGATTCGCGTTAGAGAAAGGGCGTTTACCAGAGAATAAATATGAAATCGTTGTTGGAAGTGATTTTGCAAAAAATTTAATCGATGAAGCGGAAGTTGAGAAGCTGGAAAACCAACAGCCAGCGGAGGACTCGACTACAGAAGGTGATGCTGAAATTGAAATGCCGCACTATGAAGGTGATCTCCTAGGTAAGGAAATCACATATGAACTTGGAAGCCTCGAAACATCTGAATTGTACGGTGAACCGATTCAACTGAAGATTGTTGGAATCTCAAAGGAACCTGCAAAAGACTTTATGTTCGATAGTAACCTATATGCGGATGCTTCAATAATTCCAGAGCTAGAAGCTATTTACGATCGGCATAAGCCAAAAGAAGGTGCGGATCCGCTGTTCTATTCAAATCTAAACATCTATGCGGATGAACTGCAAAATGTAAAGGGCATCACGACTTCGTTAAAAGATGACGGATATTCTGTGTATTCAATATCAGAAGAGCTGGAGCAAATCGATGTCTTTTTCTTAGCCCTAAAAGCCGGACTTATCTTCGTTGGAACCATTGCAATCTTGATTTCTTCTATTGGTATCTTCAATACGATGACGATGGCAGTGACTGAGCGTACACGCGAAATCGGTGTCATGAAAGCGCTCGGTGCAAAACCAAAACTGATTCAGCGATTGTTTTTACTTGAAAGTGCATGGATTGGCATCATTGGAACTGTCATCGCAGTCATCCTTTCTTATGCAATTAGCATCCTCGCAAACTACATCTTGCCACTCATCGTAGGAGCGGCACTTGGAGAAGAGGACTTTAATGAATTGAACATCACGTTTTCAATCATTCCCTGGCAGCTCGTTGTCATTGCATCAGCGATCAGTATTAGCGTGGCAATGATTTCAGGATGGCGTCCCGCACGTAAAGCAACACAAATCGATGTCATCGATGCGTTACGCCGCGAATTATAAAAGGAAGATCCGCTCACTATGGCGGATCTTTTTCTTATTGTACTGATTCAAATATCTTTGATTTTACAGATGAATTCCGGCATGATAGATAAGAAGAGAGTCAATTTATTTCCGAAAAGGGGTTTTCAGGATGGAATACCGCATTGAGCACGATACGTTTGGTGAAATTCAAGTCCCAGCGGACAAACTATGGGGTGCACAAACACAGCGTAGTAAACAAAACTTTAAAATTGGCGGAGAACGCATTCCGACTGGCGTCATCCAGGCCTTTGCACATTTGAAAAAATCTGCAGCCATTGCAAGTCACTCGTTCGGAAATCTTTCCGAAGTGAAGATGAAAGCAATCTCAGCTGCAGCCAATGAAGTATTAGAAGGTAAATGGGACGACCATTTCCCACTTGTCGTTTGGCAAACAGGAAGTGGAACGCAGTCAAACATGAATATGAACGAAGTACTCGCTAACCGCGGGAATCAGTTGCTTGAAGAGTGGGGCGAGGAAGAGCGCTTGCACCCGAATGACGACGTGAACAAATCACAAAGTTCAAATGATACATTCCCGACGGCGCTTCACGTATCAGGAGTAATCGCAGTTGAACGTGAACTCCTACCAGCACTTGAGAAACTAAAGAAAACGCTAGGCGATAAGTCGGAAGCGTTCATGGACATTATCAAAATCGGCCGTACACACTTGCAGGATGCGACACCTCTTACACTTGGTCAAGAGATGAGCGGTTGGCATCAGATGCTTGTGAAAACGGAGAAGATGCTTAAGGAAAGCGTTCAATCGATGAAAGAACTTGCGATCGGTGGAACAGCTGTCGGTACGGGTCTGAACGCACCAAAAGGATTCGGAGACAAAGTGGCAGAAGAAATTTCGAAGTCTGTCGGTATTGACTTTACGTCAGCTGAAAACAAGTTCCACGCACTTACAAGCTATGACGAAGTTGTTTACACACACGGTGCCATGAAAGCACTTGCTGCAGATCTTATGAAAATTGCCAATGACGTACGTTGGCTTGCTAGTGGTCCGCGTTCAGGTATCGGTGAAATTACGATTCCTGAAAACGAGCCAGGTAGTTCAATCATGCCAGGTAAAGTGAACCCGACACAAAGTGAAGCGCTGACGATGGTCGTTGCACAAATCATGGGGAATGACGCAACAATCGGATTTGCAGCGAGCCAGGGGAACTTCGAGCTCAACGTATTCAAGCCAGTCATCATCTTCAACTTCTTGCAAACGTCAAAACTGTTAGCAGATGGAATGATCAGCTTCAACGACAACTGTGCAGTTGGAATTGAACCAAATCTTGAAGAAATCGATAACAAAGTGAAAAATTCACTCATGCTCGTAACTGCACTTAATCCGCATATTGGGTATGAAAATGCAGCTAAGATTGCAAAAACGGCTCACAAAGAAGGAACAACTTTGAAGGAAGCCGCACTCAAAACAGGACTTCTAACTGAGGATCAGTTCAATGAGTGGGTAGATCCTTCTAAAATGACTGGCTTGTAAGTTGCCACAATATTGTAACGCTACTACCATGTTTAATACTGTATGCTGAGAGGACAAACTTCAAGAAAAGGAGTCGACATGTCCATGAAAAAACGTCTCATTAGACTGACATAGTGATTTG
>NZ_JWIB01000076.1 GCF_000813425.1 Sporosarcina sp. ZBG7A
AGGATATAAAGAGTTTAAGAACAGAAAATTCTAAAACATTTATAAATGATGATGGAAGTTACACCTCGAAAATTGCTCAAGAATCTATCCACTTCAAGAACGAAAAAGAGGAGTGGGAAGAAATCGACAATAAACTGACAGAAAGTTTAGATAATAAAACGTATGAAAACAAGGCTAACGAATTTTCTGTTAATGTAAACAAGTCATTCAATAAAGAGGGTGAAAATGTAAGTGTACAAGATGGAGATAAGATGTTCAATCTTGGGTTAGAACCCATTAACGGTGTTAATAATAAGACCTCACTTCGTTCATTCGACCCCGATACTCGTTCCCAAGGAGTTGTCAAAGAAGAAACGATAACATATCCAAATGTTTATAGTCACATAGATATCCGTTATTCCATTGGATCGGATCGTATTAAAGAAGATATTATCTATAAAGAAAAGCCTACAGGTGGATTCCCTGACAAATTCATATACAAAATGAATTTAGAAGGCCTGGATGCAGTAAAAGAAAATGATATGATCTTTTTAATCGACCCACAGACCAAAGAAAAATTATATTATGTTGATGCTCCATATATGTACGATTCATATGTTCCCGAAGGATTTACGGTC
>NZ_JWIB01000077.1 GCF_000813425.1 Sporosarcina sp. ZBG7A
TGCTCCACCCCGCGATAATAATATTCAAGTAACATAAGAAGTAAAAATGGAGGAGGTAGAGGGATTCGAACCCCCGCGGGTTTTGACACCCCTGTCGGTTTTCAAGACCGATCCCTTCAGCCGAACTTGGGTATACCTCCGTGCGTTGATAAGCAATACTGGTGGACCTTGCAGGACTCGAACCTGCGACCGGACGGTTATGAGCCGTCTGCTCTAACCAACTGAGCTAAAGGTCCTTTGGATGGCGGCAGAGGGGATCGAACCCCCGACCTCACGGGTATGAACCGTACGCTCTAGCCAGCTGAGCTACGCCGCCAAGAAATGGATTGTAATGATTTTGGTGGAGCCTAGCGGGATCGAACCGCTGACCTCCTGCGTGCAAGGCAGGCGCTCTCCCAGCTGAGCTAAGGCCCCTCTTTAAAAGATGGTCGGGAAGACAGGATTCGAACCTGCGACCCCTTGGTCCCAAACCAAGTGCTCTACCAAGCTGAGCTACTTCCCGAGTCTAAATATAACGTTTATAAAAAATGGCGCGCCCGGCAGAAGTCGAATCCACAACCTTCTGATCCGTAGTCAGACGCTCTATCCAATTGAGCTACGGGCGCATATATAATACCTATAAGTCATGCGTAGTGAATTACAGTGGAGCGGAAGACGGGATTCGAACCCGCGACCCCGACCTTGGCAAGGTCGTATTCTACCACTGAACTACTTCCGCATATGTGATGCGGGTGAAGGGACTTGAACCCCCACGCCCGAAGGCACTAGATCCTAAGTCTAGCGCGTCTGCCAATTCCGCCACACCCGCATATTATTGTAGTTCTATAAACATTTTAAATAAATGGTGAGCCATGCAGG
>NZ_JWIB01000078.1 GCF_000813425.1 Sporosarcina sp. ZBG7A
TCCTGCATGGCTCACCATTTCTGTAATGAAATTACAGACTATCTAGAGATTATGCGGGTGTGGCGGAATTGGCAGACGCGCTAGACTTAGGATCTAGTGCCTTCGGGCGTGGGGGTTCAAGTCCCTTCACCCGCATCTCTTATGCGGAAGTAGTTCAGTGGTAGAATACGACCTTGCCAAGGTCGGGGTCGCGGGTTCGAATCCCGTCTTCCGCTCCATTGATTTTTTTGCCGGGGTGGCGGAACTGGCAGACGCACAGGACTTAAAATCCTGCGGTAGGTGACTACCGTACCGGTTCGATTCCGGTTCTCGGCACCATTTTCATTTCGTGAATAATTTGCGCCCGTAGCTCAATTGGATAGAGCGTCTGACTACGGATCAGAAGGTTGTGGATTCGACTTCTGCCGGGCGCGCCAATTTTATATTTTTTGGAACGGGAAGTAGCTCAGCTTGGTAGAGCACTTGGTTTGGGACCAAGGGGTCGCAGGTTCGAATCCTGTCTTCCCGACCATTTTTATCTTTAATACGGGGCCTTAGCTCAGCTGGGAGAGCGCCTGCCTTGCACGCAGGAGGTCAGCGGTTCGATCCCGCTAGGCTCCACTCTATGAACCTTGAAAACTGAACAGCAAAATGTCAACGAATTATCGTTTGGGAAACCGGTTCTGCCGGTGAAACAAACACAAACAGATCTTA
>NZ_JWIB01000008.1 GCF_000813425.1 Sporosarcina sp. ZBG7A
CCATCCGCTTTTTACTGTTCAAGTAACGTATCTAATTGCGCCATTGTGGCCTCAGGAGAATTTGTGATAAATCCTGAAATGCCTGATTGCGCCAACTTAATGACGTCATCGGTCTCGTAATTTTCCACATATACAGTGATGTTCAGTTTGTTTAGAAATTGGATGAATCCCTCACTTGCGGGCTGAAATGGACCAATCTTGCCCGCTAAAACGAAAAGGTCAGTCCGAGGACGATACAGATGACCGAAACGACTAGTATATGCTGCATATGCTTGCTTCTGTTCGGCCACGCCTGCTCCTACAGCGGCCATATGTTGTGTGTACAAGTTGAAACGATCCACTTGTTCATCATATTGACTGATGACAGCGACTTGTTCTTGAGCTTCACATTCTTCAAGCAGTTTCCATAACTTAGAAGGCATCAGACTCCCTTCATAGGTATCTGGGGAATCAGCGATACGAATGATGAAAAGAAGATGTGGGTAAAGGGCGAGCATATCTTTAAGTGAGCAATGGGAGGATTCTGGATGCTCATTGTTTACAAGAACGATTTCTTCATTGGCTGTTAGTTTTACATCCATAGCAAATCCGTGAACTCCTAGGGAAGCAGCGTCAGCAGCTTGTTGCTCACTATTGGTGATGTCAGTTAATTGTTGAATAACAATAGGTCCTTCAAAGTGAAGCGCTTTTTTCCCTGGTCTCGCGTTTGGACGGATGATTGCTTTTGAAGCGGCCCAGGCTGCTGCGCCCGCTGCACCGACGGAAAGGGCAACTTTTGTTTTTCTTCCCATGTCAAATTCCTCCTTGTTTTGAAACTGTTACGTTCATTATAAAACAAATCGGACGAACTGTCAGTAAAGTCTGGTTGCGGCTTTTTTCAAACCTATGGTATTGTAAGGGGAAGAAAAGAGGGATACTATTGGTTGATCGTCAAGGAGTTATCATTTATCTCCATCATCTGAAACAGGCGAAATCGTTCCGTAAATACGGACACGTTCACTATATATCACGACGCATGAAGTACGTTGTCCTCTATTGCAGTCAAGACGACGTCGAGGACGTCATTCGTAAAGTCGAGAAGCTCTCGTCGGTAAAGAAAGCAATTCCTTCCTATCGACCGTTTGTGAGCACGGAATACGAGAATGTACGTCCTGACAAAGCCAAGGAATACGATTACAAAACAGGTCTATAAGGTTAGTCGAGTGGCGGTAATAAGTGATTGAGCCGTAAAACTCCAGTTACGTATTGGTAGAACAACTTTGTTTCTGGAAACTCAGATGAATGTTTAAGTTCTACTGGAATCGGCTTGCTGCCGACAGTTGCAGCGGCTTCTTCAAACATGAGTTGTCGTTTAGAAACACTTCCTTCTTTTGATGGGATTCCTTCCCGGCAAATATAGATCGGGTAAAATCCACCTTCACCAGCAGGAGAGAAAGAAGCTGCTAAAGAAATGGAAGGTTTGCCATCTTTTGTGGTTGTTTTGAATAGGAAGGTTCTTTCAAGTCTGTTTGAGTTTGTAGTAATTAGTTCGCACAATTCAAAAATATCCGAGTACCCTTCACCTAGTTCGATGAATCGTTGTTGTCGCATTTGTGATGCACACACCTTTCAAAAAGAATCTTTTCCATCATAGCATGCTAAAGGATTCTTTGCAGATTGGTACGTAAGGGATAAATAAGGGAGTTACAAAATGAGAGTGATCGCTGGAACGAGAAGGGGAATCCCTTTAAAATCGATTACAGGAACGGATACAAGACCGACATCTGACAAAGTAAAAGAAGCGTTGTTTAGTAAAATTGGTCCTTTTTTCAACGGAGGCATTGCAGTCGAGTTATTCGGTGGAAGTGGCTCGCTTACTTTGGAAGCGCTCTCGCGTGGATCGGACAGCGCTTGGATTTTTGAGAAGAATCCTAAAGCATGTGCGATCATTAAAGCGAATGCTGAGAAATGTAAGTTTCAGGAGGAACTTCACATAGTTCGAGGGGATGCCAGATCGGCAGCTAGTATTTTTGCTAAAGCAGGTGTTCAAGCTGATTTATTATTTTTAGATCCACCCTATGCAAAAGAAGAATTTTACAATCTTGCTTTACAGTTTGTAGAACAGGATTTGTTGTCAAATCATGCAATTATTGTTTGTGAACACGAAAAACAACTCACTCTTCCAACTTCATATGGTGCGTTTGCAACAGTAGGGACTACAGTGTATGGCGGAAGTGCAATCACTATTTACAAGAAATGAGGGTCTATCATGTCTAGAGTGGCAGTGGTGCCAGGAAGTTTTGATCCGCTGACGAATGGTCATCTTGATATTATTAAACGGGCGGTAAAAATTTTCGATGAAGTTCACGTTGTGGTCATGAATAATTCATCTAAAAATCCGCTTTTCACGGTTGAGGAACGCCAACAGCTAATTGCACAGGCGACAGCAGAGTATCCGTCTGTGAAGATTGACTCCTCTTCAGGTTTGCTAATTGACTATGCTAAAAGTATTAAGGCGATTGCGATTGTTAGAGGATTACGTGCGGTATCTGATTTTGAGTATGAAATGCAAATTACATCGATGAACCGCTTTTTGGATGAGGACATTGAGACATTCTTTGTCATGACAAAGAATCAGTATTCTTTCCTCAGTTCGAGTATTGTGAAGGAAGTGGCGAAGTATGGCGGAGATGTCTCGGCATTGGTTCCGGAGACAGTCAATCGGGCATTAAAGAAAGTGTATACATAGCAGAGCGAACAATGGGTATGGCAGTTGCCGTACCCATTGTTTTTGTTTAGCTCATTTTGTGAATTTGCTTTTAATTATAGGTTAACTGCGTTGATTGGATCTGAAGTGAATTTAACACTGGATCGCAAAAGCATTAAGTCAAAGAAGTATATAAAGAATCACAGGGACTGCTAGGACACTCCAGATACGACCAATTACATAAGGTTTGAGTGACAGTTCGGCAGAGCGCGCAATAACGAATACTTGCATGTGAATACTTAAGCCATTGATCGAGAGAATGGCGGCAATTAAATACGGAAAGATGGGGGAATTATAAAAATGCTGCGTAGCGGATTGCACACCAGATGTCATTTCGAAGAACGAAAGTACAACTGTTTTCACAATCCCCATCTCCACTGATGCAGCGGCTTGTATAACAGTGGTCAGTACGTTGCCGAGAGAAGAAAAGAACACGACAGTTGTTGCAACTAAAATGATAATGGATGAGCTTTCTTTAAAGGCATCCAATAGAGGCGCTGAACTTGGAGCTGAGGTGGGAACATTTTTTGGCATCTCGAGTTGAGAATTTCGTGATGCCATTAACAAAAGAACGAATAGGAAAAACAGAATGTTAGCCACGTGTATTGCAATGAGTAGTTTCCATCCTGACATCGAATTTCCAAACAATTCGAGCCCCACATATCCCACAATGAACATTGGACCAGGTGCATGACAAGCTGCTAGTAGAAGGCTGCTTTCGTAAGCTGAAAGCTGCCCGTTTCGTTTCATTTCACTTACTGTAACCGCCCCGACTGGAAATCCACCAAATGAGCCCAGAGTGTACGCTTTCAAGTAGCGCATCCAAGGAGGAGAAGAATTTTTGGAAACGGGTAATTTTAAGAGCCATTGGGTTAGAATAATGTAAGGCAGTAAATAGGGGAGCAATGCCTGCACAAATAATTTCACGCCTGTCTCTGCGCCGTCATGTGCAATCCCTGGTTGTAAAATGAATAAGGCGATGAGCGCCCAAATCATAATGACGTTAATCATGCTTCTCTTGCAAGTATAGGTAGCTTTGTTTGCACGCTTGCGGCTCCTTTCTCTAATGTGTGAGAAGCTCAAACAAAAAACATTGTGCCGCTCTTTTTTCGGATGGTACACTTAACCATATGTAAAATAGGTACAGGCTATTAATGGAGGTGCAGGAAAATTACATTTAAACGAATTGGCATAACCGCAATGCTTACAATTTTGATTGCATTGTTCATGCTCTATCCACTTGACAGTTACATATCCCAACCTGGTGGCGCCTATGAATTATCACCACTCGTCAAAGTGGAAGACGGCGACGAAGACGATTCAGGAACGTTTAGTCTCATGACAATTTCTGTTGGGAAAGCAACACCTGCAACCTATTTTTGGTCTAAGGTTTCAGACAAAATGCAGTTACTTCCAGCGAACAAAGTAAGACGCCATGGCGAGAGTGATCAGGAATACAATGTGCGGCAGTTGCGGTTGATGAGTGATTCACAATTCAACGCTATTACAGTTGCCTTTGAAAAGGCCGGGAAACCGGTGGACATTGATTTTGCTGGCATTTACATTCAACACGTCGTAGAGGGAAGTGCATCAGACGGAAAACTAAAAGCGGGTGATCGAGTTGTTGGAGTAGACGGAAAGCCGCTGATTGAGCCTGATCAGTTCGCTACTTATATTGCAGATCAGCGTAAAGGTGACACAATTCAAGTTGAAGCAGAGCGAGACAAGAAAAAATTCCAAACAGACATTACATTAAAAGAAATTCCGGAAGCAAAAGGAAAAGTAGGACTAGGGATTCAATTTTTAGAAGATCGCTCACTGAAAACGATTCCGAAAGTGAATTTCAATACATCTGAAATCGGAGGTCCTTCTGCGGGATTAATGTTTACTTTGGAAATTATTAACCAATTAAAATCGGGAGATATCTCAAAAGGATATACCATTGCGGGAACCGGTGAAATGATGCCAGGTGGAACTGTTGGGCGAATCGGTGGGATAGACTTTAAAGTCATGGCAGCTGATCGTGATGGGATGGAAATCTTCTTCGCTCCAGATGACGATTTACCTGAAGAAGTGAAAGCTGCGAACCCAGGCATTAAGACCAATTATGAAGAAGCCGCAGAAACCGCAAAAAAAATAGGTACGAAAATGAAAATCGTACCCGTTAAAACCGTGGATGATGCATTGAGCTATCTAGAGAAGTTAGAACCGAAAAAATGAGTTAGTCTTTCCGGATCGGAGGGATCCTATAGTCAAGCCCGAGCTGTGGCTGGGTTGAATCAATGCCAAAAGCGTACAAATCCGAAATAGTCGCAGAGAAGATAGCAGACGCACTTTCGGAATTGGCTAGGCGGCTAACTACAGGCAGTTTCATCTCCTCTTTCATTTCTTTCAAATAGGATTGGCCGATGGATGTCATTCCTAAGAGTCGCAAGTGATCTGGATTCTGCATGGATTCTCGATCATTGTATGTGAAACCTGTGAAGATATGAGTAAGCATGCGTTGGATCCGTGTCCAGGTGTATCGCTTCGATTTTACGATTGCCATGAATTGCTGAAACGTATCAGCTTTTTTTGCTGCTTTGTACAAAAGGTTTTCAAGTCCTTCTGAAACATCTGCAATGGTTGCAAGCCACAGGGGACCTTCACGCAGGATTTGGAATCGAAGAAGTGGATAAAAGCTATCCCAGCTACCAAAACGTCCGCGCTGCACAAGCCAATCGTTGAGTGATTGAACAACTGAATGGGGTACAAACTGCTGAATGTTCTCTGTGCTCTTGCTTTCGAAAAACGCTTTTCGGATACCTGTTGCACTTGCAATTGCCGTGTCATGCGTAACATCATCATGATATCCGGCACCAAGTCGTGGGAGGGTTGTGGGAACCATTGCAGACCCCATTTTTCTAGCTGATTCCATATAGTGAAAACCTAAAATGTTATTAGGTAGCGATAAATCCACAGTCTCATGTTCGGTATTAGTAGAACGAATGAGTGTTGAGTAGGCTCTGTTCAATGCTTTTGGATAGCTTATGCCTTCTTGAACTGCATCCCGGATAGTGTCGTCATACTGAGTTTGAACCGATTCTATTCGGTTCAGCGTTTCAATAAAGGGGGCGATTGAACCGTTTTCACTTCCGAAACAATAACTGGAGCACCCAGCAGCATCTAAAAGTTGGATAGCACCGGATGCAAACGAAGGTGCGTTTGAGGTTGCACGTTCGTAAGGTAATTCGAAAACTAGGTCGACTCCATTGTCAATGGCCATTTTTGTACGTGTCCATTTGTCGATTAGTGCAGGTTCACCACGCTGCAGAAAGTTTCCACTCATTACTGCGATAACTAAATCTGATTCGGTTTGAGCTTTCGCAGAGATTGCATGGTGCAAGTGTCCGTTGTGAAAAGGATTATATTCTACAACAATGCCAACAGCTTTCATGGAAAATCACTCCTGTTTGAAGAATTCTATTCGTTTAGTATAATGAACTAAGCGTTCAAGTGACAAGAAAATATCTTGACATCTTTTTTTATCCGCTATATAATCAAAAGTGTTGTCTTGAGGTGATAGGCATGAAATGGTCAATTCATCAATTGCGTAAGTTCAGGCAGGGAGCAGCAATGCCGCTTGACGAAGTGGTTGATCTTGGATCTGTAAGGGAAAGAAACCCGGAAATCCGGGCAATTTCACCTGTTCAGTTAAAAGGAAGTTGTACAGTTGGTTCGAAAAAGATATCGTTTCATTTCCATTTGGAAGGTTCGTTGACATTACCATGTGCTCGCACATGGGAAGATGTTCATTTTCCGTTCTCTATTGAGTCGGACGAGCAATACAGCTGGGATGAAGACGTGTTAGCACAAGACGATGAAATCCACCCGATTACGGGAGATGTAGTCGATCCAATGCCAATCTTTGAAGAACTCATTCTTTTGGAAATACCATTACAGGTCTACTGTGATGATGCGGAAACCATGACGGAAGCCTCCGGCACGGGTTGGTCGTATGCGACTGACGAAGAGTACAATCTACAATTGACAGAAGAACAGGATAAGAAAACGGATCCTAGACTTGCAGGCTTAGCAAGATTTTTTGAATCCGATAACGACTAGTCGAAATAAAGGAGGTGCCCTCTAATGGCAGTACCAAAGAGAAGAACATCTAAAACCAAAAAGAACATGCGCCGTACACATTACAAGTTACAAGTTCCAGGTATGACAACTTGTGAAAACTGTGGTGAAATGAAATTGGCACACCGCATCTGTAAGTCTTGCGGTCAATACAAAGGGAAAGTTGTTGTAGGCGAATAATTAGATTCTGCCGCAACTCCCGGATAGCATTTGCTATCTTAAGACTACCGTGAGACCATGGCTCACGGTAGTCTTTTTTTATACATATAATTAGGAGGCATCAGCATGTCAGTTAACATTACATCTGATCAGGGAATTGTCACGTTTACAATAACGCGCCCTGAAGTTCGCAATGCCGTAAATCATGAAGTGATGGATGGTCTTGAACAATTCATTGACTTGGTTGAAAAAGATGTTGATATAAAATGGGGTGTTGTCACGTCTGAAGGTGGAGAAGCTTTTTGTTCGGGAGGAGATCTCGGAGAGTTCCATTCGTTAGAAACGTCTGCACAAGCACTTCCTATGCTCTCTCGAATGACAGAGTTGTTATACAGACTTGCAACGTTACCAATCCCGGTCATTGCACTGATGGATGGTACAGCAGTCGGTGGTGGTTGTGAAATTGCATCGGCTTGTGATTATAGATTGATGAAATCAGGTGCTAAAGCAGGATTCATCCAAGGGACGCTTGCGATTACAACTGGCTGGGGTGGCGCATCGTTGCTATATGAAAAAGAACCGGGGCATAGTGCTATCCTTCAACTATTAACTGAAGCGCGTGTCCATACAGCTGAAGACTTAGCTGAACGGGGATGGATAACGGAATTGTATACAGGCGACAAACAAGTCGCACTTGACCGATTCACTTCGAAATTCGAACATATCCATTCTTCAGTGATGCGTGCTTATAAAGCGATTGCAATCCGTAAATGGGAACGGTCAGATTTGAAAAATAGAATGATTGAAGAGTGCAAGCAGTGTTCAATTCTCTGGGAATCTGAAGCGCATCATGCGGCTGTTCATCAATTTCGTAGCCGGTAAACACTTCTTCAATAGATTGAATATTCAAAAGATAAACGAATAGTTGAAAACGGTTTCATTGTTCAGATAAACTAGTAAATAGATAAATGAAAATCATCTATCTGCAGCAAACAAAGTTGAGGAGGAACACAATATGACACAAGTACTTTCTACAATGACAGGAACAGTATTCACAATTGAGGTTGAAGTAGGGCAAGAAGTGAAAAAAGGGGATGTCGTTGTAATCCTCGAATCGATGAAGATGGAAATTCCAGTAGAGGCTGAAATGGATGGGAAAGTAGCATCGATAGCTGTAAAAGAAGAGGATTTTGTTGACGAAGGAGACCTAATTCTGACGTTTGAAGGATAAGCGAATTAGTTAAGGGGGAGTTCACATGACAAACCACACAGAAGAACAAAAGGGGTATAATCATAAGCTTGAACAGCAACTCGAGAAAATCTTTGCTGGCGGACAGCCTAAATATCATGAAAAATCTGCACAACAAGGGAAGTTATTTGTACGCAAGCGTCTTGAGTTACTGTTTGACGACGGTGAGTATACAGAAGATGGACGTTTCGCGAATTGTGAAGCTGGAGACTTGCCAGCGGATGGTGTCGTCACCGCTATGGGGAAAGTCGGTGGCCAAACAGTTTGTGTCATGGCAAACGATTCAACGATTAAAGCTGGCTCATGGGGTTCTCGTACAGTAGAGAAGATTATTAGAATCCAAGAAACGGCTGAAATGCATCGTGTACCAATGCTGTATTTAGTCGATTCTGCAGGCGCTCGTATTACGGATCAGCTGGATATGTTTCCGAATCGGAGAGGCGCAGGTCGAATTTTCCATAACCAAGTGAGACTGTCAGGGTTTATCCCGCAAATTTGCGTTCTGTTCGGACCGTCAGCTGCTGGAGGTGCGTACATACCAGCTTTTTGTGATCTTGTCATCATGGTCAAGGGGAATGCATCGATGTATTTAGGTTCTCCGAGAATGGCAGAAAAGGTCATTGGTCAGAAAGTGTCATTAGAAGAAATGGGCGGTGCGGAAATGCATTGTTCAGTCAGTGGATGTGGGGATGTACTGGCGGAAGACGAAGAGGAAGCGATTGCTGAAGCAAAACGGTATCTTGCGTTCTTCCCTGCGAACTTTACGGAGTCTGCACCTGTAGCGGACGCGGTGGCAGCGAAAGTTGGCCGAACATTGGAAGAAATCATTCCTGAAAACCAGAACGCACCGTTCGATATGTATGAAGCTTTGGATGTGTTAATTGACGAGGGTAGTTTCTTTGAAGTGAAAAAGAAGTTTGCGGCTGAATTGATTACAGGACTCGCGCGTATTAACGGCAAGTCTGTAGGGATTATCGCAAACCAACCAAAGGCAAAGGGTGGCGTGTTGTTCGTGGACTCTGCGGACAAAGGTGCGAAATTCATCAACTTATGTGATGCCTTTTCAATTCCTCTGCTATTTCTAGCGGATGTCCCGGGGTTCATGATCGGGACAAAAGTGGAGAAAGAGGGGATCATACGTCATGGAGCCAAACTAATAATGGCGATGAGTTCTGCAACTGTACCGAAAATTTCAGTTGTTGTTCGAAAAGCATACGGCGCTGGACTTTACGCGATGGCGGGTCCTGCGTTTGAACCGGATGTATGTATCGCATTACCAACTGCACAAATCGCGGTGATGGGACCAGAAGCGGCCGTGAATGCTGTCTATTCGAACAAAATTGAAGCAATTGAAGATCCGAAAGAGCGCCGCGCGTATGTACAGGAAAAACAGCAGGAATACAAAGAAGAGATTGATATTTATCGATTAGCTTCTGAAATGATTATCGATGAAATCGTGAAACCTTCTGATTTGCGATCAGTCCTTACTGCACGTTTTGAGCTGTATAGTACGAAGAGTATTCCGCAGCCTCCACGGAAGCACCCGGTTTATCCAGTTTAATTGATAAGAGTTTCTGTCCGCCTAAAGGGCGGACTTTTCTTGTGAAAGGGGGGATAGAATGGAAGTTGTCATTGCAGGAGCAGGAGCGATGGGGCTCTTAATTGGTTCTTACTTGGCTGAAGCGGGGATGTCGGTGTCGTTTTTAACTAGACGTGAAGACCAAGCTATTGAACTTCGCGAATATGGTGTGACAAGAATACAAAATGACCGAGAAATAACTTTTCAAGTTGCTGCATTTTCGGATTTGACACGTGCCCCTCGTAAAGCCATGTGGATTCTTGCTTTGAAGTCGATTGATCTTCATAATGTAGTGGAAAAGCTGGAGAACAATGTACATCCTGAACATCTAATGTTCATCCAAAACGGACTTCGTCATTATGAACTTGGACTCTCAACATCCATTCCATCTGTATCAGCTGCATCGTTGACACATGGCGCAGGGAAAAGGGATGACAGAACTGTGATCCATAACGGTGTCGGAGTAATGAGTATAGCTCCTATTAAAGGCGGTCAGAAATTATCTTTTCCGCTATTTGAAGCAGATTCACCTTCATTTCCTATTCTGCACGAAGAGGATGCATATCAGATGTTGCTACGAAAGGTGTTAGTGAATTGCTGCATTAACCCGTTGACGGCTATTTTAGAGTTGAAAAATGGTGAATTACTTACTAATAATTCCGCTCATCATCTTATGCAAGTAATCTATGGAGAACTTGCAGCTGAATATCCAGAGATAGCAAAGAAACTGTCTTTTTCAGATGTAGAAGAAGTGTGCAGAAGTACTGCAGATAACCGCTCTTCTATGTTTGTTGATAAAAGAAATAAGGTACCAATGGAAATCGACACGATTATTAGTGCAGTTCTCGAAGGACACGAAGAAAAAATGCCAACACTTAAATTGTTTGAAACATTGCTGAAAGCAATTGATGAAAGGAAAGAAGACACATGAAAGAGATGTTACAGTTTTTGTTGTCACTCATCATCATTGTGCCATATTTTTTGACAATGGTATTGTTTGTAATTGTAAAAGTGAGTGGTTATTCTTCCGTAAGGTCATTTCGAATTGCGGCAGATGTAACAGTACCTTTTTTGTTCCTATCTGTGAGCGTGTTACTTAGAATGATCACAGGGATACAAGCCGGTGTCTTGCTAATTGTAGGGGTGCTTATCGTAGGGATTGGTTTTGCGATTGCAGAGAGAGTTCGTAGTAAAGAGTTCCGAATGAAGTATATGTTCCGCAATCTTTGGAGAATGCTGTTTCTTATACTGTCATTGCTCTACATCGTCTTGCTGTTGTTAGGTGTCGTACAAACGGTTGCTGAATTTTTAAGGGGTTAGCTGATCAGCAAGCGTATGTTTTTTAACAATGACAGTGGAGTGATATACTCAATCCATAAATAGATGGTGAAAAAAGGGGCTTGAACGATGGAAATTGCATCACAAAACGTACATAAAAGCGCCGTTATGGAGGCGTATGGACAAGACGCGCAGTTCAACAAAACATTCTATGATTATCCACTTAGCGCTGAAAGTTACCCACAGCGACTAGCTGAATTGAACAGTCGCCTGTTTCAACGACAGGAGCTTGCGAGTACAATCCGCTCCTATATGGAGCCTTTCGGAATTTCGGATGCCGCTTCTGCGCATTTAAAAGAACTCTCAAATAATGGAGTTGTTATCGTTGGGGGACAGCAAGCTGGACTCTTGACGGGACCTCTCTATTCCATCCATAAAGCGATTACTGTTATTTTACTTGCGGCACAACAACGGAAAGAGTTGGATGTTCCCGTCATACCTGTATTTTGGGTAGCCGGAGAAGACCATGATTTAGAAGAGATCAATCATGTCTTTTCAGAACAAGATGGCAGACCGTTGAAACAGCAATATCCGGAAAGATTTGTCTTAAAGACAATGGCATCAGATACTGAGTATGATGCTGTACAAATGACTAGCTACATACGTCAAGTTTTCCGGGATTTCGAAGAAACCGCATATACTAAGGAATTATTAGAAGAAGTGCTTCAATCAGCAGAACAAGAACATACATTTACTGGTTTCTTTGTTCGATTGATGAATGGCCTATTCCAAAAACACGGACTGTTGTTCATAGACTCAGCAGAAAAGTCGTTGCGTAAGCTCGAATCCGACTATTTCAAAAAACTCATTAAAGAGTCTGAAACAATTGCTGGAATGATTGCAGGTAAGGAGCGACTGTTTGAAGAACAAGGCTTCGGAACACCTATTCAATCATCAAAAGATGCGGCTCATTTGTTTTATATTCACGAAACAGGCAGAGTCTTATTGAGTAGAAATGGTGATTTGTTTATCAATGAATCAGCAGGTATTCAGTTTACAACTGCAGAAATGCTTGAAATCGCTGAACAAACTCCATGGCTACTAAGCAATAACGTTGCGACGAGACCTTTAATGCAAGATATGGTATTCCCTGTTCTTGCATTTGTCGGAGGACCTGGTGAAATTGCTTATTGGTCGCTGTTGAAAGATGCTTTTAATCATTTAGACATGAAGATGCCTATACTCGTACCTAGAATATCCATGACGTTAGTTACTCAACAAACCTTGCACGCATTGGAAAAGTCAAAACTGACAGTTGCTGAAGTGATGGCTGGAGCAGTCATTAGCAGAAGAGCAGATTTTCTAGACGAGCAACGAGACGTTGAACTCGAACGGTTACTACAAGAAACTGGGGACGTCATTCAGGAACAATACAACAAAATGGAGCAGCACATCTCTGATAAGGACTTGGCGAATCTTGCTGAAAAAAATCTTGCTTATCATTTACGTCAGCTTAACTATCTTCAAGATAAAGCGGAAGATGCCTTGCTTAGGAAATACGCGGCGGCAATCCGGAACTACAGTCTGATAGAAGGGGACTTGTATCCCGAAAGAAATCTTCAGGAACGTACGTATACTCCATACCCATATTTAAATGTGTATGGACCTAAGTTAATCGACGATTTACTGAATGCCTCGTTACCGATTAATGGTCAACATGTTGTTATCTACTTATAATTGATTTGTTAGAGCATCTCTTATGCACAGCAACTGTGCATATAGGGGTGCTTTTCTTTGTAATAAATGTAACAAACTCAATAAATGAAGTACTATTGATACATTTTCATTGCAATATGGGAAATTGGTGGAGGAAAGTGGGGGGATGTGGTACATTAAATTTATATAGTGGGGTGAAGGGTATGTTCATGGGCGAATATCAGCATACTATCGATACAAAAGGCCGTTTGATAATCCCTTCAAAATTCAGGGAAGATCTTGCGGATGGATTTGTGTTGACTCGTGGCCTGGACAATTGCCTCTTTGGTTATCCAATGAATGAATGGAAAAAGCTCGAAGAGAAATTGAAAGCGCTGCCCGTGACCAAGAAAGACGCCCGAGCATTCACGCGATTTTTCTTTTCTGGTGCAACTGAAGTTGAACTGGACAAGCAAGGACGTGTAAATATTCCATCTTCACTACTTGGCTATGCCAAAATCTCTAAAGATTGCATGGTTATTGGTGTTTCCGGAAGATTTGAAATATGGTCTGAAGAAAATTGGCAGACTTATTACGAGGAGTCCGAGGAATCCTTTAACGATATCGCAGAGAATATTATGGACTTTGACTTTTGATGAGTTAGTTTGAATTTTGACGTTAATTTTAGAAAGCAGGCGGTACCAGTGTTCGATCATACAACTGTTTTACTTCACGAAGCTGTAGAAGGCCTTTCCATACAACCTGAAGGAATCTATGTGGACTGCACACTTGGCGGTGCGGGACATAGTACGGAGATTGCAAAGCGTTTATCAGGTAAAGGAAGACTTATTTGTTTTGACCAAGATATGACTGCTATCGAAGCGGCGAAAGATACGTTATCCGAGTATTTGGATAGAGTGACGTTCATTCACGCTAATTTCAGTCAGCTAAAAGAGGAACTCCAAAGAATTGATATAGAATCTGTTGATGGAATTTTGTATGATCTTGGTGTTTCTTCACCGCAATTGGATACACCTGAACGAGGATTTAGTTACAATCATGATGCACCATTGGACATGAGGATGGATACCACAGCTGCTTTGACTGCTTTTGAAGTAGTGAATGAATGGAGTTATCAAGACTTACTTCGTATTTTCTTCCGCTACGGAGAAGAGAAATTCTCGAAAAGTATTGCCCGTAAAATCGAGGAAGCACGAGCTGAAAAGCCGATTCAAACGACTGCGGAACTTGCAGAGCTTATTAAAACTGGAATTCCTGCAGCTGCAAGAAGAACAGGTGGCCACCCTGCAAAACGAGTGTTTCAAGCTATTCGAATTGCAGTCAATGATGAATTAGGTGCGGCAGAAACATCGCTGACAGATGCTATTGAACTCCTCAACCCTAAAGGGCGCATCAGTGTCATCACGTTTCACTCGTTGGAAGATCGATTGTGCAAGACGATTTTCAAAGAAGCTTCCTCTCTACCGGAACTTCCACCCAACTTGCCTGTGATACCAGAAGGTCTTGACGTTAAATTGAAGCTGATTACCCGTAAACCTATTTTGCCAAGTGAAGAGGAAATAGAAGCGAACAAACGAGCAAGATCTGCAAAGCTTAGAATAGCTGAAAGAAAATGAAAAGGGGATGAGGATGAATGGCTCTAGAGCAACGTAAAATCCAACCGAACTACATACCGGAACAGGAAACTCAAGCGAGTCCTGCATCGATACCTGCTCCGAAAACCCGGAAGTTTTTATCGCCGGGTGAAAAATTTCTAGCTGTTGTGTTCATTGCGGCTGTTGTGATGTTTTCAACGATGGTGCTTCATACACAGGCGCAAATCAATGATACAAATAAAGATATGCACTACCTTTCAAATGAAATTGAGGAAACATCAAAACAGAATATTGAATTGTCCAATCAAGTAAGCGAGAAATCGACGTACGAACGTATTTGGGAGAAAGCAAAAGAACTTGGCTTGAATCTGAATGAAAGTAACGTAAAGGTCGTGCCTGGACGATGAATAAAAAGAAATTTCGATTTCAAGGTGGAGCCTTTCTAATGCTGTTGTTATTTGGAGGGCTCTTTTTCCTTTTGTTCGGAAGAATGCTTATAATCCAAATTACCGGACAAATCGATGGACGTCCCCTTGCGGCAATGGCAGATCAGAAATATTTAAAAGAAAGTGTGTTAAAAGCAAACCGAGGACAGATTGTTGACCGAGCGGGGGAAGTTATAGCGACGGATACGCTGAGTTATCGGTTGGTTGCCGTTCTTAGTAAGGATGCAAGTAAAGGTTCTAAAAAACCGCAACATGTAACTGATTTTGAACATACTGCAGAAGTGCTAAGTAAGTATATTGATATGGACAAGGATGCTATCCTGAAACGATTTGAAGATGCTCCAGAAAAAGCATATCAAGTGGAATTCGGCAAGGCTGGCCGCTCCATATCAAATGAGGCTGCTAATGCTATCAAAAAAGAGGATTTACCAGGTATCCGTTTCTTCGAGGACAAAAAACGACTTTATCCGAATGGCAATTTTGCTTCTTATTTGGTAGGCTTTGCGATGCCAGAAGAAACGGAAGACAAAACTGTCGAAACTATTGGGAAGATGGGACTCGAAAAAACATACAACAAACAACTGACCGGAATTGACGGAAAAGCGGACTTCAAAACAGATCGCTGGGGAATTCAGTTGCGAGATACGAAAAAAAATATTGAAGCCCCACAAGATGGCCAGACTATACAGCTCACACTAGACAAAACGATCGAGAATTTCACAGAAGATGCGCTCAATCGGGCTGAGGAGAAATACCATCCTGAAAAAATGCTTGCTGTCGTTGTGAATCCGAAAACCGGCGAAATTCTATCAATGAGTCAACGTCCATCTTTCCATCCCGGAACACGCGAAGGATTGACCGAGAATTGGCTTAATGAAGCTGTTGAGGAAACATTTGAACCAGGATCGACGATGAAAATGTTTACACTTGCAGCAGCCATCGAAGAAAACAAATGGGATCCCGATGCTTACTACAAATCAGGACAATATGAAATTTATGATAAAACCATTCGCGATGTAAATAAGGTCGGGTGGGGGATGATTACATTTCTTGAAGGATTCCAACGTTCGTCCAACGTATCGATGGCATACTTGCTTGAGAAATTGGGAGATCAGACACTTATTGAATACTTTGAGGAATTCGGATTTGGGAAGAAAGTCGGAATCGATTTGCCGAATGAGGCACCTGGTATTCTGTTAGCTAACTATCCAAGTGAGCGACTCACAACTTCATACGGACAAGGTTCAACTGTTACTCCGATTCAGATGGTACAGGCAGCAACAGCCATCGCGAATAATGGAAAGATGATGACCCCTTATGTGATTGACCAAATTATTGATCCCAATACAGACAAGGTCGTCGAGAAACATGAACCTACGGAGAAAAAGAGCCCAATTAGTGAACAAACCGCTAAACAAGTGCGTGAAATTCTAGCTTCTGTTATTACTTCTGAACATGGAACTGGTAAAAAGTTCGCTTTAGAGGGATATGATGCAGGTGGAAAAACAGGTACTGCACAAATTCCAAAATCATCAGGTGGAGGATATATTGCAGGGGATGGTAATTACCTGTATTCATTCCTTGGAATGGCTCCAGTAGATGATCCACAGTTATTAACGTATGTACTCGTTCAAAAGCCTAAATTGAAAGCGGGTCAATATGGATCAGACCCGACTTCAGAAATTTTCACATCTATCATGGAAAGTAGCTTGAAGTATTTAAATATTGCTCCTGATGCTGAACAACCTGATAAGTCGTTGGAACTGAAAGATTATACAGGTAAATTATCAGAAGAAGTAACGGCGAGTTTGACAGAATTAGGATTAAAACCAGTCGTTGTCGGAAAACCAGGTAAAGTCGTTCAGCAGTCTCCAGCCGTCAACACTAAGTTAACTAAAGGCTCACTTGTGCTTCTCAAAACTTCTGGGGAAACTATGCTTCCTGACTTTACAGGATGGTCCAAGAAACAAGTATTAGTGTTCAAGAACTTCTCGGGTCTAGATATACGCTTTAATGGGGAAGGATTCGTTGTGAAACAAAGCCTATCGAAAGGTGCATCCGTGTCCGGAGATGACCCAATCGTAATTACACTAGAAGAACCCGAAGAACTTAACCAATCGAAGCCCGAATCAGAAGAAGAACCTGAAATTATTGGTGGTTGATGAATAGCTGAGCATACACTCTCATAAATTAGCAATAAAACGAGAGGTGTGAAGCTCTTTGAAAGAAATAATCGGAATGCGGTCTAAAAAGAGACTGCGAGCCGTGTTTGTTATTTTTTTACTCCTACTGGGAGCAACTGTCGGGAAATTATTTCATGCACAAATCATTAAACATGAATGGCTAAAAGAGCGCGCGCAAGCAAACTGGGATCGAGAAATTCCTTTTGGCGGGGTGAGAGGAGAGATTGTGGATCGAAATGGCAAATTGATTGTCGGGAACCAACTTGCCCCTACGCTTTACTTCATGCCTGCTCAAAACCCTGATCCTGAAGATGCGGCAGCGAAACTTGCTCCCATCCTCCAAGTCGATCAGGCGAAGTTAGCCGAGAAAATGAGTAAAAAAGATTATATGGTTAAATTGGCACCAGAAGGAAAAAACATTGCGAAAGCTCAAGCTGATGAGATTTCTGCGTTGAAAATCCCTGGTCTCTACACTGGTGTAGATTTCATGCGCAGCTATCCAAATGGCGAACTACTTTCACGTCTTCTAGGATTTACAGGTTATGATGGTCAAGGTCTTGCTGGTATTGAATATGCATACAACGAATTTCTGAACGGAACAGGGGACAGAATTCGAATGTATACTGATGCAAGAGGAGTGCCACTCCCCCATGTAGATGATGACTTCAAGGACGGAAAAGAGGGCTCATCCGTAGTTTTGACAATTGATGCCGAGATACAAAAAATTGTTGAACGAGAACTCTCACAAGCTATGGAAAAGTATGATGCCGCTCAAGCACTTGCGATTGTGATGAACCCTAAAACAGGGGAGCTTCTGTCTTTAGCGTCGGCACCAACATTCGATCCAGCAAACTATCAGGAAGCTGATCCTAATATTTACAACCGAAACTTACCGGTTTGGATGACGTTTGAACCGGGTTCCACATTTAAGATTATGACATTAGCGGCAGGACTGGAAGAAAAAGTTATTGACTTAGACCATGAAACCTTCAATGATCCAGGGTATACTATGGTAGGTGGAGCTCGCTTGCGTTGCTGGAAGCGGGAAGGTCATGGCCATCAATCATTTCTGGAAGTCGTTGAAAACTCATGTAACCCGGGCTTCATTGAAATTGGACGACGTCTAGGAGAAGAGAAACTTTCTTCTTATATTCGTGATTTTGGATTTGGTGAATCGACAGAATCGGGTATTGCAGGTGAAGCAAAAGGAATTTTATTTGCTAAAGATGCGTTTGGACCTGTTGAGCAAGCAACCACTTCTTTTGGTCAAGGTATAGCGGTAACTCCAATTCAACAAGTGCAGGCTGTAGCAGCAGCGGTTAACGGTGGATTGCTGTACAAACCATATATCGTCAAGGAAATTATTGGACCTGATGGTAAAGCATCTCAATCGTACGTACCTGAGATGAAGCGCCGTGTTATTAGTGAAGAGACTTCTGCTGAAGTTAGAAGAGCATTGGAATCTGTTGTTGCCAATGGTTCAGGACGTAATGCGTTTGTCGATGAAATTAGAGTCGGTGGGAAAACGGGGACTGCGCAAAAAGTTCAAGATGGAAAGTATAAAGAAGGAGACTACATTGTCTCATTCATTGGGGTTGCACCTTCAAATGATCCTGAATTAGTCGTCTATGTAGCAATTGATAATCCTAAAAACTCAGTTCAGTTCGGAGGAGTCATTGCAGCTCCGATTGTCGGAAGAATCATTGAAGAAATTGCGCCGTTGGCAGGTGTCAAACCACAAAAAGATCAGTTGGAAAAAGAATATCGTTGGGGCGATCCCATTACGCAGCAAATTCCAGATCTTCGAGGATTGACTAAAGACGAAGTTGCAAAACAGCAATATACGCTTAAAATTGAATGGCATGGAAATGGTAAGAAAGTTAATAAGCAGTTACCTGTACCAGGAACAGAAGTGAATGAAGGAGATGTAATTCACGTTTATACAGAGTAATTGTGCAAACATGACTGAACCAACAACTTGTTTGGGAACACAGAAGGAGAACTAGACATGACGCTCGTCACAACAATCACGGCTATTGCCGTAACATTTGGGCTTACAGCTCTACTGGGTTATGCGATCATTCCACTGCTAAGACGGATGAAATTCGGTCAAAGCATTCGTGAAGAAGGTCCTCAAGCCCATTTGAAAAAAGCAGGGACACCTACAATGGGCGGTCTGATTTTTCTTGTCGCGATTCTTATCGCAACGCCTATTTTGTCTTACATAAATGGCGTACTCACTACGCAGACAATTGTTCTATTGCTTGTATTGGTAGGATTTGGAGTCATCGGGTTTATAGATGACTTCATTATCGTGGTAATGAAACGAAATCTTGGTCTGACATCACTACAAAAACTGATTGGTCAAATCATTATTGCGATATTTGCATTTTTCCTATTGAAATTAGGACCTTTTGATACAGTGATCTCGATTCCCTTTACAGGATTTGAAATCGATATGGGAATCTTTTATGTCGTATTCCTGATTTTCTGGCTCGTTGGATTTTCAAATGCTGTGAATCTTACAGATGGATTGGATGGCCTTGTTTCAGGTACGTCATCGATTGCATTTTCTGCTTTCGGAATTCTAGCAGTTTCCTATAATCAGCAAGATATCGCAATGTTTTCATTTGTCGTATCTGGAGCCATGCTTGGTTTCCTATTGTTTAACATGAAACCAGCGCGAGTGTTTATGGGAGATACAGGCTCACTAGCACTTGGTGGAGCACTGGCAATGATTTCAATGCTCATTAAGCAAGAGTTCTTGTTGCTCATTATCGGGATTGTATATGTAATTGAAACATTATCCGTGATTATTCAAGTGATTAGTTTTAAAACGACAGGCAAACGGGTATTCAAGATGAGTCCGATTCATCATCATTTTGAACTTTCTGGATGGTCTGAATGGAAAGTGGTTCTTGTCTTTTGGGGAATTGCATTTCTTGCTGCAATCGTACCTGTACTTATGGAGGTGATGTAAATGCACAACGCAGCACAGTTTTTAGGGAAAAAAGCACTCGTGCTAGGATTGGCGAAAAGTGGTCATGCAGCTGCCTCGTTGCTTGCAACTTGCGGGGCATCTGTTACGTTAAATGACTCGGCACCGGATAATGGAAACCCACTTGCTGAAGAGTTACGGGTACAAGGAGTCCATGTGATTTGTGGTGGACATCCAGAAGATATCTTAGATGCTGGATTTGACTTCATCGTTAAAAATCCTGGTATTCCTTATACCAATCCTGTTATTTTACAGGCTGAGCAACTCGGAATTCCGATTTGGACAGAGATTGAACTTGCTTATCTAATTAGCGAAGCACCGTTTATTGGAATTACAGGTTCAAACGGAAAAACTACGACGACGACACTGCTTTATCACATGTTGAATATCGGGGATAGACACCCTCTAATAGCAGGTAATATTGGAACGGTAGCCAGCACAGTTGCTTCAACAGCAACTGCTGATGAAGTCATTGTTTTAGAAGCATCTTCGTTCCAATTGATGGGCGTTGATGAGTTCCGTCCGCATATCGCAATTTGGACAAATTTGTACGAGGCGCATTTGGACTATCACGGTAGTGCAACAGCGTATGCTGAAGCGAAAGCTCAAATCACAAAAAACCAAACAGCAACTGATTTCCTAATATATAACGCAGACCAACCAGTAATTAAGCGATTCATAGAAAACTCAAAAGCCACTCTGGTTCCTTTTACAACAAGAGGAAGATGCTCTGAAGGAATTTCAGCAGACGGTGAGTCGATATACTGGCTTGGTGAACCGATTATCTCAAGGAAAAAAATTACGTTACCTGGAGCGCACAACTTAGAAAATATTTTGTCTGCTACTGCTGCTGCATTGTTGTATGGCTGTGAACGAAGTGCGATAGAAAGTGTACTCAGTTCGTTTACAGGTGTTAGGCACCGCATGCAATTTGTAACGGAATATGATGGACGGAAATTTTATAATGATTCAAAGGCGACAAATACGCTGGCAACCAAAAGTGCGTTATCTTCATTTGAAACACCGACAATTCTAATCGCTGGCGGTTTGGATCGAGGACATTCGTTTGAGGAATTACGCTCCCATATGACCAATGTCAAAGCGCTTATTGGAATTGGTGAAACGGGTGATCGACTCTTACAGTTCGCTGAGTCATGCGGCGTAGGAATTGTTCATGAGGCAGGAACTCTTCGTGAAGCGATACTGGTAGCCTACGCCGCTTCTGATATAGGAGACACAGTTCTACTATCACCAGCTTGTGCGAGCTGGGATCAGTATCCTAACTTTGAAGCAAGAGGCGATGAATTTATCGAAGCTGTTCAAAAACTAAAAGCATGAACTATCAGTATTCGTTAATTCTTTAAATCTAACAGCGAAAGGATGCATCCACTGCTTTCAAAGTATAGAATGCTCTTTATGTTTTCAGCGGTAGCTCTCACGATAATCGGTGTGCTCTTCGTCCACTCAGCCGCAGCTTATTGGGGAGAAATCCGCTATGCTGATGCCGCTCCATTTGCCCTCAAACAACTTATTTACATAGGTGTATCCATTACCATTGCCTATTTGATGATGCGAAGCCCGCTCTTATCGACGGAGAGGTTTTGGACGTTATTTTATGTTGTAGCTGTCGTGTTATTAACGTTAGTGCTCATTCCGGGAATTGGCGCAGTTAGAAATGGTTCTCAAAGTTGGATTGCATTTGGTCCGATCAGTTTGCAACCTGCAGAGTTTGTGAAAGTGGCTTTGATTGGGAAGCTTGCTATGAGTATGAAGACTAAATCGGGCCAGAAAGTTTGGGATTGGCGTCATTTCGCATTGATCTTATTACCCTTTGCGTTAATTATGATGCAACCTGACTTGGGTTCAGCCGTCATAATGATCGTTTCAGCTTTTGTCGTATTGTTTGTTGCAGGGTATCCTCTCACTTTCTTTTCTTTGTTAGGTGTAACTGGTGTTGGAGCGTTCGCTGCGTTAATAGCAGCAGCACCTTACCGTTTAGCCCGCATTAAATCCTACATCGATCCATGGAGTGACCCGCTAGGTAAAGGCTTCCAAGGTATCCAATCGCTTTTTGCAATTGCGCCTGGAGGATTGCTGGGACATGGATTTGGAAATAGTAGACAAAAATATTTGTACTTACCTGAGCCTCAAAATGATTTTATCTTTTCGATTATTGCAGAAGAGACTGGCTTTATAGGTGCAACCGTTGTTTTATTATTGTTTGTCTGTTTACTTATAGGTGCATTCGGGGTCGCTATTAGAACTTCTGGATGGAAAGAATGTCTTGTTGTATCTGGCATGGCATCCATCATTATCTTCCAGACATTCTTGAATGTTGGTGTTGTTTCTGGCCTGCTTCCAGTAACAGGTGTTACTTTACCATTCATCAGTTACGGTGGATCTTCGATGCTGACGACATGGCTTGCCGTAGGTACGATTTTACATTTTTCTAGACAAAAGAAAGATTGAGTGAAAAGGAGGGGGAGGAAATGGAGAAGGTTATCGATATTGAAGAACGGATTCCGTCTATGCGCAAAAAGCGTCGTAAAAAGACGAATAGGAAGTTTGTAATCATTTTACTCTTATTTGTCACCATCCTCCTCGTCCTCCTTTACTTTCAATCGCAGGCGAGTAAAATCGATGCTGTCGTTCTAGAAGGCTCCGTGCTTCATGATAAGAATTTCTATTTAGAACAAGCTGGGATCTCTTCAGGTGACTCTATATGGGGATTTGGTATTGAGGATGCAACCAAACGTCTTCGTGCCGTAGAAGGTGTACAAGAGGCTACTGTTTCTCGAAAATGGTTTCGTGATGTACACATTACGGTAAAGGAATGGAGCCCGATAGCGTGGATGGATAGAAAAGGACAATACGAGCTTCTTCTTGAAAACGGAGATGTTTTCACGCCTGTTGAAAAACCTTTAGTGGACATTCCGATTGTGGATGGATTTGAAGACGAAGATGTGCGAAAACTTCTAGCCTCACAGCTTATGGAATTGGACGAGTCAGTTTACCAACTCGTTTCTGAAATTGTGGAGCAGGAAGATTCAAAGGGTGACAGCGTGATTTTGTATATGGATGATGGATATGAAGTTCACGCTTTACTCGGAACGCTATCGGAGAAGCTATCTTATTATCCTGAAATTGTGAATCAGCTGAATGGTTCAGAAAAAGGCGTGATTGACGTGGAAGTAGGAACGTATTTCACTCCGTATAGTAAATTGTATGGAAGTGAAGAAGGTAAAGTGGATGAAGAAAATGCGGACGAAGAAAAAGGTGATGACAGTGAGTCTGAAGACGAGTGATCGAAAAAAAAGGAATAACCGTATTTCTTATGCCCTCGTATTTTTAGTGCTTGGTTTCATTTTATCCTTTTCCTATCGTACGCTCGGTCCAGGGTCTGAAACACAGCAACTTCGCTCTCAAATCGATTCGAAAGAAGAGGGATTTCGAGAGGAATTAATCGAACAAAAAGAACGTAACAAGCAGCTAACTGATGAAATTTCATCAAAACAAAAGACGATTGCAGAAGTTGAACAAACTTTAAGTGACACGGAAGAAAATCATGATTTGCTCGTCAAAGAAGCAAAAAGTCTCCGGTTACTACTTGGAGTTGTTCCAGCAAGCGGACAAGGGGTTCGAGTGGAACTGGCTGATGGAGATTACGATCCGGCTGAACAAAATCCGAATGAATATATTGTCCATGAGAGCCAAGTTCTATTAGTAGTCAACGAACTCAAAATTGCAGGAGCTCAAGCGCTTTCGATTAATGGTCAACGTTTGAATGCGAACTCCAGTATAAAATGTACGGGGCCCGTCATTACAATTGATGGACAAACCTATCCTGCTCCTTTCGTGGTTGAAGCGATAGGGGATTCCAATGCGCTTAACTCGTCGCTGATGCTAAAAGGAGGCGTAATGGATAGTTTGTTATCAGATAACATTGAGATGAAAATCGAAAAACGAAAAGAGATTCTCATGCCTGCACTACGGGATGATATACAAGGATAATTCGATCCGACGAGGGAGGATGAGTGTGTATGAAGCGTAAATGGATGTTCACTTTCATCCTGCTCATTGTCGGTTTTATGGTTGCGGTACAGTACAATACTGTTCAGCAGCCGGAAGAGCGAGATACGCGGGACTTGTGGGCAATCAGAAACGAGTTAGCAAAGGAACGGAAACTCCATTCAGAATTATTGACTGAAGTTCGTGAACTGGATAAAACAATTGGGAAGTACAATGCATCCGAAGGAGCAAGTGCAGGTAAAGCATTAGCCGATACGGTTCATGATTTATACGGACAAGCAGGAATGATAGACCAAACGGGTGCGGGCATTGTAATAGATGTCGTCCCTTCTGAAGAAAGTATTGCATTCGGTACCCCACTTCACGAAGTGAGTCCTGAATTATTGACGCGCTTTGTCAATGAAGTGAATCGTTTTAAAGGGATTGACATGGAGATAGATGGAAAACGTGTGACGGGGTTAAGTGCCATCCGGGACATAAATGGTGAGACAACAGTGAATGGATTGGCTGTGTCGTTACCTCCATTTCAAATAAAAATCCTTTCTGCAGATATGGAGAGTAGTGAAAAGTTATATAACTTTTTACAATCCTCATCCATTCTCGATGACTTCTACTTAGATGATTTTGTGTTAGAGGTTGGACAACCTCAATCTGAAGTAACGATAAATGGTCGAATCGATAAATTTGAGAATCACTTTCTCAAAGAACTGCCAAAGGGGGGCTGACAATGTGGTTACCAATATTGGGGTTAATACTTGGGGTATCGCTAGGATTTCTCTCAGATATCCAGATTCCACAAGAATACGGTAATTATTTGTCAATTGCCGTATTGGCAGCACTCGATACCTTGCTTGGAGGCATCCGAGCTCACTTGCAAAGGGTGTATGATGATCAAGTATTCATCACAGGATTTTTCTTCAATATATTACTGGCTGCAGGACTCGCATTCCTTGGCGTACACTTAGGTGTGGATCTTTATTTAGCTGCTATATTTGCATTTGGAGTCCGGTTATTCCAGAATTTAGCCGTTATTCGACGGGTATTACTCACTAAATGGTCAGAGTATCGAAAAGTTTCTACGACAAATACTTCAAAATGAGAGGATTTCGAGAGGGGATGGCGAAAATATTTAGACAATGCAGTAAGAATACAATAGAATGGAAGAAGAGTCACAATGGGAGGTGCCAAAGATGAGTCAGTCAAATATGTATGTATCACTCGACATCGGGTCCTCCACTATCAAAGTCCTAATCGGCGAGGTGGATGGCGGGTCCCTACATGTGATCGGGGTAGGCAATGTTCAATCTGCCGGTATTCGTAAAGGATCCATTGTGGACATTGACGCAACAGTACAATCTATCCGTAAAGCAGTAGAACAAGCAGAACGGATGACAGGATTACAAGTTAAAGAGGTTGTTCTTGGAATCCCATCAAATGGTGTTACTCTTCAAGACGTAAAAGGTGTCGTCGCTGTAAACTCTGTGAACCGTGAAATTACTGACGACGATTTAGACCGAGTCATGGAGTCTGCACAAGTAATGTCTGTTGCACCTGAACGAGAAATTGTAAATATCATTCCGAAGCAATTCATCGTGGATGATTATGATGAGATAAAAGATCCTAGAGGGATGATCGGTGTACGTCTAGAAATGGACGGTACAATGATTACCACATCGAAAACACTAGTGCACAATATCCTTCGTTGTGTAGAACGCGCTGGGCTGTCCATTCGTGAAATCTATTTACAGCCGCTCGCTTCCGGGACGTTCGCGTTAACAGAAGATGAAATGAATCATGGAACGGCGTTCATCGATATCGGTGGCGGTTCAACGACAGTTTCCGTGTTCTGGGAAAATCGATTCGCCGCGACGACAGTATTACCTGTCGGTGGGGATCATATTACGAAAGATCTCTCGATTATTCTCAAAACGCCGACTGAACAAGCAAGAAAAATCAAGCACCAATATGGTCATGCATTTTACGATGATGCATCTGATGACGAGCTATTTGAAGTTCCGGTAATTGGTGCAGATACAAAAGATCAGTATAGCCAAAAATACATATCGGAGATTATCGGTGTAAGACTCGAGGAACTCTTTGAGCTTGTCCTTGAAGAGTTGTATCGCTTGGGTATCAGGGATCTTCCGGGTGGTGTTGTGTTGACTGGTGGCACGACCAAAATGGATGGCATTTTGCAACTGGCACGTCATGTACTCAACACGCGCGTCCGAATCCATACACCAGAATATATCGGTGTACGTGAGCCGATGTACTCAACAGCTGTTGGCCTAATTCGTTATGCGAGTATGGAGGATACATTCTTTGGAGAAGGTCACTCTGAACCAATGGGACAAGCGTATGATGAAACAGCTGCTGCACCTGCTGCAAGAAGGAGTCACGAACCGAAACAAGAAAAAGATTCATTACTTGGTAAAACAAAACGCTTTTTCGACAGCTTTTTTGAATAAATTCGAGTTCCAAATGAGACGTTGAATGATTAGGAGGAGAAGAGATGCTAGAGTTTGATACGAATATTGAAGCGCTTGCAGTCATCAAAGTAATCGGTGTTGGTGGCGGCGGTAATAACGCAGTAAATAGAATGATTGATCATGGAGTACAAGGTGTAGAGTTCATAGCGGTGAACACGGATGCACAAGCACTTAACTTATCCCAAGCCGAAGTGAAACTTCAAATTGGTGGGAAATTGACACGTGGTTTAGGAGCTGGAGCTAACCCAGAGGTCGGTAAGAAGGCTGCAGAAGAAAGCCGTGAACAATTGGAAGAGGCGCTTCGAGGCGCTGATATGGTATTTGTCACTGCAGGTATGGGGGGCGGTACTGGTACTGGAGCAGCTCCTGTCATTGCTCAAATCGCCAAAGATCTTGGAGCGTTGACAGTTGGTGTTGTGACTCGTCCATTCACATTTGAAGGACGTAAACGTTCGACACAAGCAATCGGCGGAATTACAGCAATGAAAGAATCTGTCGATACACTTATCGTCATTCCAAATGATAAATTGCTTGAAATTGTAGACAAAAACACACCAATGCTTGAAGCATTCCGCGAAGCGGATAATGTCCTTCGTCAAGGTGTTCAAGGTATTTCAGATTTGATCGCTGTACCTGGATTGATTAACTTGGACTTTGCCGATGTGAAGACGATCATGTCCAATAAGGGATCAGCGTTAATGGGAATCGGGATGTCCACTGGTGAAAACCGTGCATCTGAAGCAGCTAAAAAAGCCATTTCGAGTCCTTTGCTTGAAACATCGATCGACGGAGCAAAAGGTGTGTTAATGAACATTACCGGTGGTTCTAACTTAAGCCTATTCGAAGTACAAGAAGCTGCCGATATTGTCGCTTCTGCATCCGATGAAGATGTGAATATGATCTTCGGTTCTGTCATTAACGATGACTTGAAAGATGAAATCATCGTGACAGTCATTGCGACTGGTTTCACAGATGAGCAAATCACTCAAGTTCGAGGAACACGAGCAGCTGGATATGGCGGAATTCGTCAACGTGAGACGCAAGCACCACAAAGTAATCCGACTCCAAACAATCAAATTCGTCATGAAGAGCAGCCGCATCAGCAACCGGTTCATCAAGAACCTGTGCGCAGTCAGCAACAGACCCAACAAGACGATGGCTTAGATATTCCTACGTTTTTGCGTAATCGTCGTCGCAAATAATTAAAATGTACAAACCTCCGGCAATTGAGTCGGAGGTTTTTTGTGTTTTTCTTTCGAACAATCTGTCGAACTTTTCTTTCACTTAGGTACCGTAAAGTGACAAAACTCGTATTGGAAAAATGGTAGTCTTGCAAACAAGGAGGACAGCCTATGTATGGGGAAGTCATGATCGGCATAAATATGGTCTTCAATTATACAGTTCTGTCATTTGCGAATGCGACGGGAAATACAAAAATCAGCAGAAAACGATTAGCGTTAGCAGCCTTTGCAGGAGCAATCCCAGCCGTTGCTTTCCCTGGTTCCATCATTGCTTCGTTTTCTGCGTTTGCAATCATGACAGGCTGTGCATTCGGTTTTTCTGCGCGACTCTGGAAATCATCAGTGGGTTTAGTGCTAATCGGTGCATTTTTAGCAGGAGGGTTGCTATCGGCACTTCCATTTAGCCATTGGGGGCAAGATTTTCAATATCGATTGATTATCTATGTAGCTCTTGCCTATTGCTGTCTTCAAATTGTAAAAGTTAAATGGCTTGATGTTCGTAAAATTAGCCGATTTTCAGAGTTTGCTTGTAGTTCGCACTTACATCTTTTCGGCTCCTCTATACCTCTTCATGTATTCATCGATACAGGCAATAGTTGTACAGAGCCATTATCCAATGATGCTGTCCATTTTGTCTCATTACGGGCTCTAAAACCAATTATTCCAGATGAATTCCTTGAGAGTTTACAGCAAATTGGAAATGCACAAGGCGTTATTCCGGATATCACCCAATTTCCTGAACAATACAGGAAGGATTTACGTCTTATTCGAATTCAAACTGTCGAAGGAGCGAATTGGGCGGTAGGAATTAGATTTGACGATTGGGAACTGGAAGGAAATCGTCTACTTGAAAAAGGTTATATTGTTTTAACGGCTGACGATGCACGTTATCCACACAATGCATCTGCAATCTTGCATGTATCTGCCTTGGAAACTAGAGAAGAAGAAAGGGGAATGCTTCATGCTACATGAATTGAAAAAATGGCTATCCGTTCTTGCAGGAATATTTAAAAAGAAAAATGGGACTTACTATATTGGGGGGCATGAATCGTTACCGAAACCTCTGACTAGAGAAGAAGAAGCGGAAACTATTGCTGCATATATGGCAGGTGACCAACAAGCTAGAGATCGGCTTATAGAGAAGAATTTGCGTCTAGTCGTTTACATTGCTCGCCGCTTCGATAATACGAATACGCATATTGAAGATTTAATCAGCATTGGGGCAATAGGACTTATTAAAGCAATTGAAACATTCAAAAGTGATAAAAATATTAAGTTGGCAACGTACGCATCGCGTTGTATTGAAAACGAAATCTTGATGCATCTACGGAAAACCAATCGTACACGTTCTGAGATTTCTTTTGACGAACCACTGAATTCTGATGCAGATGGGAACGAGCTATTGCTGTCCGACATTTTAGGGACTGATGAAGATATTATTACAGATGATGTTGAAAAGAAAATCGAACGTCAGCATATGATAGATGCCGTAACGACTCTTAGTGATCGAGAGCGTCATATTATGGAATGTAGATTCGGGTTAACAGGAAAGATTGAGATGACCCAAAAGGAAGTTGCGGATTTACTCGGCATTTCACAATCTTATATTTCCCGTTTAGAGAAAAAGATCATATCGGAACTTCGAGAGCAATTGAATCATCCAATCGCATAATGGTTGAAATTGGCGTTACCGAAAACCGCATAGAACTCCACTCAGAGGATAAGCTATCTCGTACAGTCATCTACAGAATACGGAGGAATTCAGATGGTACGTACAAGAGTGGAAATTTGCGGTATCGATACATCTACTTTGCCGCTTCTGACGAGTGATGTCATGAAAGAGACATTCATCCGGTTGCAAAGTGGGGATGAATCAGCTAGAGACGAACTCGTAACAGCGAATTTGCGCCTCGTCCTAAGCCTTGTGCAACGATTTGCCTATCGTGGAGAACAAGCAGATGATTTGTTTCAAGTAGGGTGTGTGGGACTGCTTAAGTCGATTGACAACTTTGATTTAAAACACAATGTCCGATTTTCGACATATGCAGTTCCGATGATTGTCGGAGAAATCAAGCGACATTTGAGAGATCATCATTCCGTTCGTGTGTCACGCTCGCTCCGAGATATTGCATATAAAGCAATCCGTGCAAAAGAGGAATTCATCAATGAACACCAAAAGGAACCAAGAATATCAGACTTAGCTAAAATGACGGACATTCCAGAAGAGGATATCTTATTTGCACTCGATGCGATTCAAGATCCTATGTCCCTCCATGAACCGATGAATGGTGAAGGAGGAGACCCTGTGTATATGATGGATCAGCTGCATGACAAAACTGTATCGGAAGAGCGCTGGTCAACTTATGTGTCGATGAAGGAAACTATGACGGGACTGGATGATCGTCAGCAACTGATTTTGTCGAAGCGGTTTTATCTCGGACAAACACAGACTGAAATAGCCCGAGAGCTAGGAATTTCACAGGCTCAAATATCTCGATTGGAGAAGCAAGCAATCGCTCAAATTCGTGAAGGAATGGAACAAAGTAATTAATATAGGACGCAATGCGATTACCGCATTGCGTTTTTTTTGTGCGCCTATCTGCATAGAATATGGAAAAGGGGGATTTCTATGCGCTTTTCAGAATTTCAAAAAAAAGAAGTGATTGATATGCAACGCGGGAAATTTCTTGGATTCATTCAAGATGCGGCGATCGATATAACGAAAGGGAAAATTGATACGCTTCATATCGGTGATACGGAACGGTCTTTGTTTATGGAAATGCGTGTGAAAGACCAAAAGCAGTTTGGTTACGATGAAGTTGTGACAATTGGAAAGGATATTGTACTAATTAAAAAGAAAGAGCCTAAAAAGTGACTAATCGTTGATAACTAAGTGGCCGCTTGATACAATAGAACAAAGTATCGAGAAAAGTAGTGATCAAGATGAAACCATTACAGCAACGGATAAATACCATCGAAGAAACAATCTGTCAGGCGTGTGAGCGTGTTGGTAGAACTCGTGATGAAGTTACGGTTATTGCAGTCACAAAACAAGTGTCTGAAGAACGTACACAGAACGTATTGGACGAAGGGATCATCCATTTAGGTGAGAACCGACCTGAAGGGCTTCTTAATAAGCAACATGCGATTCCTCAAGGGGCTGTTTGGCATTTCATCGGAAGTGTGCAAAGTCGTAAAGTGAAAGAAATTATTGAGCGCATTGATTATCTGCATTCATTGGATCGATTGAGCTTAGCAAAAGAAATTCAGAAACGTGCTGTTGAACCAGTTGACTGTTTCGTACAAGTTAACGTTTCTTTTGAAGATTCTAAATCGGGATTGTCGCCAGCTGAGACACTAGGATTTATTGAGGCATTGAAAGATTATGACAAAATAAGAGTGATTGGTCTTATGACTATGGCTCCATTGACTGAAGATCAAGATACAATCCGAAAAGTTTTTAGAGGCTTGCGTGAACTGCGAGATGAACTTGCGGCTAAAAAGATGCAACACGCACCGTTAACCAAATTATCCATGGGGATGTCGAATGATTACAGTATTGCAATCGAAGAGGGCGCAACCCATGTGCGAATCGGGACTGCACTCGTCGGTTCAGAGAGCGAGGGAGACGAATGAGTATTAAAAACAAATTCGAAAAATGGTTTTACCTTGACGAAGAAGAGGCAGCGGCGCAAGAAACAGCGGCAAAGCAACAAGTTGCTCCGACACAACCAGAGAGGAAGCCAAGTAAACAATCCTCGATGAAAAATGCTCCCTTGCCAAAACAAAATCGCAAAGAACCTCAGACAGCCGGGAACATTGTGAGCCTGCAAAGCGTCCAAAAGTCGTCAAAGGTTATTTTAGTGGAACCTCGTGTCTATGCTGAAGCTCAAGATATATCAGAACATCTGACTAACAAACGTGCAGTTATTGTTAATTTACAACGTATTGATCGCGAACAAGGAATACGGATCGTAGATTTCCTGAGTGGTGCGGTTTATGCATTAAATGGAGACATTCAACGAATCGGCACAGATATTTTCCTTTGCGTTCCGGAAAACGTAGAAGTGAATGGTTCAATCTCCGACTATTTGAACGAAAGAAACTAAATGAGGTGTACCGACAGTAATGGCACAATTATTAATCCAGCTTTATAATGTAATTACGTATGCACTTTCCATTTATTCTATTTTGCTCGTCATCTATATCTTGATGTCGTGGGTACCGGCTTCCAGAGAAACTAAGTTCGGTAGAATTCTTGAAAAGATTACAGAACCATATTTAGGATTTTTCCGAAACTTCATTCCACCTCTTGGAATGATTGATATTTCCCCTATTGTTGCTTTGATTGCTTTGCGGCTAATCGGCGAAGGATTAGCACCGGTATTTAATTTCCTTTTACGTATGCTTTAATGTTCTGAACTGAACAATCATTTCGTTGAACCAATCCTCACGCTGTGGGGATTTTTCTATAAGGAGACCAGTACAATGGATGGCATCTTACAACACTTTAGAAAAGAAGAGCAGCCTTTTATAGAAATGGTGATGGACTGGGCGAGAGAGGTCGAGGATTTATACTCACCTAAATTGACCGATTTTCTTGATCCGCGTCAGCGTTTTATTGTGGAATCCGTCGTTAAGGGAAGCGGCTTGCTTGTTGCTGAAGATGGAGGTTTTGTTGGAGCTGAGCGAAAAAGGATGCTCATCTATCCTGATTATTATGAACCTACGCGCCAAGATTTCCAAATATCTGTATTCGACGTTCGTTACGCTTCCAAGTTCTTGACGTTAGAACATCCTGAGATTCTTGGTGCGTTAATGGGACTTGGTTTGGACCGGGCAAAATTTGGCGACATTCGTTTAAAAGACGAAGATGTGCAACTCGCGACTGTAATGGAGCTGAGTACGTACCTCACTGCTAATTTTACTTCAGCTGGCAAAGCAAAGATTCATCTTACAGAGTTGTCAGATCATGAAGGTTGGATTGCGCTTGAAGAAGCTTGGACCGAAGAAACGCAAGTCATTAGTTCTCTTCGACTAGATACGGTCATTGCTTCATTATTAAATGTTGCAAGGCAGAAATCTTCGACGTACATTCATGGAGGTAAAGTAAAAGTGAATTGGCGTGTGGTGGATCAGCCATCGTTTGAGTTAAATGAATCTGATGTGCTTTCAATTAGAGGGTATGGTAGATATAAAGTAATCGCGATTGAAGGTAGGACTAAGAAGGATAAAATCCGATTGGTTACTGGGAAGTTGGAATGATTTTTATGGACAGACTTTAGAAAAAGTCTATTTTCTGTTATAGTCAACGATATAACGAATAACGAACATCAAAAGGGGAGAGACTCGCATGGCGCTTACACCAATTGATATACATAATAAAACATTCGGAAGCAGATGGCGTGGCTACGATGAAGATGAAGTGAACGAATTCCTCGAGCAACTCATGAAAGATTATGAAAACTTGCTTGATGAAAACAGAGAATTGACACGTAAACTGAAAGAAACAGAAGAACAAGTGGCGCATTTCAATGCAATCGAAGAAACATTACAAAAATCAATCATGATAGCTCAAGAAGCAGCAGAGGATGTTCGTAGGAATTCTACACAAGAATCCAAGCTCATCATTAAAGAAGCTGAAAAGAATGCGGATCGCATTGTTAACGAAGCGCTATCTCGCTCACGTGAAATTTCAATGGAGATCGAAGATTTGAAAAAACAATCTAAAGTATTCCGCAACCGTTTCCGTATGCTAATTGAAGCGCAGCTGGATTTAGTGAAGATGGACGATTGGGATACACTTCTCGATTATGAACAGAACACGAAACAACTGGAAGCAGCTGCTGATCAGGAGTAACATCCACTTGACTTAAAGGCCAGTTCGCCCCTATAATATGGTTCATATTGAATGACAGGCATTGAAAGAGACAGTACTTTCCAAGTAGGCTGTATGTAGCGAGTTGGGGATAGTGGGAGCCCGATTGCAGGTTGGAAAGGAAGATCACTCTGGAGCCGGATTGCAGCAGCAATCCCGGAGCACACCCCGTTACGGTGTTCGAGAGGTAGCCGTGATTTCTATACGGCTGCAACTAGGGTGGTATCGCGAGCACAGTCCTCGTCCCTTTTATGGGGACGGGGTTTTTTGATGTTTTATTTTTATTCAAAGAAATCTTAGTATCAACACTGTAACGAAACGGAACACCATCATTATTGAGCTGTTATTTCAAAGGAGGAATTGGAATGGATTATAAAGACACGTTACTTATGCCGAAAACTGACTTTCCTATGAGAGGCGGTTTACCGACGAAAGAACCGCAAATGCAAGAACAGTGGGAAAAGGACAATATGTATGCAAAAGTTCAGGAACGAACAAAGGGAAAACCGACGTTCATTCTACATGACGGACCTCCATATGCTAACGGTGACCTCCACATGGGTCACGCGCTTAACAAAGTGCTCAAAGACATCATCGTACGTCATAAATCTATGACAGGCTTCCATGCACCATACGTTCCAGGCTGGGACACACATGGTCTGCCAATCGAACAAGCACTTGTGAACAAAGGTGTAAAGCGTAAAGAGCACAGCATTGCGGAGTTCCGTGAAATGTGTAAAGACTATGCTCTCACTCAAATCGACAACCAGCGTACTCAGTTTAAACGTCTAGGTGTTCGAGGCGATTGGGATAACCCTTATATCACACTAAAACCTGAATTTGAATCGCGTCAAATTAAAGTATTCGGTGACATGGCGAAAAAGGGATATATCTATAAAGGATTAAAGCCAGTTTACTGGTCACCATCCTCTGAAACAGCATTGGCTGAAGCAGAAATTGAGTATCAAGACAAAAAGTCACCATCTATCTATGTTAGCTTCCCAGTTCGTGATGGCCAAGGTGTATTAGAGTCAGACGTCAATATCTTGATCTGGACAACAACGCCTTGGACAATTCCAGCAAACTTAGGAATTTCCGTACACCCAGACTTTGTTTACACAATTGCAGAAGCAAACGGTAAAAAGTTCCTTGTTGCAAAAGACTTAGTTGAGGGTCTAGCTACTGAACTCGGATGGGAAAACTACACGACTGCAGGTGAATTCAAAGGTCGCGAACTTGAGCGTATCACTGCAAGTCACCCAATTTATGATCGTGAATCACTCGTAATGCTTGGCGAACACGTTACTGCTGATGCAGGTACTGGTTGTGTTCATACAGCACCAGGACACGGTGAAGACGACTTCTACGTAGCGAAACAATATGGTCTCGGCGTCTTATCCCCTATCAACGACCGTGGTGTGATGACTGAAGAAGCACCATTGTTTGAAGGATTATTTTATGAAGATGCTAACAAAGCCGTGACTGAGAAGTTGAAAGAAGTAGGAGCACTTGAAAAGCTTTCGTTCTTCACTCACTCATATCCGCATGACTGGCGTACGAAAAAGCCGGTTATTTACCGTGCAACTGCGCAATGGTTTGCATCAATTGAGACATTCCGTGACGATCTTCTTGAAGCAATCCGTAAAACGAACTTCACGCCAACTTGGGGTGAAACTCGTCTCTACAATATGGTCCGTGACCGTGGTGACTGGTGTATTTCACGTCAACGCGTATGGGGTGTTCCGATTCCTGTGTTTTATGCAGAAGATGGCGAACCAATCATCACAGATGAAACAATCGATCATATTTCAGCATTGTTCCGTGAACACGGTTCAAACATCTGGTTTGAGTGGGACACGAAAGATTTACTTCCAAAAGACTTCTCACATAAAGGAAGCCCGAATGGTACATTTACGAAAGAAACGGATATTATGGACGTGTGGTTCGACTCCGGTTCGACACATCAAGGAGTTCTTGAGGAGCGCGAGGATCTCTCTTACCCAGCAGATCTCTATCTCGAAGGATCTGACCAATATCGTGGATGGTTCAACTCATCATTGACGACAAGTGTGGCGATTAACGGAATTGCACCATATAAAGGCTTGCTGAGCCACGGATTCACATTAGACGGTGAAGGGCGCAAGATGAGTAAATCGATCGGTAATGTTATCCTTCCTTCTAAAGTAACTAACCAATTCGGAGCCGATATTTTACGTCTCTGGGTATCTTCAGTCGATTACACAGCAGATGTCCGTGTTTCCGATTCAAACTTTAAGCAAGTTTCTGAAGTGTATCGTAAAATCCGTAACACAGTCCGTTTCCTTCACGGGAATACTTCTGATTTCACACCAGGAACAGATACGGTTGCTTTTGAAGAGTTACGCCCGGTAGATCAGTATGTGTATGTAAAGCTTCAAGATTTGATTCGTGACGTGAGAACGGCTTACGAGCAATATGAATTTGCGAATGTCTACCATGCCATCAATTCATTCTGTACAGGTACATTGAGCTCCTTCTATCTTGATATCGCGAAAGATGTTGTCTACATCGAAGCTGTCGATCATCCACACCGTCGTGCGATGCAAACAGTTATGTATGATGCACTTCTAGCACTATTGAAGCTAGTTGCACCAATCTTGCCACACACAGCGGACGAAATGTGGGCATACTTGGAGCACGAAACGGCAGAGAGCATTCAACTTACGGATATGCCGGAAGCAAAAGAGCTTGAATCGACAGAGCTCCGTACTCAGTTCGATCAGTTGATGCTTGTACGTGACGATGTGTTGAAAGCGCTGGAAGAAGCACGCAATAACAAGACAATCGGTAAATCATTGGAAGCTCATGTCACTGTAGCTGTCCGTGATGAGCTTGCTCCACTATTTGCAACAGAACAAATCGACTTTGCTCAATTCTTCATTGTATCGAAATTCAGCGCTGTTGCTGCATCTGAGATGCCGGATATCGCAGTTTCGCTTGCGACGGGTCAAGTAGCTGTTGACAAAGCATCTGGAGAAAAGTGTGAACGTTGCTGGACAATTTCGGAGACGGTCGGTTCAAACGCTGATTATCCTGAGTTGTGTCAGCGTTGCGCAGACGTTGTTGCGCATCATTATGCTTAATTGTTAAAAAGGCGCTGCAATCCGTCTATCGGGTCTTGCAGCGTTTTTTTCTTTCATACCTGTTAGAGTTGCGCGTGTAGGGTTAGGGTATGATAAACTATACAAGATACTGCAGGATGGAGGGAACCGGGTTGTTCATTTATTATGGTATTGCTGCGCTTGTCATTTTGGTCGATCAGCTGACAAAATGGTTGGTTGCTACAAATATGGAAATCGGCGAACGAATTCCTTTAATAGAACCTTATCTAGGCTTGCTGTCTCATCGAAATCGTGGTGCGGCATGGGGCATGTTAGAAGGTCAAATGTGGTTATTTGCAATTGTTACGATTGTCGTCGTTATCGGCATCGTTTACTATTTTCAAAAAGAAGGAAAGAACGAACCGTTGTTTGCATGGAGTTTAATGTTATTGCTTGGTGGCGCTGTAGGTAACTTTATTGACCGCATGGTGCGAGGCGAAGTGGTGGACTTTGTCAACGTCCTCATCCCGGTCATCAACTACGATTTCCCGATATTTAACGTAGCAGATGCAGCCTTGACATGCGGTGTCGTACTCGTGATCATTCATTTAATCTTAGATGAAAAAAAGAATAAGAAAGATAAGGTGGCATAATGGAACAGTTTCAATATGTAATTGAAGAACAGACAGCAGGAGAACGGATTGACAAAGCGCTTGCATCTGTAAATGCAGACTGGTCCCGGACTCTTATTCAGCAATGGGTAAAAGACGGAATTGTCTTAGTGAATGGTGTTGCGGTGAAATCGAATTATAAGGTGAAGTCTGGAGATTCACTTACAGTCGATGAACCGGAACCGGAAGAACTCAATATGCCTGCTGAAGATCTAAATCTTGAGATTGTCTATGAGGACAGTGATGTGCTAGTTGTGAACAAGAGAAGTGGAATGGTAGTCCATCCGGCTCCTGGACATACGACAGGAACACTTGTGAACGGGCTTATGCACCATTGCACAGACTTGTCAGGCATCAATGGCATCATGAGACCGGGTATTGTGCACCGTATCGATAAAGATACGTCAGGATTACTCATGGTTGCTAAAAATGATAAAGCGCATACGTCACTCGTTAATCAGCTTGTGGAGAAATCCGTGACACGCGTTTATACAGCACTCGTTCATGGCCATATTCCTCACGATAACGGTACAATCGATGCGCCTATCGGAAGAAACCAGAAAGATCGCCAAAGCATGTCAGTCGAGAACAATGGCAAACATGCTGTTACTCACTTTAAAGTGCTGGAGCGATTCGGGGAATTTACACTCGTGGAGTGCCGCTTGGAAACAGGTAGAACCCATCAGATTCGTGTCCATATGAAATATATCGGTCACCCACTTGCAGGAGATCCGAAATACGGTCCGAAAAGAACCATCGATTTTGATGGTCAAGTTCTTCATGCAGGAACACTAGGATTTGTACATCCAGTGACGGAAGAGTATATGGAATTTAAAGCGCCACTGCCAGACGACTTCGAACAGTTGCTGAGTGAAATGAAATCCAAAAAAGGTTGACGGATAGAATTTCAAGCTGTATGCTTGTTGTAGAAACTTCATAGCGAACCTTTAACGCCAATCCAGAGAGGTTGGGAAGGATGCACGTTGTTCAGAGTCACGCTTGCGAGCGCAGACTGCTGGATTGTATTCACGCACGCAAACCTTCCTGCCCGAAAGACGGCCGGAAGGTTTTTTGTATGGAACGCTTTTTGGAAGAAAATATTTGTAGTTAAAGGGAATACCATGTATTAAGCATTATTCAAAAGCTGAAGGAGGCGTTTGACATGGCAGAAAAAGCTAATATTTTGGATGAAAGTGCCATCAACAGAGCACTCACCCGCATCGCACATGAAATCATTGAACGTAACAAAGGCATCGATCATTGTATTCTAGTCGGCATCAAAACAAGGGGAGCTTTCCTTGCAAACCGACTTGCAGAAAAAATCGAACAGATCGAAGGCAAGCCTATCCGCATCGGTGAACTTGATATTTCTTTATACCGCGATGATCTAGGCCTGAAATACGAAAACAAAGAACCGCTTGTTAAACAAGTAGACATCAACTACAGCTTAACAGATGAAAAGGTAGTCCTGATCGATGATGTCCTCTATACAGGACGAACAGTGCGAGCGGCAATGGATGCGGTCATGGACTTAGGAAGACCTTCGTCTATCCAACTCGGAGTTTTGGTAGATCGTGGACATCGTGAACTTCCGATTCGACCGGACTTCGTCGGAAAAAACATTCCTACTTCAAGTGAGGAAAAAGTAGTTGTAAACTTAGTTGAAACAGATTCAGAAGACAGCGTCACCATTCACTCTAGATAATTGAAAATAGCTTGGAGGCGCACAGACTATGGCAGAAAAAGTATTGGATATTCACGAAAAACCCGCAGCCGGTAAATGGCTTGCATTAAGTCTCCAGCACATGTTCGCCATGTTCGGGGCAACAATTCTAGTCCCACAACTCGTTGGACTTAGCCCAGCAATCGCATTACTCACGAGTGGTATTGCAACACTCATCTTTGTAGTCATCACACAAGGTAAAGTTCCAGCTTATCTAGGATCTTCATTCGCTTTCATTGTCCCGATTACAGTTGCTACTGAAACTGGGGGCATCGGTAGTGCGATGATCGGAAGTATGTTCGTAGCACTCGTTTACGCGATTGTGTCCCTTCTAATATGGAAGACAGGTCATAACTGGATCATGAATATTCTACCTCCAGTCGTTGTGGGACCCGTTATCATGGTCATCGGTCTCGCAGTAGCACCAACTGCGGTTGGTATGGCAAGTCGTATCGATGTTAACGGAGTGTCAACTTACAGTCTTCTTCATTTCTCAGCAGCTCTCGTCACATTGGCGTCAGCAATCATTTGCCTCATGTTCTTCAGAGGTGTCATCAGCTTGATGCCGGTCTTGATTGGGATTATCATAGGCTACTTTTACTCAGCTGCAATCGGCATTTTGAACTTCCAGCCAGTACTTGATGCGAAGTGGTTTGCAGTTCCAGAATTCTTAATACCAGGAGTCGATTATGACTTTGTTGTAACACCAACTTTGTTGTTTGTCATGGTTCCGATTGCGATTGTGACGATTTCAGAGCATATCGGTCACCAGCTCGTACTTGGGAAAGTAGTGGAACGTGACTTCATCCGCGATCCAGGACTGAATCGTTCGTTGCTCGGCGATGGACTAGGAACATTGATAAGTGGAGTGCTCGGTGGTCCGCCGAAAACGACTTACGGTGAAAACATCGGAGTCATGGCGATAACAAGAGTATACAGTGTCTATGTCATCGTGGGAGCTGCAGTGTTTGCGATTCTATTCTCCTTCATGGGGAAAGTCATGGCACTCATTTCAACCATCCCAACAGCTGTTCTTGGTGGAATTTCAATCCTGCTCTTCGGGATTATCGCATCATCCGGATTACGCATGCTCGTCGATCATCAAGTGGATTTCGACAAACAGCGGAATCTAGTTATCACATCGGTCATTCTCGTCATTGGAATCGGTGGTGCATCCATCAACTTTAGCGAAACCTTCCATATCGAAGGAATGGCATTAGCGGCAATTGTTGGTGTAGTGCTGAACTTAGTACTTCCAGGTCGTGAGAAGAACACGTTGGATGATGTTGAAGACGAACCATTGCTTGTAGATAAAGACAACTAAATACGTTAGACCTTTTAACATTGTACAGAGAGACAAGGAAAGGTTTATGTGGCAGGGACTGTAAAAGGGATCTGCATACATAAATGGCCTTCCTATATGCTGGGAAGGCCTTTTTTAAAACCTTCCCCTAACTAAGAGGAGGACGACAAAATGGATAACTTACTTACGATGAAACAATTTAGCGAAGAGAATATTATGGAAATCTTGAATTATGCGGAGTACTTGAAGCGTCATGGAATTCGGGAATTGCCCGGGAAATATTTAGTGAGCAACTTGTTTTTTGAGCCAAGTACACGCACAAAACTAAGCTTCGAAATCGCTGAAAGAAAATTAGGATTAGAAATTATCCAATTTGATCCAGGTCATTCAAGCACGACTAAAGGCGAAACGCTTTTTGATACAGTACGAACATTGGAAGCACTTGGTGTCAACGCAGTTGTCATCCGTCATCCTGAAAAAGAGTATTACAAACAACTAGAGGGCATTAAAATCCCAGTATTCAACGGCGGAGATGGAACAGGGCAACACCCGAGTCAATCACTGTTGGACCTATTTACCATCAAAGAGGAGTTCGGTTACTTCTTAGGGCTGAATGTAGTGATTGCTGGAGATTTGTCGCACAGCCGTGTCGCTGCATCGAACGCAGAAGCTTTACAAAAACTCGGTGCAAATGTGCAATTTGTCTGTCCTGATGAGTGGTCTGGGGATTATGAGACTCTTCCAGGTTGGGACAGTGTGATCGAACAAGCGGACGTGGTAATGCTGCTACGCGTTCAACATGAGCGCCATGACGAGAAGATGAGCTTCACGAAAGAAGAGTATCACGCGCAATATGGATTGACTGCTGAGCGTGCAGCTATGATGAAGGAAAATGCAATTATCATGCACCCAGCACCGATCAACTGGGGAGTTGAAATTGCCGAGTCACTGACAACTCATCCAAAGCTAAGAGTCTATGAAGCTGTTGAAAATGGTGTTTACATCCGTGCTGCTGCAATGGAAATGATCTTAAGAGGGGGAAATGTTCATGCACAAGCTGCTCCGAAATATTTGGCTATATGATGAAACTTCACAGAATTTAAAGGATGTACGAATTCAAGATGGTAAAATTGTGGAAATAGGACAAAAACTAGAAGTGAATGGTGCTGAAATAATCGAAGGCAACGGTTCTTGCCTTGCACCTGGGTTTGTCGATGTACACGTTCACTTACGCGAGCCAGGTGGCGAGCATAAGGAAACGATTGAGAGTGGAACGAAGGCTGCAGCAAAAGGCGGTTACACAACAATCTGTGCGATGCCAAATACACGACCAGTTCCAGATACAATTAAAAACATTGAACATGTCAATGAATTGATTGAAAAAAATGCTGTCATTCGAGTTTTACCATATGCATCCATAACTATCCGTGAAGCCGGAAAAGAACGTACGAATTTGGCGGAGCTAAAAGAACATGGTGCGTTTGCGTTCACAGATGACGGTGTAGGAATCCAACAAGCAGGAATGATGCTTGAAACGATGCAAGACGCAGCAAAATTGAATATGGCGGTCGTTGCTCACTGTGAAGATAATACGCTCATTTATGGTGGCGCAATGCACGAAGGGATCCGGAATAAGGAACTTGGACTTCCGGGAATTCCGTCTGTTGCAGAGTCAGTTCATATTGCACGCGATATTCTTCTTGCAGAAGCAGCGGGCGCACATTACCACGTTTGCCACGTTAGTACGAAAGAGTCCGTTCGCGTCATCCGAGATGCAAAACGAGCAGGTGTCCATGTAACAGCTGAAGTGACTCCTCACCATTTATTGCTAACAGAACACGACATTCCTGAAGATGATGCTGTCTGGAAGATGAATCCGCCACTACGTGGAAACGAAGACTTGGCGGCACTGCGAGAAGGATTGCTTGATGGTACGCTTGATTTCATCGCAACAGATCATGCACCACATAGTGCAGAAGAGAAAGCTGCAGGATTCAAGATAGCACCGTTCGGAATTACTGGGTTTGAAACAGCATTCCCGTTACTTTACACACATTTTGTGAAAAACGGAGATTGGACATTGAAACAACTGATCGACTGGTTTACGAAAAAGCCATGTGATGTTTTTGACCTTCCGTATGGCTCGATTGAAGAAGGGGCTAAAGCCGACCTTGTATTGCTCGATTTGACAACTGAGCAAGCCATTGACCCAACTACGTTTTTATCAAAAGGAAAAAACACGCCGTTTACAGGAGTGAAATGTACAGGATGGCCAGTACTGACACTGTTCGGAGGAGAAACGGTCTTTTCAGAACAACAGTGAGGACCGCAATAATCCAGAGAAATAGAAGGGGGTTCTTGCATGATTGTGCAGAACAGAATGACTATATGCGCAACACGTCAAATCGCCGATAATATTATTGAAATGGTACTTGAAGGTAACTTAGTGAAAGAAATCGCTTCACCTGGTCAATTTGTTCACATCCGTGTAACGGATACATTTGAACCATTACTTAGACGACCGATTTCAATTGCTTCATTCGATAAAGAAAAAGAACAGATGACACTTATTTTCCGCGCTGAAGGCAGGGGAACCCAGTTACTTGCTGCAAAACAAATTGGTGTAGAAGTAGATGTTCTTGGTCCGCTTGGAAATGGCTTTTCTGCAGACAATTCAGCACCGGGAGAAACAGCACTACTGATTGGGGGCGGAATTGGAGTTCCTCCTTTGTATCAATTGTCGAAAGAACTGACAGCCAAAGGCGTTCACTGCGTACATATTCTAGGATTTCAATCAGCTACTGCTGTATTTTATGAGGAAGAATTTGCAGCACTTGGCGAGACAAGAATCGTAACTGCAGATGGTAGTGCGGGGGAACAAGGTTTTGTCACAGATTCCCTTGCACGAAATCCTGTAGATTTCACAACATATTATACATGTGGCCCAACTCCAATGCTTCATGCAGTACAGCAAGCATTTCATGATAAACAGGGATTCTTATCGTTTGAACAGCGCATGGGGTGTGGCATTGGTGCTTGTTTCGCATGTGTATGTGAAACTCAAACGGGACAAGACATGCCTTACGTCAAAGTTTGCTCGGATGGACCTGTATTTCCGGCGGGGGTGGTTGCGATATGAATCGATTAGCTGTTGAATTACCTGGTTTGTCACTAAAAAATCCGATCATGCCTGCTTCTGGATGTTTCGGGTTCGGTAAAGAGTATGGAAATTTGTATGATTTGTCACAGCTTGGGGCAATTATGATTAAAGCAACGACGCTGGAAACACGTTTCGGCAACCCGACACCACGTGTAGCGGAAACGGCTGCAGGTATGTTGAATGCAATCGGACTTCAAAATCCAGGATTGGAACGGGTGATGGCAGAAGAGTTAACGCGACTTGCACAACATGACGTTCCGATTATAGCTAATGTGGCAGGCTCTGAAACGGAAGATTATGTACAAGTTGCTGAAGCTATATCTAAGGCACCCAACGTGAATGCGTTAGAACTAAATATTTCATGTCCGAATGTAAAATGCGGCGGAATTGCATTCGGAACAGATCCAAAACTTGCAGCAGAGTTGACTTCGGCTGTAAAAGAAGTATCAAGTGTCCCGGTTTATGTGAAACTATCACCAAATGTATCGGACATCACTGTAATTGCTAAAGCTGTGGAAGCAGCTGGAGCAGATGGTATTACCATGATCAATACACTCGTTGGCATGCGCCTTGACCGGAAAACAGGGAAGCCAGTCATCGCAAACGGAACTGGTGGACTTTCTGGACCAGCAGTCAAACCTGTAGCTATTCGAATGGTGTATGAAGTGAGTAAAGCGGTTAATATTCCTATCATCGGAATGGGCGGAGTAACGGACGCAGACGATGTGATCGACTTTTTATCAGCAGGAGCAAGTGCAGTAGCAGTCGGCACAGCAAACTTTGTCAATCCATTCGTTTGTCCGGAAATCATTCATGCCTTGCCAACCTTGTTAGATGAACTAGGGTTAAAAACAATTACAGATTTAATCGGAAGGAGTCATGCGGTATGAACACATCCCCAATCATTGCATTGGATTTCGAACACCAAGAAGCCGCATTATCCTTTTTAAAACCTTTTGAAAGCGGTACGTTTGTCAAAGTAGGGATGCAACTTTTTTACAAAGAAGGTCCAGCAATTGTTTATCGTCTAAAAGAACAAGGATTTGACGTGTTTCTAGATTTGAAATTACATGATATTCCGAATACCGTGAAGTCCGCGATGACTTCACTCGCGTCAGTTGGTGCTGATTTAGTGAATGTGCATGCAGCAGGGGGCTCATTCATGATGGATGCAGCACTTGAAGGCTTGGATATAGGTACTGCAACGGGTAAGAAGAGACCTGCGATCATTGCGGTCACACAGTTGACTTCAACAACGGAAGATCAGATGCAGCGCGAGCAGCTCATTCAAACTTCATTGAACGATTCAGTCCTCCATTATGCAAAACTTGCTCAAGCTTCCAAGTTAGACGGTGTCGTATGCTCCGTTTTAGAAGCGGGATCTATTGCTGAAGTATGTGGAAACGAGTTTTTGAAAGTGACACCAGGTATTCGACTTGCAAATGATGCAGCTCACGATCAAAAACGAATCGCGACACCAGCGGAAGCTAAGAAAATGGGATCGACACATATTGTGGTTGGTCGCTCGATTACAGGAGCTGCAGATCCGTTAGCTGCTTACAAGGAAATTGCACGACAGTGGAAAGGACTGAGTGAATGATGACAAAACAAGAAATCGCGAAAATTTTATTGCACGTAGGGGCTGTAACCCTTAGTCCAGATGAACCCTTCACATGGGCGTCTGGCATTCAATCACCCATCTATTGTGACAACCGTCTCATTATGTCAGATCCAGGCGGTAGAAGACGAATTGCTGAGGGAATGGCAGCTTCTATTAAAGCAAATTATCCAGAAACAACTGTCATCGCGGGTACTGCAACAGCGGGAATTCCACATGCAGCATGGATTGCTGATATTTTAGGGTTGCCGATGGTGTATGTTCGTTCGAAAGCGAAAGGACATGGACGAAGCAAGCAAATCGAAGGGAAAATTAAGCCGGAAGACCGTGCTGTCATTGTGGAAGATTTAATTTCTACGGGTGGTAGTAGTTTGACAGCAGCTGACGCATTGCTAGAAGCTGGCGTTCAAGTAGAAGGCGTTGTCTCCATCTTTACATACGGATTGGAAAGTGCAGACACTGCTTTCGAAAAAGCTGGTTTATCCTACACAAGCCTCACAGATTTCAATGCCCTCGCTGAAGTCGCAACCCGTTCCGGAGCAATCCGCGAAGAATCCGTTGCCTCTCTCCTTGACTGGCACCAAAAATTAAAATCAGGCACATTGCAATAAATGACGGAAGCTGGCGTTTTACGCTGTGCTTCTTTTTTTATGGAGATTTTTTAATCGACAGCATTCGATGGGTGTCGTTTGTTGGGAGAAAGTGAATTCCTATGTAGTTTTGCGGCGATTCGAGGAGATATATGTAAGGGAAGGTTGGTTTATGAGCAGTTTTGTCGATTTATGATCACTTTTTGGAGTTTATGAGCGCAAAATGATGTTTATGATCACATTTTGTGTTTTATGAGCGTTTTCGACGATTTATGATCATTTTCTCGAGTTTATGATCGAATTCTAGGGTTTATGATCACCCCCCAAAACAACATAAGAAAAACCAGCAAGGCGTTAAGCCTAGCTGGTCTCGGTTATGCTTTCAATTGTCGTACGACATCTTCATCCGGCGTGACAAAAATCGTCTTTTGTTCAAAATAGATGACAAATCCTGGTTTTGAACCATTGGGCTTTTTCACGTGACGAACTTCTGTGAAATCGACAGGAACAGATGCTGAACCTCGCGCTTTACTGAAGTAGGCGGCGAGCGTCGCGGCTTCTTGAATCGTTTTTTCACTCGGATCTTCATCGTGAATCACAACGTGAGATCCAGGTATATCTTTTGTATGAAGCCAAATGTGATTCCGTGCAGCAAGCTTAGAAGTTAGCCAATCATTTTGTCGGTTATTTTTTCCGACTGAGATTTTAATACCATCGGTCGACTGGTACGATTCCGGCATGGGCTTCTTCGGTTTCACTTTCTTCTTGCCTTTTCGAGCTTTCATGAGACCGAGTTCCGCAAGTTCATCCCGGATTTCATCGATATCGTCAGTAGATGCTTGCATGACCTGCTGTTTCACCATTTCAAAATACTCGATGTCCTCGTGTGCTTTTTCTAATTGACTTGCGAGTTGAATCAAGGCATTCTTCGCTTTTGTATACTTGGAAAAATAGCGCTGCGCATTGTCAATCACGGATTTGCGTGGATCGAGCTGAATGGTGACCGTCGTTCCTTGCTCGTAATAGTTTTCAACAACTGCCTCTTTTTGCCCCTTTTCAATCGCATAACTATTCGCTGTCAGAAGCTCTCCATAAAGCTGGAAAGTATCAAGACGTCCCGCATCGTTGCGTTCTTTTTCTAGCTTTTGGACTTTTAATTTCAATTTCGCAATTTCGTTATCCAGCCAGCGCTCTAAATCGGCCGCTTGTGCTTTAACTCGTTCCCGAACCGCACGAGCAAAGTAGACTTTATCCAACAATTCACCAAGGGTTGGATAAACAATCTCGGCTCCTTGAGTGAAAGTTAGCTCAGCTGCAGAAAATAATAACTTCCCGTCTTTTTCTAAAGTGTTCGGATGGATTGGACCCTCTGAAAATATCTGAACAAATGATAGATATGTCTGGAATGCAGATTGCCCTGTTGAACTCTTTAATCGATACAGGAGTTCTTCAGCGTGAATGGGTGAAAATCCTGATAGTTCCTGAACGACTGCTTTCGGAGTATCAAACGTCGGGAGCAATTCTTCAAAGACTTCTTGTGTGAGTGTAAAGGGATTCCGTTTATCTTGTGGTGGAGCCGGAATATACGGTTGCCCAGGCATAATTGTGCGGTAGCTGTTTACGCTCGGAGGCAAATGCTTCATGCTGTCGATAATCATATCCCGTTCAGGATCAATCAGTAAAAAGTTACTGTGACGACCCATGATTTCAAATATGATCGCACGTTCCATGTCGTCACCAATTTCGTTTTTTGAGCGGATGGTAAACTTCAAGATTCGGTCAGTTCCCATTTGCTCAACGGCTGTAATGGTTCCCCCTTCAAGATGTTTCCGCAGTGTCATGCAAAACATTGGAGGCTCTTTTGGGTTTTGAATCGTTTCTTCTGTAAATTGTACGCGTGCATAGGATGGATGCACCGAAAAAAGTAATTTTCGGTTTTGACCGCCTGCACGGATAATGAATACGGTTTCTTGAGCGTTTGGTTGGTGAATCTTTGTGATTCTTCCATTTTCAATAGTTTGTAGTTCGCGTTTCATCGCGGTTGTGAACAACCCGTCAAATGCCATGTGAATTCCTCTTTCTTTTCGTTTCCTCCATTTTAGCACTACGCGTCAAACATATGGTATAATACGAATACAAACTTCGGATCGAACTGGATTAGGGATGATTTGAATGGAGAGACTACATTAGAAGAGGGATCGCATGTTTAAACAACGAGGACTTTTGATTGTTCTTTCTGGCCCATCGGGAGTCGGAAAAGGAACTGTCCGGAAAGAGCTATTTACACAGCCGGACACCAATTATGAATATTCGATATCGATGACGACGCGTCAGCCAAGAGAAGGCGAAGTGGATGGAGTCGATTATTTTTTCCGTCCACGTGAAGTATTCGAAACACTGATTGAGGAAGGTAGACTTCTTGAGCATGCGGAGTATGTCGGAAACTATTACGGTACACCGCTTGATTATGTCAACGAAACACTCGATTCCGGAAGAGATGTTTTCTTGGAAATTGAAGTAGTCGGTGCTGCACAAGTGCGGGAGAAAATGCCAGACGGTCTATTTATTTTCTTAGCGCCACCAAGTCTTTCACATTTAGAGCAACGGCTCGTAGGTCGAGGAACAGAAGTTCTGGAAGTCATCGCATCACGTGTCGCAAAAGCGCGTGACGAGTTAGAGATGATGGACTTGTATGATTATGTAGTAGAAAATGATGAAGTGACGAAAGCTTGTGATCGCATCAATGCAATTGTCACAGCTGAGCACTGTCGAAGAGAACGCGTTGAAGAACGTTATTTAGCCATGTTGGAAGGGGAATAAGACAATGTTATATCCATCTGTAGATTCACTAAAAGAGAAGATCGACTCAAAGTACACACTCGTTTCACTTGCTGCAAAGAGAGCTCGCGAAATGCAAGAAAAGAAAGATGAGCAACTCGTTTCCTATACATCACATAAAAATGTCGGTAAAGCTCTTGAAGAAGTAGCAGCAGGCATGCTTCATAAACGCAAGACGGACGCTTCCGTTGTCTATGAGGACGAAATTTAAACGTACTTGAGTTGAATACACATATGGAAGCTCCCTTAGAAAATGTACTTTCTTTGGGAGTTTGTCATTTTCGGGGAGGATGAAGGTGTTGTTAGCCAATAAAAAAGTTTTGCTTTGTGTGACCGGTGGCATTGCAGTCTACAAAGCGGTTGCACTGGTTAGTAAATTGAGTCAATCCGGAGCGCAGGTGAAAGTGGTGATGACCCGCTCTGCGATGGAATTCGTTCAGCCGCTATCGTTTCAGGTGATGTCCCGGAACGATGTTTATTACGATACGTTCGATGAGAAAGATTCGTCAGTTATAGCACACATCGATCTTGCAGACTGGGCAGATTTAATAATCGTGGCACCGACTACTGCAAATTTCATAGGCAAACTAGCAAATGGCATCGCAGATGATATGGCATCAACCCTCTTACTTGCAGCGACAGCTCCTGTATGGATTGCCCCTGCGATGAATGTCCATATGTATGAGCATCCAGCGGTTCTTCGGAATATCGATCGCCTTTATCGAGACGGCGTTCGATTCATCGAACCATCCGAGGGCTTTTTAGCATGTGGATATGTTGGCAAAGGCCGTCTGGAAGAGCCTGAGCGCATTGTAGAATTAATCGATTCGTTTTTCAATGAAACTCCGAAGCTTCCGCTAGCTGGAAAAAAAGTCGTCGTAACAGCAGGTCCGACATTAGAGCGGATTGATCCGGTCCGATACATTTCAAATTTTTCAAGTGGCAAGATGGGGTATGCGATGGCACAAGCTGCGGTTGAACTAGGAGCTGAAACGGTTCTTATTTCAGGACCTGTGTCGCTTGACCCGCCTACAGGTGTAGAGCTTATTCGTGTCGAGAGTGCAGCTGAAATGCTTGCTGCAGTGTTGGGTCAGTATACGGATGCAGATTACGTCGTGAAATCTGCTGCAGTTGCGGATTATCGTCCAAAAAAAGTACATGACCAAAAGATGAAGAAAAAAGAAGGTGCTGCATCGTTGGAGCTGGAGCGGACAACCGATATTTTGAAATCGTTAGGTGAAATGAAATCGACGCAACGGCTCATCGGATTTGCGGCAGAAACGACAGATGCCGTTACATATGGAAAAGGTAAGTTGGAATCGAAAAATCTCGATTGGATTATTGTCAATGATGTCACAGATCCTGCAGGAGGTTTTGGCAGTGATGCCAACGTCGTAACTTTAATTTCAAGGACTGGTGTTGAGATTTCGTTCCCAGCTATGGAGAAAAAGGAGCTTGCAAAACATCTACTCACAACAATTGTTCATGAAGGACAAGATTCCCTATGATCGCTGAAGTGATCGTGGACGTCGCAGCGTATCCGATAGATCGTCCATTTGACTATAAAATCCCTGAACTGTTTTCTGGATTTGTTGAACCTGGGATGCGTGTGAAAGTCCCATTTGGTCCACGGAAAGTTGTAGGGTATGTGATTGCGTTGAAAGAAGAAAGCGACTTGGACATCAGTAAGATAAAACCTTTAGAAGAGCTTATCGATTTTGAACCAATTCTCTCTACGGAGTTACTTGAACTTTCGGAGTGGCTTGCTACAGACACGCTCGCCTATCGTATAGAAGCTCTTCAAGTCATGCTGCCAGCAGCAATGCGAGCAAAGTATGAGAAGTTTATCCAAGTGGAGGACCTTCAAGCGATTACAGATGAACCATTCTTGAAGATGCTTCAAAAACGAGATCGTGTCCCTTTGAAAAATGCTGACACACCCGAGCTTTTGAAGCAATTGAAAGTGTATACAAAATCAGGTGCTGTGCGTGTCGATACCCTGGTTAAGCAACAAACTACGGTTAAACGAGTCCGCATGATTCATATAGAAAGTGCAGAAATTCTTCACCAACTGATAGATACACTTAGTAAGCAAGCAGTTAAACAGCGCGAACTGATGGAGTGGATGATAGCGTACGCTGGACAAGCCATTGAAGCAGGAAAATTGATGGCGGATGCAAGTGTATCTGCACCAGTGCTGAAAACAGTAATCGAAAAAGGGGCTGCACAAGAAAAAAAGTTGGAAGTGTATCGCGAACCTGAATCCTTGGAGATACGAGACACTGCCATCCCCAAACAGCTCACTAGTTATCAGCAACACGCTGTAGATGAAGTACTTGATGCATTTCGAACAAGTTCTGACACGACGTTCCTATTGCATGGAATAACAGGGAGTGGCAAAACAGAAGTCTACTTACGCTCTATCGAAGAAGTGCTATCAACAGGTAAAGAAGCAATCGTTCTTGTTCCTGAAATTTCATTGACACCTCAAATGACTTCACGATTCAAAGAGCGATTTGGCGATCAAGTCGCAGTTATGCATAGTGCGCTATCTGCAGGTGAGAAATATGATGAGTGGCGTAAAATTCACCGGAAAGAAGTAAAAGTGGTCGTTGGAGCACGTTCTGCTATTTTTGCTCCGTTTGAAAAACTAGGGATCATTATTCTGGATGAAGAGCATGAATCGACTTATAAGCAGGAAGATTCTCCACGTTATCATGCAAGGGATGTCGCGATTTGGCGGGCACAATTCAATCACTGTCCCGTTATTCTCGGGAGTGCAACTCCTGCACTTGAATCTTATGCGCGTGCCTCAAAAGATGTTTATCATCTTCTCGAATTGCCAACGCGTGCAAAAGACCAGGAGCTACCGAACGTCTCTATAGTTGATATGCGTGCTGAACTGAAAGAAGGTAACCGTTCGATGTTTTCAGTCCCGTTGGCGGAAGCTATTCGGGATCGATTGGACAAGCGGGAACAGACCGTACTATTTTTAAATAAACGTGGATTCTCTTCGTTTGTTTTATGTAGAGATTGTGGGACGACGATTCAATGTCCGAACTGTGATATTTCATTGACATATCATCGAGCTACTGAAAATTTAAAATGCCATTACTGTGGTCATGAAGAACGAGTGCCTCACATTTGTCCTGAATGCGAAAGTGAGCACATTCGATTTTTTGGAACGGGCACACAAAAAGCGGAAGAAGAAATTACAAAACTGTTCCCTGAAGCGCGCGTGCTTCGTATGGATGTTGATACGACTCGTCAAAAAGGCTCACATGCCCGATTGCTCCAGAAATTCAGTGAAGGCCAGGCAGATATTTTACTTGGCACACAAATGATTGCCAAAGGGCTCGATTTTCCGAATATCACATTGGTCGGTGTTTTAGCGGCAGATACGACACTCCATTTGGCAGATTTCAGAGCTGCGGAAAAAACATTCCAATTGCTGACACAAGTGAGTGGGAGAGCAGGGCGTCATGAATTGGAAGGGGAAGTATTCGTCCAAACGTACACGCCTGAACACTACGCCATTGAACTTGCTAAAGCTCAAGTGTATGAACCGTTTTATCAGATGGAGATGAGTAGTAGGAAGCAATTTGGGTATCCTCCGTTTTACTACATCGTCAATGTTCAATTTAGCCACGAAGACTTAATGAAAGTTGTGGGATATGCTGAAAAAGCTGTGCGATTTTTGGCGGACGGATTAAGTCCAGAAAGCGTCATTATCGGTCCGACAGCTTCTGCCATTAGTCGGGTGAATAATAGATATCGCTATCAATGTTTGATAAAATACAAAAAAGAACCAAAACTGACAGAGACGCTACAAGCACTCATCCGCTTTTATCGAACAGATTGGATAAAAGACGGATTACTGCTTTCTGTTGATAAATCACCTGTCGTTATTTACTGAATAGGGATCAGAAAAGAGGAATTTGTTTGACTGTACTAGAAATTGTTAAATATCCAGCTGAAATATTAGAAACGAAAACAAAAGAAGTGACGAAATTTGACCGCAACTTACATCGGTTGTTGGACGATATGATGGAAACGATGATTGCTTCAGATGGCGTAGGAATTGCAGCACCGCAAGTCGGTCACTCGATCCGTGTTGCAATTGTGGATATCGGTGAAGGAGATCCACCTATTGAACTTATCAATCCAGTCATTACAGCAATTGGTGGAGAAGATGTGGACTTGGAGGGCTGCCTCAGCTTCCCGGATTTGTACGGTGAAGTAAAGCGTCCTTTCTATGTACGATTAGAAGCACAAGAGCGTGATGGTTCACTTTATGAACTAGAAGCTGAAAGTTTTGAGGCACGTGCAATTATGCATGAAATCGATCACTTGGATGGCATTTTGTTCAATACGAAAATCAGCAGGATTGTCGATGCTTCTGAATTTGAAGAATTGGACGAAGAACTTGTTCAACTTGAGAAGGACGGTGAAGGGATTGAATAAGCTTTTATTTATGGGAACTCCTGATTTTTCAGCCCCTATTTTACGTATGCTTCATGAAGAAGGGTATTCAATTGTCGGAGTTGTGACTCAACCTGATAGACCTGTTGGCCGAAAGCGCGTCTTGACACCACCTCCTGTGAAAGCGGAAGCATTGCGTCTAGGGCTTCCTGTCATTCAACCTGAAAAATTGAAAGGCTCCGCTGAGTTGGAAGAGATAAAAGCGCTTGCTCCGGACTTAATCGTCACAGCAGCATTTGGTCAGATTTTGCCAAAAGAATTGCTTGATGTTCCTAGACTAGGGTGCATCAATGTCCACGCTTCCTTGCTTCCAGCGTATCGTGGTGGGGCACCTATCCATCAGGCCGTCATGGATGGATGCACCGAAACTGGTGTAACGATTATGTACATGGTCCAGAAACTCGATGCAGGGGACATCATTTCACAAGCGACGGAACCAATTTTACCGACTGATGATACGGGTATCATGTTTGAAAAATTATCTCGTACGGGAGAAATTCTATTAAAAGAAACGTTGCCGTCCATTTTGGAAGGAACGAATACACGGATTCCTCAAGATGAAAAACTGGTTACATTTGCGAGAAATATCTCACGCGAACAAGAGCGTATTGACTGGACACGTCCTGGTGTGGACATTCACAACCAAGTTAGAGGGCTTTCTCCATGGCCAACAGCTTATACAACATTCGGGGATGAAAACGTGAAGATCTGGAAGACCGAAGCAATAGCAACAGAAGAAGAAGGCAAGCCAGGTGAAATCATCGAGTTGACGAAGGAACATATCCTTGTAAAGTCCGGTGATCAAACAGCAGTTGCGATTACAGAATTGCAGCCTTCAGGCAAAAAACGCATGACTTCATCTGTTTTCTTAAATGGAACGGGTAGCCAGTGGAAAAAAGGAGATCTCTTCCTATGACAGCAAAGAAGAAAATAATGTTGCAAGGGAATGTCCGCGACGCGGCACTTTCCATTTTACTAGAAGTGAGTCGTAACCAAGCGTACAGCAATCTATTACTAACACGAACAATGAAAACGTATGCGATTAGAGAACAGGACAAACCGTTGTTAACGAATTTAACTTACGGTACGTTGCAATATCGATTGACGTTAGACTACTACCTAGCACCATTCATCAAAGGGAAACTGGATGATTGGGTTCGTGAATTGCTACGTATGTCGCTGTATCAGATCGTCTACTTAACAAAGATTCCTCCACATGCTGCTGTAAACGAAGCTGTGGAAATCGCAAAAGTACGGGGACATAAAGGAACAACCGGGTTCGTAAATGGAGTACTTCGCTCTGTATTGCGCCAAGGAGTCCGTTCTCTTGATGAAGTAACGGACGGAATTACACGTCTGTCATTAGAGACAAGTCATCCTGAGTGGCTAATCCGTCGTTGGATTGACCAGTACGGGTTGGAAGTCACTTCAGAAATGGCACGTGCTAATAATGAGCCACCAACGAATACGGCACGTGTCAATATCGCTCAGACAACTGTAGAAAAAGCGTTGCATCAGTTGAAGAGTGAAGGTGCTAAAGTGGAGTTAGGGAAAGTGGTACCTGAAGCTATTTATTGTCATTCAGGAAATGTCGCGAAAACCTATACGTATACCAAAGGATGGCTAACTGTTCAAGATGAAAGCTCGATGCTTCCTGTCTATGCACTTGATGTGCATCCAGGTATGAAAGTACTTGACATGTGTGCAGCACCTGGCGGGAAAACGACGCAAATCGCTGAGCATTTAGAGGATACAGGAGAAGTGCATGCGCACGATCTTCATGAACACAAACTGCAACTCATCGAAGAGAATGCAGAACGGTTAGGTCTGAAATCGATTTGGACATCTAGTGGTGATAGCCGTGAACTAGGATATACGTATGCACCGAACACTTTCGACCGAATTTTAGTAGATGCTCCATGTAGTGGGCTGGGAGTTATCCGCAGAAAACCGGAAATTAAATATAACAAGACAGAAGCCGACCTTGAATCACTCACAAAAATCCAAGCAGAGTTACTTGAAACAGCTTGGACACTCGTCAAGCCAGGTGGGAAAATTGTCTATAGTACATGTACCATCGATAAAACCGAAAATGATGGAGTTGTTCTTCAATTTTTAGAACGTCATCCTGAAGCTTTGAAATTGGTCCCGGAATTCTTCGAAGAAGCAGGACTCGCGACACCGAACGGAATGCTACAAGTATTGCCTCAACACTTTGGTAGTGATGGATTCTTTGCAGCTACCTTGCAAAAACCAGCTAGTAACGACTAAAAAGACGTACAGGGATGGGGGAAGCGCAATGCATTTCAGTGTACGAACCGACATAGGTAGGAAACGCACGTTCAACGAAGACCAAGGTGCTGTATTTGTACTTGATAATGGCTATGCACTCGCTGTCATTGCTGACGGTATGGGTGGTCATCGTAGTGGTGATGTCGCAAGTGCAATGGCTGTCTCGTTAATAGGAGAGCATTTCAGCAAATTAGGTTCTAGCATACCTCAATCTAAGGAGACGTGGATTGCATGGCTTGATACGATTATTCGTAAAGTGAACCAGCTAATTTTTGAAAAAGCACAATCGTCTCCTGAACATGAAGGCATGGGAACGACGTTAGAAGCTGCAGTCATTGCAGAAGGAAGCTGTTACATCGCACACGTTGGGGATAGCCGAGTCTACTCAGTTAATTCTGAAACAATCACTCAGCTGACTAAGGATCATTCCTACGTAAATGCACTACTAGCTAGTGGCGAAATTACGGAAGAAGAAGCGGAAGTACATCCTCAACGAAATTGGATTATGCGAGCTGTCGGTTCTGAGCGCGACATCGAGCCTGAATTTTATCATGTACCTTTTACCAAAGGAGACTATTTGTTATTGTGCACAGATGGTCTAAGTAACAAAGTGGAAGCTGAAATGATGAGGGAACTCATTGTTGCGGACAACACTCTTGAAGAAAAAGTCATTCAACTGATCGATTTGGCTAACGAAAGGGGTGGAGAGGACAACATTACTGCGGTACTGCTTGCCTCCTCTGACCTTGGAGCTGGTGCTGTATGATAGGTAATCGAATTGGTGATCGCTATGATATCATCGGCACAATCGGTGAAGGCGGGATGTCAAAAGTATACGTAGCACATGATGTTATTTTGGATCGGGATGTCGCAATTAAAGTCTTGAACTATGATTTTGCAAACGAAGAAGAGTTGAAACGCAGATTTCAACGTGAAGCGCTTTCTGCCACCAGTTTAACCCATGCGAACATCGTCAATATTTTTGATGTGGGAGAAGAAGACGAACTTCATTATTTAGTGATGGAATACGTGAAAGGTCTGACATTAAAGCGCTTTATTTTGGAAAATGGTCCACTCGAACCTGAAAAGGCCATTCCAATCATGTTGCAGCTCGTTGCCGCTATTTCCAATGCCCATCACAATGGGATAATCCACCGTGATGTGAAGCCGCAAAATATTCTAATGGATGAAGATGGGAACGTGAAAATCACAGACTTCGGAATTGCGATGGCGCTTACAGCAACATCCCATACGAAAACGAATTCCGTGCTTGGGACCGTCCATTACCTATCACCAGAACAAGCACGAGGTGGTATGGCAACTAAGAAATCTGACCTGTACTCGTTAGGAATCGTCTTTTACGAATTACTAACAGGGAAGCTCCCATTCTCAGCAGAATCAGCAGTGGCGATTGCACTCAAGCATCTTCAAGAAGAAACACCCTCTGTGAGGGCTGATTTCCCGATGATCCCACAAAGTGTTGAAAATATTATTTTAAAAGCAACCGCAAAAGACGCTAGACATCGATATGTCTCAGCGGATGCAATGTATGAGGACTTACTAACAGCGCTTAACCCGTCCCGTTCTAATGAACCAAAATTCACGATCCCGTTCGATGAGGACGAAACACGTGCACTTCCTGTCATTAAAGATGCACCGAGTTTACTGGATTCTGAACAGACGGTGAAAATGGAGCCGGTTCGAATAGAGCCAGAGCCGGTGAAACCTAAGCCTGTCCCTCAAAAGAAAAAACGTAAAAAGTGGCCAATTTTTGCTAGTATTGCAATTCTAATTGCAGCTGCAATCGCAGTCCTTTATATTACTGGCGTGTTCGATCAGAAAGTGACCGTACCTGACGTATTAGGTAAAGATGAGGCAGATGCAATCGCACTCCTTGAAGAAAGTGGTTTTGTTGTTGACGACAAAGTTCCGCAACCATCTGAGGAATATGAAAAAGGCGAAGTTTTCCGAACGATACCTGAAGCAAACAAAGAACGTGATAAAGGAAGTTCGGTCAAGTTGTACATTAGTACAGGAAAAGAAACGATGACCTTTAGTGATTACACGGATAGAGACTATAATTCCATTAAAGAACGACTGGAAACTTATGAATTCAAGTCTGTTAACTCAGAAGAAATTTATGATGATCGGCCTGAAGGAACCATCTTGAGTCAAGACCCCGATCCGGATACAGAAGTAGTTCCGGGGGAAACAGATGTTGTCTTCACAGTAAGTAAAGGTCCCGAAACGAGGACGTTGGAAAGTTTGATCGGCTTCACGGACGATCAGCTGAATGCTTATGCAACTTCCTCAGGTTTCAATATCATTGTCGTCAAAAAGAGTAACTCGGATACCATTCCTGAAGGACAGGTCATGAAACAGGAACCATCTGCTAGCCAATCGCTACCTATCGGATCGAAAGTCAACGTAACGGTTTCAAAAGGGCCAGCTCAAAGGCCTGTTAAAACTTTCGTGAAACGTATTAAGATTCCTTACGAAGCGATGGAGGATGATGGATCGCCTGATGACGGTGAAGAAGAGCGAGTCCCTCAAACTGTACGAATCTACATTCAAGACCGTGCGAACTCCATGACCGATCCAATAAAGGAATTTGAAATAACAGAGGATAGAGAAGAACAAATTAAAGTCGAGTTGGAAGAAGGTCAACGAGGCGGCTATAAAATTCTTCGGGGAACAACAATCATCGAAGAAAAGACGTTTGACTACAAAGATATTCAATAAGGATGGGGATAGGATGCCGGAAGGTCAAATTCGAAAAGCGATTAGTGGGTTTTATTATGTAAAGTACGATGGAGGAACGGTGCGCTGTAGAGGAAGAGGTGTATTTCGAAAGCGGAAGATCACTCCGCTTGTCGGAGACTGGGTAACGTACGTGCAAGAAGGGGAAGAAGATGCGACGATTACTGAAGTTCATCCACGAAAAAATGAATTAGTACGCCCGCCAGTATCCAATATTGACTTGGCGCTACTCGCTGTCTCTATCGTAGAGCCGACGTTCAGTTCTAACTTGCTGGATCGCTTTCTTGTCCTTGTCGAGTCGCATCATATTGAGCCGGTTATCTGTTTAACCAAAAAAGATAAAGCTGATGAAGCTGAGTTGCAGGCGGCTGAAGAGGCGGCTGCGTATTACCGATCGATTGGTTATTCGGTCTTGATGACTTCTATTGACGAACCAGGACTCTTGGAAAAGTTGCGTCCTTATTTGGAGGGACAGACTACCGTTCTTGCAGGTCAATCTGGAGTTGGGAAATCGACATTGTTGAATACACTATTACCTAATCTATCCCTTGAAACAGGTGAGATCTCGGAATCACTTGGTCGAGGTAAACATACAACACGTCATGTTGAATTACATGAAGTAGGTGGTGGTTTAGTGGCAGATACACCAGGGTTTAGTTCTTTGGAATTTGAAACCCTTGAAAAACAGGAATTGGGAAGCTGTTTTCCGGAGTTCCTTGAAGCCTCGGAACAATGTAAATTTAGAGGATGCCTGCACTTGAAAGAACCTTCTTGTGAAGTGAAAAGACAGGTGGAATCCGGCGAAATCCTTCAAAGCCGATATAATCATTACTTGCAGTTCTTGCAAGAAATATCTGATAGAAAGCCGAGGTATTGAATAGTATGTTAAAAATAGCACCTTCTATCTTATCAGCGGATTTTGCAAAGCTTGGGGAAGAAATCAAAGAAGTGGAGCAAGGAGGTGCGGATTGGATTCACGTCGATGTGATGGACGGCCATTTTGTCCCGAATATTACAATTGGACCATTGATTGTTGAAGCAATCCGCCCTGTTACAACCTTGCCATTAGATGTCCACTTGATGATCGAAGAACCAGATCGCTACATTGAGCAATTTGCAAAAGCAGGAGCGGATTACATTACGGTCCACGTTGAGACATGTCGTCATCTGCATAGAACGATTCAGCTAATCCGCTCTCATGGAGTGAAACCAGGCGTTGTGTTAAATCCACATACACCTGTTGAAACCATTCTCCATGTGCTTGAGGATATTGACCTTGTTCTATTCATGACAGTGAATCCTGGATTTGGCGGACAGAAGTTCATATCTTCTGTCGTTCCTAAAGTCAAACAGCTCTCTGATATAATTAAAGAGCGTAATCTGTCCATCGAGATAGAAATTGACGGTGGAATTACACCTGAAACGATTGGAACGTGTGTGGAGGCGGGCGCAACTGTATTTGTTGCAGGATCAGCGGTTTATAATCAGGATGACCGTGCTGCGGCGATCCAAAACATCCGTACTGCAGGTGAAAAGGCGCAATCCAAGTGAAGACGATCATAATATGTGCAGGGGGGCCAGAGGAAGAAATTATCCCTCTGGCTCTCTTTTTAGATGAAGAAACAGAATTCATAGGGGCTGATCGTGGCACTCTCCAACTGCTAGATGCAGGAATCGTTCCATTGGCGGCAGTTGGAGATTTCGATTCCGTTAGTGAAGAGGAAATGGAGAAAATAGAGGCGTCAGGTTGTTTCATTGAAAGACGTCCTCCAGAGAAAGACGAGACCGATACTGAACTTGCATTAAACCTTGCTTATTCTTGGAATCCGGAAAGGATTATCTTGACTGGAGTAACAGGTGGACGTCTAGACCATATGTTTTCCGCAGTTCAACTCCTAGTTCGTAACGCAGGGGAGATGAAGTCCACACAATTGACCCTAGCGAACAGACAAAATGAGCTGACACTACTTCAAAAAGGTACTCATATCTTCAAGAAGAATGACCGATTTCCGTATCTATCGTTTTATAGCATGACAGAAGCTGTAAGGGATTTGACGTTGACTGGAGTGAAGTATGAAGTATTCTCTGAAGACATACATCTTGGTGATACTCGCTTCACAAGCAACGAGATTGTTGAACCATCTTGTACTATCTCACTGCAAGCCGGCATATGTTTAATGGTAAGGAGCTCAGATTCCTGAAAGGAGTGGGGAGTTGCGGATTTATACTTTTACATTGCCTAAGTTTGTAAGTGGAATTGTACGAAAGTGCATGGTCGTGTTTTCTAAGGAGGATACAGCGAAAGCGAAATCGACCTCTACAGCATCTAAGAAGCGAAAAAAGCGACATGAAAAAACGCCGGGCTGAAATTCAGCCTGGCGTTTTTATTGGTTGCGGTCTATTATACGCGTTGAACTTTACCTGATTTAAGTGCGCGGGCAGATACCCAAACACGCTTCGGTTTGCCGTTTACAAGAATACGGACTTTTTGAAGGTTCGCACCCCATACACGTTTGCTAGAGTTCATTGCGTGGGAACGATTATTCCCTGCACGTGCTTTGCGACCAGTAATTACACATTCCTTAGCCATTTTATAACCTCCTCGCGAATGATGATTAAGCGTTTCACTTATAATTCGCATACTAGATTAATTTATCATATCCGTCTATCCCATGCAAGCTTTTTTCTCTGTTCTCTCAAGCAATTTTCCTTTACACGTTAAAGAAAACGCTTGCTTTCTTTTCTTATATGCTTGTATATAGTACAATGTGAACAGTGAAACTGGATTCAGGAGGGATAACGGCATGTCAATTCAAATGGAAAACGATTATGGAAAAATTGATATAACGAATGAGACAATCGCCCGGATCGTCGGTGAAGCTACAATAGAGTGCTACGGAGTTGTAGGAATGGCCTCTAGACATCAAATTCGGGACGGACTGACAGAAATTCTGAGAAAAGAGAACTTCGGTAGAGGTGTCATCGTTAGAAACGCAGGTGCTGACACACAAATTGATTTGTATATTATTGTCGGTTACGGGACAAAAATCACTGAAGTTGCCTACCAAGTACAATCCAAAGTACAGTATACACTTAAAAAATCACTCGGGATGAAAATCGGTTCCGTCAATATTTATGTACAGGGCGTTCGTGTGACGAACCCGTGAAGGAGGAACACAGTTCTATGAAGTTGATGGATGGACTACAGTTTGCAGAGATGGTGAAAATGGGCGCATACCACCTTAAACAAAATGCTGATTATGTGGATTCCCTGAATGTATTCCCAGTTCCAGATGGGGACACTGGAACAAATATGAATTTATCGATGACTTCGGGGGCAAAAGAGACGGAAGCGAACGTTTCTGAACACCTAGGGAAGACCTCACAAGCATTGTCTAAAGGGTTATTAATGGGCGCTCGTGGAAATTCTGGTGTGATTTTGTCACAGTTATTCCGTGGTTTTGGAAAATCAGTTGAAGACAAAGAATCGTTAACCGCAAGTGAATTTGCTGAAGCGCTCCGATATGGTGTGGAAACGGCTTATAAAGCGGTAATGAAGCCTGTGGAAGGCACGATTTTAACTGTTGCAAAAGATGCAGCAGCTGTTGCTGTGGAAACAGCAACGACGGAAACGGATCTCATTCAGTTAATGGAAGCGGTTTTGACAGAAGCAAAAGCTTCACTCAAAAGGACACCAGATTTATTGCCAGTCTTGAAAGAGGTAGGCGTTGTAGATAGTGGCGGACAAGGTCTTGTGTACGTTTACGAAGGATTTTTGGCTTGTCTTAAAGGTGAAGAATTGCCAGAACGAACAGTTGTCCAGTCGATGGACGAACTTGTAAATGCAGAACACCATCGTAATGTACAAGGTTTCATGGATACTGCTGATATTGAGTTTGGTTATTGTACGGAGTTCATGGTGAGATTTGAAGACGAAAAAACGAAGGACCATCATTTTGATGAAAATGACTTCAGACTACAATTGAACGAAATGGGAGATTCTTTACTAGTCATCTCTGATGAGGAGATTGCGAAAGTACATATCCATACAGAAAACCCAGGGAATGCATTATCTTGCGGTCAACAGTATGGTTCCCTCATCAATATTAAAATTGAGAACATGCGCCAACAACACATGGACATTGTAGGGGATCAATCAGCACGTAAAAATTCCACTGCAAAGAAAACACCTTATGCAATCGTGACGGTTGCAATGGGTGAAGGAATTGCAGAGTTGCTCAGAAGTATCGGAGCCTCCTACGTAATTGAAGGCGGGCAAACGATGAACCCTTCTACTGAAGATATCGTCAAGGCGATTCAAGAAGTTGGGGCGGAACGTGTTCTGATCTTACCGAACAATAAGAATATCGTGTTAGCTGCTGAACAAGCGGCTGAAGTGATTGGAATTGAAGCGGCAGTCGTTCCAACGAAGTCTGTACCTGAAGGGCTCGCAGCCATTTTAGCGTTTAACCCTGAAGCAGACGTGACGACGAATGCAAAATCCATGAACGCAGCAGCTTCTGTTGTGAAAACCGGTCAGGTAACTACAGCAGTGCGAGATACTTCGATTGATGGCGTTTCAATTCATACAGATGATTACATGGCCATATCGAATGGGAAGATTACAGTAGCTACACCTTCACTAGAAACCACAATGAAGTCATTAATTGACGATATGATCACAGAAGATGATGAAATCGTAACTGTGATTTACGGTGAAGACGTTTCTGAACAAGATGCAAAACAAATGGTTGCTTATATTGAAGGTCAGTTCGAACACGTCGAAATTGAATTGTATAACGGGAAACAGCCGTTATACCCTTATATTTTGTCGGTGGAATAACAGAACATGAAAAGCGTCACGACTCCTAGTCGTTGGCGCTTTTTGTCCGTTTATAAGTAGTTATGAATTTTGTTTTCTAGCAGCTGTTCGTGTAGAATGAATACTAGGAATATGGGTAAAAGGGGGAGTTATTGTTGAAATTCAGATCCGTTTTTGAAATTATTGGGCCAGTCATGATTGGACCATCATCATCACATACAGCAGGAGCTGCACGTATTGGACTTGTAGCGAGAGATTTGTTTGGACGTCAACCGGAATGGGCGACGATTCACTTATATGGTTCGTTCGCAGAGACTTATAAAGGCCATGGAACGGATGTTGCGATTATCGGCGGACTTCTTGGATACGATACGTTCGACGAGAGAATCCGCACAGCGTTTGAAGATGCGGAAAGGCTGGGCATGTCTTTTGAATTCATCGCCGAAGTAGAGGAGATGGACCATCCGAATACTGCAAAACTAGTCATCGGAGATAAAGAAGGCGTCATGGAACTCATTGGAATCTCAATTGGTGGGGGCACGATGGAAGTGATCGAGCTGAATGGTTTTCCACTTCGCTTATCCGGACATTTCCCGGCATTACTCGTTGTCCATGATGATCGTGCGGGTGTTATTGCTAATGTATCGAACGCAATTGCTGCGCAAGATATGAATATTGCTCATATGGAAGTTGGACGTAAAGAGAAAGGGAAAATGGCGCTTATGGTTATTGAAGTCGATCAAGTCGTCAACGATGAGCTGATTGAAGAATTGCGTGCACTTCCAAATGTTACACAAGTATCGACATTGGCGAACTAAGGGGGCAGTTAAAATGGATGTTTTGTTTTCAAACGTAAAAGAACTTGTCGAGGTTGCTGAAAAAGAGCAACAACCGATTTCAGAGATAATGATTCGTCAAGAAATGTTATTAACGCGTAGATCACGTGAAGATATAGTTGCACAGATGGAAAACAACTTAGCAGTTATGGAGAGTTCTGTGGAAGAGGGATTGAAAGGTGTCCACTCTTCATCCGGTTTAACGGGTGGCGATGCAGTTCTTATTCAAAATTACATGAAAACGGGTAAATCTTTATCCGGAGAACTTTTGTTGGATGCAGTTAGTAAAGCGGTCGCAACGAATGAAGTAAACGCTGCAATGGGATTAATTTGCGCAACTCCTACAGCAGGAGCTGCAGGGATTGTCCCAGGTACGTTGTTTGCGGTGAAAAACAAATTGAATCCGACACATGAACAGATGGTCAATTATTTATTCACAACTGGTGCATTCGGATTTATCGTAGCGAATAATGCATCCATTTCCGGTGCTGCAGGTGGATGTCAAGCGGAGACAGGATCTGCTGCATCGATGGCGGCAGCAGCGATTGTTGAAATGGCTGGAGGAACGCCACAACAAAGTGCGGAAGCCTTTTCGATAGTGATGAAAAATATGCTCGGTCTCGTCTGCGATCCGGTCGCAGGGCTCGTCGAGGTGCCGTGCGTGAAGCGTAATGCTATGGGAGCAGCCAAAGCGCTCGTTGGTGCCGACATGGCGCTTGCTGGAGTCGTGAGCGTTATTCCGACCGATGAAGTCATTGAAGCAATGCATAAAATCGGTCAGTCGATGCCTTCTGCTTTGCGTGAAACCGCAAAAGGTGGACTCGCTGCTACACCGACAGGAAAAGCGTTGGAAGCGAAAATCTTTGGTAAGGACAAGGAATCACGTGACACGGTCACTAAATGAGCCCGTTACCTTACTAAAAGGAATTGGCAAGTCAGCTGGCGAGCAGCTGGAAAAGCTAGGTGTCGAAACAATTGAAGAATTAGTTATGATGTTTCCGTACAGGCATGAGGATTTCAGGCTGAAAGATTTGTCTGAGACACCTCACGAGGAGCGCGTAACGATAGAAGGACGGGTGGAGAGTGTTCCATCCGTCCTGTTTACCGGGAAGAAACGTTCGCGGATGCAAGTTCAGTTGTTAGTCGGAAACCATCTTGTTAAAGCGGTATTTTTTAACCAGCATTATTTAAAGGATCGAATGAATCCAGGACAGATCGTGACCATAACAGGGAAATGGGATCGAGGTCGCCAGCTCATTAATGTGAGCAATTTTAAAGACGGGCCAAAAATCGGACAAGCTGACTTTGAACCTGTTTATAGTTTGAAGGGTGTTGTTAAACAGCCGACGTTCAGAAGATGGATGAGGACAGCGCTAGACGATGTCGTGCATGAAATTCCCGAAACGTTGCCTGTGCAGTTGCTAGGCTCTTATAAAATTCCAGGAATAGCGGAAACGCTTGAAATGGTTCACTTTCCGAACAGTCCAGAAGACGTGAAACAGGCACGACGTCGTGTTGTGTATGAAGAGTTGTTGCACTTTCAGTTGAAGATGGCTGCACTCAAGAAAGTGCGTAAAGCGGCAGGAAAAGGCACGACTATTGGGTATGACTTGGAAAAATTGAAGCAATTCATCTCTAGTCTGCCGTTCGAGCTGACGGGCGCTCAAAAACGGGTGGTCAATGAGTTATGTGCAGAGCTGAAAAGCCCGTTACGTATGAATCGTCTGCTTCAAGGAGATGTCGGTTCCGGCAAGACGGTTGTAGCAGCCATTGCGCTATATGCCGCCATCACTGCAGGTTTCCAAGGAGCTCTCATGGCTCCAACAGAAATTTTGGCGGAACAACACGCAGAGACACTAGCTAGTTGGCTCGAGCCGGTGGGCGTAACGGTGGCGTTCTTGTCTGGATCTACAAAAGGGAAAGCACGACGTGAAATCATAGCTCGACTTGAAAGTGGAGAAATCGATTTGCTCATTGGTACGCATGCCCTAATTCAGCCAGATGTGAACTTCCATAGGCTTGGCCTGGTCATCACGGATGAGCAACACCGTTTCGGGGTTGAACAGCGTCGAGTACTTCGTGACAAAGGGGAGAGTCCTGATGTTCTCTTTATGACGGCGACACCAATTCCGAGGACACTGGCAATTACCGTGTTCGGTGAAATGGATGTTTCTTTGTTGGATGAAATGCCGGCAGGACGAAAAGAGATTGAAACCCACTGGTTAAAAGAAGATTCACTCGCACCAGTTCTCCGTCGAATGGAAAAAGAATTGCAATCGGGTAGGCAAGCGTATGTCATATGTCCGCTCATAGAAGAATCTGATACGTTGGACGTTCAGAATGCTGTTGATGTTTTCGGCCAGCTATCGACGTATTTTGCGGGTCGTTTTACCGTGGGGCTGATGCATGGAAGACTGCACTCGGATGAAAAAGATGAAGTCATGCGTGATTTCAGTGAAGGGAAAACTGATTGCTTAGTGTCGACGACTGTTGTCGAAGTAGGAGTGAACGTACCGAATGCGACGTTTATGCTAATCTATGACGCGACACGCTTTGGCCTTGCTCAGCTTCACCAATTAAGGGGACGTGTCGGTCGTGGTGCCGATCAATCGTATTGTGTGTTATTAGCAGATCCGAAGACAGAAGAAGGTAAAGAGCGCATGATGACGATGGCTGAAACGAATGATGGGTTTTTATTGGCTGAAAAAGATCTTGAGCTCCGTGGATCGGGCGACTTCTTCGGCAAGAAGCAAAGTGGATTACCCGAATTTAAAATGGCGGATTTAATACATGATTATCGTGCGTTGGAAACGGCTCGACAAGATGCAGAACAGTTGTTGGAAATGGATGCGTTTTGGACAGATCCTGATTATAAGAGCCTCCGGACAACTGTGGAAGAATCAGGCGTGTTGCAAAATGAGCGTATTGATTAACAACTGAAAACGGCACCTATATTTTTGAAAGAAGTTATGCAATGTGAATTTTGGAATGCAAAGAGAATGTCCACTCTTGCATTCTTTTTTTTATCTTTATATACTGTTACTATTACCAAGTGCTAAACGTGAGGAGTGACTATGTTGCGAGTACCTAAAAAAGATCGTCAGCATCAGCTGGCACAGCTGTTAGATGCTACTCCTTTTTTAACGGATGAAGAAATCGCACAGCACTTCAACGTGAGCGTGCAGACCATTCGGCTGGACCGTCTTGAATGTGGAATTCCTGAATTGAGGGAACGCATGAGGACTGCGGCGACTGAAACGATTGCGGATAAAGTAAAAGCGCTGCAACAAGAAGAAGTGATCGGAGAAATCATTGATATCGAATTGGATAGCAAAGCGATATCGATTCTCGATATTACACCACTCCATGTGTTCCAAAAAAGCGGCATCGCCCGTGGACACCATTTGTTCGGACAAGCGAATTCACTAGCTGTTGCTGTTCTTGACGATGAGCTCGCACTTACGGCGAAGTCTGTGCTACACTTTGTCAAGCCAGTTAAAGCAGGAGATCGTGTCATAGCTCGAGCGATTGTCCGTGAAAAAAGGGACAATCGAACTCTTGTCGATGTGACTTCAACAGTTGGAGATGAAAAGGTCTTCAGTGGTGAATTTCAAATGTATCGCTCCACAGGAACGAGTCAGGAGGAAGTTGAATGAAAATCGCAGTAGACGCGATGGGGGGCGACCATGCCCCAAAAGAAATTATCGCAGGCGCATTGCAAAGTCTTCAAGAATATAACGATATACATATACAGCTGTTTGGCGACGAGGAAAAAATGAAGCCTTATTTAACAGCACACGACCGTTTAACCGTCCATCATTGCAGCGAGGTCATTACCTCGGAAGATGAGCCTGTAAGAGCGGTCCGACGAAAAAAAGATGCATCTATGGTCCGTATGGCGAAAGCAGTGAATGATGGTGAAGCAGACGCTTGTGTATCCGCAGGAAACACAGGTGCATTGATGGCAGCGGGGTTGTTCATCGTCGGTCGAATTGACGGTATTGAAAGACCTGCCCTTGCTCCGACGCTACCGACGATTGGTGGAGAGGGATTCGTTTTACTTGATGTTGGAGCGAATGCTGACGCGAAACCGAGCCAGCTCGTTCAATATGCGATTATGGGAAGTATTTATGCAGAAAAAGTTCGTGGTATTCAAAATCCGAGAGTTGGCTTGTTGAATATCGGGACAGAAGCAGGTAAAGGAAATGACTTAACAAAAGCTACTTATGATGAGTTAATGAAAGCCCCATTGAACTTTATTGGCAATATTGAGGCACGTGATTTGTTAACCGGTACAACAGACGTTGCTGTCACAGATGGGTTTACAGGTAATATGGTATTGAAAACGATAGAAGGAACAGCTTCAGGTTTGTTTTCTATGATTAAAGATGTGTTTGCATCTTCCATTAAAACGAAAATCTCTGCAGCACTTGTAAAAGACGATTTGCGTGGCTTGAAAAAGCAGATGGATTATACAGAATACGGGGGAGCAGGTCTATTCGGTTTGAACGCCCCAGTAATTAAAGCACATGGATCGTCCAATGCAAATGCAGTAAAAAATGCAATCCGTCAGGCACGTATCATGGCGGAACATCACGTGAGTGAAACAATTCGTGAAACCATTAAAGAGGAGGAGACACGATGACAAAGGTAGCGTTTCTATTCCCGGGACAAGGTTCCCAAAAAGTGGGCATGGGTGTTGAATTAGCAGCACAAAAAGGAAGTCAGCGATTTTTTGAAACAGCAGATCGCGAATTAGGATTCGGGTTAAGTGGATTGATAACAGACGGGCCACAGGAAGAATTGACAGTCACATATAATGCTCAACCCGCATTGTTAACTGTTGGGGCAATGATATCTGACCGTTTGAAAGAGGCGGGAATTCAGGCGTCTTATACGGCAGGTCATAGTCTGGGAGAGTACACAGCGCTTTACGCATCAGGGGTTCTTTCCTTTGAAGATGCAGTGAAAACGGTGCACAAACGTGGATTATTCATGAACGAAGCAATGCCTGCAGGTGAAGGTGCAATGGCAGCAATCCTTGGACTTGATTTAGAAACACTGACTGAGGTGACGAAAGCGGTCTCTGCTGAAGGGAATCTTGTTCAGCCAGCAAATCTCAACTGTCCAGGACAAGTTGTTATTTCTGGAACAAAAGCTGGAGTGGATGAGGCGTGTATCCGCTTGAAAGAAGCAGGAGCTAAACGTGCCCTCATGCTTGACGTGAGTGGTCCGTTCCACTCTGAACTTATGCGTCCAGCAGCAGGAAAACTCGGTGAAGTGCTAGAAAGTATAGATATGAATGAAGCGGAAGTTCCAGTCATTGCCAATGTGACGGCTCAACCCGTAACAGAAAGCATTGAAGTAAAACGTTTGTTGATCGAACAGTTATCGTCACCTGTCCGATGGGAAGAATCCGTTCGTCAAATGCTTGAATTAGGGGTAACGCAATTCATAGAGTGCGGACCTGGTAAAGTACTGAGCGGTCTCGTTCGTAAAATCGACAGAAATGCAACGGTTTGGCCAGTATACGATGAAGAGACACTGAATGCAGTGATAGAAGCGTCGAAGGAGTGGTCGTAATGGGGAAGTTTGCAGGGAAAACAGCGGTTGTGACGGGTGCGTCTAGAGGGATTGGGCGTGAAGTTGCATTATTACTCGCTCGTGAAGGTGCGAATGTGACGGTTAACTACAGCGGAAGTCAGGAGCGAGCTGAGCAAGTCGTTCAGGAAATTGAAACGAATGGCGGCAAAGCGATTGCTGTTCAAGCGGATGTAACGTCAGCTGATAGTGTGAAAGCTCTTATGGAACAAACCCTTGAGACATTCGGATCGATTGATCTCCTCGTCAATAATGCAGGGATTACGAAAGATAATTTGCTCATGCGTATGAAAGAGGACGAGTGGGATGCGGTTATCGATACGAATTTAAAAGGTGTTTTCTTATGTACAAAAGCGGTATCCAGACAGATGATGAAGCAACGTGCAGGTCGTATCGTGAACATGGCGTCAGTTGTTGGAATCGCAGGGAACCCAGGCCAAGCAAACTATGTAGCGGCGAAGGCTGGCGTGATCGGACTGACGAAAACGACAGCCAAAGAACTTGCATCTCGTGGAATCACGGTCAATGCAGTCGCACCTGGATTCATCACAACAGACATGACAGATGCATTAGGTGAGGATATGAAGGATCAGCTACTTAGTGGAATTCCTTTAGGATCACTAGGACGACCTGAAGATGTTGCAAAAGCAGTAGCCTTCTTCTTGTCTGATGATGCTTCTTATGTAACTGGACAAGTATTGAATGTAGACGGCGGCATGGTTATGTAAGTGGGGTGCGTTTTTAATCTCTTGAATTGGATTATTTTTAACTTGATGCTAGTTGATTGAAGTGAAAGATGGCGACTCCAGAGGGAAATGCGAAGATTGAAGACCCCGCAAGGAGCAACGCGTCTGAGGAGGCTGAGATCAAGCCCCTCGGAAAGCGTCCACCTGAAACGGAAATCAACGGTGGCCAGGGCTCGGGGTTGCTTCAGAGAAAACGACAAGGTAAAGAGCACGTTGACGGTTTCTCCTCCAGCACCTGTCGCCCCTAACCAGGCTGCCTACGCTTTTTACTTTGAAAGGAGGTGAAATACAGTGGCTACAGTCTTAGAGCGTGTTACAAAGGTAGTTGTCGACCGTTTGGGAGTCGATGAAAGCGAAGTGAAACCAGAAGCTTCTTTCACTGATGATCTTGGTGCAGACTCATTGGATGTTGTTGAATTGGTTATGGAACTAGAAGACGAATTCGACATGGAAATTTCTGATGATGATGCTGAAAAAATCAGTACTGTTGGAAGTGCTGTCTCATATATCGAAGAAAAAACTAAATGAGTATAGCACAGAGACTCTTTCGACCCTTCACATAAGGTCGGGAGTGTCTCTTTTCTATTTTGCACTACGCTAGCGGACAGGGTAGAATAAAGAGGAACTTGTTAAAGAAGGGCGGATTTTTTGAATGACGACGAATAAAAGAGTAAAAGATAAGCCAGCTAAGACCGTGTTACCAGTAGCGGTACGGAAAAAGTTTGAGGAGCTGCAAGAACGACTTGAAGTTCGCTTTGAGAATGTATCCTTGCTGTACAACGCATTTACCCATTCATCCTATGTGAATGAGCATCGAGGTAAGAAGTACTCGGACAATGAACGGTTGGAGTTTTTAGGAGATGCTGTTCTTGAGCTGGCTGTGTCGCAATATTTATTTGCAACTGAACCGAACAAAAGTGAAGGAGAGCTAACGAAGTTGCGTGCAGCTATTGTTTGTGAACCGTCCCTTGTGACGTTCTCTACCGAACTTAACTTTGGAGAGTATATCCTTTTAGGAAAAGGCGAAGAGCTAACTGGCGGACGCACACGACCTGCTCTACTAGCAGATGTGTTTGAAGCTTTTATCGGAGCCCTTTATCTCGATCAAGGATTTGAAGTGTCGATTGATTTTCTAGAACGTACGGTATTCCCGAAAATTGGACTTGGAGCTTTTTCGCATGTGATGGATTACAAAAGCCGGTTACAAGAAATTGTCCAACAGACAAATCATGGGCAGCTTAACTATCGGATTGTTGAAGAATCAGGTCCTGCACATGCGAAAAAGTTTCTCACATACGTACAACTTGGAGACACAAAACTTGGAGAAGGTATCGGGAGATCGAAAAAAGAAGCTGAACAGGAAGCGGCTCGTCAGGCGATCCAGCAGTTATTGGATGAGCATACGAAAGAGGAGAGCTGAACGTGTTTTTAAAACGTCTTGAAATTATTGGATTTAAATCATTCGCCGAAAAGGTATCCATTGAATTTGTACCTGGTGTCACGGCCGTTGTTGGCCCAAATGGTAGCGGCAAAAGTAATATTATCGATGCCATTCGATGGGTACTCGGTGAGCAATCTGCCAAATCGTTGCGAGGAGCGAAAATGCAAGATGTCATTTTTGCCGGCAGTGATTCTAGAAAACCTTTAAACTTTGCAGAAGTGACATTGGTTTTAGATAACACAACAGGGCTATTTCCGCTCGATTATACTGAAATCAGTGTAAGTAGACGAGTGTTCCGCTCGGGAGAGAGTTCCTTTCAACTGAACGGGCAGGCATGTCGTCTAAAAGACATTAACGATGTCTTCGTTGACTCAGGTCTAGGGAAAGAAGCATTCTCAATCATCTCACAAGGGCGGGTTGACGAAATATTGAATAGTCGACCTGAAGACCGGAGAAGCATATTTGACGAAGCTGCAGGCGTCTTGAAGTATCGGATGCGTAAAAAGAAAGCAGAGTTCAAGCTTATTGAAACAGATGATAATCTGGATCGTATTTTAGATATCTTAAAAGAACTCGATGATCGTATGGAACCGCTCGCTGCGAATGCCCGCGCTGCTGAGCGTCATGGCAAACTTGTGACTGAACTGAGAGATGCCGATGTGCGTCTTCTCAATGTGGAGGCATCCTATCTGCAAACGGAACTATTGAATAATAAAACAGTTGTGGAAAGCAAGACTAAAAACAAACTTGAACTGGAAAAAGAAGCGAATATCGCTGAACAACAACTGCAACAAGCTAAATCTTCACTTTCTTTTTTAGATAAAAAGATTTCAGAGCTTCAAGAACAACATGTGGTATCAAGCTCTGAAGCTGAGAAGTGGGAAGGGCGAAGACTTCTTTCATTAGAAAAACAACGCAACGTCAAAGATCGCTCCAAGCGTCTTACAGAGGATTTGGAAAGCTTAAAGCAATTGCTTCTCCAACTGGAAGCGAAAAAAGCAGAACTCACAGAACATAATCATGAAACTGAACTTCAATTATCTAGTAAGTCGGAAGAAATGACGTCGATTTCGAGAAAATTGAAACGTTCTCTTGCTGAAACTGAACAAGAAATCGAAAATCTTAAATCGACATATATTGAAGTGTTGAACGAAGAAGCCACTGTTCGCAATGAGTTGAAACATATTGAAGAACGGCTTACAGGTGAGCAGTATTCATCGGAAAAGAGTGGCAAGCAAACGGAAGCACTTCGATCTAAACTCGACACACTTCATGAACTGAAAGAACAGCAAACTGCTGAACTTGGTAAGCTTAAGCGAAACATGGAGGAAGCGACGAAACAGGTAGCAACAAATCGATCGCAGCTTCAAAAAACAGAAATCCAGCTTGAAGAGACGAAAACAATGCATCAGCAAGCTGTTAATAAGCGCTACGAACTACAAGGAAGACTTCGTGCTTTAAAGAGTATGGAAGCTGATTTTTCTGGGTTTTATTCGGGTGTTAAAGAAGTTCTCGTAGCTAAACAATCGGGAACACTCCAAGGAATAGAAGGCGCTGTAGCCGAACTGATATCTGTTGATAAAAAACATATCAAAGCAGTGGAGACTGCGCTCGGTGGGGCGATGCAACATATTATCGCGACAACTGAGCGAGATGCAAGAGCTGCCATCGGCTTCTTGAAAAAGAAGAATGCAGGGCGCGCAACGTTCTTGCCGCTCGATGTGATGAAGGCGCGATTTGTTCCGAAAGATGTTTTATCAAAAGTCAATCATCATCCTGACTTTGTTGGAACGGCCGATCAACTTGTAACTGTACAATCAGCTTATCGAAATGTGACGGCGAATTTGCTCGGAGCATCCATTGTTGCAAAAACACTGAATGGTGCGTCTGAAATCGCTAAACTTGCTGGCTATCGATTCCGAATTGTTACTCTCGATGGGGATGTTGTGAATGCAGGAGGTTCCCTTACAGGTGGGGGTTCAAAAGTACAATCTACCGTATTCTCCCGTAAAGCTGAACTGGAAACATTGACGAGTCAACTCGATCAGTTGAATCATTCCATTGGCGCCGCAGAAGAAAAATTAAGTGCCATCAAACTGACGATTGCTAGTGAAATGCAAAAAGCTTCGGTATCCGCGCAAAGCACGGATGAACTACAGCTTGCTATCACTCGTATTGACTCAAACCTTCAAGAGACGACTTTTGAAATTCGAACTGCTGAATCTGAATGGAAAACGATTGAAGCAGGAAGAAAAGGTTCAGAGGATACGCGTAGTTCATTGTTTGTAAAACGAGATGAACTACAGCTGCAACGTGAACGTTTGACAGCACAGCAACAAGAAATTCAAACTTCAGTTGCTTCTCTAGAACGTCTCGCTGCAGATCGGCGCAACGAAGAGCAAGCCCTTCGGGAGCGTTATAGTGAACTGCGTGAAGAAACAGCGATTTTACGTGAACAAGTCACCAATCGATCGTCTCTTGCAACCTCGGCGGAACAAGAACTCCAAGATGCAAAACGCAAATTTGTTCAAACGGAAGAAGAACTTCAATTTTTGTCAGGTCAAGAAGAAGGAGAAGTTCTAACCCCTGAAGAAATTGAACAACGAATAGCTGCAGAGACAAATATTGTAACTGAAGTGAAATCAGAATTACTCGCTAAACGGACGGAACGGGATCAACTTTCATCTTCTTGTGACGAGCAGGAGATCACACTAAAACAGATTTCTGACCAGATTCGGATGATTTCTTCAGAACTTGGCAATTTGAATGTCGTGTTTTCTAGAAATGAAGTGAAGCTGGAGTCAGTCCTTATACGTTTGCTTGAAGACTACGGACTTTACCCTGATTATGAAGTTCCTGAAGATTTCAATGCGTCCGATGTGAGATCTCGTGTGGAACAGTTGAAACGAGAGGTTGAATCCTTAGGTCCAGTGAATCCAGGAGCAGTCGAAGAGTACAAAGAAGTGCTCGAAAGACATACTTTCCTAACTGATCAACGAAACGATCTACTAGAAGCGAAAACGACGCTAGAAGAAGCGATGTCAGAAATGGATATGGAAATGAAAATGAGATTTAAGTCCACGTTTGACGCCGTACAACAGCGTTTCCGTACCGTTTTCAAGGAAATGTTTGGCGGTGGGGAAGCGGATCTTGTTCTAACAGATCCGGAGAACCTACTTGAAACAGGTGTGGATATCATCGCTCGACCACCGGGGAAAAAGCTTCAGAATTTGAGCCTTCTTTCAGGAGGAGAACGTGCATTGACAGCAATTACGTTGTTGTTTTCCATTATCGAAGTACGCCCAGTACCATTTTGTATATTGGACGAAGTCGAGGCAGCATTGGATGAAGCGAATGTCATTCGGTATAGCCGATATTTGAAAAAGTTTTCGGAGGATACTCAGTTCATCGTCATTACCCATCGAAAAGGGACGATGGAAGGAGCCGATGTCTTGTACGGAATTACGATGCAAGAATCTGGCGTATCCCGACTCATATCAGTAAAAATGTCCGAAGTTCCGGAAACCGCGTTAAGCACACCATAATTTTATAAAGGAATGTGAGAATGATGTCTTTTTTTAAGAAAATGAAAGAGAAAATCACAGGCACAAATGATTCGGTAACGGTGAAATTCAAAGAGGGTTTAACTAAAACTCGCGATTCATTCACGTCTAAAGTGAATGATTTGGTTGCCCGTTTCCGTGAAATTGACGAAGAGTTTTTCGAGGAATTAGAAGAGGTCTTGCTTCAAGCGGATGTTGGATATGAAACAGTAATGGAATTGATCGACCTACTGAAAGTCGAAGTGCAACGCAAGAATATTAAAGATACAGCTGGAATTCAAACGGTTATTTCTGAAAAGCTTGTTGAAATCTATAATTCTCAAGGTGAAATTGATAATAGCTTGAATATCCAAGAAGACGGAATCACAGTCCTTCTCATGGTAGGAGTAAACGGTGTAGGAAAAACTACGACAATTGGTAAACTAGCTTCCCGTTTGAAAGCTGAAGGAAAGACCGTCATGCTTGCAGCAGGTGATACATTCCGCGCCGGGGCCATCGACCAACTTGTTGTTTGGGGTGAGCGTGCTGGAGTTGAAGTGATTCGACAGTCTGAAGGATCCGATCCTGCTGCAGTTATGTTTGATGCCGTTAGTGCTGCAAAAAAACGCAATGTGGATGTCTTGATTTGTGATACAGCTGGTAGATTACAAAACAAAGTGAACTTGATGAATGAATTGAAAAAAGTTCACCGTGTCATCGACCGTGAAATCCCGGGAGCACCTCATGAAGTGTTACTCGCACTTGACGCGACAACGGGTCAAAATGCATTGATTCAAGCAGAAACGTTTAAAGAAGCTACAGACGTGACCGGGATTGTTCTTACGAAGCTTGACGGGACTGCAAAAGGTGGAATCGTTTTAGCAATCCGTAATAAGTTGAATATTCCTGTTAAGTTTGTAGGATTAGGTGAAGGCATCGATGATTTGCAGCCATTTGATCCTGAAAAGTATGTGTACGGACTTTTTGCTGATGGGTTGGAGTTAGAAGCGGATCAGGAAGTTGAAGAGGATAAAGACAAGTAAAATACCTTGACGGACTATGAGGCAACAGCTACTATTAAGAGAAGGTCTGAGGAGGAATTGTACATGCTAGAGAAAACGACACGTGTTAACTTCCTCTTTGATTTTTATCAATCATTATTGACGGATAAGCAGCGCATTTATATGGAACTGTATTACCTAGACGATTTGTCATTAGGCGAAATTGCGGAGGAATACGAAGTGTCCAGACAAGCTGTCTATGATAATGTCCGCAGAACAGAAGCGATGCTCGAAGACTATGAAGCAAAACTTTCGTTGTTCAATAAATTTCAAGAACGCTCAGAGTTAATCGAGCAGATCGAACAGCGACTTTCCACTGAAAAAGCGCTGACAGATGAAGTACAAATTTTATTACAACAAATTAAAGAACACGACTAAGGGGGCTCTATGCATGGCTTTTGAAGGATTAGCGCAGCGCCTGCAAGGGACGCTTCAGAAAATCACAGGCAAGGGTAAAATTAGTGAAGCTGATGTAAAAGAAATGATGAGAGAAGTCCGCTTTGCGTTAATCGAAGCGGATGTCAATTTGAAAGTCGTAAAAGAGTTTGTGAAGACAGTTAGTGAGCGTTCGGTCGGTCAAGACGTCATGAAGAGTCTGACACCTGGTCAACAAGTCGTGAAAATCGTAAAAGATGAACTCACAAAGTTGATGGGAGAAGAGCAAACGGCTATTCAGTTTGCCCGTAAGTCGCCAACTGTCATTATGATGGTTGGTTTACAAGGTGCCGGTAAAACAACGACATCTGGGAAACTTGCAAATTCGTTGCGAAAGCGGAACAACAAATCTCCATTACTCGTCGCAGCAGACGTTTATCGACCTGCAGCCATTCAGCAGCTGGAAACGATAGGGAAGCAATTGACGATTCCTGTTTTTTCTATGGGAACTGATATCTCACCTGTGGAAATTGTTCGTCAAGCACTCAAAAAAGCAGATGAGGATCACAATGACGTCGTGATCATTGATACGGCAGGACGATTGCATATTGATGAAACTCTTATGCAAGAGTTGAAAGATATTCGTGAACTTTCATCGCCTGATGAAGTCTTCCTCGTTGTAGACTCAATGACTGGTCAAGATGCGGTAAACGTGGCGAAAAACTTTGACGATGCGATTGGTATTACAGGTGTCGCTCTTACAAAACTTGATGGAGATACACGTGGTGGTGCGGCACTTTCAATTCGTGCAGTTACTCAAAAGCCCATCAAATATGTCGGTATGGGTGAAAAAATGGATGCGCTTGAGCCATTCCATCCTGAACGTATGGCCTCCCGGATTCTCGGCATGGGTGATGTGATGTCTCTCATTGAAAAAGCTCAGGAAAATGTCGATGAAGACAAAGCGAAAGAACTTGAACAAAAGCTTCGCACACAAACCTTCACTTTGGATGATTTCCTAGATCAGTTGCAACAAGTGAAGCAAATGGGTCCACTTGATGAGATTTTAAAAATGATGCCAGGATTCAACAAAATTAAAGGTCTTGACAATGCAAAAGTCGATGAGAGCCAAATGGGGAAAGTGGAAGCAGTCATCTACTCGATGACAACGCAAGAACGCACCACACCTGAGATGATTAACGCGAGCCGTAAAAAACGAATTGCGAAAGGATCAGGTACTTCAATCCAAGAAGTCAACCGATTACTGAAGCAGTTTGAAGAAATGAAAAAGATGGTCAAGCAGATGACCGGTGCACAACAACGTGGTAAAAAGAAGATGAAAATGCCGGGAATGGATGCTTTTTTTAAGTAATTTTATTCGAAAAACAAGGTGTTAAGAAAAAACACTTTACAAACAACAAAAAGCTTGATAATATACTATCTTGTGTGAAACTATTCGGAGGTGCAACTAAAAATGTCAGTAAAAATTCGTCTTAAACGTATGGGTGCAAAGAAATCACCTTTCTATCGTATCGTAGTAGCAGATTCACGAGCTCCTCGTGATGGCCGTCAAATCGAAACAGTTGGAACTTACAACCCGCTTACAAAGCCGGCTGAAGTGAAAATTGACGAAGCAAAAGTTTTGGATTGGATGCAGAAAGGCGCTAAGCCATCTGATACAGTTCGTAACTTGTTCTCAGAACAAGGTATCATGGAGAAATTCCATAACGCAAAACTTAGCAAGTAATCAGGAGGTGCGCTAATGGAGCAGCTGATTAAGACAATCGTAAAACCGTTAGTCGATTATCCCGAAGCGATTCACGTCGAACAGGATGAACAAACGAATCGGGTTGCCTACAAACTTTCTGTCCACCCTGAAGACATGGGGAAGATCATTGGAAAGCAAGGACGTGTCGCAGATGCGATACGGACAATTGTTACATCAGCTGCAGGCAGCCACCGAGGTAAACGAGTTTACCTGGATATCGTTGACTAACACTGCGTAAAGGGAGGAGCCTCGGTTCCTCTCTTTTTCTATATCAATGAATTTTTAACTTCATATAAACGAACAAAGGAAGTGAATGGATTATGCAATGGTTTAACGTCGGGCAACTCGTCAATACGCACGGAGTACAAGGTGAGGTACGAGTCACTCCTCGGACAGACTTCCCAGAAGAACGGTTTGCAGTCGGTAGTGAACTATCCCTGTTCATGCCAAACGAAACTACACCCATCAAGCTTAAAATCTCAGGAGCGCGCATTCACAAAAACTTCTACTTGCTCACTTTTGAAAACCACTTCAATCTTAGCCACGTAGAAAAATACAAAACCGGTATGCTGAAAATATCAGAGAAGCAACTTGGTGAACTTGAGGAAAACGAATTCTATTATCACGAAATCAAAGGTTGCGATGTCGTCACTCTCGAAGGGGACTTAATCGGCAAGGTTACAGACATATTAGAAACCGGCGCAAACGATGTGTGGACAGTTACACCAGCCCAAGGTAAACCACACTACATTCCTTATATTGAAGATATCGTCAAAGAGATTGATATCGAAAATAAGAAAATTACGATTGAGGTCATGGAAGGGCTTCTTTCATGATGAATATCAATATTCTCTCGTTATTTCCAGAAATGTTCGAAGGGGTCCTTCATACTTCGATTCTGAAGAAAGCTCAAGAGAACAAAGCTGTCTCATTTTCAGTTACTGATTTCAGAAACTACTCCGAGAATAAGCATCACAAAGTTGACGATTATCCGTATGGTGGAGGCGCCGGAATGGTATTGAAGCCAGAACCGCTCTTCAATGCGGTTGAAGCTGTCACAAAGGATGCTACAAAGCCGCCTCGAGTCATTCTGATGTGTCCCCAGGGAGAACGTTTCACCCAGGCTAAAGCTGAGGAGCTGGCGTCAGAGGAGAACCTTGTTTTCATCTGTGGCCATTATGAAGGATATGATGAGCGGATCCGAGAGCATCTTGTGACAGACGAACTTTCAATCGGAGATTTTGTGCTAACTGGCGGTGAAATTGCGTCGATGGCGATTATAGATAGTGTCGTACGTTTGCTGCCAGGAGTGCTAGGGAATAACGTGTCATCTGTGGAAGATTCTTTCTCAACAGGGTTGCTAGAGCATCCACACTATACACGCCCAGCGACCTATAAGGGCCATTCAGTGCCAGATGTATTACTATCAGGAAATCATGGTGAAATTGACAAGTGGCGTACGGAGCAATCACTTAAACGTACACTCGAACGTCGTCCAGATTTGTTAGATAAAATTTCGTTGACATCGGAGCAAGAAAAGATGTTGAAGCGACTGAAATCTAGCCGGTGACTGTTGCACACAACCTCGGTTTATGCTAATATGATATACGTGCTTCTATGTAAGCACATACTTAACTGATGTTCCGCTGCGGTCATTCATCGCAAGAGCCTCTAAGGATAGGAGAGAAAAAATCATGCAACAACTAATTGCAGATATTACAAAAGATCAGCTTAAAAGCGATCTACCGGCATTCCGTCCGGGAGACACAGTGCGTTTGCACGTAAAAATCGTTGAGGGAACGCGTGAGCGTATTCAGCTATTTGAAGGTGTCGTTATTAAGCGTCGTGGAGGCGGAATCAGTGAGTCATTCACAGTTCGCAAAATCTCTAACGGTGTTGGCGTGGAGCGTACATTCCCTGTACACACACCAAAAATCGTAAAATTAGAAGTTACTCGTCGTGGTAAAGTACGTCGTGCGAAGTTGTACTACCTTCGCAACCTACGCGGAAAAGCTGCACGTATCAAAGAACTTCGATAAGCATAGAAAGATCAGGAGACCGTTTATACGGCCTCCTTTCTTTTTGCCTCTAAGTGGAATTGAAGGTACAATGGGTTTAATAGACTACAGGGGGCAATGGCATGAACGAAAAGAAAAAGAAAAATGAAACCTTTGAATGGGTGAAAGCGCTACTTATTGCATTTGGAATTGCAGCGATCATTCGTGTTTTTCTCTTCACGCCGATTGTTGTAGATGGAGTCTCCATGATGCCGACACTGGAAGACGGCGACAAAATGATTGTGAACAAAATCAGTTATTCAATTGGCAAGCCGGATCGTTTCGATATCGTTGTATTCCATGCACCTGAACAAAAAGATTATATTAAACGCGTCATTGGGCTTCCCGGCGATACCGTAGAATATAAAGATGATGTTCTTTATATAAATGATCAAGCGTATCCGGAACCTTATCTGGATGCATATAAAAAAGAGATTACAGAAGGCACGCTAACTGAAGACTTTACGTTGGAAGAGAAGATTCAACAGCAAACCGTTCCTGAAGGGCATGTGTTTGTAATGGGGGATAATCGAAGAAAAAGTAATGACTCGCGACATATTGGTGTAATCGACATAGATGAAATTATAGGGACGACAAAATTTGTTTTCTGGCCGATGGATGATATTGGGCTAGTGGATTGAGAAAGTAGGGGGAGCAGATGACCATTCAATGGTTTCCCGGTCACATGGCGAAAGCCCGAAGAGAAGTAACAGAACAGTTGAAACTTGTAGATATTGTATTTGAACTTGTAGATGCACGACTTCCATTATCTTCTCGGAATCCGATGATCGATGAAGTCATTCATCAAAAACCAAGAATACTAATTCTAAACAAAATGGATTTGGCGGATGAACATGAAACTGCTAAATGGATTCGATATTTTGATGAGCAAGGCATTCGTGCAGTCGCAATTAACTCTTTTGAAGGCAAAGGGCTGCAGGCTGTAACGAAGGTAGCTAAAGAAGTTTTGGCGCCTAAAATTGAGCGGATGAAAAAGCGAGGGATCCGTCCAGGTGCAATTCGCGCGATGATTGTCGGAATTCCGAACGTTGGAAAGTCAACGCTAATTAATCGACTTGCTCATAAGAACATAGCTAAAACAGGAAATAAGCCAGGTGTCACAAAAGCTCAGCAATGGATTAAGTATGAAAAAGAATTAGAACTGCTTGATACGCCGGGAATTCTATGGCCGAAGTTTGAAGATCCTGAGATAGGTCAAAAGCTCGCGCTGACAGGTGCGATTAAAGACACGATTGTAAATATGGAAGATCTAGCGATGTACGGTTTAAGATTTTTGTCTAATCGTTATTCAGGACGATTAGAAGAACGGTATGGCTTCGCTACAGTAGAGGACAATACGGCCGAACTGTTTGAAGCAGTCGGTGCACGTCGAAAAGCCTATACGACTGGTGGAGAAATCGACTACGATAAAGTTGCAGAGCTAATCATACAAGATGTCAGAACAGGTAATTTTGGAAGGTTAACATTCGACTGGACAGAAGAACAGGAGTGACCTAGCCGGAGCCGGCAACCGGCTTCGGCTTTTGTATATCTAAAAATCAGTGGAGTGACCGATAAAAGAGGTAAGGAACTGAAGAAGGATGGAAGGTGAGCGTGTGAAAACAATACAATCGATTAAATTACTACTCAAAGAAACGAACGAGCTTGAGCCGTGGATGGCGGAGTTGTCAAAGGATGAACGTAAAGGAGTACAACAAGCGCTCATTAGCTGGAATAGAGCGTATGACAAACGCTGCGCTTCTAAGGCTAGCCACATAGAGAAACAGCAATTTGATGCTTCGTATGCACCGTTTGAAGGAGCTCGAGTAGCGGGGACGGACGAAGCTGGCAGGGGCCCTTTAGCAGGTCCAGTTGTGACAGCAGCTGTCATTCTGCCACTTGAAGCAGACGAGCTGATCGGATTGGATGACTCTAAACAGATCCCCAAGAAAGAACGCGAACGCCTTGCAGAAATTATCAAACGAATCGCGGTAGCTTGGTCTGTGCATGTGCAATCTGCTAAACGGATTGATGACATCAATATTTATGCAGCGACACGCGAATCGATGGAACAGGCAATTTCCACATTGTCTATTGAACCTGATCAAGTCCTTGCGGATGCGATGCCACTAACAGTAAACTGTCCATCTGTCTCTATTGTGAAAGGAGATGCTCAAAGTTTAGCGATAGCTGCCGCATCCATACTTGCGAAAACGACAAGAGATCAGTTGATGGATGAATTACACGAGGAATATCCAATGTATCGTTTTGATAAACATGCAGGTTATGGTACGCCAGAACACCTGGATGCGCTCAAAGATCATGGTCCGAGCATTCACCATCGGAAAACATTTGAACCGATCAAGACAATGATCGCAAGAAAGGCGGCTGACAGATGAACAATCCGTCAATATCCCCAAACCTCAAACCAGCCAATTTAGGAAATGTACAATCGTCACAGTCCGCTCAACTAAGAGAAGGGCAACTTTTCCATGGGACGATCAAACAACTATATCCAGGTGAAATGGCGGAAGTCCAAATCGGCAACCAAAAGCTTAATGCAAAATTAGAAGTCCCACTAAAGGCGGGAGACTCTTATTATTTTCAAGTGAAGGCAACTGAACCTGAATTACAGTTGAAATTGGTCTCTGGACCACATGCGCAAGGGGAGAGTCAAAGCGCGAAAATCGGCAGTTTGCTCGATACTTTACAACTTACTAAGACGCCAGAAATGCGTAAACTTGTGGACTTTTTCATGAAACAGCAAATTCCTATCACCCGGGAATCATTGATTGCAGGTGAAGCACTTCTGAAGCAAACGTCACCTGGACAACAGCAGGAAGCGCTTCAATCGATAGGGAAGTTGGTGTCCCTCAAGTTACCTATAACACCCCAACTGTTTCATGCGATGATGGGCATTAAAACGAAAGCGGGGCTTCAAGGTGTCCTTGATGCACTTCAGCAGGCAGTCAGCGCGGATAGCAAAATCCCCTCCACTCAAAAGACGGATATTCAAACGATTCTTCAGCAAATAAAACAGCCGTTATTGGAAGCTAATGGAGGCAAACTGTTGGCACAAACACTTTCGACTGCACTGGACAAAACAGCTCCTCCCGAACTTAGGTTCCAAGCGGTCCAACTTCTAAAGTCAGCAGGGATCTTACCTGCACAAACATCTCTTGCCAATCTTCCAACCATGTTAGCAAAGCTTGTCAATTCATCTCAAAACACCCAAGTTCAAATGCAGACTGTTGAAAAACAAGTGGCGCAACAAACCAATACTACTTCTAGTGCCACTGGACAATCGGAAAATGCTCCTAAAATGGACGCAAAGCAGTTGTTAACAGCGCTTCAACAAGCAACAGCTGGTGCAACTAAGCTCCCTGTAGGAGCATCCGCAGAACTCCAACGAATCACTCAACAAACGGATTTACCTACAGGTGTGAAAACCCAGTTAACGAATTTTTTATCAGCTCATTCTCAAACTAATGAATCTGCAAGCGCCTTACTTGCGAAGTTTAGTGAGACATTATTCAGTGTAGCCACAAAACAAATGCTACTTAGCCAAAATCCCGCTCAGTCTTCTGCGAATTCTAGTTCCACTTCATTACAAACGGGGATGCCGGCTCTGTTACAAGCAGTACTTGATGCTCAAGGGGGGCTAGACAAACTCCCTGCACTTGTTAAACAAGCTATGCAATCGAATGCCCCTGTCATTCAATCCTTCTTAGCTGCAGCAGAAGCGGCAACAAGTGAAGAACTTTCAGGCAGTACTATTAAACAAGCAATACAATCTGTATTAGTAAAGCTGGGTGTTCACTACGAAGCAGGTCTCGCATCAAAAGAACTTCACATTTCACAAATTCAGGATTCCCTAAAACCTCAGCTTGTTGCACTTTTACAAGAAGGTTTGGCAGGAACAGCTCTACGCGAAGCAGCAGAAACAGTCGTTTCAAGATTGAATGGGCAACCTCTACAATCCACAGAATCTGGTGTACAACAGCAGATAATCATGCAAGTACCACTTCACTTGCAGGGGAAGAGAATTGAAGCAACGATTGAGTGGAACGGGCGGATGAAAGAGGATGGTAAGATTGATCCGGATCATGCACGTGTCTTGTTTTACTTAGATTTAGAGGCGCTTCACAAAACAGTGGTCGATATGCAAGTACAAAACAAAGTAGTGACATTAACTATTTTCAATGAAGATCCTACATTGAAAATGCTAGGAGCGGTCCTTGAGGATAGACTAGCTGAAGGATTAGATGCGGAAGGATATCGTCTTTCCGCTGTCCGTTTTAAACAATTCCAAGAAGAAGTGAATACTCCGATTAAGTCTAGCATATCTGCAGATAGCGGAACGCAAGGAGTCGATTTCCGGATATGAGTGAAAAGCGATATAAGCGCCGTGAAGCAGTCGCGTTGACCTATTTGCCTGAGCTCAACGAAGCACCGAAAGTGACGGCCAAAGGAAAAGGTCAAATTGCGGAGAATATACTCGAGAAAGCTCGAGAACATGGTGTTCCTATACAAGAAGATCCAAGTCTAGTGGAATTACTCGGTCAGTTAGAAGTAAATGAGACGATTCCTGATCAGCTATATCAAGCGGTGTCGGAAGTTCTGGCCTATGTTTACAGATTAGATCGTTCAAAAAGCGGAAAATAAACAGTTTAAGACTGTAGTAGAACAGAAATTTCGCACTTTACGAGTACAAATATGGACATAGTATGACAAGTTTACTACAATAGAGTACGCAGTAAAGAATAGTTATCAGTTTGATTGGAGGATATAAGATGAATATCCATGAATATCAAGGGAAACAACTGCTTCGTGATTATGGAGTTGCAGCTTCAAAAGGGATTGCAGCATTTTCTCCAGAAGAGGCAGTAAAAGCAGCGAAAGAACTTGGCACTGAAGTATTTGTCGTAAAAGCGCAAATTCATGCAGGTGGTCGAGGTAAAGCGGGCGGCGTCAAAATTGCTAAAAATCTTGACGAAGTACGTGCTTACGCAAAAGAACTTCTTGGCAAAACGTTGGTGACTCACCAAACGGGTCCTGAAGGGAAAGAGGTCAAGCGTTTACTTATTGAAGAAGGCGCTGACATCAAAAAAGAATACTACATCAGTCTTGTTGTAGACCGTGCTACGGATCGTGTTACACTTATGGGATCTGAAGAAGGCGGAATGGATATTGAAGAAGTTGCAGAAGCGACTCCTGAAAAGATCTTCCATGAAGTCATCGACCCAGTCTCTGGATTGACTGGATTCCAAGCACGCCGTATGGCATTCAACATGAATATTCCTGCACATCTTGTGAACAAAGCAGCGAAATTCATGACAGGTCTTTACCAAGTATTCGTTGAAAAAGATGCTTCTATCGTAGAAATCAACCCACTCGTTGTCACAGGTGATGATCAAGTGCTTGCACTTGATGCTAAATTTAACTTTGACGACAACGCATTGTTCCGTCACAAGGACATCGTTGAGTTGCGCGACTTCGAAGAAGAAGACGCAAAAGAAATCGAAGCTTCCAAGTATGACTTGAGCTATATTTCTCTAGACGGGAACATTGGTTGTATGGTCAATGGTGCTGGACTTGCTATGGCTACAATGGATACGATCAATTACTACGGCGGATCACCCGCAAACTTCCTTGACGTTGGGGGCGGCGCGACTGCTGAAAAAGTAACTGAAGCGTTCAAAATCATCCTTTCAGATGAGCATGTTAAAGGAATTTTCGTTAACATCTTTGGCGGAATTATGAAATGTGATGTTATCGCTGAGGGTGTTATCACTGCAGCGAAAGAAGTCGGCCTTGAAGTACCACTAGTTGTTCGCCTTGAGGGAACAAACGTGGAAAGAGGTAAAGCATTGCTGAACGAATCAGGACTTAATATCATTGCAGCTGGCTCAATGGCAGACGGCGCGCAAAAGATTGTTGAAATCGTAGGCTAAGAAAGGCAGGGACAAACGATGAGTATTTATATCGATAAAAATACAAAAGTAGTCGTCCAAGGTATCACTGGCGGGACTGCAAAATTTCATACCCAGCAAATGCTTGAATACGGAACGAAAATCGTTGCAGGTGTAACACCAGGCAAAGGCGGCACAGAAGTTGATGGCGTTCCTGTATTCAATACAATGGAAGAAGCTGTCAAAGAAACCGGCGCAAATGTTTCCGTAATCTACGTACCAGCACCTTTCGCAGCAGATGCAATCATGGAAGCGGTAGACGCTGAACTTGATATGGCAATCTGTATTACAGAGCACATTCCTGTTCTTGATATGGTGAAAGTAGTACGTTACATGGACGGTAAAAAGACACGTCTTGTTGGACCGAATTGTCCTGGTGTCATTACACCTGAAGAATGTAAAATCGGTATCATGCCTGGATACATTCATACAAAAGGTCACGTAGGCGTAATTTCACGCTCTGGTACATTGACGTACGAAGCGGTTCACCAACTATCTGAAGCAGGTATCGGTCAAACGACGGCTGTTGGTATTGGTGGAGACCCTGTCAATGGAACAAACTTCATCGACGTGTTGAAAGAATTCAACGAAGACGAAGATACGTACGCAGTTGTTATGATTGGTGAAATCGGCGGAACTGCTGAAGAAGAAGCAGCTGAGTGGATCAAAGCCAACATGAAGAAACCGGTTGTAGGATTCATCGGTGGACAAACGGCACCTCCAGGAAAGCGTATGGGCCATGCTGGTGCCATCATTTCTGGCGGTAAAGGAACTGCTGACGAAAAGATCAAAGCACTCAATAACGCTGGCGTAGAGGTTGCAGAAACGCCATCTGTTATCGGAGAGACATTGATTAAAGTAATTAAAGAAAAAGGGCTATACGAAAAGTGTAAAACCCACTAATATAGAAGATGCAGCGTATTCAATGGATACGCTGCATCTTTTCTATACAAAGAGGAGAGATTTAATGAAGCTTTCTGCACAAGAACATCAGCTTTTGAAACTTCACTATGCGTTGCCTGTCCCTTATCCCCAACTTGCTAGATTGCTTGAAAATAACCTTGACCATAAATGCGTACCTAATTTATCACAAAAACAACGGACAAACCTGAACCTGAAACTTGCCCAACTAACCCCACTCCCTCTCTTAGATTTGCTACTCGAAAAAGGAATCATCCCCATTCCTTATACACATCCTGATTATCCCGAACGACTAAAACAGTTAATAGATCCACCTGCCGTACTTTATACGAAAGGTAATCAGAGTTTACTGAAAAAACCAAGTAAAGTTGGAATAATTGGTTCTCGCAAAGCTGGGAAATACTCGGTCTGTGCTATGGACATGATTGTCCCACCACTCGTCCAACATGGATCTGTAATTGTTTCAGGACTTGCGAAAGGTGCAGACACAATGGCTCATCAAGCTGCTATAAAATTTGGTGGTCAGACATTAGCGGTACTTGGACACGGGTTCCTTCATCTGTATCCGAAAGAAAATGCGGAGCTTGCAGCAACTATGGCAAAAGAGCACCTTTTAATAACTGAGTATCCGCCATACCATCCACCTGCTAAATGGACATTCCCAATGAGGAACCGGATTATAAGTGGACTGTCCAACTCCATTGTCATTACGGAATCCGCAGTGAAGAGCGGAACGATGAGTACAATTGAGCATGCTCTCGATCATGGAAAAGAAATATTTGCAGTCCCTGGACCGATAGACTCGCCATTGTCATTAGGGCCGAACAAATTATTAGATGAAGGAGCACGACCGATTTGGAGTGGCTTTCAAATCATAGAATCTCTTGTCGAATCTTGACGAGAGAAATGTCTTTTTACTAAAATAGTTGCTTTTCCATGAAAACTGTTATACATTTTGCAACAGATATTCTTTTAGATGAATAAATACAAAGAACCTCTTTAAGGGGGGCACATTAGAATGGCAGATTACCTAGTAATCGTGGAATCACCAGCAAAAGCAAAGACAATTGAACGCTATTTAGGAAAGAAATACAAAGTGCGCGCATCCCTTGGCCACTTAAGAGACTTGCCTCGCAGTCAAATGGGCGTCGATGTAGAAAACAACTATGAACCGAAGTATATTACGATTCGGGGAAAAGGCCCGATCCTACAAGATTTGAAAAAAGAAGCAAAAAAAGCGAAAAAAATCTTTCTCGCGGCTGACCCCGACAGAGAAGGGGAAGCAATTGCCTGGCATCTTGCGCATCAGCTTGGTGTGGATGATCATTCCGACTGTCGCGTCGTCTTTAACGAAATTACAAAAGATGCAATTAAAGAGTCGTTTAAAAATCCACGTCCAATCAATACGGATTTAGTAGATGCCCAACAAGCGCGTCGTATTCTTGATAGGCTCGTTGGCTATAATATCAGTCCGATTCTATGGAAGAAAGTCAAGAAAGGTTTGTCAGCAGGTCGTGTTCAATCTGTTGCCTTGAAGCTCATTATTGATCGCGAAGAAGAAATTAAATCCTTCGAACCTGAAGAGTATTGGTCAATCGGTGCTGGATTCAGTAAAAAAGAAGGTGATTTTGAGGCTTCTTTCTATGGAACAGCTGGTAAGAAAGTCAAACTGACAGACAAAAGTCAAGTAGACGAGATTCTCTCTAACTTGGATGGAGATGACTTTAAGGTACACCAAGTCGTGAAGAAAGAACGTAAACGTAATCCTGCTGTGCCATTTACAACGTCTTCACTACAGCAAGAGGCAGCACGTAAGTTGAACTTCCGTGCGAAGAAAACGATGATGATTGCCCAGCAATTGTACGAAGGGATTACAATCGGTAAAGAAGGAATCGTCGGACTCATTACGTATATGCGAACGGATTCGACGAGAACATCCGAGACGGCTCAAGCTGAAGCGAAATCTCATATTGAGACGATGTATGGTGAAGAGTTTACACGTAAAACAAAAGCGGCTAGCAAGTCTTCAGCTGCGAAGACACAAGACGCTCACGAAGCCGTCCGTCCAACATCTGTCCTACGTACACCTGAAGCGATGAAAGCGTTTTTATCAAAAGATCAGTTGAAATTATACAAACTCATTTGGTCGCGTTTTCTCGCAAGTCAAATGGCACCTGCCATTCTTGATACGGTGACTGTAGATTTACTTAATAATGATGTACAGTTCAGAGCAACAGGATCCCAAGTGAAGTTCCAAGGATTCATGAAAGTGTATATTGAGAGTCATGATGATAAGGAAGAAGAAAAGGATAATGTCCTTCCTCCGCTTACTGAAGGGGAAACGGTCAAGTGTGCTTCGATTGATCCGAAACAACATTTCACTCAACCGCCTCCACGTTATTCCGAGGCACGCCTTGTGAAAACTTTGGAAGAGCTAGGGATAGGACGACCATCGACGTATGCGCCAACATTGGATACTATTCAAAAAAGAGGCTATGTCACTTTAGATGCAAAACGATTTGTTCCAACTGAATTAGGTGGAATTGTCAATGCTGCGGTCAACCAATATTTCTCAGACATCACCAATGCGGAGTTTACGGCTAAAATGGAACAAAGTCTGGATCATATTGAAGTGGGAGAAATCCCCTGGGTAACGGTCATTGATGAGTTTTACAAAGACTTTGAAAAGCATTTGAAAGTCGCAGATGAAGAAATGGAAAAAATCGAAATTAAAGATGAGCCTGCCGGAGAAGATTGTGAAAAGTGTGGGTCTCCAATGGTCTATAAAATGGGTCGTTATGGTAAGTTCATGGCCTGCTCAAACTTCCCGGATTGTCGTAATACAAAAGCGATCATTAAACCGATAGGCGTGACTTGTCCGCTTTGCAAAGAAGGGGAAGTCGTCGAACGGAAGAGTAAGAAAAACCGGATTTTCTATGGTTGTGATCGATATCCTGAATGCGAATATATTTCTTGGGATAAACCAATTTCGAGACCATGTCCGAAATGTGAAAGTACACTTGTTGAAAAACGATTGAAAAAAGGATTGCAGATCCAATGTACGGAATGTGATTATAAAGAGAAACCACAAGAATAATTTAGCTAGAGAGAAGGGTTCAATGTGACACCAATTGTAAATGTCATCGGTGCAGGACTTGCGGGAAGTGAAGCGGCTTGGCAAATTGCAAGCAGAGGGGTACAGGTCCGTTTATATGAAATGCGACCTGTTCAACAAACTCCAGCGCATCATACAGACAAATTCGCAGAACTCGTTTGCAGTAACTCGTTACGTGCAAACTCACTGACGAATGCTGTAGGTGTTATCAAAGAAGAAATGCGACGTCTTGACTCGATCATTATTGCAGCAGCGGATGCTTGCTCCGTTCCTGCTGGTGGAGCACTTGCTGTCGATCGTCATGAGTTCTCTGCGCATGTAACGGAAAAAGTACGCAATCATCCACTAGTGGAAGTTGTAAATGAAGAAGTGACGGGGATTCCTGAAGGCATAACAGTGATTGCGACAGGTCCACTCACTTCTCCCGCTCTGGCTGGAAAAGTTCGTCAGCTTACTGGTGAAGAGTACCTATACTTTTATGATGCGGCAGCACCTATCGTCGAGAAAGATTCTATCGATATGGACAAAGTGTACTTGAAATCACGTTACGACAAAGGAGAAGCTGCTTATCTCAATTGTCCGATGAATGAAGAGGAATTTGCTGTATTTTACAATGCATTAGTCAATGCGGAAGTAGCGGAACTTAAAGAGTTTGAAAAAGAAGTGTACTTCGAGAGTTGTATGCCTGTTGAAGTTCTTGCAAGTCGAGGTGAGAAGACACTACTGTTTGGTCCGATGAAGCCAGTTGGATTGGAAGATCCGAAAACCGGTAAACGTCCAAAAGCCGTCGTACAGCTTCGCCAAGATGATGCAGCTGGAACTCTTTATAACATTGTCGGATTCCAGACGCACATGAAATGGGGCGCACAAAAAGAAGTATTGCGACTCATACCAGGTCTTGAAAATGTTGAAATTGTACGTTACGGTGTGATGCATCGGAACACGTTCATCAATTCACCGAGAGTGTTGCAACCAACCTATCAGCTAAAAGCCAATCCGAATTTATTCTTCGCGGGTCAAATGACAGGCGTTGAAGGGTATGTGGAGTCTGCGGGAGCAGGTTTAGTCGCAGGTATGAACGCAGCAAGACTTGCTTTAGGTGAAGAACTCTATGTTCTACCGCATCAGACAGCATTAGGTAGTATGGCAAGATATATTACTGAAGCAGATTCAAAGAACTTCCAGCCAATGAACGTGAACTTTGGATTATTCCCAGATTTAGGAGAACGTGTCCGTTCTAAACTAGAGCGAGCTGAAAGACATGCGAATCGGGCACTCGAAGCGCTGGATACGTTTAAGAGTGATAACCAACTATAAGAAATGTGTAAAGAAGGAAGGTATTACCTTTCTTCTTCTTTTTAATGTATGAATATGAGGTTTTTGTGAACTTTTAGTGGCAATGTAGAAACAGAATGTGTAGAGGTCAGACTTCCTAGGGGCTCATAGTTGAAGAAATACCAGTAAATCGTGTATAGTAAATCGTGGATGAATTTGAATTAAAGGAGTAATCAGCATTTTCAATTAGTTTGGGTAATCGAATACGCTAGTTGCCAAGCGTTTAAATGATGATTATTTATTCATTTTTCGGGAGGTGTGTTTTATGGATGAAAAGACGCTCCAAATGCGTAACGAGTATATCATGTACGTCCGTTTGGAAAAAAACTATTCAGTCCACACTGTATCCGAATATGAAAAAGATGTAGATGAATTTCTTGAGTTCTTAAAAACTGAAGGTATTCTTACGATAGAGAGCATTACATATCAAGAAGCACGGCTTTTTGCGTCGCGTCTGTATGAGCGCGAATTATCGAGAGCAACCATTTCGAGAAAGATTTCTTCAGTTCGTTCATTCTTTCGATTTGCCAATTCCCGATATGACATTAATGACACGGCATTCCGTTTACTACACCACCCTAAAAAGGAAGAACGGCTTCCTGCTTTTTTTTATGTGGAGGAACTTGAGAAGCTTTTTGTTGCGTGTCTTGGAGAAAAACCTAGAGACCTGCGAGATCGAGCTTTACTTGAACTTCTCTACGCTACAGGTATTCGCGTAAGTGAACTTACATCAATCTGTTTAAGTGATATCGACAACGATCTTGGTATTGTTCGCGTTATGGGTAAAGGCCGAAAAGAGCGCTACGTTCCATTCGGCAGCTTTGCGCAGTCGGCGATCGAGCGATACATAGAAAATAGCCGGTCTTTCCTTATGAAAAGTACTAAACACGATCGATTATTTGTTAATTTACGAGGCGGCCCTCTTACTGAACGGGGTGTCAGGCATGTGCTAGATGCCATTGTTGAGCGAGCATCCATCCAGTCAAAAGTTTATCCCCATATGTTGCGTCATACGTTTGCAACCCATTTACTATCTGCTGGAGCGGATATGAGAACTGTCCAAGAACTACTCGGACACAGTGATCTGTCTTCGACACAAATATATACCCATACAACGAAAGAGCATTTAAGAAGAACCTATATGAATACGCATCCGCGTGCTTAGGAGGAAATTTAAATGGAATTTCATGCAACTACGATTTTTGCCATTCGGCATAAGGGAGTTTGTGCAATGTCTGGTGATGGTCAAGTGACCATGGGAGAAAGTGTAGTTATGAAACATACCGCAAAAAAAGTCCGCAGATTATTTAACGGGAACGTACTCGCAGGATTTGCAGGGTCTGTTGCCGATGCATTTACACTGTTCGATCTATTTGAAGATAAATTGACAGAGTACAACGGTAATCTACAGCGGGCGTCTGTGGAACTTGCAAAAGAATGGCGAGGCGACCAGATACTTCGCAAACTAGAGGCAATGCTACTTGTGATGAACGACGAGAGTCTCCTCCTAGTATCAGGAACAGGTGAAGTGATCGAGCCTGATGATGGCATTCTTGCGATTGGATCAGGTGGAAACTATGCATTAGCAGCTGGACGTTCACTTGCAAAATATGCGGGGGAGTCCTTGACTGCTGAACAGATTGCTCGCGCAGCACTTGAAACGGCTTCTGAAATTTGTGTATTTACAAACGACAAGATTATCGTGGAGGTGCTGGGGGAATGACTTCACAACAACTAACGCCAAAAGAAATGATTGCATTTTTAAATCGTTACATTGTTGGGCAAGATAAGGCGAAGCGAGCAGTGGCGGTTGCAATACGAAATCGCTATAGACGTAACTTGTTGACTGACGAAGAAAAAAACGAAATCATCCCGAAAAACATTTTGATGATTGGACCAACCGGAGTAGGGAAAACGGAAATCGCACGTCGCATTGCAAAACTCGTGGATGCGCCTTTTGTAAAAGTCGAAGCAACGAAGTTTACAGAGGTTGGTTACGTTGGACGAGACGTTGAATCTATGGTGCGTGACCTCGTTGAAACGGGTGTCCGGATTATCAAGGAAAAACAGCGCGCTCAAGTGAAAGGTCAAGCAGCGGTTCAAGCGGAAGAACGCTTAGTGGAATTGCTCGTTCCTTCAAAGAAAAAGAAGGGATCTATGCAAAATCCGTTTGAAATGCTGTTTGGTGGGCAAAAGAATGAGAGTGACGCTGAAGAGCATGAAGAAGTTACAGAGATGACACGTAAGCGTAGTGAAATTGCTGACTTGCTGAAACAAGGAAAGCTTGAAGAAGAGCAAGTGACTGTTGAAGTCGCTTCCCAACAGCCTTCCATGTTTGATGCGCTTCAAGGTTCTGGAATGGAACAGATGGGGTCGAATATGCAAGATGCTCTTTCTTCGCTTATGCCGAAAAAAACGACAACAAGAAAACTTTCTGTAAAAGATGCAAGAAGAGTATTAGAAGCCGAAGAAGCGGACAAACTAATTGATCATGACGAAATTGCACGCCAGGCAGTCCAGTTAACGGAGCAATCTGGAATTATCTTCATTGATGAAATGGATAAAATCGCAAGCAAGAGTGGCGGCTCTTCTAGTGCTGACGTCTCCCGTGAAGGGGTTCAACGTGATATTTTACCAATTGTAGAAGGCTCAACTGTGAATACGAAGTATGGTGCGGTGAAAACCGATTATATTTTATTCATAGCTGCGGGTGCTTTCCATATGGCAAAGCCGTCTGATATTATACCGGAATTACAAGGGCGATTCCCGATTCGTGTTGAATTAGACAAATTAACCAAAGAGGATTTTGTCAGGATTTTGAAAGAGCCAGATTTCTCCCTTCTTCGACAATACGAGAAACTTCTGGCAACAGAGGACGTCCTGTTAGAGTTCGCAGATGATGCTATCAATCGAATCGCTGAAATTGCATTCGATGTGAATGATAACACTGAAAACATCGGTGCAAGACGACTTCATACAATTGTCGAACGTCTACTTGAGGAACTTTCGTTTGAAGCATCAGATATTGGTCCAACAAGCATTAAAATTACACCTGCTTATGTCGATGAAAAGTTGCAAGGTATCGTCAAGGACAAAGATTTGTCACATTTCATCTTGTGACAAAGTCAAAATAGTTTAATTAACAATTAAAAACCTTTAGAATATTCTTATCAGTTCCGAAATAATGAGGAGGAAAATATAATGACACTGTTAGTAAAAACGAGAAAGATTAATGCTATGCTTCAAGAAACTGCAGGTAAGCAAGTGAACTTCAAACAAATGGCTGAGCAACTTAGTGAAGTAATTGACTGTAACGCATTCATCGTGAGTCGAAAAGGAAAGCTACTTGGGCTTGAAATCCATCACCAGATTGAAAACGAGCGCATGAAACAAATGTTTGAGGATCGTAAATTCCCTGAAGACTACACAAAACAGCTTTTTGAAATTCGCGAAACATCACCAAACATTGGAATTGATAGCGAATATACAGTATTCCCTGTTGAAAACCAGGAACTCTTTAAAGCTGGATTAACAACAATTGTTCCAATCATCGGTGGCGGCGAACGTCTTGGAACACTTATTCTTGCTCGTTTGAGCGATGAATTTAAAGAAGACGACCTTATCCTTGCTGAATACGGTGCAACTGTTGTCGGAATGGAAATTCTTCGAGAGAAATCTGAAGAAATCGAAACAGAAGCTCGCAGTAAAGCGGTCGTTCAAATGGCTATCAACTCACTATCATACAGTGAACATGAAGCAATTGAGCATATCTTCAATGAGTTAGATGGAAATGAAGGACTTCTGGTTGCTTCTAAAATTGCTGACCGCGTTGGAATTACACGCTCAGTTATCGTAAACGCACTTCGTAAGCTTGAAAGTGCTGGAGTAATTGAATCACGTTCACTAGGAATGAAAGGCACATATATCAAAGTGTTGAACAGCAAATTCCTAGAAGAGCTTGAAAAGCAAAAATCATAACCTGTCAACTTAAAAAGAAATTTAAAACGAGTAAAAGCGATTGCCGCTTTTCACTCGTTTTTTTTTATGTAAATAATACTTCTCTACTGGATATATTAGACAAACATTAAAAATCTTTTAAAAATAATCTAAAATATTTAGATTTATCAAATGAAGAAAAAGGGGACATTGGAACTAATAATAGGGGAATTACTGTGAACAAATGCGATATTGTAAGTAAAATTTCTGGTAATTATATATAATTTGTATAGACAAAATGGTTCACTATCCGATACAATGAGAATAAATTGTTGGATTTTAATAGATTATGTCGAATTTAATAGATTTCTTAATAATAAACGAAGGAGGAATACAGTATGGACCTTTTTGGAGGAACGATTTCCGCTTTAGAAAAAGGACTCAATTTCTCATCTGACAAATCTAAAGCAATTTCTCAGAACGTGGCGAATGTTGACACGCCAAATTATAAAGTGAAAACGGTGGACTTTAAAAATTACTTAAACGATGCAAAGACGGCTCAGTTAGAAGCGTATCGAACGGATCAGAGACACCTGCAGTTTGCTCCAACTGCAACTGGTGGAACAAAGCATACCTATGCAAATTATAGTTATAACCAAAATGGTAATGGTGTGGATATGGATAAAGAACAGGCGGATCTAGCTGCCAACCAGATCTATTACAATGCTCTTGCCGATAGAATTAGCAGCAAGTTCAATTCACTTAATAATGTTATCAAGGGAGGACGATAATCATGTCAATCTTCCATAGCTTGAATTCTTCAGCTTCTGCTTTAACGGCACAACGGCTTCGTATGGACGTTATTTCTTCTAATATGGCGAATGTAGAAACAACTCGAGGGAAACTAGTTGACGGTGAGTGGCAACCCTATCAAAGGAAATCTGTATCATTTCAACCGAAACAAGAACAGTTTTCAAACTTCTTAAATGCTGCGATGGGCACTCGTGACAGAGGTGGAATCGGCAATGGGGTCACTGTATCGAAAATTCAAGAAGATACAGAAACTCCTTTTAACCAAGTCTTTGATCCTACACATCCAGACGCAAATGCAGAAGGGTACGTAGAAATGCCTAACGTCGATCCATTACGAGAAACAATCGATATGATGTCTGCGACTCGTTCGTATGAGGCAAACATTACGGTTCTTAATTCGAACAAAGCGATGTTAATGAAAGCACTTGAAATCGGAAAATAAGAGAATGAAAGGATGAGAGCTTATGGCAATTTCTTCAATCATGGCACTGGCACCAGGCCTTTCGCCTGATGCAACGAAAACCTCGCCTACCACATTTGAATCACAACAAAACTTCAGTAGTTTTTTAAAAAATGCTATCCAAGATGTGAATTCTGCTCAAGTTCAGTCTGATGTCATGACTGAAAAGCTGGTTCGTGGTGAGGATGTCGATCTGCATAATGTGATGATTACTGCACAAAAAGCTTCTGTAGCATTGAATGCCACTATGGAAATTCGTAATAAAGTAATTGAAGCATATCAAGAAGTTATGCGCATGCCAGTGTAAGAAAAATATGGCGTTATTCATTAGATTGAGTACGGATGACGTTTGCCGACCGGAGGATCAGAATGAAAGAGAGATTGACAAAGATCAAAAACGACTTACAAGCGTTTTGGTCGAACCGGACAAAAAAACAGAAAATCTTGTACATTAGCATTGCTGCTTCAATTCTCATTGTTGCAGCACTTCTTACTTTCTTCCTATCTCGTACGACGTTTGTTCCGTTATACAAAGACCTATCTCGGTCGGATATTGGTAGAATAAAAGAAGAGTTAGATGCACAAGCAGTGCCGAACCAAATCGCACCAGGTGGTACCTCTATACTAGTACCTGCAGAGCGAGTGGATGATTTACTTGTTTCGATAGAGTCTCAAGGTCTAGCAAATTCAGGAAAAATCGACTACTCGTTTTTCTCTGAAAACGCAGGTTTCGGAACCACTGATAATGAGTTCAATATGATTAAGCTTGCAACGATGCAAAATGAACTTGCGAAACTAATCACTGGAATTGAAGGTGTGCAGGACGCCAAAGTAATGATTACTCTTCCTACTCAAGGGGTCTTCGTTAACGAAGATGTTCAAGCAGCGAGTGCTTCCATTGTCCTGCAGACAGAACCTGGTCAGCAGTTCAGTGAGCAACAGATCAAAGGGCTGTACAACTTGATCTCTAAAAGTATTCCGAATTTATCTCCGGAAGATATCGTAGTGATGAACCAGTACTTCGAATACTATGATTTGAACCAAGAGAATAATCAGTTCGGTTCAAATGTTGCAGATCAGATGACAATCAAGAAATCGATTGAACGTGATCTGCAGCGTCAAGTTCAAATGATGTTAGGATCCATGATGGGGCAAGATAAAGTCGTAGTATCGGTAACGACGGATATCGATTTCCAACAAGAAAAACGTGAAGAAAATCTTGTTACACCGGTTGACGAAGAAAGCATGGAAGGAATAGCACTTAGTGTACAACGTATAACAGAAACATTTACGGGTGATGGTGCTGTGCCAGGTGGTATCCCTGAAGGAGAAGATCCGACCGATAACCGAACAACAATTGTTGAAGGATCCACTGGTAGTGGCGATTATGAACGAGTGGAAGAGACAATTAATAACGAAGTGAATCGTATTCGTAAAAACATTGTCGAAAGTCCTTATAAAATTCGAGATATTGGTTTACAAGTAATGGTTGAACCACCAACTGCGGATGACCCTGGATCTTTAGAACCGGGTGTTGAAGATGACATCAAACAAATTCTTGAAACGATTGTACGTACGTCTATCGACAAAGTTTCTGCAGGAGAACTGACTGAAGAACAACTAGCCGAGAAAATTGCAGTATCGATTCAACCGATTCGCGGTAAACAAGCTGATTTCGATGCAGAACGAACCGTTATTCCTTGGTGGGTTTATGTTGTAGGTGGAGTGCTTGTCCTCGTAATAATTGTGTTAGTTATTCTTTATGTTAGAAAACGACGTAAAGATAAGGCACTAGCATTAGAAGAAGCACGCGCACTGGAGGAGCAATTGGAAGCAATTGAAGTCAGTGATATCAATGGTGAAGTTGAGACTGAAGGAACCTTACGTAGAAAACAACTTGAAAAAATGGCGAAAGAAAAACCGGAAGAATTCGCGAAATTGCTACGCACTTGGATAGCAGAGGACTAAGGAGAGGTCAGACATGGTAAAAAAAGATAAAGATATGTCCGGGAAGCAAAAGGCAGCTCTCCTTTTGATCTCTCTCGGTCCTGAAGTTTCCGCTGCGATTTACAAGCATTTAACGGAAGAAGAAATTGAGCGCTTAACACTCGAAATCTCCGGAGTCCGGAAAGTAGAGTCTGTCGTTAAAGAAGAAATCATTGAGGAGTTTCATAATATTGCCCTTGCTCAAGATTATATTTCTCAAGGCGGTATTGGATATGCTAAAACAGTTCTCGAGAAAGCGTTAGGCAAAGAGCACGCACAGGCAGTTATTAACCGATTGACTTCTTCTCTGCAGGTTCGTCCGTTTGATTTTGCTCGAAGGACTGAGCCAAGCCAGATTTTGAATTTTATTCAAAATGAGCATCCACAAACGATTGCACTCATTTTGTCCTACTTGGAATCGGAGCAGGCAGGTATGATTCTTTCTTCCTTACCGCAAGAAATGCAAGCAGATATCGCTAAACGGATTGCGACGATGGAATCTACTTCACCTGAAGTCATCAGTGAAATTGAGGCTGTGCTTGAACGTAAACTTTCTTCGACTGTTACGCAAGATTACTCGGATACAGGTGGCATAGATGCGGTAGTTGAAGTTCTTAATGGAGTGGATAGAGCCACTGAGAAAACCATCCTTGATGCACTCGAGATTCAGGATCCTGAACTTGCAGAAGAAATCAAAAAGCGAATGTTTGTCTTCGAAGATATTATTACGCTCGATAACCGGTCAATTCAACGTGTCATCCGTGATTGTGAAAATGAAGATCTCATTCTTTCTATGAAAGTATCCAGTGAAGAAGTTAAAGACATACTCTTCAAAAATATGTCTCAGCGCATGGCCGAGTCGTTTAAAGAAGAGATGGATGTCATGGGACCAGTCAGACTTCGTGATGTTGAAGAAGCGCAATCCCGTATTGTTGCGACAATACGTCGTCTAGAAGATGCGGGCGAAATTATTATTGCACGCGGTGGAGGAGATGATGTGATTGTCTAATATTTACAGACCTGGCTCGAACCAAATGGCAGGTGTGAAGAAGATTGGGATTCGCAGTCTCCAGACTGTTACGGACAACGAAGAAGCTGCAGCGGCTCCACAGATGAATTTAGCAGAGATTATTATGGAGCGAGACCGTTTAATGAATGACGCACGTACTCATTCGAGTATTGAAAAAGCTGCAATTGAACAAATGCGTGTAACAGCTCATGATGATATTGATGCGATGAGAAATGCTTGGGAAGCTGAAAAAGCAGTTCTCCAACAACAAGCATATGAAGAAGCGTTCCAAGTAGGATTTGAAGAAGGAACGAAAAAAAGTATTTCAGATATGCAAGGTACAATCAACCATGTCAATGAAACGATCGAGGTTGCACAAAAGAATGGTCAGTCCTACTTGGATCATCAAGAGCGATTGATCTTAGAAATTGCAATGAAATCTGCAGAACGCATTCTCGGTCAGGCGCTAGAGGAAAACGCGGAGTTGTATGTCTCTATTGTGAAGCGAGGCTTGAAAGAGGCTCGTGAAATGCGTGAAGTGAAAGTGTATGTATCTCCTGAATACTATAAACTCGTTTCAGATAGCCGAGAAGAACTAGCTTCGATTTTTCCGCCTGACGTACCGATACTTATTTTTGTGAATGATGAGTTCGAAAGTACAGAGTGTTACATCGAAACGAATCATGGCAGAATCGTCGTGAGTGTTGATGAACAGTTAAATGAGATGAAAGAGCGCCTTGTGGAACTATTGGAAAGCGAGGGCTGATCATGAATAAAGCTGAAGAACTTTCGAATAAAATATCTAGTGTCAAAACGTTTAAGAAGTATGGTCGTGTCGCAAGGGTCGTTGGTTTAATGATTGAGTCTAAAGGGCCGGAAAGTTCAATCGGTGATTTATGTATCATCCATTTAAATCCGACAAGCACATCAGAATCAAAAATTTTAGCCGAAGTGGTTGGTTTCCGTGAAGAAATAGTCATGTTGATGCCTTTTACAAATGTAACTGAGATTTCGAGTGGTTGCTTAGTGGAAGGAACAGGGAAGCCGCTTGAAGTAAAGGTCGGTATGAATTTGATCGGTAAAGTACTTGATTCGATGGGGAATCCCATTGACCAATCGTCACTACCAAAAGGGCTTGCAACAGTTCGAACGGAGCAAAACCCTCCCAACGTTTTAACTCGACCGACCATTAATGACAAATTAGCAGTCGGCGTTAAAGCAATTGACGGAATGTTGACAGTAGGTAGTGGTCAGCGAGTAGGGATTTTTGCTGGTTCAGGTGTAGGGAAAAGTACACTACTCGGTATGATTGCACGAAATACAACAGCCGATCTAAACGTCATCGCACTCATCGGGGAGCGTGGTAGGGAGGTTCGCGAATTTATCGATAGAGATTTAGGTTCTGAAGGGTTAAGTAGGACGATAGTCGTTGCTGCAACTTCTGACCAACCTGCGCTTATGCGTATAAAAGGCGCGTTTACGGCGACAGCTATCGCAGAATACTTCAGAAATAAGGGCATGAATGTCATGCTCATGATGGACTCCGTGACACGTGTTGCAATGGCTCAACGAGAAATTGGACTGGCTGTCGGAGAACCTCCTGCAACAAGAGGATACACGCCTTCCGTTTTTGCAATTTTACCTAAGCTGCTTGAACGAAGTGGTACGAACGAATTCGGAGCGATAACTGCGTTCTATACAGTCTTGGTCGATGGCGATGATATGAATGAGCCAATCGCGGATGCGGTTCGAGGAATTTTGGATGGTCATATCGTGTTAGATAGGACGCTTGCGAACAAAGGCCAATATCCTGCTATAAACGTATTGAAAAGTGTCAGTCGACTTATGAATCACATTGCTGACCCAGAGCATGTGAAAGCTGCAGAGAAACTACGTGAATTGTACTATACGTATGATAAGTCAGAAGACCTTATCAATATAGGTGCATACAAACGAGGGACTTCAAAAGAAATCGACCAAGCTATCGAATACGAACCGCTCATTACAAAATTCCTTAAACAAGGGTACAAAGACAATATTTCGATGGAAGAAAGTATTGAAGAGCTGATTGCGCTCGCTACTGGGGGCGGTCATACGTGAAGTCCTATCACTATCGTTTCGAGAAAGTCCTAACGTTTCGGGAGCAGGAAAAGAATGAGACGGAGTCTGCATATAAGGAATCCGTTGAAACATTTGAAACGATTGCTACTGAACTTTATGATCTTTTGAAAAAGAAAGAGAATGTTTTAGTAGAGCAACAAGAAAAGATGATAAAAGGATTTGCGGTGAATGAAATTCATCACTATGCTAGATTCATTGAAAGCTTAGAAATGAAAATTAACTCTGTGCAACAACGAGTCATTCAAGCACGGGGCAAGATGAACTGGTATGAAGAGCGCTTGCTCGATAAAACGATAGAAGTGAAGAAATACGAAAAAATGCGGGAAAAAGATCGGGATGCTTTTCAAGATGAAATGGAACATAAAGAAGCAGAACGGTTGGATGAGCTATCGACACTGAAATTCCGCAAAAATGAAAATGGGTGGTAAGCCGGTGAAACGAAAAAAGAATAAGACCCCAGACTCGTTTAAAGAAGAGCGTAAGGCAGGTAGTTTCTTTCAGATGTTGCTTGCGTGGTTTGTAATTCCGCTTATTTTTGCGATTGCTGTTCTGCTCATTATTGCAAAAGTTGCAGATGTAAATGTAGTTGAAAAAGCAAAGGAATGGACAGCTACTGTTCCAGTGCTTGAGCAGAAAAAACAAGACTCTTCAACAAAAAAAGACAAAAAAATATTAGAAGAGCGTGTCGTTGCTATGAAAGAAGAATTGAAACAAAAAGAACAACAACTTATGGGAATTCAAGAAGACTTGAAAAAGTCCAACGCGAAAAACGAAGAACTTGTCTTAGCGCAAGAAAAATTGCAAGCGGAAATTTTAGTTATAAAGAGAACGAATGATGATTCAAAAAAGGAAATTGGACAGCTTGTCTCGACTTTTGAACAAATGTCTGCAAAATCAGCTGCGCCTGTTATTACAGAGATGGACGATGCCCGGGCTCTTCAACTTTTGTCCCAAATGAAAGCAAATACGCTGGCTGCTATTCTCGAAAAAATGTCTGCGAAAGATGCCGCTAAATATACTGCTCTTTTAGCAAAATGATGATATAATCATAAAGTAATAGATTTTATCTAAGGAGGTGAAAAAATGAATGTTGGTTCAATGCCAATGGCAATGATATCACCAACTGCTGTAGCTGGAAATGCAATTCGATCTTCTGGAGATCCAGGCGGAAAATTTGGTTCAGTGCTTGCGGGAATGACGAAAAGTGTTGAAACAGCGAAAACTTCACCTTCGAGCGATCAGTTAGGTTCATTAACTGAAACAATAGGTAATATCTTTTCTGCTTCAAATGTCGAAGATCTTGCTGCAGCGCTAGAAGAACTAACTGGAATTCCACAAGAAGATATTTTAAATGGTCTTGGTAAGCTGGGACAAGCTAGTCCTCTTGAAGAATTGGGTAGGGCTTTAGAAATTGACCCTACAGAGCTAATGGAAACAATCAGTTCAATGTTAGAAGAAGCAGGCGTTTCGAAAGAAGAATTAGCGGAGGTTATGTATTCTAACGATCTCTGGACTCTTTTAAATGTCGTAAACGCACATGCATCAAAACTATCTAGTTCACTAGAAAGTATGCTGAATAGCAAGGATCAATTAGTTCAACAACAAGCTACAAATGTTTTAGCTTTACTAAAAACTGTTGAAACTGTGCTGCCGACAAGAGACTTGCTCGGATGGCAACAAGGTAGTTTGATGCAGTTGAGTGGACAGTTGAAAGGTATTCATGATAATGAAGCCATTCCAAAAACGATTGTTAATAGAAATGAGACTCAAGTTCAAACAGCTTTCGTGAATACGATGGTAAATGTGACAAAGAATAGTCAAGAACAGGCATCTAATGAAGGAAAAAGCGAGCAAAATCAATCGCAACTTCTTCAAAATACGGGTGTTCAACCGATAGTATCTAGGAATGTTTTTTCATTAGAGACTCAAGAAGCACGACCGACCAGTCAATCTGAAGCGTTGCTTGCAAAATTACAAGGACTTTTTAAACAAACGAACTTTGGTCAACAGGGTGGCACAAATCGTTTGTTAGTCAAGCTGAATCCAGAACAACTTGGTCAAATTCGTATTGAGCTTATTCAAATTAACGGTGTTATGACTGCTAGGATACTTGCTTCAACAGCACTCGGAAAAGAGATGCTCGACAGCCAACTACATCAATTAAGACAGTCATTTAACCAGCAAAACATTCAAGTAGATCGGATTGACGTAACACAAGCTGTTCAAGATCCATCGAGAAATGATCGCAGTCAGAACTTTAACCATCAACAGTTCAAAGGGAATGACAGCGAGCAAGAACAACAAGAGCATGAACATGATGAACAACAATCATTCCAAGAATATTTGCTTGATGTGGAGGTGTAACAAATGGTAGATGGGCAACAACCTATAAAAGAATCCATGTATCTCATGAACAAACAACGGGATGAAAGGAAAACCGGTCAGGGGACTTTAGGAAAAGACGATTTCATGAAGCTACTGATTGCACAGTTGCAAAACCAAGATCCTACAAACCCGATGAAAGATAATGAGTTCATTGCACAAATGGCGCAATTTTCGGCACTGGAACAAACAATGAATCTCACGAAAGCTTTTGAGAAATTTGCAGAATCCCAAAACCAAAGCCAGTTGATTCAATACAATTCTTTTGTTGGAAAAGAGATTAAGTGGCATAAAGTTGCTGAAGAACCTGACGAGGACGGTAAGCCTGTCATTACAGAGGGTACAGGGACAATAACATCTATTAAATATGTAAATGGATCTGTAGTATTCACGATGGATGATGGTCAAGAATTGTCGCCGGGGAACATTTCAGAAGTACTATCAGGTGATATGAATTCCAATAGTCTAGTAGAAGCCAGCATGCTAATCGGAAAAACAGTAGGTTATCTAGATGGTGAAACCGAAAAGACGGGAACAGTTACATCAGTTTCTAATAAAGATGGGAAACTTTTGTATATTCTCGATAACGGAGAAAAGATTGAAGGTAACAAATTCACTTCAATAAGCAAATAACTAGTTAGAACGGAGCGATTGTATGGAACAGCTCAACATTCAGCGTCTCCAATCGCAGCCGCACATACGACCCGGACAATTGAAACAGTCCGTACCCAAACAGTCATTCGTCGAACAACTGAACAACGCGCTTACACCACAACCGTTGAAAGTCAGTAAACATGCGACAGAACGTCTGACGGAACGGAATATCTCGATTTCTGAAGCTGAATGGGCTCATGTCACGGACAAAGTAAACGAGGCAAAAGCGAAAGGAATTCGCGACTCACTCGTACTGATGGACCAAGCTGCACTGATCGTCAGTGCTAAAAACTCTACAGTCATTACTGCGATGGATCGTAAAGAAGCAAAAGATCAGCTTTTCACGAACATTGATGGAACAATTATCTTAAGCTAACAAACGAACAACTGGCAGGACCTTGTGAAATGAGGATGCCACCGCACTGCCGACCGACAGAGGCAGATGCACTCTACAATCCGAGAGGGGAAAACACATTATGTTACGCTCAATGTACTCAGGAATTTCAGGACTCAAAAACTTTCAAACGAAACTAGACGTGATTGGTAACAATATCGCAAACGTTAATACGTATGGCTTTAAGAAGGGGCGTACGGTTTTTAAAGATTTGTATTCTCAAACTGTGGCGGGAGCTAGTGCACCAGGTGGAAATCGTGGAGGAGTTAACCCTAAGCAAGTGGGCTTGGGTTCACAACTAGCTACTATTGATACTCTTCACACCGCAGGTTCTACTCAGTTCACAGGTAATACACTAGATTTGGCAATTGAGGGTGATGGTTTCTTTGTTGTAAAAGATGGAACAAAAGATGTTTATACAAGGGCCGGAAATTTTTATATGGACCAAAACGGAGACGTAGTTGATGGTGACGGAAGGTACTTACAGAAAACTGGAGGTGGGAAAATCACCATTCCTCCTACTGCGACTAGCATGTCAATCGGTCAAAATGGTTCTGTTACGTATGTTCCTGACACAGGTGGCAACCCAGTTGAAGTGGGAATTATTAATATTGCTAAATTTAATAATCCTGGAGGACTTAATAAAGTGGGCGGTAATATCTTTGAAGCCTCAACCAACTCAGGGCCAGTCATTCCTGGAGCTCCTCAATCAGGTGGTCGTGGTACTATCAAATCCGGCTCCCTAGAAATGTCCAACGTCGACCTTTCTGAAGAATTCACAGAAATGATCGTAGCTCAACGTGGTTTCCAAGCAAACACAAGAATTATCACAACATCCGATGAAATCCTTCAAGAACTCGTTAACTTGAAGCGATAATCAATATAGCATACAGCAACACATAATTTGCTCGTTAAAGGAGGGTCGGGCCGGCTCTTGTGCCTGGCCCTTTACATATGATACAAGTAACACGCTTAAACGGAGCTGCATTCCATTTAAATGCTCTCTACATAGAAAAAGTAGAATCGTTTCCCGATACGACGATCACGTTAACGACGGGAACGAAATACGTCGTCCTCGATCCTATCGATACCGTGAACGAACGTATCATTAACTTCTATCAATCTGTTCAACTACTGTCGAACCCACATTTGAGAGGTGAAAAAGATGAAGAATAAAATATTGACAATTTCTCTAATCATTTTAGTTTGTATTACTCTCGTTGGTGTTGTGGGACTCATTTTAATGATGCAACTGAACAAAGGTGACGCTGCGGATAAAGAACCTTCCATTGATGAGATTATCGAATCATCCGTAGACATTCCAGAAATCACAACTAATTTGAATGGAAGACAATTTATCCGGATTTCATTAAAAATCCAAACTAGCAATAAAAAAGCAGCAGAGGAACTTACGAAACGTGACTTCCAAGTGAATAACATCGTCATCCAGGAGCTTTCCGAAAAGACGGCTAAAGACTTCGAAGGAAAAACAGGGAAGCAAGCTTTTGAAGATGCCATAAAAGCTCAGCTGAATCCTCTCATGAAAGAAGGAAAGATTGAGAAGGTATATATCGTTTCCTATATTATTCAGTAATGGTTCGACCAATTCAGAGTGAGAAGGAGGTGGCCAAATGTCGGGAGATATCTTATCTCAAAATGAGATAGACGCACTACTGTCCGCCATTTCAACAGGGGAAATGACAGCGGACGAAATTAAAAAAGAAGATGAAACTAAAAAAGTAAAAGTATATGACTTCAAGCGGGCATTACGATTTTCTAAAGACCAGATTCGTAGTTTGACGAGAATTCATGAAAACTTTGCACGATTGCTCACTACTTATTTTTCAGCTAAATTACGTACTTATATTCAAATCAATGTGGCGTCAGTTGACCAAATTCCTTTTGAGGAGTTCATTCGGTCGATCCCGAACATGACGCTCCTCAATATTTTTGAAGTCCCACCACTTGAAGGGAACATCATCATGGAGGTCAACCCGAATGTCGCATATTCTATGCTGGAACGACTGATGGGTGGCTATGGTGAGAGTTCAGGGAAAATTGATAACATGACAGAGATTGAAACGAAAATCCTGACAGGGCTATTCGAGCGTTCCTTTGACAACTTACGTGAAGCTTGGTCGAATATTGCCGACATCGATCCGTTTCTAGCTGAAATGGAAGTGAATCCGCAATTTCTTCAGATGATATCTCCGAATGAGACGGTTGTTGTCATTTCGTTCAATATTGTAATCGGTGAATCAAGTGGAATGATTAACATCTGTATTCCTCATGTTGTTCTCGAGCCAATCGTACCGAACCTTTCTGTAAGGTATTGGATGCAGACGAATAAGAAAGAACCGACACCTGAGCAAAGTATAGTGTTGGAAAAAAGAATTAAAAAGGCTGACCTACCGGTTGTTGCGAAACTCGGTGAAGGAGCTATGACAATTGAAGACTTATTGTATTTACAACTTGGCGATTGTATCGAACTGGATACCGCATATGACGCGCCACTTACTATAGAAGTAAGCGGCATTCCTAAATTTACCGCACAACCTGGCCATTTGAGAAATCGTATGGCTGTCCAAATACTTGATACCCTGATTGGAGGGGATGACGAAGATGATGAGTGACAATATCCTTTCACAGGAAGAAATAGAAGCTCTATTACGTGGAGAATCCATAGATACTGGAGCTGAAGCGGAGCAGGAGATGCAAGGTATTTCAACAGACGATTATCTCGATGAAATGGAGCAAGATGCTCTAGGGGAAATTGGGAATATTTCATTTGGAAGTTCAGCAACAGCGTTATCTAGTTTGCTAGGTCAAAAAGTTGAAATCACGACACCTGCGATTTCTGTAATTGATCGAAATGATCTTGAAACAGAATTTGTTCATCCATATGTCGCAGTAGGCGTTGAATATACAGTTGGACTAAGCGGAACAAATTTACTTGTCATCAAGCAAAGTGATGCTGCTATAATTGCTGATCTGATGCTTGGTGGAGATGGGCTATCACCGGATGAAGATTTGGGCGAGATTCATCTAAGTGCTGTACAAGAAGCGATGAACCAAATGATGGGCTCTGCTGCAACTTCGATGTCGACAGTGTTCAATAAAAAAGTAGATATTTCACCACCGACGATTGAGTTACTAGATGTCCAAAAAGATAAAGGCACAGGAAGCATACCAAACGAAGATTTACTCATACGTGTATCATTCAACTTAAAAGTGGGTACTCTCATTGATTCGAATATTATGCAACTGTTTCCTTTAGGTCTCGGTAAAGAGCTAGTTTCGTCTTTAGTCGGAAATTCGACGGCAGAAGCAGCGCCAACAGTTGCAGAACCAGCACCACAGGCGGTACCACAACCTGAACAGCCTCAGCAAGTTCAGCAGCAACAAACTGCACAACAACATTCAGGCTATAACGAAACACAGCAATTGCCACCACGACAGCAACAAAATCAGCATGCGAATGTACAGCAAGCGCAGTTTGCGAGTTTCGAATCACCATCTTTGAGTCAAAACGAAACTTCTAATTTAAACTTATTGCTAGACATTCCGTTGAAAGTTACAGTTGAGTTGGGCCGTACGAAGCGATCTGTTAAGGAAATATTGGAAATGTCGAGCGGATCTATTATTGAACTCGACAAATTAGCAGGAGAGCCTGTCGATATTCTCGTGAATAACAGACACATTGCAAAAGGTGAAGTTGTTGTTATAGACGAAAACTTCGGTGTTCGGATTACGGACATCTTAAGTCAAACAGAACGGTTAAATAATTTACGATAAACCTTGGAGGTCATGGAAATGTCAAAACGTATTTTAATAGTGGACGATGCAGCATTTATGCGAATGATGGTAAAAGATATTCTATCAAAAAATAATTTTGAAGTAGTTGGAGAAGCTGCAGATGGTGTTCAAGCAGTCGAAAAGTATTTCGAATTAAAACCAGACCTTGTAACAATGGATATTACTATGCCGGAAATGGACGGAATCGCAGCGTTAAAGGCGATCAAAGAAAAAGATCCGAATGCGACAATTATTATGTGTTCAGCAATGGGGCAGCAAGCAATGGTAATTGACGCGATTCAAGCAGGTGCAAAAGACTTCATTGTGAAGCCATTCCAGGCAGACCGGGTTGTTGAAGCAATTGAAAAAGCACTTAGCTAAATTCCAGACGTTTGCAGTCATTTCTATGCTGTTGCTTGTAACACTTTGCATAGTTTCTAGTGTGACTCCTTTGACTGTCCAGGCAGCAACAGATTCATCGGTAACAGACTACCTTAATAAAAATAATGAAAAAGATGGATCACCTGCTACAGAAAGCAAGACTCCTGAAGAAGCAGATTTGAGTCGCAATCCGTCACCGGTCGGTTTAACTGCATGGGATTATATTAAGACACTTTTAGCTCTTGCGTTTGTCATTGCCTTGATTTATGGCATGGTGAAGTTCATCAACACGAGAAATCGTGTGACTCAACATGGCAAGCTCATGCAAAACATGGGTGGCTTGTCACTTGGCCAGCAGAAGTCGATTCAATTAGTGAAAATTGGTGAGCAGTACTTCCTGATTGGTGTTGGGGATGATGTACAGCTGCTAAAAGAACTTTCGAATCCAGAGGAAATTGCGCAGCTGGCTGCCTATTACTCTGAAGAAGATGAAGTCCTTCAACAAAGTCTCGTAATGAAACTTGTGAATGGATTGAAAAATCGAAAGACCAACCCTTATCAGAAACAAGAAGAACCAGACGATTTCGGTAAACTGTTTAAACATAAGTTGACTGAAGTCGAGAACGAGAGGAAACGTCAGCTCGATCAACTGACGGAGAAGGAGCGCAATCGGAATGAATGACTTTATGCAATTTTTTTCGGATAGTGATCCGGGTGCAGTATCGACGTCCGTAAAGATGCTTCTTCTATTGACCGTTCTATCCCTAGCTCCAGCGATTCTGATCCTGATGACATCGTTCGCCAGGATCATTATTGTTTTATCGTTTGTCCGTTCAGCGTTGGCAACCCAACAAATGCCACCAAACCAAGTTCTTATAGGACTAGCTCTGTTTTTAACTTTTTTCATTATGGCGCCTACATTCCAACAAGTGAACGATGACGCTTTGAAACCGTTGTTTGCAGAAGAAATATCATTAGATGATGCCTACGAAAAAGCTAGTGTACCTTTCAAAGAATTTATGGGAAAACATACGCGGCAAAAAGATTTGGAGTTATTTTTAAGATATAACAACGCAGATCGACCTGAAACGATGGAGGACATTCCATTAACAATGATGGTTCCTGCTTTTGCATTAAGTGAGATAAAGACAGCCTTCCAGATGGGATTCATGATCTTTATTCCATTTCTGGTCATTGATATGATTGTTGCTAGTATTCTAATGTCAATGGGTATGATGATGCTACCACCGGTAATGATTTCATTGCCATTTAAAATATTGTTATTCGTACTAGTGGATGGCTGGTATCTGATAGTTAAATCACTGCTGCAAAGCTTTTAGGAGGGGTTCAGATTGACAGGTGAAATGATCATTGCTGTCGCCGAGCGATCGGTGTGGGTGATTTTAATGACAGCAGGACCCCTGCTGATTGTTGCATTAGTAACCGGGTTAGCGGTCAGTATTTTCCAAGCGACTACTCAAATTCAAGAACAGACCCTTGCATTTGTACCGAAAATTGTTGCGGTACTCGTCGCTCTTGTTTTTTTCGGACCTTGGATGTTGTCCAAAGTAACGGCTTATGCGGCTGATATCTTTGATAATTTATCCCGGTATATAGGGTAGCTCCAATGGATGCATTCATGCCGTTTGTTGCAACCTATTTATTAGTTTTGACCCGGATATCTGCGTTTTTTGTTACACTTCCGTTATTTTCGTACAAAGCTATACCGCCCGTAATGAGAATCGTATTTGCTGCTCTACTTGCATGGATGTTTGTATTTACTCTGAACGTACCAGACCTTGAAATCAATGGAGCTTATATTCTGCTCGTTCTGAAAGAAGCATTGATAGGATTAACGATTGGTATTATCGCCTTTATCGTAATGGCAGCAATTCAAGTAGCAGGAGGTCTCATTGACTTTCAAATGGGATTCGCAATTGCCAACGTCATTGATCCTCAAACTGGAACGCAATCACCTTTGATGGGTCAATTTTTCAACTCACTAGCGTTGCTATTGCTTCTCGCAGTAAATGGACATCATGTTTTGTTGGATGGTGTGTTTTATAGTTATCAGTTTCTTCCAATCGACCAATTATGGCCATCATTTGGAAGTGAGCGTGTCGCTGAACATGTATTGAAAACGATGGCTGCTGTGTTTGGGATTTCCTTTCAAATGGCCATTCCCATAGTCGCTACATTGTTCCTGGTCGATTTAGCCCTTGGCATTACTGCACGAACAGTGCCACAACTTAACATTTTCGTAATTGGTTTCCCGATTAAGATAGGGGTGGGGTTCCTTGTGCTTTTCATCATGGGAGGCGTCATTGTAGCGATGATGCAAAAGATATTTGAAGTGATGGCAGTAAGTATGAGAGATTTGATGGTGTTGTTAGGAGGGGGATAAGTACATGTTGCGCTTGGATCTTCAGTTTTTCGCAGGTGAGAAAACGGAAAAAGCGACACCGAAAAAGCGAGAAGATTCTCGAAAAAAAGGTCAAGTCTTAAAGAGTCAAGATGTGACTAGTGCAATTGTGCTGCTTTCAGTATTCCTATTTTTATTTTTTGCAGCAGGATTCATGAAAGATCGTTTTTATAAGTTTTTCAAGGAAACATTTCATACATACATAACGATGGAAAAGCTAGATATTGATCAGACCATGATAATCTACATGGAAGTCATTAAAGAAATGGCATTCATTATGTTGCCTGTCATGCTGGTTGCGATGGTAGCTGCAATTGCGGGTAATTTGATACAGTTTGGACTGCTATTCACGGGAGAGCCGTTGAAATTCGATTTGAAGAAAATCGACCCGATTAAAGGACTTAAACGAATTTTTTCTATAAAAGCAATCGTCGAGTTACTTAAATCATTGTTAAAGATTTCATTTATCGGTGGTGTTACATCAATAATTCTTTATTTTAATATTGATAAAGTATTGAATTTAGCGTTTAAAACACCGTCAGCTGTCATGAAGACCGTCGGTGAACTTGTTGCTTTGATGGGAATCACAGCTTCGTTTGTCTTGTTGTTTATTTCCATCCTCGATTTTCTTTACCAGAAATATGACTATGAAAAAAACTTAAAAATGTCGAAACAAGACATTAAAGATGAATATAAGAACTCAGAAGGCGATCCGTTGATAAAATCTAAGATCAAACAGCGTCAGCGTGAAATGGCCATGCGGAGAATGATGCAAGAAGTTCCGCAAGCTGATGTGGTCATTACGAACCCGACGCACTACGCGATCGCGATTAAGTATACAGATGGAGAAATGGATGCGCCTGTAGTTGTTGCTAAAGGTGTCGACTTCATTGCCCAAAAGATCAAACTCATAGCGAAAGAGAACGAAATTGTGACTGTCGAAAATCGACCGCTTGCTCGTGCGCTCTATACAGATACAGAGATCGGGGATCGAATTCCCGATCAATTTTTTAAAGCAGTTGCTGAAGTACTGGCGTATGTATACCGGATTCAGCGCAAAATTTAAATGAACAACAGAAAGTGGGGATGACATGCAGTTTAAAGATATCGGTGTACTCGCATCCGTAATTATGATTGTTGCGATGCTTGTCATTCCGTTGCCTCACTGGTTGCTCAGTTTCCTGATTATTATTAATATCACTCTCGCGCTGTTAGTGCTTCTCACAGCAATGAATATGCAAGAAGCGCTTCAGTTTTCAATATTTCCTTCATTGCTCCTTTTACTGACACTCTTTCGACTTGGTCTTAACGTATCTACTACTCGTGCGATTTTGAGTGACGGAAGTGCAGGGGGAGTCGTTGACACGTTCGGTTCGTTCGTAACCGGAGGCAACGTAATAGTAGGACTTGTCGTGTTCGTGATTTTGATCATTATTCAATTTATCGTTATTACTAAAGGATCGGAGCGTGTTTCGGAAGTTGCCGCTCGATTCACACTGGATGCAATGCCAGGGAAACAAATGAGTATTGACGCAGATTTGAACGCAGGAATGATTTCTGACACACAAGCAAGAGAACGCCGGGAAAAAGTGAGTAACGAAGCGGACTTTTATGGTGCCATGGATGGTGCGACAAAGTTCGTAAAAGGAGACGCAATAGCAGGGATTATCATCGTTATGATCAACTTGCTTGTTGGGATGATTATCGGGGTTGTCCAACTCGGTCTACCGTTTGCAGAAGCGGCAACAACGTTTTCTAAACTAACAGTCGGTGACGGAATCGTTTCCCAAATTCCAGCATTGCTCATTTCAACCGCAACCGGAATCGTGGTTACACGAGCTGCTTCAGAAGGCAACTTAGGAACAGATATTACGAGTCAGTTGCTGGGGCAACCTAAGTTATTATACGTAGCAGCCGTAACGATTCTTTTGTTAGGACTTGCAACACCTATCAATGATATTTTAACAATTCCAATTGCGATTGCTCTTGCGGTAAGTGCATTTATGATGTCACGACCTAAAGACGAGGATCCAGATGAATTACTGGAACTTGAAGAAAGCGAACAAACAGAAGGGCTGAAGAGTCCAGAAAACGTCGTAAACTTATTGAATGTAGACCCAGTTGAGTTTGAATTTGGCTATGGACTAATCCCTCTAGTCGATGCTTCCCAAGGTGGGGATTTGCTCGATCGCGTTGTTATGATAAGAAGACAGCTTGCACTAGAACTTGGCCTCGTTATTCCAGTTGTGCGGATTCGTGATAACATTCAGCTTCAGCCGAATGAGTACAGGATAAAAATTAAAGGTAGTGAAATGGCAAGAGGAGAGTTGTTGCTCGATCACTATTTAGCAATGAGTCCTGGTGGTGATGATTCAATCTCAGGAATAGACACTGTAGAACCTTCTTTCGGTCTTCCAGCAAAATGGATTACTGAAGAAGTAAAAGAGGATGCGGAAATCTTAGGATATACCGTAGTAGATCCTCCGAGTGTCGTTTCAACCCACTTGACAGAAATCATTCGTGCAAATGCCTCAGATTTGATTGGTCGTCAAGAGACGAAGCAACTGATCGATCATGTGCATGAGTCCTATCCGATTCTTGTGGATGAACTTACACCAACGCCGCTATCTGTTGGTGAGATTCAAAAAGTGTTGGCGAAGTTGTTAAGTGAGCATGTATCGATCCGGAACTTGCCAATTATCTTTGAAACACTAGCGGATTCTTCAAAATATACGGCTGACGTAGATTTGTTGACGGAGTATGCTAGACAGTCACTCGCGCGGCAAATCACTGAACAATATACGCCTCAAGGACAAGCATTGAAAGTCATGACTGTCTCTGGAAAAGTTGAAAAACTGATTGCAGATAGTGTCCAACAAACTGAACAGGGGAACTACTTAACGATTGACCCTCAAAACTCGCAGGCAATCTTGGAATCGATTGCTAGTGAAGTGGAACGTGTTGCGTTACTGGACCAATCGCCTGTCATACTCTGTTCACCAGCAGTCAGAATGTACCTGAGACAAATTACGGAACGCTATTTCCCGCAAATCCCAATCTTGTCTTATAATGAATTGGAAGCTTCTGTGGAAGTACAGAGTGTAGGGGTGGTGGATGTCGCATGAAAATGAAAAAGTATACAGCAGATACAATGGTCCAAGCGATGGAGAAAATCCGTCAAGACTTTGGTGACGACTCGGTTATTCTGAGTTCTACCATTGTCCAATCTAAAGGGTTTTTAGGACTATTTAAAAAGAAAAGCGTAGAAGTCGTTGCAGGATATGACGAACCGATTATCGTTAAAGAAAAAACAGTTCCATCGTTCTCGTCGCAACTGAAAACTGAATATGCACAAGAAGACGTGATTGATGATTTGAAAAAAGAAATGAAGGAAATGAAACAACTTCTTAAGACGAATCATGCTCCGCTTGAATTTAACCAATACCCTGAAGAAATGCATTCATTGTTGACGAGATTGAGCGCGCAAGAGTTGAATAATGGGACAATCCAAAAGATTGCCAGTGAGATTTTTGGACGTATGAAAGCTGAAAAAGTTGATTTTACAGTTGATGAACAGAAAAAAATCGCGCGTGAAATTTTGAAAGATGAGCTTGCAGACTTGCCGTTCGGTGGTGTTCATTTTAAAAAGAAATATGTGAACGTACTTGGACCGACAGGAGTCGGAAAAACAACGACAATCGCTAAAATTGCAGCGCGTTCACTCATTGAGAATAAACGCAAAGTAGGATTCATAACTACAGACACGTATAGAATTGCCGCAATCGAACAATTACGAACCTATGCTAATTTGCTTCAATCACCAGTTGAAGTAGCTTATAATGATACCGACTTCAAACAGGCATTAGAGAATCTGTCTTCGAAAGATGTTGTGTTCATTGACACAGCAGGTCGTAATTATAAAGAGAAAAAGTTTGTAGATGATTTGAAACAACTTATCGATTTTGAATTGGAAATGGAATCGTATTTAGTTCTTTCTACTACAACGAAAGAGTCAGATATGCGGTCGATCGTCGACCAATTCTTAGAATTTCCGATTTCTCAATTTATCTTTACAAAATTGGATGAAACAGAAACTATCGGACCAGTGTTCAATATGTTGATAGATTATAATATGGGAATTGCATATGTAACAGATGGTCAAGAAGTGCCAGAAGACCTGGAAGAAGCAACGGTTGAAAAGATATTGACTCTCTTACTTGAGGAGGGAGCACATGCGTGATCAGGCGGAAGCGCTTCGACTGAAGATGATGAAAGCAGAAGGAACCGCAGCCCGTTCCATTGCTGTAATTAGTGGAAAAGGTGGAGTTGGAAAAACGAATTTCACAACTAATTTTGCAAGTAGCCTACAATCTCAAGGAAAGAGCGTCATCATCGTAGACATGGACATCGGCATGGGGAATGTCCATATCTTACTCGGTGAATCAGCTCAATATGGTTTGAAGGAATATTTAACGGGAGACCGTACTTTAGTAGAAGTAATTGCTGAAAGTGCAGACGGATTAAGTTTTATTTCTGGAGGATCTGGTCTGGAAACTGTATTGGAATGGACAGAAAGTCGCTTTGAAAGGCTCATTGAAGCCTTTGAAACACTACAACAGCAGTACGATTATATATTGTTCGATATGGGTGCTGGGGCTTCGGAAAGTTCAATTGAACTGATTGTAGCAGTAGATGAAATCATTGTAATTGCGACATCCGAACCGACATCCATTACAGATGCATACTCAATGATGAAATTCATTTGTCTGAGAGATTCAGAAAAAAAGTTCTTCATTGTAAATAATCGAGTACAGCCAAAAGAAGATGGAAATGAAGCTGTAACTCGCTTGCAGTTTGCTATGAGGAAGTTTTTGAATAAGGAAACGACTTTGTTAGGAGCACTTCCTGAAGATGCTGCCGTCCATAAATCAGTTGTTGCACAACAACCTTTCGTAAAACTTTACCCGAATGCCACGATTTCTCGTAGAATGAATGCAATTGCTACTAACTATATTTCATCAGGAACCGATATAGATAGTAAAGAGGGCAGTACGTTTCTTGGACAACTCAAAAAAATATTTGCGAGGGGACGTGGATGACTGTGGATACGAACGTTTCCAAGAGAGTACTGATTGCAGATGACTCTGCATTTATGCGCAAATTAATATCTGAAATCATCTCATCTCATCCCTCCCTTGAAGTGGTCGGTACGGCAAGAAACGGACAAGAAGCAGTAGATAAGGCACGTCTGTTAAAGCCTGATGTGATGACGCTTGATATTGAAATGCCAGTCCTTGATGGCTTAGGTGCACTCCAGCAAATCATGAAGGAGAATCCATTGCCAGTTGTTATGCTGTCTAGTACGACGAAAGAAGGCGCCGAAAATACTATTCGTGCTATGGAATATGGGGCAGTGGACTTCATCACAAAGCCTGGAGGCGCAATCTCACTCAATTTACGTGATAGTGAAAAGATTATTATAGAAAAAGTGTTTGATGCATCTCAAATCGATATGGTTAAAATCTTACCCCGCAGAGCGAATGCAACACCATCTAACTCTACAGTAGCAACGACTGGAACAAAATTGGTGGTTAAACCAAAACGTTCGTTTGTTTCTCCTACTGAAGGAGCACTCCCACGCTCTGCGGTAAAGCAATTCATAATTATAGGTACATCGACAGGGGGTCCAAGAGCCCTTCAACAAGTGCTCGTCTCGCTTCCTAAAAATGTCGGTGTCCCAATTTTAATTGTTCAACACATGCCAGCAGGATTTACAAAATCCCTTGCGGATCGCTTAAACAGTTTGTGTAATATTTCAGTAAAAGAAGCTGAAAATGGAGAGCTAATTGAGAAAAATACAGCGTATATTGCACCAGGCGGTAAGCATCTGAAAGTAGCACGTGTAGGAGTTAGCTACGCCATTCGTCTTGATGACCAAGATGCACCTCGGATGGGACATCGTCCAGCTGTCGATGTCTTACTGGAATCAGTTTCAGAGTTATCGGAATTACAATTTGTAACTGCAATTATGACCGGAATGGGCCATGACGGACTTCAAGGCATGAAAATACTCAAAGAACATTGCACGACGTTTACGATTGCTGAGTCTGAAGAAACAGCTGTTGTCTATGGCATGCCAAGAGCTATACAAGAAGCAGGACTCGCAGACATCTCAGCACATGTACAAGATATCGGTAAGTTACTTACAGAGCATGTAAAGTCTTAAGGAGGCATTTTGATGGATACAAATCAGTACTTGGAAATGTTCCTGGAAGAGAGTAAAGAGCATCTCCAGGCGTGTAACGAACAATTACTAGAACTTGAGAAAAACCCAGATGATCTTGCGATTGTCAACGAAATATTCAGAGCGGCCCATACTCTAAAAGGGATGTCTGCAACGATGGGGTATGAAGATATTGCGAATCTGACGCATAAGATGGAAAACGTACTTGATGCAATTCGGAATTCTAAAATCCGTGTTACTTCTGAAATTTTAGATGTCGTGTTTGAGTCTTCGGATGCACTTGAAGAAATGGTTATCGATATCGAAGAAGGCGGAAGCGGAAAAAAAGATGTCGAGAAATTAGTGACGATGCTAAACCAAATTGAAGCGGGTAAATCGCCACTAGCTGTTGTAGAAGAAAAAACGGTGAAAACAGTGTCTGAAGAGGAATCTGGTGGACTTGTTTACGATGACTTTGAACAAACTGTAGTTTCACAGTCTATTGAACAAGGCTTTAATGCATTCGAACTAAAAGTAATTCTACGTGATGATTGCCTACTCAAAGCGGCTCGTGTATTCATGGTGTTCGAAATTCTTGAAAAAGCAGGAGAAATCATTAAAACTTTCCCGACTGTCGAGCGGTTGGAGAATGAAGAGTTCGATAGCCAATTTACGGTCGTGATCATTACGAAAGAAGACGCAGAAGAGTTAAAAGCAAAAGTACAGAAAGTATCTGAAATTGAACAGGTTGAAATTCGGTCAGTCCAATTTCACTCGGCAGCTTTTGAGGTAGCTACAACAATGGAAGCACCAGTTGCTGGGCCAGTTGTACAATCTGCTCAGCAGACTGCAAAAAAAGAACCTACCGCTACCAAGCGTTCTAGCAGTGCTCATTCTGCAAACAAGACGATCCGTGTCAATATTGATCGTTTGGATGTACTTATGAATCTGTTTGAGGAATTAGTTATAGATAGAGGGCGCCTCCAGTCCATCGCAACAGAATTACAAAATGCTGAGCTGAATGAAACGACGGAACGGATGACTCGAATTTCCGGAGACTTGCAAAATATCATTTTAAATATGCGTATGGTGCCAGTTGAGACTGTGTTTAATCGTTTCCCTAAAATGGTTCGTCAGTTAGCGCGGGATCTCGATAAGAAAATCAACCTTGAAATCATCGGGGCTGAAACAGAGTTGGACCGAACAGTTATTGATGAAATCGGAGATCCTCTAGTCCACCTCATCCGAAATGCGTTGGATCACGGAGTGGAAAATCCAGCAGATCGCATTGCAGCAGGTAAACCGGAAGAAGGAACTGTAACGTTACGCGCTTATCATTCCGGTAATCATGTGTTCATTGAATTAGAAGATGATGGTGCAGGGGTGAATCGTACGCGTGTTCTAAAAAAAGCAATTGAGCGCGGTATCGTTACTGAAGAGATTGCTGAAACCTTGACAGATAAGCAAGTTGCAGAACTTATTTTGTCATCAGGCTTTTCAACTGCTGAAAAGCTGACAGACGTTTCTGGACGAGGTGTAGGTCTGGATGTTGTGAAGAGCACTATTGAATCACTAGGTGGACATATTTCAATCGAATCTAAAGAAGGCCAAGGTTCGTTATTCCAAGTACAGCTACCACTTACACTTTCAATCATTTCGGTTATGCTCGTACAAATGCAAAAAGAGATTTTTGCTGTTCCGTTGTCATCCATTATTGAAACAGCAATTATCCAAAATAGTGATATTTTGAATGCCCATAATCAGCGGGTCATCGATTTCCGAGGTAAAATTGTTCCACTTGTGGATCTTCGTGAGATTTTCGATACGGGTCTTCCAGAAGAACCTGAAGAACTCAAGTCGGTCGTCATCGTTCGTAAAGGTGAGAGTTTGGCAGCGCTTGTCGTTGACTCGTTCATCGGACAACAAGAAATTGTACTGAAATCACTCGGTAACTACTTACAGAGCGTTTTCGCACTATCTGGAGCTACAATCCTCGGAAACGGTCAAGTTGCACTAATTGTAGACTGCAATGCGCTCATCAAATAAGTAGGAGGGAATCCAATGACAGCTGTAACTGAAAATAATGTAATGAAAACAATCGTATTTCGATTGCTCGACAAAGAGTATGCCATTGAAGTGGATGTCGTTCAGTCCATTGAAAAATTATTACTCATGACAATTACGCGAATTCCTGGTGTACCTTCATATGTTAAAGGGGTCATCAATTTACGAGGGATGGTAACGCCTATTGTCGATTTACGGAATCGATTTGACTTGCCAGAAATGGAGTACAATGACAATACGCGCATCATAATCGTCAATCTTGAAAACTTTGATGTAGGTCTCATTGTAGACGATGCCAATGATGTAATTGATATACCTGTGAATGCATTGGAATCCCAGCCAGAAGTTGTCGGGTCTGTAGAATCGGAATTTGTGGCAGGTGTTGCAAAGATTGAGAAACGACTCCTCGTTATGCTCAACTTGGACAATGTGCTACGTCCGATTAGGAACGTGAATGCGGATGAAAACTGAACTCAACATATCTGATATGCATTTAGATGTTCTCAAAGAAATCGGCAATATTGGAGCAGCTCATGCGGCAACATCTCTGTCCGAGCTTCTTCAACGGAAAATCGACATGCACGTCCCGAAAGTTGCACTTGTGTCATTTGACGACATGTTCGAACTTGCGGGAGGAAGTGAGAATGTAGTTGTTGGGATTTTCTTGAGAATAGAAGGGGATTTATCTGGAAGCATGTTCTTTGTTCTTCCGATTGATTCCGCTAACCGTTTTATTCGGCGTTTAATCGGAGATCCTCAATTTGACTTTTCAACTCCGGAATCGATTGGTGAAATTGGTATTTCTGCGATGCAAGAACTAGGAAATATCTTGTCCGGCTCCTATTTGTCTGCATTGTCGGATTTCACAGGACTGAAGATTTATCCGACGGTTCCGTCATTAAGTGTCGATATGGTAGGTGCGATTGTGAGCTTTGGACTAATCGAAGTGTCACACTACAGTGATGAAGTCATTGTAATCGATACAAAGATTGTTGAAGAAGATGAAAACGATAAGAGTGTAGACGGGCACTTCTTTTTACTCCCAGATCCCCCTTCTTACATCACAATTTTTAAATCACTAGGTGTGATGTAATATGGAAATGGTGAAAACAGTAGTAAGAGTTGGGATTGCAGACATGAACATTGTTCGAGAGCCAGACACGATTCGAACATCAGGTCTCGGTTCATGCGTTGGTGTTGTGTTGTATGATGAACGACGAAAGATTGCTGGCATGGTGCACGTCATGTTACCTGACAGTTCTCTTGGCAAAGGGGATTCCATTAATGTTGCAAAATTTGCAGATACGGGTATTTATTCCCTAATGGAGCAATTGAAAGTAGAAGGTGTCCGTCCTATGTCTTTGAAAGCGAAGATTGCTGGAGGTTCTCAAATGTTCCAGTTCGGTTCAGGAGATACAGTACGTATCGGTCCTCGTAATGTGGAAGCGGTAAAAAAAGAGCTTGCTAGACTTTCCATACCGTTAGTAGCAGAAGATACGGGTGGATCCAATGGCCGTACAATAGAGTTCGATCCTGCAGTCGGTACATTGCAAGTACGTACGGTGAACACTGGAACTATGGAAATATAAACGAACGCACAGTGGTTTCAGTTAGTGAAACTGCTGTTTTTTTTATGAAAAAATGATAGATGTTCACTGTCTTTACTACCTATACTTTGCTATAATAACTAGTATGATAGTGTCGAAATATACAATGTTGCACGGAAGCGAGGGATTCTATGTCGAAAAAAGACATTACGGAAGAGACATATTGGGACCTGTGGTTAAACAAACGTGATCCTGATGCTGGAGATGCGCTCGTCCGTAAATATATGCCGCTCGTAAATTATCACGTCCAGCGCATAGGTTCTGGATTACCGCGTAATGTTTCCAGAGATGACGTCAAAAGCCTTGGTTACCAAGGATTATTTGACGCTCTTACAAAATTCGATCCAAGTAGAGACTTGAAATTTGATACATACGCTTCGTTCCGAATCCGTGGTAGCATCCTTGATGGATTACGGAAAGAGGATTGGCTACCGCGCTCGTCGAGAGAAAAGTCGAAAAAGTTAGAAGAACAAATCAGTAAAATTGAACAGAAATTGATGCGGACAGCGACACCCGAAGAAATTGCTGAGCATACAGGGATAGATGTGTCTGAAGTTTATCAGACCGTCCAGGAGCATTACTTTTCCAGTGTCCTTTCTATCGATGAACGAATGAATGATGATGAAGACGATTCAGGGAAAAGCTTTGTTTTAAAAGATGAAAAAACAGTGACTCCGGAGCAGCATTCGGTAAAACGCGAACTGTTAGGTGAAATGATACAGAAAATCAAAGACTTGAATGACAACGAACAACTTGTACTTAGTCTGTTTTATTCCGAAGAGATGACGCTTACTGAAATTGGAGAAATTCTCAACCTATCAACTTCACGTATTTCACAAATTCATTCGAAAGCACTTTTTAAGCTAAGAAAGTTATTGCTGCCTGAAGTGCTGGATCGGGGGGTATTATGAGTCTAAAGTCGATAGAACTACAAATTGCAATCCCGAAAACTTTTGATGCAGGAAAACTGACAGAACAAAAGAATCAGCAGACTATGCTTAATCATCAGCAAGCAGCAGCTCAAACTGATCAACAAGTGATGAAAAACCGTAGTACAGTAATCGAATCGGCTGAGTCTGAAAAAACCAAGAACGCAAGAAATTCTTCGAATGAAGAAAAGTCTGAGGACAATGAGCAGCAGGAAGATTCTCAACAGAAGGAACATATACACGTAAGCCATCCTTATAAAGGCGGCTTCGTAGACTATACAGGGTGATGAAATGACGGCATTTTGGATTGCGGCACTTTTTGTATTGCAACTTGGTGGATTTTATATGATTGCTTTGTTGTATTTGCGAATGTCAAGATTGGATAAAACCGAGAAGAAACAACAGCAACTCATGAAAGAAATGGAAGATAGTTTGGCGCTCTATATTACTGAAGTCAAAGAAGAAAACGATCGTTTAATCGAACAACTTACAAAAATACAGAAAAATCCTCGAAATAATGAAAGTAAAGTTGAAGCGAAGAAATCGTCGGTTCCACAAGACGATGAAGTGGCTGCGGCGTCTGTTTATTTTAACCCTAAGCCACCGACTTCTAAAGTTTTGGATTCCTATCGATCCCAGCAGCAACCTAATGAGACAAGCGCTGCAAAGACTCGCCCTGAGCCAAAACAAGAAACTGAATTTGAAACGGTTTACCGATTACACGATGAAGGACTTACGCTAAATGAAATTGCGAGCCAATTAAAAAAAGGTAAAACAGAAGTAGAGCTTATATTAAAGTTCAAAAGATAATTGTTGCGAAAGCAATGAGGCTTGTGCTATATTAGAAAGTGGTATTACTACACACGTGTATGGACGTACTGAGACGGTGCCGAAAGGTCGCTCAGCGGATGAAGTATGCGGAGGAATCCAACCAAACAGGAGGAAATAATTATGTCAGTAATTTCAATGAAACAATTGCTTGAAGCTGGTGTGCACTTCGGACACCAAACACGTCGCTGGAACCCAAAAATGAAGAAATTCATTTTTGTTGAGCGTAACGGAATCTACATCATCGATCTTCAAAAAACAGTTAAAAAGCTTGAAGAAGCTTATAACTTCATGCGCCAAGTTGGTGCTGACGGCGGAAAAGTACTTTTCGTTGGTACGAAGAAACAAGCACAAGATGCTATTAAAGAAGAAGCAGAACGTGCAGGCATGTACTACATCAACCAACGTTGGTTGGGCGGTACATTGACTAACTTCGGTACTATCCAGAAGCGTATCAGCCGTATGAAACAAATTGAGAAAATGGAAGAGGATGGCACTTTCGCTGTACTTCCTAAGAAAGAAGTTTCTCAACTTAAAAAAGAACACGAACGTCTTATCAAGTTCCTTGGCGGAATTCGTGATATGAAATCAATCCCAGACGTAATCTACGTAGTAGATCCACGTAAAGAGCGCATCGCTGTTGCGGAAGCTCATAAATTGAATATTCCACTCGTTGGTATCGTTGATACAAACTGCGATCCAGATGAGATTGACTACGTTATCCCTGCTAACGACGATGCAATCCGTGCAGTCCGCCTTTTGACAAGCAAAATGGCAGACGCATTGCTTGAATCTAGACAAGGTGAAGACGAAGAAGCTGCTCAAGCAGAACAAACAGAAGCAGTTACTGCAGAGTAACTGAAAAATCAAAGACGATAAGCGGCCAATCCCCTTATCGTCTTTTTTAGAGAAACAAACCAAAATCAATAGCTTTTATAGGAGGAATACAACATGGCAGTTACAGCACAAATGGTAAAAGAACTTCGTGAAAAAACAGGCGCGGGTATGATGGATTGTAAAAAAGCACTTACAGAAGTCAATGGTGATATGGATGCAGCACTAGACTTCTTACGTGAAAAAGGTCTTTCTAGCGCAGCTAAAAAGGCAGATCGCATTGCTGCTGAAGGAACGACAACAATTGAAGTTTCCGGAAACGAAGCAATTATCCTTGAAATCAATGCTGAAACTGACTTCGTTGCTAAAAACGAAGGGTTCCAAACATTGGTTAAAGAAATCTCAGCTCACCTATTAAAAACTAAGCCTGAATCTGTAGAAGCAGCATTGACTACAACTATGGACAATGGACTTGTTGTAGCGGATTATATTTCAAACGCTATCGCTAAAATTGGTGAAAAGATCAGTCTTCGCCGTTTTGAAATCCGTACTAAAACAGATAATGACGCTTTCGGCGCTTACCTTCACATGGGTGGACGTATTTCCGTTCTTACAGTACTTGAAGGCTCTAAAGATGACGAAGCTGCAAAAGACGTAGCAATGCACATCGCTGCTATGAACCCTAAATACGTTTCACATGACCAAATTTCTGAAGAAGAAGTTGAGCATGAGCGTAAAATCCTTACTGAACAAGCTCTTAACGAAGGCAAGCCAGAAAACATCGTTGCTAAAATGGTTGAAGGACGTCTTCGTAAGTATTTCGAAGAAATCTGTGTACTTGATCAGCCATTCGTTAAGAACTCTGACCAAAAAGTTGGAGAATTCGTTACTTCTACTGGTGGAAAGCTAACAGAATTCATTCGTTACGAAGTAGGCGAAGGAATTGAAAAGCGCGAAGACAACTTTGCTGACGAAGTAATGAGCCAAGTTAACAAAGGATAATTAATTTAACTCATACTAATGGTAGGGGACACATTTTGTGTTCCCTATTTTTAAGAAAACCAAGAAGATGGGGGATACATATGAACACACCTACTTATAAACGGATCGTGTTAAAACTAAGCGGGGAAGCTCTCGCTGGAGAACAAGGATTTGGTCTTTCCCCGGAAATTATTAAATCCGTTGCGATTCAAGTGAAAGAAGTGCTGGATCTTGGCGTGGAAGTAACTGTTGTTGTCGGTGGCGGAAATATTTGGCGCGGCAAAGTCGGTAGTGAAATGGGTATGGATCGAACGACTGCGGACTATATGGGAATGCTAGCAACGGTCATGAACGCATTAGCACTTCAAGACGCGATTGAAAAGTTAGGTGCAGAGTCTCGTGTCATGTCCTCAATCGACATGCGTCAAGTAGCAGAACCTTACATTCGTCGGAAAGCTATCCGACATCTTGAAAAGAAACGTGTGGTCATTTTTGCAGCAGGTACTGGAAATCCATATTTCTCAACAGATACAACGGCAGCACTTCGTGCAGCTGAAATCGAAGCAGATGTCATTTTAATGGGGAAAAACAATGTGGATGGCGTTTATTCCGCAGACCCAATGATCGATACAACTGCAGTGAAATATGATCAGTTGACCTACCTAGATGTAATTAGCAAAGGTCTGCAAGTGATGGATGCCACAGCTTCAACACTCTGTATGGACAATGATATCCCACTCGTAGTATTCTCGATTATGGAAGAAGGAAATATAAAAAAGGCTGTATGTGGAGAAACAATCGGTACAGTCGTCGGGAGGAACTAAACATGCCAAAAGCAGTTATGGATCAGACAACCGAAAGAATGGAAAAAGCAATCAGCTCACTTGGAAGAGATTTGGCTTCAATTCGAGCAGGACGGGCAAACGCTTCGTTATTAGACCGAATTACTGTTGAGTACTACGGTGCACCAACACCACTTAATCAGATGGCAGGTGTCTCTGTGCCAGAAGCGCGTCTTATGGTCATTCAGCCGTACGATAAAACAACTTTAGGTGATATCGAAAAAGCAATTTTGAAGTCGGATATTGGTATCACACCTTCTAATGACGGAAACGTTATTCGCTTAGCAGTCCCTGCTTTAACAGAAGAGCGCCGTAAAGATCTTGTCAAAGAAGTGAAAAAAGACGCTGAAGAGTCTAAAATAGCAATCCGCAATATTCGTCGTGATGCTAACGAAGAGTTGAAAAAACTCGAAAAAGATGGCGAAATTACGGAAGATGAATTGCGTCGTAATAATGACGAAGTCCAAAAGCTAACCGATACGTACATCTCTAAAATCGATAGCATTGCAGGGGACAAAGAAAACGAAATTATGGAAATCTAAACATGAACTTTCTTTTTCGAAGGACGTCCTAACGTTAGGACGTCCTTTTTAACATGCAAGTTTTCCTTTATTTTGTTAGGATAAAGAGGATGAATGATTTGAAACGTCGTCGAGTGGAGGAAAAATGATGTTCGATAAACTACTACGAAAGAAGACGACGGCTGTCCCGTCGACATTACAAGAGCGGCTCGCCATTGTAAAAGAAAAGCCGATGCCTACACATGTCGCCATTATTATGGATGGGAATGGGAGGTGGGCGAAACAACGGAAACTTCCTAGAATTGCAGGTCATCATGAAGGTATGAAAACCGTTCGTAAAACCACTCTTTTTGCCAACGAACTAGGTATTCGTGTATTGACGTTATATGCGTTCTCAACAGAAAATTGGAAACGCCCTAAACGGGAGATTGATTTTCTGATGAAGCTGCCAGGTGAATTTTTGAGCACGTATTTACCGGAGTTAGTTGAAAACAACGTGAAAGTAGAAATGATTGGCAGTGCTGAGTTATTGCCCATCCATACAAAAGAAGCGATTCAAAAAGCGATGAAGGCTACAGTGCATAATGATGGAATGATTTTGAATTTCGCGATGAACTATGGAAGTCGTTTTGAAATAGCCGAAGCTGTAAAAAAATTAGCTAATCAGCTTTCTGAGAACACGATTCAACTTGATGACCTTACTGAAGAGGCGGTATCCGGCGCAATGATGACCTCTCACCTCCCAGATCCAGATCTTCTCATACGGACGAGTGGTGAAGTTCGGTTATCCAATTTCATGCTCTGGCAGTTAGCCTATGCTGAGCTCGCATTTACGGATGTACTCTGGCCAGACTTCAATGAGGAGAGCATGCTTAACATTATAGAGGATTATCAAAAACGAAGTAGACGGTTTGGAAGTCTTGAAGGGGATGAAATCAAGTGAAGCAACGGATACTAACTGCTCTCGTAGCAGCTGCAGTATTCATTCCATTTGTTGTTGTTGGAGGGATTCCATTCACCATTTTGGTCTATGCAATTGCAACAATCGGACTGTATGAACTGTTGAAGATGCAATCCATAAAATTACTTTCTATTGAAGGCGTACTAGCATGGATATTGTCAGCCATTCTGTTATTGCCCAACCAACTAGCGCTACGTTGGTTAGGATCAGTTGGTTATACAAAATTAGAAGCTGCTTTTATCATTATATTGCTCTTATTGATCTATACTGTACTTGTGAAGAATCGTTTTACGTTTGCTCATGCATCCTTTTTAGTGATGTCAGCATTTTATGTAGGCATGGGATTTTATTATCTCACAGCTACTCGTGATGCTGGTTTAGTGTTTATCATCTATGCACTTGTCATTGTATGGACGACAGATTCGGGCGCGTATTTCATTGGTCGCAAACTAGGAAAGAATAAGCTGTGGCCAGATATTTCTCCAAACAAGACGGTTGAAGGTTTTGTAGGAGGCATTTTGAGTGCAGTTGTATTTGCGGTACTATTTCAACTTATACAGCCTGTCGCATCTACATTCCTGATCTTAATAGGTATCACAATCGTTGCGTCCGTTATTGGGCAACTTGGAGATCTTGTTGAATCCGCCTTGAAGCGAAATTACAACGTGAAAGATTCAGGTAAGTTGCTTCCTGGACATGGCGGCATTTTAGATCGGTTTGACAGTTTGTTATTTGTTTTGCCGCTCCTTCATTTATTGCACTTTGTTAGTTAATTGAAAGGGATGTTTTTGATGAAAAAAAAGATCAGCCTTCTTGGTGCTACAGGTTCTATTGGGCTACAAACACTTGAAGTAATTGCAGCTCACCCAAATCAGTTTGAACTTGTAGCATTTTCTGCTGGGCGTAATATTGAGAAAGTAAGGGAAATTGTTGCTTTCCAAATGCCGCCGCTTGTTTCTGTCATGGAGAAGGCAGATGCTGAAACACTTCAAGGTGAATTTCCAGCGATCCGCTTCCTTTATGGAGCTGAAGGATTAGAAGAAGTCGCGGCTAATTCGGGTGCAGATGTACTCCTTAACTCTGTAATCGGAAGTGTAGGACTTAAACCTACGCTTGCAGCCATTCGTCAAGGAATCACGATTGCAATTGCAAACAAAGAAACACTCGTAGCCGCAGGTGATATCGTGATGGCAGAAGCGAAACGCTATGGGGTGTCTATTTTACCGGTAGATAGTGAGCATTCCGCTATTTTCCAAGCGTTGAATGGCGAACAATCCAAATCAATCAGCCGTCTCATCTTGACGGCATCTGGAGGAAGCTTCAGAGACTTAACACGTGACCAGTTAGCTAATGTGACACTGGAACAAGCACTCGCTCATCCGAACTGGTCTATGGGGAATAAGTTGACCATTGACTCAGCGACGATGTTTAACAAAGGGCTTGAAGTAATTGAAGCCCACCACCTTTTTAATATGCCTTATGACCAAATCGATTGTCTTTTACACAAAGAAAGTATCATCCACTCCATGATTGAGTTTGAGGATACAAGTGTCATGGCTCAATTAGGTTCTCCTGACATGCGTGTGCCGATCCAGTATGCGTTGTCTTATCCAGAACGAATTCCCATGAAAGATCCGCAACGCCTAAAACTTGAAGACATTGGTGCGTTACATTTTGAAAAAATGGATCTAACTCGATTTAAAGCTCTTGCTCTTGCATACGAAGCAGGACATGCTGGAGGCACAATGCCGACAGCTATGAATGCAGCAAATGAAATGGCTGTGAGTCAATTCATGGCTGGCCATATTCCATTCGTTCAAATCGATGAGTTGGTTGAGCGAGTGATGGAGCAACATAGAACCATTCATGAACCTGATTTGGAAACAATAATTGAGACGGATATGCAAACTCGTAAAATCGTCCATTCCATGATAAAATAAGGTATTTAGTACAGTAGCCTAGAAGGCTGAAAAGGTGGGTATAAATGGCGACGACAGTTATCTCGTTTATAATTATTTTCGGCTCATTAGTCTTTTTCCATGAGTTTGGACACTTTCTATTTGCCAAAAAAGCTGGCATTATGGTCCGTGAATTTGCGATTGGAATGGGACCGAAGATAATTGGTATTCAAAAAGGTGAGACTTTATATACGTTACGCTTACTGCCCCTTGGCGGTTATGTCCGGATGGCTGGAGAAGACTTTGACACAGTTGAATTATTGCCAGGCTATCGTGTAGGTTTAATACTTAATGCACAAGATGAAGTGACTAAAATTTATTTGAATTCAAATGTTTCGAATCCAGATGTGCTCTTTCTTGAAACAGAAGAAGCGGATCTGAATGATAAGTTATTCATTAAAGGATACGATGATGAAGGAAGTCTTGTTCGCTTTTCAGTATCTCGGACGGCTGTCATTCATGAAAAAGGACAGAAGACCCTTATTGCTCCTAAAGATCGACAATTCGACTCGAAACCCCTTATGGGAAGGTTCTTGACGATACTAGCAGGACCGGTCTTTAACTTCATTCTCGCATTTTTTGTCTTTGTTGCACTCGGTTTATTGAATGGTGTTCCAACTAACGAACCCATTATTACCGATGTTCAAGATAACAGTCCAGCTCAAGCAGCTGGTATAGAAAAAGGCGATTATGTAAAATCCTCGAATGGGGTAGCTGTAGATACTTGGACTGAATTCACAGAAACAATTCAAGATAATCCAGGAAATTCTGTTGATTTGGAAGTTGAACGTGACGGGGAAGTTATAACGTTGCAAGTAACTCCAGAAGAAATGGAAGATGCGGGCCAAAAGTTTGGCCAAATAGGTGTTTTCTATACAAGTCCAGTTGAGAAAAATCCTTTGAAAGCCATTGCTTATGGTGCCGAACAAACTTGGTTTTGGATTGCTAAGATATTTGAACTTCTTGGTATGCTGGTAACAGGTCAGTTTACTCTTGATGCCCTATCAGGACCAGTAGGGATTTACAAGGCGACAGAGGAAGTTGCGCAGTATGGTATTTTCAATCTCATGAATTGGGCTGCCGTTTTAAGTATCAACTTAGGAATTATGAACCTTTTACCACTTCCAGCACTTGATGGCGGCCGATTGTTGTTCTTCTTAGTTGAAGCATTGCGTGGGAAACCGATTGATCGCCAAAAAGAAGGTATGGTTCACTTTGTAGGAATCATGCTGCTTATGTTACTCATGCTTGTTGTAACATGGAACGACATTCAAAAGTTCTTTTTCTAGAAATGACGATCTAATCGATCAGAGAGTAACGGAGGCGACGCACGATGAAACAATCAGGTGTATTCATACCCGCTGCTGAAACTTCAACTAACTGTCTGGCAGATCAGCTTCTCACTCAATCTGGTTATGTCCAAGAAACATCTGAAGGTATGTATGCGTACTTCCCATTGGCTGGAAAGGTCTTGGAAAATATAAAACGTGTGATCCGGGAGGAAATGGAGTCAGCACGTGTCCTTGAAGTGGATCTCCCGTATGAACAATTTGAACATGCGACAGGAAAATCAGATGAAATGATTTTCCTGTCATTCATTGCAAATGAAGTTATTAGTTCAGAGCAATTACCCATATCAGTATTTCATATAAAACAGCATATCAGGAAGGCTTGGAAGCCCATTCAGGATTCCAGTCTTCTGTATGCGAAAGAGTATTCGTTGGTAAGTGGATATTCTTTCCACACGGATGTGATTGAAGCGAAAAAAAATGGTGAGACACTTTTTTCTGTCTTTTCAACAATTGCGAATAGAATAGGGATCCCATATCGGGTTATTGAGTCACAAAACGATAATGGAAGAACTGAATACGAGTTTATCGCATTTTCTGAATGCGGCAAAGAATCGTTTGCACAAAGTACGAATTCTCCTTATACGTCAAAAGCAGAACTAGCAGAAGCAGTCCGGGAAGAACTTGAAGAATCCAAAAAGCTGAAGAAAGCTGAAAAAGTTAGCGGGCAAGGTAAAGAAATCGGTCCTCTTGCTGAATCACTTGGATTAGACTGCTCACAAACTATACAAGCATTTCTATATGACATTAATTCGGAACCTGCACTCATTCTTATCCGAGGGGATCACGAACTGAATGAGCTGAAATTGAAGAAAGTATTTGGTACTTCAACTATCAGTTTATTAGACTCGAAGGAAATGAAAAAAGTGTTAGATGTCGAGCTGAAATCGATTGGACCAGTACAATTACCATTTGGTCTACCGGTTTATGCTGACTTTGGTGTATCGTCTATTGTTAATGGGATTTGTGGAGCAAATGAAAAAGATACATTCTTGTTGAATGTCAATCCGGATCGTGATTTTGCAGTCGATCGTTACGTAGACATACGTCTCGTGAAGGAGGGAGAACCCTCACCTGATGGAAATGGTACGATAACATTTCGTCAAGGCGTCACATTCGCCCGAATTATTGAACCTGAACCAGTATTTAGTAAAATTAACGTTGCCAACAAGGATTCCCTTGAAATCTTAACGGGATATTATTATATGGATATGACACGCCTATTTGCAGTAACTGCTGAACATTTCAGTGATTCACTTGGATTGAAATGGCCAATTCAACTTGCCCCATATGACATTCATTTATTGATTGAAGATACGGAAGATGAAATCCAACAGCAGCTAGCTGAAGAGATTCACTCAGTCATGAATGGATATCGGTATCGTGTGCTGTTTGATGATCGAAACGTAAGCTCTGATAGTAAGCGTAAAACTTCGAATAAGTTAGGCGTTCCAGTGAAAATAGTGGTTGGTGATGAAGCTTCTGCTGGAATGGTGGAAGTCACTTATCGAACAATGGGTGAGGCAGTTAGCATGCGGAAAGAAGAAGTGACAGAAAAACTTCAGGAATTTTTCAGAACAGAGTAAAGACATGGGAAGGCCGACTTACGGTCCTTCCCTTCTTTTTACGGGAAAGGAGAGACGGATGGACGCTAAAAGAAAGATGTCAATGTTACTCCAACAAATTGGACTTACGGAAGATGCGTTTGTCATGCATTTTCAAGATGCAGAGCTAGAGCGGGTGGATATTTACAAAAAATCGAAGGTGTGGCAATTCACCGTAACGCTAGAGAATTCATTGCCGTTTGATGTATTTCAGCTATTCCGCAAAAGAGTTGAACAAGCATTTTCTAATATCGCGGCAATTCGTTTACAAATCAGTACGAAAACAGAAGTGAATGATGCAGAAATGATCATTGCCTACTGGCCAGCGATTATGGACGAGTTAGGTGAAGTTTCTCCGCCAATACGGGAAGCGCTAACTTCACAAAAACCAGTTTTATCTGGTGATAAAATCACGGTTTGTTGTGTAAATGATGTTCAACAACGGACATTGAAAAATAAGTATGGGCATCTCATTTCGAATGCTTATGAGTCATTCGGATTTCCTCGGATCTATCCAGAATTTACGATTTCTGAATCTCCTGTTGAAGAAGAACAAGCCCGAGTTGCATTCTTTGAGGAGCGTAAAGCTGAAGAAGTTGCGTATGCACAAAAAGCATTAGAAGCGATGCAACAAAGAGAGACAACGAAAAAAGAGAGCGACGGAGTTCCAAGTGGACCGATTTCTCTTGGCACACCAATCCGTGCGGATGAACCACTACTAGAAATCCAACAAATACAAGATGAAGAACGACGTGTAGCAATAGAAGGCTATGTGTTTGATGCTGAAGTAAGAGAGCTGAGAAGTGGACGATCACTGTTAACGCTAAAAGTGACCGATTACACCGATTCAATTCTTGTGAAAATGTTCTCACGTGATAACGAAGACGCAGAACTCATGAAAGCACTCACGAAAGGGAAATGGGTGAGAGCACGGGGAAGTATTCAAAACGATACATTCGTCCGTGACCTGATCATGATGGCGCAAGATATTATGGAAGTTGCTCCGGTTGTTAAGAAAGACAAAGCACCTGAAGGACGGAAGCGTGTTGAATTACATACCCATACGAAGCTTAGTCAGATGGATGGGGTTTCGTCTGCCGCTGCACTTGTTGGACAGGCTGCAAAATGGGGCCATCCTGCAATTGCAATTACAGACCACGCGAACGTACAAGCTTTCCCTGATGCTTATAACGCGGGTAAAAAGCATGGCATAAAAGTTTTGTTTGGCTTGGAAGCAAATCTTGTGGACGATGGTGTTCCAATCGTCTATGACGAACAGCATCGTCTGCTTGAAGACGATACGTATGTTGTATTCGACGTAGAGACGACTGGTTTATCCGCTGTGTATGACACGGTGATTGAACTTGCCGCTGTTCGTGTCAAAAACGGAGAAATTTTAGACACGTTTGAGCGTTTTTCCAATCCCCATCATCCTTTATCATCTACAACGACAGAATTGACTGGAATTACAGACGATATGGTGAAAGACGCACCTGAAGTTTCAGAAGTGATGATCGATTTCATTGAGTTTATTGGTGATTCAATTTTGGTTGCTCACAACGCTTCGTTTGATATGGGATTCTTTTACGAGTCCTGCAAGAAAGCGGGCATAGAAACTGCAGATTACCCTACAATCGATACGTTAGAACTAGCACGCCTTCTGTACCCGGATCTCAGAAACCATCGTCTCAATACATTAGCTAAGAAATTCGATATCGACTTGACTCAGCATCACCGGGCTATTTACGATACAGAAGCGACTGCTCATCTGTTTGTAAGGCTGATGAAAGATGCTACAGAAAAAGGGATCACCTGGTTGGATGATTTCAACAAAAATGTAGGGGAAGGGGATGCATATAAGCGTTCACGACCTAATCATTGCACGTTACTTGCTACCAGTGATGAAGGATTGAAGAACTTATTCAAACTCGTCTCTTTCTCTCACATGAATTATTTTTATAGAGTGCCAAGAATTCCACGATCATTACTCGTGAAATATCGAAAAGGGCTACTTGTCGGTTCTGGATGTGACAAAGGTGAAGTATTTGAAGCGCTCATGCAAAAGTCAATCGAAGAGGCGGAAGAAGTTGCGGGATTCTATGATTACTTGGAACTTCATCCAAAACCGGTTTACAATCATCTGATCGAATTAGATCTCATTCGTGATGAATGGAACTTGGAAGACATTATGCGCAAGATGATTAAACTCGGTAAAAAGACGGGACTTCCTGTAGCAGCTACAGGAAACGTACATTATATCGATGAAACGGATGCAGCCTATCGTCAAGTATTGGTTCGTTCCCAAGGAGGGGCGAATCCAATGAATCGTCATGAACTCCCTGCAGTCCATTTCAGAACAACGGATGAAATGTTAGAGGAATTTGCGTTTTTAGGATCAGAAACTGCCGAACAAATTGTGATTGATAATCCTCTTGCCATTGTAGAAAGAGTGGGAGATGTCAAACCGATTAAAGATGACTTGTATCCGCCTGAAATTGAAGGGGCTGACGAAGAAGTGCGCCAGCTAACGTATACTATGGCGCATAAAATCTACGGGGAGACTTTACCAGAAATTATAGAAGCTCGAATTGATAAAGAGCTAAAATCGATTATTGGAAATGGGTTCGCCGTTATTTATTTGATATCACATAAGTTAGTTAAAAAATCTTTGGATGATGGCTATTTAGTTGGTTCGCGTGGTTCGGTTGGCTCTTCTCTAGTTGCAACAATGATGGAGATTACAGAAGTGAATCCAATGCCACCGCATTATGTATGTCCAACGTGTAAGCAGTCCGAGTTCTTTTCCGATGGCTCTGTGGGTTCAGGTTTTGACTTACCAAACAAAAATTGCCCGACTTGCGACGTCCCTTATACAAAGGATGGACATGACATCCCGTTTGAAACGTTTCTTGGATTTAACGGTGATAAAGTACCGGATATTGACTTGAACTTCAGTGGTGAGTATCAGGCGAATGCCCATAATTACACAAAAGAACTTTTCGGGGAAGACTATGTGTACAGAGCTGGTACGATTGGTACTGTCGCTGAAAAAACAGCTTATGGATATGTCCGCGGGTATATGAACGATAACGGGATTAATTTAAGAGGTGCTGAAATTGACCGTCTCGTTCAAGGATGCACAGGTGTTAAACGTAATACTGGTCAACATCCAGGCGGTATTATCGTAGTTCCAGACAATATGGAAATCTATGATTTTACTCCGATTCAATTCCCGGCGGATGATGTTGGTTCGAGTTGGAAAACGACTCACTTTGATTTCCACTCCATTGATAATAACTTATTGAAGCTCGATATTTTAGGACATGATGATCCGACAATGATAAAGATGTTAGAAGACTTATCCGGGATTGATCCTAAAACCATCCCACCTGACGATCCAGGAGTAATGGCTTTGTTTAGTGGGACAGACTCACTTGGGGTAACTGAAGAACAGATCAACTGTAAAACCGGGACACTTGGTGTGCCAGAGTTTGGTACACGATTCGTTCGTCAAATGTTAGAAGAAACGAAGCCTTCAACGTTTTCTGAGCTCATACAAATTTCTGGATTATCTCATGGAACCGACGTATGGCTTGGCAACGCACAGGAATTGATACAGAACAAAACGTGTGTCCTTGCAGAAGTAATCGGGTGTCGTGACGATATTATGGTGTATTTAATCTACCAAGGGCTTGAACCGGCTATTGCCTTTAAAATTATGGAGTCTGTCCGAAAGGGTAAAGGCTTAACACCAGAATTTGAAGAGGAAATGAAAAAGAACAAGGTTCCAGCGTGGTATATTGCATCTTGTAAAAAGATTAAGTACATGTTCCCGAAAGCACACGCAGCAGCTTATGTTCTCATGGCACTCCGTATTGCGTACTTTAAAGTACACCACCCAATTATGTACTACGCAACGTATTTTACTGTGCGTGCGACAGACTATGATTTGGCAACGATGATTAAAGGACCTGCATCAATACGAGTAAAGGCAAAAGAAATTTATGACAAAGGCCTTGAAGCTTCACCGAAAGAAAAAAGCTTAGTCACCGTATTGGAAATTGCATTAGAGATGTGTGAACGCGGATATACATTTGCAAAACCTGATTTGTACAAGTCATCCGCTGATGAATTCATTATTGAAGGAAACACACTCATACCACCATTCAATTCCATCCCATCCCTCGGAACAAATGTTGCGAAGACTATTGTAGAGGTAAGGGAAGATGGAGAATTCCTTTCAAAAGAAGATCTTCAGCGACGAGGGCGTGTATCTAAGACAATTACGGAATATATGGACTCACTTGGCTGTTTAGAAGGATTACCGGAAATGAATCAACTTTCTCTGTTCTAAGTAGTGAAATGTATTCCAATGTCTGCTTAAGATGAAATATTGATGATTGCAGTGGGAGCCCATCGAAAAAAAGCTTCCACCAATGAGAGAACTCAATATCTTCTTTTATCAGATATTTGTTGAAAGTGTTGGTATGATAAGCCTTTAATCCAAGTTATACATTTGGAAAATTTGCGCGGTATATGAATGTATGGTACAATTGAAACAACTTTTGCTATAGTCTTACGCGAAAAGAGTGGGATTCCCCGCTCTTTTCTGTTGTCTGCCGTTATTATTTAAGCAAATTACAACCTGCAAGGGAGGGGTAAGATGAGTAAAATTACTGAAGAGGTAGAAGCGTTAGTGCTCCCGATTGTCAATGAGTTAGCGCTAGAACTAGTCGACATCGAGTTTTTGAAAGAAGGAAGAGATTGGTTTTTGCGCGTCTACGTTGATACGCAGGAAGGGAACATCGATATACTTCAATGTGCTCAAGTAAGTGAACGCCTAAGTGAAGAACTGGATCGTACGGATCCAATTCCGCAAAACTACTTTTTGGAGGTATCTTCTCCAGGAGCAGAACGACCGCTTAAAAAAGAACAAGACTTCGAGAAAGCGGTTGGTCAGTACATTTATGTGAAAACTTATGAGCCAGTTAAAGATATGAAAGAATTTGAAGGTCACCTACTAGTCAACGAACCAGATGCAGTTGAACTTCAAATTCGTATTAAGACACGTACATTGACAGTCAGAATCGATAAGCAAAAGATTGCAGTTGCACGATATGCAATCGACTTTTCTGCATAATTGAATAATCAGGAGTGATGAACATGAGTAGTGATCTTCTCGATGCATTAACAGCATTAGAAAAGCAAAAAGGCATATCTAGAGAGATATTAGTGGACGCTATTGAAGCGGCGCTCGTAACTGCGTACAAACGAAACTTCAATCAAGCTCAAAACGTCCGCGTGGACTTGAATTTAGGAGTAGGAACTATTAAAGTCTTATCACGTAAAGATGTGGTAGCAGATGAAGTGGAAGATGATCGTCTGCAAATTTCACTTGAAGACGCATTGCTTATAAACCCAGCTTATGAAGTTGGAGACATCGTTGAGCAAGAAGTGACACCTCGCGACTTTGGACGAATTGCTGCGCAAACTGCAAAACAAGTCGTTACCCAACGTGTACGTGAAGCTGAACGCGGCCTTATTTATGAAGAGTATATTGATCGTGAAGACGATATCGTCAATGGAATTGTAGAGCGCTTTGACGCTCGCAATCTGTATGTAGGCTTAGGGAAAGTGGAAGCTGTACTTCCGATGACCGAGCAAATTGCATCTGAAAAGTATAACCCACACGAACGCATTAAAGTGTATATTACAAAAGTGGAGCGCACTTCACGCGGACCACAAGTGTTTGTATCCCGTACACACCCTGGCCTTTTGCGCCGTCTGTTTGAAATGGAAGTTCCTGAAATCTTTGAAGGAATTGTAGAAATCAAATCCATCGCTCGAGAAGCGGGCGATCGTTCGAAGATTTCTGTCTTTACAACAAATGAAGAAGTAGATCCAGTTGGTTCTTGTGTTGGTGCACGTGGGGCTCGGGTTCAATCTATTTCAAATGAACTTAATGGTGAAAAAGTCGATATTGTGGAATGGTCAGAAGATCCAGTTGTCTTTGTTGCGAACGCACTTAGTCCTTCAAAAGTATTGGACGTTCAAGTGAAAGAAGAAGATCGTTCAACAACTGTTGTCGTACCAGATTACCAATTGTCACTTGCTATCGGTAAGCGCGGTCAAAATGCACGTTTAGCCGCAAAATTGACTGGCTGGAAGATTGACATTAAAAGTGAAACAGATGCTCGTGAACTAGGAATTTATCCTCGTTTTGAAGAAGAACAAACTGAGGTAGAATACGATGAAGAGTCTGAGCAAGTAGATGTTTATTCAGATGATGAAACGACGCTAGATTCAACTGAAGAGTCGGAAGAAATCGATGAGGATTCAATCGACTTGTATTCAGATGAACATCAATAAGTAGTTACGAAAGGGTGCATACGCATGGCAGTCAATAATCGAAAAGTGCCGTTGCGCAAGTGTGCAGCTACCGGCCAAATGTTTCCTAAGAAAGACATGATCCGCGTCGTCCGCACTAAAGAAGGCGATGTATCAGTCGATTTGACTGGTAAGAAATCCGGTCGTGGAACATATGTATCGAAATCTGAAGCAGCTGTAGAAAAAGCGCAAGCGACTCGTGCACTTGAGAGTCAACTGAGCAGTGCTGTTCCGGAACAAGTGTATGCTGATCTTTTGCATGCAATTCGGAGAGAGGCCATCAAATGATTTCAAATGAGACTAAAATTTTTCAATTGCTAGGATTAGCAGCACGAGCAAGGAAACTTACCACTGGTGAAGAGCTTGTAGTTTCTGAAGTTCGGGCACAAAAAGCAAAACTTGTTATACTATCAGAAGACGCATCCGATAACACCAAAAAGAAACTGTCGGATAAATGTAATAGCTACAACGTTGAGAAGCATGTTTTTGGGAGCCGCGAAGCACTCGGGCATGCAATCGGAAAAGAGTCGCGGGTCGTCCTCGCGGTAACGGACAGTGGTTTTGCTAAAAAGCTGTCCTCGCTCCTCAACGAATTATAACGGGGGTGGGCTAATGACGAAAATACGTGTACATGAATACGCGAAGAAGGTTAACAAATCAAGCAAAGAGGTCATTGAAGAACTAGGTAAAATGAATGTGGATGTTACGAACCACATGTCTATGATCGATACAAGCTCTGCGGAGAAATTGGATAAGAAGTTTACAACTTCGAAAAATGCTCCAACCAACAACCAAAGTGCCCCTCGTCCACAAGGCCAAACAGGCAACCGTCCACAGGGGCAAGGCAATAGCCGACCGCAAGGCCAAACAAGCAACCGTCCACAGGGGCAAGGCAATAGCCGACCACAAGGTCAAACGGGAAGCCGTCCGCAGGGACAAAGCAATAGCCGACCACAAGGCCAAACAGGAAGCCGTCCGCAGGGACAGGGCAGCACTCGCCCAACAGGCCAAACGGGTAACCGTCCTCAAGGACAAAGCACGAATCGTCCACAAGGCCAAGCAGGCACTCGCCCGCAAGGTCAAGGCGGCAATAGCCGACCACAAGGCCAGTCTGCCAATCGTCCTCAGGGACAAACGAGCAGCCGTCCAGCAAGTGGCGGTCAAGGCACTCCATCAACTGGAGGACAAAACCGTCCTAACCAAGGGCCATCTTCTCAAAACCGTCAAGGCGGTGGCGGAGGGAATCGTCGTGGCGGACGTCCGCCAGCACGAGGTATTAACCAAGGTCGCCGCAGACACCGTCCGGCGAACCCAATGCCTAAAGTGGAAAAGCCGTTACCAGAAAAAATTACGTTTTATGAGTCACTTTCTGTTGGAGAACTTGCGAACAAACTAGGTCGCGAGCCATCTGAAATTATTAAAAAGTTATTCCTTCTTGGTGTAATGGCTACCATTAACCAGGAGCTTGATAAAGATGCAATTGAACTGATTTGTGCAGAGTACGATGTTGAAGTAGAAGAGGAAATCCGCATTGATGTAACAGATCTTGAAATCTATTTTGAAGATCCAGATACTGATGGTGATGCAGTAGAATCTGATACAGAAGCAATTGAACGTCCACCAGTTGTTACGATCATGGGACACGTAGACCATGGTAAAACAACATTACTCGATTCCATTCGGGATACGAAAGTCACACAAGGTGAAGCTGGCGGAATCACTCAGCATATCGGAGCATACCAAATCAAATCTAACGGTAAAAAGATTACGTTCCTTGATACACCAGGACACGCAGCATTCACAACAATGCGAGCACGTGGTGCAAAGGTTACTGACCTTACAATCCTTGTCGTAGCTGCTGATGATGGAGTAATGCCACAAACTGTTGAAGCGATTAACCACGCGAAAGCAGCAGAAGTTCCTATCATTGTTGCTGTCAACAAAATGGATAAACCATCTGCTAATCCAGATCGCGTCATGCAAGAATTGACAGAACACGGCTTAGTTTCTGAAGCTTGGGGCGGAGATACAATCTTTGTTGAAATTTCTGCACTTAAAGGTGAAGGAATTGACCAGTTGATTGAAATGATTCTCCTTGTGGCTGAAGTTGCTGAATTGAAGGCGGATCCAGGCGTTCGAGCTAAAGGAACAGTAATTGAGGCGCAACTCGACCGTGGTCGTGGTGCAGTGGCTTCACTACTCGTTCAAGATGGTACACTTCGTATTGGTGATCCAGTTGTAGTCGGAAACACATACGGACGAGTACGTGCGATGATTAATGACGTGGGTCGCCGGGTTAAAGAAGCAGGCCCTTCTGCGCCGGTTGAAATTACAGGTCTTAGCAACGTCCCTCAAGCAGGTGATCGTTTCGTAGTCTTCAAAGATGAGAAAACTGCCCGTCAAATCGGTGAAAGCCGTGCTGGGGAAGCAATCCAAGAACAACGTACAGAAAAAACGCGCGTAACATTGGATAACTTGTTCGATCAGATGAAGGAAGGCGAAATGAAAGAATTGAACCTGATTGTTAAAGCTGATGTTCAAGGTACAGTGGAAGCAATGGCCGCTTCTCTCATGAAGATTGATGTAGAAGGTGTCAATGTGAAAATCATTCACACTGGTGCTGGCGCTATCAATGAATCAGATATTTCCTTAGCTGCTGCTTCAAACGCAATCGTCATCGGATTCAACGTACGTCCAGATGTCAATGCAAAACGTGCTGCTGATGAAGAGGGCGTAGACATTCGTCTGCACCGTGTCATCTATAAAGTTGTAGAAGAAATTGAATCTGCAATGAAAGGTATGCTTGATCCTGAATTTGAAGAAAAAGTAATCGGTCAAGTAGAAGTCCGTGAAACATTCAAAGTTTCTAAAATCGGTACAATTGCCGGAAGTTATGTAACTGATGGTAAGATAACAAGAGATTCCTCAGTTCGTATTTACCGAGACAACATCGTCATTTTTGAAGGAGAATTGGATACATTAAAACGCTTCAAAGATGATGCCAAAGAAGTCGCAAAAGGATACGAGTGTGGAATTACGATTAAGAACTTCAATGATGTAAAAGAAGGCGACATTATTGAGCCGTACATCATGCAGGAAATTAAGCGCGTGTGATTGTTTATGCAGAGTGTTCGTTCATCATTCCAATGGCGGCTTCTCTAAAAGATAAACGTTCCGTGCTTAAACGAATGATCGATCGTGTTAAAAATGGGTATAATGTTTCTATAGCTGAATTGGATCATCAAGATCTCTGGCAACGTACAACACTGGGTGTTGTCGCAATTGCCTCTTCAACGGAAGCCGCTGAACGTGAAATTCATCGCGTTCAGCGATTTCTTGAGTCCAATCCAGAGTGGGAACTAACTGAAATACAGATTGACTATCCAGGATAGTGAAGCGGGGTGAAACTCCATGTCAATGCGTGTTAATCGAGTTGCAGAACAAATGAAAAAAGAGCTCGGTGACATTATAGGCCAACGTCTAAAAGATCCTCGCATTGGTTTCGTCACAGTTACCGATGTGGAAGTAACAGGGGATCTACAACAGGCAACGATCTATATTTCTGTTCTTGGAAAAGATTCTGAGAGAGAAGCGTCACTAGAAGGGCTAAAGAAAGCAAAAGGATTCATCCGCTCTGAAATTGGAAAACGAATCCGTTTAAGAAAAACACCAGAGATCGATTTCGCGTTTGATGAATCCGTCGCATACGGCAACCGAATCGAATCACTTCTACGTGAAGTGAAGGACGACGAGTCGGACAATTAAACAAAAGGGATCGGTATCCAATTGGATTTCCGATCCCTTTTTACGTTTACATAGCATTTAACTAGTTGGATAAGAGGAGGCGATGAAATGGACGGAATCCTGCCGCTGTGGAAAGAAAAAGGGTTGACCTCACATGATTGTGTATTTAAATTACGGAAAATTCTCCGCACGAAAAAAGTAGGGCATACAGGCACTCTTGACCCGAATGTAGAGGGTGTCCTTCCGATTTGCATCGGCTCAGCCACTAAAGTCGCATCGTACATTACAGATTCAGGAAAAGAATACATTGCTGAAGTATTAATTGGAAAGGCAACCGAAACTGAAGATGCGGATGGGGCTGTTGTTCAGGAGGATTTATCGGAAAAGGTAATCACTCGTGAACAAATCCTGCAAGCATTAGAATCTTTGACAGGTTCTATCACACAAATTCCACCCATGTATTCTGCTGTTAAAGTAAATGGAAGAAAGCTTTACGAGTATGCAAGAAAAGGAATTGAAGTGGAACGCCCAGAACGGATAGTCCACATCCATGAAATCGAGTTAATAAGTGAAGATGAGCAATTCAAGGGAGTTGAGCCTCGTTTTACCATTAGAGTTTCTTGTGGTAAAGGGACGTACATCCGTACACTTGCAGTTCAAATAGGAGAAAAACTTGGGTATCCTGCTCATATGTCCCAATTAGTTAGAACGGCTTCTGGAACGTTTACACAAAATGACTGTCGCACGATTGATGAAGTGCGCGAGATGCAAGATGCAGGTATTCTTGAAACGTTTTTAAAACCTTTGGAATCAGCATTAAATGGAATTGTTGAGGTGCAATTGGATGAAAATGAAGAACTGCTAACCAAGATTTTAAATGGCCAAGTTCTACCCCTTCATCCGATTTTCGATTCAGTAGACGAAGCCCTGTTTGTGTTAAACAGTAAAGCTCTAGCCGTGTACGCGCCTCATCCAGAAAAACAAGGGCTAATGAAACCGGTGAAAATGTTCCCGGTTAATAGAGCAGAGGAGGACAAGGACCGTGGAAATAATTGAGTTGCAAGTTGACCATGGGATCGTTCAAAATATTGACAAAGAATTCTCAGTAGCTATCGGTTTTTTCGATGGATTGCATGAAGGTCATCAGACAGTCATACAACGCGCCATTGACACATCAAAACAACTAGATGTTTTACCAGCTGTCATGACATTCAATCCGCATCCATCTCATCTATTTTCGGGTGAAAAAGGAAAGATTGGTTACATCACGCCTTTGGAAGAGAAAAAGAGGATTCTTAATGAAATGGGCATAGACACATTGTTTATCGTTACATTTGATCGTGGCCTTGCTGACTTGACGCCGGAAGAATTTGTTGACCAAGTGTTGAAAAAGTTGAATGTGCGTCATGTAACAGCTGGTTTTGACTTTACATTTGGTGCAAAAGGTAAAGGAACAATGGATCAGATGGCTTCTCTAGCGAATGGAGCATTTGGTACGACACAGGTAGAAAAAGTTGCTGAGAATGATGAAAAAATTTCATCCACACGTATCCGCAAGTTACTGGCAGAAGGAGATGTAGCAAAAACTGCATCGTTACTTGGCAGACCATTTCGTTCAATCGGCAAAGTAGTAGATGGGGATAAGCGTGGTAGGCAGCTTGGTTTTCCAACCGCAAATATTATCCCGGGTGCTGAACTCATAGTTCCGCAAAATGGAGTCTATGCAGTTCGATTTACAGTAGACGGCACTACTTATGATGGAGTTTGTAATATCGGCGTTAAGCCAACCTTTGATCATCCTGATGAGGCACGAAAAACGATTGAAGTGAATGTCTTCAATTTTGATGGAGATCTATACGGCAAACAAGGAATTGTTGACTGGATTGCCCATATTAGACCTGAACAGAAATTCGATTCAATTGAAATGCTAAAAAATCAAATTGCGAAAGATAAAGAAACCGCAAAAAAGATTCTTTCTGAAAAAGACTGACGGTTGCAAGGGGAAGTTGCGCATGCTATGATAGGTGAGTGTACAGTGTACACGAACCTTTCCTTGGCATAACGATTCACCAACGTATGCTTGGGACTTGGGGATATTAAAGAATGGGAGGTGACTAGGATGGCTATTACACAAGAGCGTAAACATGAATTGATCAACGAATTCAAGATTCATGAAAACGACACAGGGTCTGCAGATGTTCAGATCGCTATCCTTACTGAAGAGATCAACAACTTGAACGAGCACTTGCGTTCACACAAGAAGGATAACCACTCACGCCGCGGTCTTTATAAGATGGTCGGTACACGTCGTCGTCTTTTGAAATTCTTGCGTGAAACAGAAGTTGCACGTTACCGTGATCTAATCGCTAAACTCGGCCTACGCCGTTAATATTGACAACCGAAAAAGCGGGCTTTGCCCGCTTTTTTCTATGCAAACGGACGGTTTTTCAGACGCCTTTGCTCCCTAAACCCCATTACTTAATGAAATATTTCGCAAACCATTGCTTAATTTGATACACTATTACGTAATACATACTACGTATACACTGGATGTAAATCGAGAGGAGATCAATCATGACAGAACATAAAAAGTTTACAATGGATTGGGCTGGCAGAGAGCTCACCATCGAAACAGGACAGCTCGCTAAGCAAGCAAACGGGGCTGTTTTCGTACGCTACGGAGAAACGACAGTCCTCTCTACTGCAACAGCTTCTAAAAAGCCAAAAGCATTGGATTTCTTCCCCCTTACTGTGAATTATGAAGAACGTCTATATGCAGTTGGTAAAATCCCAGGAGGATTCATCAAGCGTGAAGGACGTCCTTCTGAAAAAGCAATTTTGACGAGCCGTTTAATTGACCGTCCAATTAGACCTCTATTTCCTGAAGGATTCCGTAATGACTTGCAAGTAATTTCACTTGTAATGTCAGTGGATCAAGACTGTTCGTCAGAAATGGCAGCAATGATCGGTTCATCACTTGCAATTTCCATTTCAGATATTCCATTTGATGGTCCAATTGCAGGCGTTCAAATTGGTCGTTTAAATGGCGAATTCATCGTCAATCCTACACCAACACAACTTGAAGCAAGCGAGCTTGACCTTGTTGTAGCCGGTACAAAAGATGCAATCAATATGGTTGAAGCAGGCGCGAAAGAAGTGTCTGAAGATATTATGTTGGAAGCAATCATGTTTGGTCATGATGAAATCAAAAAACTCGTTGCCTTCCAAGAGAAAATCATTGCAGAAGTAGGCAAAGAAAAGATGGAGATCGAATTGTTCCAACTCGATCAGGATCTTGTTGCATCGATTAAAGAGAGCTGTAATAGCGACTTAGTCCAAGCAATTCAGACTGAAGAAAAGCATGCACGTGAAGAAGCAATCACTGCAGTGAAAAACGAAGTGATTGCACGTTACGAAGAAAACGAAGCGGATGACGCGACGATGAAGCAAGTTCGTAACGTCTTAGAAAAGCTTGTGAAGGACGAAGTACGTCGTCTAATTACAGATGAAAAAGTACGTCCAGATGGTCGTGGACTTGAAGAAATCCGTCCACTATCTTCAGAAACAGGCATTCTTCCTAGAGCGCACGGTTCAGGTCTATTTACACGCGGACAAACTCAAGCGCTTAGCGTATGTACACTAGGTGCACTCGGTGAAGTACAAATTATTGATGGGCTGGGGCTGGAAGAAACAAAACGCTTCATGCACCACTATAACTTCCCGAACTTCAGTGTTGGAGAAACAGGTCCAATCCGCGCTCCAGGTCGTCGTGAAATTGGTCACGGTGCACTGGGAGAGCGCGCACTTTCAACAATTATTCCAGATGAAAAAGAGTTCCCATATACAATTCGTCTTGTTGCTGAAGTTCTTGAATCTAACGGTTCTTCATCTCAGGCATCGATTTGTGCATCCACTATGGCTATGATGAATGCAGGTGTTCCAATCAAAGCTCCAGTTGCAGGAATTGCAATGGGACTTGTGAAAAAAGGAGACAACTACTCAGTACTGTCTGATATCCAAGGAATGGAAGACCACCTAGGAGATATGGACTTTAAAGTAGCGGGTACTTCTGAAGGAATTACAGCACTTCAAATGGATATTAAAATCGATGGTCTTTCACGACAAATCTTAGAAGAAGCTTTGGCACAAGCAAAAATCGGCCGTATGAAAATTCTTGGTCATATGCTTGAAACGATTGCACAGCCAGCACAAGAGCTTTCGAAATATGCTCCTAAGATTATTATGATTCATATCAATCCAGACAAGATCCGTGATGTTATCGGACCTGGTGGAAAAGTTATCAACAAGATTATTGAAGAAACTGGCGTGAAAATCGATACAGAACAAGATGGGACAATCTACATTTCGTCTCCTGATTCTGAGATGAACGACAAAGCGAAGAAGATGATTGAAAACATCGTCCGCGAAGCAAAAGTCGGAGAATATTACATGGCAAAAGTGAAACGCATTGAAAAATTCGGTGCTTTCCTTGAGTTATTCCCAGGAAAAGATGGATTGCTCCACATTTCCGAAATTCAAGAAGAACGTACGAAAGCAGTAGAAGACGTTATGAAATTGGGTGACGAACTCTTCGTCAAAGTCATCGAAATTGACAACCAAGGTCGCGTTAACTTATCTCGTAAAATTGTCATAAAAGAAGAAAAAGAAAAAGCAGAACAAAAAGGCGAGTAATTTATATCGCAAGAAGCCTCCCTCCCACAGTTGTGAGAGCGGGGCTTTTTTGTTTATGTAGAATCGGGAGGCACAACAATGGTAACTATACAAACATTAGAAAATGGCGTAAGGGTCGTAAGTGAAGCTATATCCCACGCCCGTTCGGTATCTCTTGGGATATGGGTAAAAGTAGGGTCTTCCGAAGAACTAAACGGTGAGGAAGGCATTGCACATTTCATTGAGCACATGCTCTTTAAAGGCACCACGTCCCTGACAGCAAAAGAAATCGCACAACAATTTGATCGATTTGGAGGTGATATCAACGCCTTTACAACAAAGGAAGCGACTTGTTTCTACGCAACCGTTTTAGAAGATCGCGCAGAAGACGCAGCCCGCATTTTAGCAGATATGCTGTTGAATTCTAAATTAGATGAGTTGGAAATGGCAAAAGAAAAATCCGTTATTATCGACGAGCTCGCATCCGTTGAGGATTCGCCAGAAGAAGATGCGGATGAGCGCTTATGGGCACTCATGTATCCCGACCATTCCATAGGTAAACCGATTGGCGGTACACCAGGGCGTGTTCAGTCTTTTACTAGGCAGAACCTTGTCTCATTCATGAATCGTTTTTATACACCGGACCGGATTGTCATTTCTGTTGCAGGGAATTTTGATAATTCCTTGTTACAAGCGATTGAGCAACTATTTGGGACATTTAGCAAGCCCATTTCAAACGAGCCACGCCCAACTTTGAAACAGGCTACTTTCAAAAGTAGAGAAGGACGAAAATCAAAAGATATCGAGCAATCTCATCTGTTCTTAGGCTATCCTGGACTTCCCCTCAAGCACCCTGACATATACAGCTTGGCATTGCTCGATAGTATTCTTGGAGGAACTATGTCATCGCGATTGTTCCAAGAAGTGAGAGAAGAAAAAGGTTTGGCGTACTCGGTTTACTCTTACTATGCTTCTCATGCAGATGAAGGTGCATTCGTCATTGGTTGCGCAGCTTCTCCAGAGAACGAACAACAGTTATTTGAAACCGTTCAATCCGTTATTCACGAGATCATCGAGCGTGGAGTAACTGCTGAAGAACTCAGAAATGCAAAAGAACAAATGCGCGGAAGTTACTTAATCGGATTAGAGAGTACAGAAGCAAGAATGCATCGAAATGGTAATAACGAGTTGATCCTTGGTGAACATCGTTCGGAAGAAGAAATCATCGCTCGGATCCAAGCTGTTACGACAAAAGACGTAGCGGAAATGGCAAATACGTTGCTAGGGAATGCACCTGCAATATCCATTCTTTCTCCAAATCAAGACTAATGAAACGGATTGTCAGCTTTTCACATGTTCAATCATAGACTAGTTGTAAAGAGACTAGGAGGAATGCATGTGCTATTGTCTGAGCTCGCTCAAAAAGAATTGATTCAAGTGGAAGAGGGCATCCGTTACGGGTTTTTAGCGGATACGGATTTGTTATTCGATCGCTCGAGCGGTAATATTATTGGATTTGAAATTCGTGATCGAGCGAGTAAAATACCATTTCTGCAGAAGAAAGAAGGGTCAAAACAATATATTCCTTGGAGCGAAATCGTGTTGATTGGCGAACACCGAATTTTATTTGGTCGTACTCACTTATTGGATGGGGCAGAATTTGATGAGTGAAGCGCGTTGGCTGTTGATTGGTTCTGATCTTCGAATAGAAGAATGTGCCCGTATGTTCAAAGAAAAAGGTTTGGATGTTACTGTTCATTTAAAAGATGAAGTTACAGATGAGCTTACAAACAAGATTGCTACAATTCATCCCACCCATATTGTGTTGCCGATACAAGGAGTGAAAGGGATGCTCGACTCAAAGCTATTTTCCAAAGGAACTGTATTTTTCACAGGTATTATTCCTGGAATCCAGAAAATGGCATTGAAATCCGAAGGTCATTTTGTATCGAGTTATTTAAGTGATGAACGATTTGTTTGGAATAATGCTCTACTCACGGCAGAAGGGTTCGTGAAAGAATTTTATCTGGAAACAAACACGCCAATTGCAAGCACCCATTTTCAAATAGCTGGTTTTGGAAGAGTCGGAAGAATGCTTGCTCACGTTCTCTCGGCATCTGGAGCGAAACTAACGGTTTTTGCAAGATCAGAAGCTCAACTCGGAGAAGCTGAAGCCTTGGGATTTGAAGTGAAAAATCTATCGCCAGATGTTGAATTCAAACCTGGTTTTCTGATAAACACCATTCCATCGCAATGGCTAGCTATACAGCCAGAAGATACTTTGCGAGTGTTTGATCTGGCATCTAAGCCCGGGTGCCTAAAGCCCGGAATGTCCTCTGCATACTATACGTTACACCTCGGTCTGCCGGGAAAACATTTCCCGCAAAGAGCAGCAAGCTATTTGGCAGATACAATTTTGAGGATGTGCAGAGGAAAGGAGTAAAAAAATGCTTGAAAACAAACGTATTGGATTGGGGATTACAGCGTCCCATTGTACGTACGAAGAATTGTTGCCGATGATTACTAAACTTCAAGACGCAGGGGCAACGGTTGTACCTGTCATTACTCATTCTGTCCTTACAGCAGCTACACGTTTCGGTACTGGAGAAGAATGGATTGAAAAGATCGAGCGGGCAACTGGAGAAAAAGTGATTTCTTCAATTGCGGGCGCTGAACCTTTTGGTCCATCCACTCCGGTCGACTGCATGATTATCGCTCCACTTACTGGGAATTCGATGAGCCGCTTTGCGAACGCTGCTACCGATTCTCCTGTTCTCATGGCTGCTAAAGCGACGTTACGTAACTATTCACCAGTTCTTCTCGGGATCTCAACTAATGACGCACTGGGATTGAATGCAGCTAATCTAGTCAAATTATTAAACATGAAAAATGTGTTCTTCATCCCATTCGGTCAAGACGATCCCTTTAAAAAACCAAACTCCCTCATTAGCGACTTTTCATTAATTGTTGAAGCAGCAGCAGCAGCCATTGGAAAGGAACAGCTCCAGCCTCTATTGATACTTCATTCTTCTGAAAAATAAAACCACCGATTATTCAATGTTATGGTATAATTCCTGCAATACGAATTATCGATGTTCTCATTTTTTGTGAGTCATCGTGTTAGCGAAGGAGAATCATTATGCAAACTTATACAGTTGCGATTGTTGGTGCAACAGGCGCAGTGGGCGCGAAAATACTCGATAAACTTATTGAACGGGCTTTCCCGTTCCGTTCAGTAAAGTTGTTGGCTTCATCCCGATCAGCGGGTACTGTTATTCAAGCAGGTGGAAGATTATTCACTATCGAAGAAGCGAAACCAGAGTCATTCAATGGCGTCGATTTTGCTTTTTTCAGTGCGGGAGGGGCAATTTCAGAACAACTTGCAACTGAAGCCACTCGTAGAGGGACCATTGTGATCGATAACACTAGTGCGTTCAGAATGGATGCAGAGGTTCCACTAGTTGTCCCTGAAGTGAATCCTAAAGCGTTGAACACCCATAACGGGTTGATCGCAAATCCTAACTGTTCAACGATTCAAATGGTCGTTGCACTTAATCCCGTAAAAGAAGCGTTTGGCATTAAGAAAATAATTGTATCTACGTATCAAGCGGTTTCTGGTGCTGGAGCAGATGCGATATTGGAATTAAAATCGCAAAGTGGACAATTTGACAGCAGAGCAGAAAATTCAGCGTCACAGCTGCCGAGTGCTGGTGCTGCACGACATTATCCAATCGCGTTTAACGCGATTCCGCAAATCGATTCTTTTGACGATATGGGTTATACGAAAGAAGAATGGAAAATGATCAATGAAACGAAAAAAATATTCAATGATCCATCCATTGCTGTATCCGCAACTTGCGTAAGGTTGCCGGTCGTCAACGGGCATTCAGAATCAGTATACGTGGAGATAGATAAAGAAGGTATTACAGCGGAGGAATTCAGTCGAGCGATTGCAAAAGCTCCAGGTGTGGTCGTTCAAGATAATCCTTCAACGCAAACGTATCCGATGCCACTTTTTGCGGAAAACAAGGACGATGTCTATGTTGGACGTATTCGGAAAGATCCAGATCATCCAAGAGGCTTTCACTTGTGGGTTGTCGCGGATAACTTATTGAAGGGTGCTGCGTTAAACTCTGTTCAAATTGCAGAACAGCTCCTTAAAAATCGCGACGCACAAAACAACTAGATAACTGAAAAGGAAGGGTGCGCATGAAGTTAGGTTCGATTGGTACAGCGATGGTCACACCGTTTAACGAAGAAGGTGAGATTGACTATAAAGTGACACGACTTCTTATTAATCACTTAATCGAAAACGGAACGAATTCGCTCATTGTCAATGGAACAACTGGGGAATCACCTACTTTGTCAGAAGAAGAAAAAGAGAAATTGCTCGCTCATGCAATTTCGATTGTGGATAAACGGATCCCTGTCATTGCTGGTACGGGTAGTAATGATACTCGCGGTTCAATACGAGCGACGAAACGTGCTGAACAGCTTGGTGCGGATGGGGTGATGCTTGTTGTGCCCTATTACAACAAACCTGATCAAAACGGTATGTACGTACATTTTAAATCCATTGCAGAAAGCACTTCACTACCGGTTTTGCTCTATAACATTCCCGGAAGATCCGGTGTGAATTTATCTGCAGAAACAGTGATTCGATTATCGAAAATAACGAATATTGAAGCAGTGAAGGAAGCGAGCGGAGACTTGGAGCAAATGGCTGCAATCATTGAAGGAACAGACGATACATTCAGTGTCTACAGTGGTGATGATGCATTAACGTTACCGCTGATGGCAATTGGTGGATCCGGAGTTATTTCTGTGTCTTCGCATATCGTAGGACTCGAGATGCAACGCATGATCCATGATTTTCATAACGGAAACATTGCCAATGCTGCTCTTCTCCATCAATCTCTCATGCCTCTATTTCAGTCGGTATTTTCAAAACCTAATCCAGTGCCGATTAAGTATTTCTTGAAAAAGGTTGGGCTTCCAGTGGGAGATGTTCGTCTACCCCTTATCGGAATTTCAGAAGAGGATTCTTATTTGGACCTTACTCTACAAACGTTTAAACAACAATTTGATTCAAAATGGGAATAGCCGGCGAGACTGCCGGCTTTTTTTGTTTGTGCAGAAGTGCTATGTCAAGTATAATGAGAACTAGTCGTTTAGAGCGGGAATTTTATATAGGAGGAAACAATGTGACTAAAGTCAAAAATGAAGTAATAAAAGTCATTCCGCTTGGCGGGGTGGGAGAATTAGGGAAATCGATGTATGTGGTAGAAATTGATGATGAATTATTTGTTGTCGATGCGGGCCTGATGTTCCCAGAAGAAGAAATGCTGGGAATCGATTTCGTAATTCCGGATATGACATACCTAGAAGAAAACAAAGAACGTGTTAAAGGGATTTTCTTAACGCACGGTCATGAGGATGCAATTGGTGCAATCGCGTATTTGTTACAAAAGGTACAAGCTCCAGTTTACGGGTCAAAACTAACACTTGCACTTGCTAAAGAGCATTTGAAAGTAATGCCTGCTCCTTCGAATGTGAAGTTCTTCGAAGTATCAACAAAGAGTCGTATGAATTTCAAGCGTACATACGTGACATTTTTCAATACGACTCATAGTATTCCTGATGCACTTGGTATTGTGTTCCATACGAGTGAAGGAGCAATCGTTCACACAGGAGAGTTCAAATTTGACCAGGCAGCTAAAGGCCCATACAAGCCGGATCTAGGGAAAATGGCGGCTCTTGGTGAAGAGGGCGTATTTATTTTAATGTCCGATTCAACTGAAGCTGAGCGACCTGGTTATACAACATCGGAAACAGTAGTCGAAACTCAATTGTCAAAAACTTTTTATGGTGCAGAGGGAAGAATTCTAGTGGCAGTCTATGCTTCGAATTTCCTCCGGATCCAGCAAGTTTTAGACAAAGCGGCTGAGGCAGGCAAGAAAGTTGCTGTTGTCGGGAAAAGCTTGGAAAGCTACTTTGAAGTTGGCGTGAAACTTGGCTATTTAAATGTCGGCGAAGGTATCGTCATTTCTGTTAAAGATATCGGGAACTACAATGATAGCGAAGTCGTCATTATTTTGACAGGTAACCAAGGTGAACCACTTGAAGCACTTGAAAAAATCGTTCGCAAACATCATCGGGATATTCGTATTAAAGATACAGATACGGTGTTGATCACTGTTACACCGTCACCAGGATCTGAGGTCTCTGTATATTCAATGATGAACGAACTTGCAAAAGCAGGGGCAACCGTCTTGACGTCTGCGCGTAATGTCCATGTTTCAGGACATGGTAGTCAAGAAGATTTGAAAATGATGCTTAATCTTATGCAACCGAAAAACTTCATTCCAGTAACGGGTGAATACAGAATGCTTATTGCTCACTCGAAACTTGCACAAGAGACTGGTATGCGCAAAAACCAAATCTTCATTGCGGATAAAGGCGATATCGTTGAATACAAGAGTGGTAAGATCAGAATGAGTGGGCGCGTAACAGCAGGAAATATTTTGATTGATGGTATTGGTGTAGGGGACGTTGGAAATATTGTCTTACGCGATCGTAAACTCTTATCCCAAGATGGGATCTTTACAATTGTCATTACATTAAGCCGCAAGCAAAAGAAAATTGCAGCAGGTCCTGAAATCGTCTCCCGTGGATTTGTCTACGTTCGTGAATCAGAAGAGTTGCTAGAAGAAGCATCTAATCTGATTCGTAAAATTGTAGAAAAATACGTGAATAAAGAAACGTTTGAATGGACAAACATTAAACAAGAGATCCGAGACACGCTCAGCTCTTATTTGTATCAGCAAACGAAGAGACGACCAATGATTATTCCAATTATTATGGAGTATTGATCGAAAGATTCTTCTTAAGGATTTCCTTGCCGTCAGGCAGGAAATCCTTTTTTCGCAAAAAGGAGGTACAGCATGTCTAAGAAAGTTTCAAAAAAGAAAAAGAAACGATCCCCTAGTAAAAAAAAGGGGAAATCGCCATTAAATCCGCTGTTATTTGAAGTAATCGGTTTAACGATGCTTGCACTTGCAGTCATTATGATTTTTGAATTCGGCATCGTGGGTAGAGGTCTAGGTTCATTTGGCAGATTCCTATTTGGTAATTGGCATGTAGCTTTACCGTTCATCCTTATAGTTCAAGCAATACTATTTATGGTGAAACGTGGAGAACTTGGTTGGAAAAATCGTATTGTCGGTGGAAGTCTTTGCATTTTGGCAAGCCTGCTCCTATTCAGCCACATCCTTTTGTTTAAAGAACTGTCCGCTAGTCGTGTCCTTATGTCGGATTCCGCTTTAAAGGAAACGTGGAAAGTGCTTATCTCAAATGGAGGGATTAGTACTAGAGGTGGAACGCTTGGCGGCGGTATGATCGGAGCCGTCCTTTTTGCAATGTTCTATTCGCTCTTCGATTCTGCAGGTGCAGCTGTCGCTGGTGTATTGCTTTTGTTAACAGGGCTGATCCTCGTATCTGGTAAAGCACTCGCACCATATCTTGCTGAGTGGTTCCCAGCTGCATTTTCAACCATAAAACAGAAGCTTAAAGGTATTAATTTCCGTACTGCACCTAAAGCAGCCCCAGAAAAGAAGTCAAAACCAACTCGGACAACACGCTCGAGCAAACATCAGAATGACCTTGTTCAAGAAAAGGGATCTACTATGAATGCTGTAGCGAAGCCTGAGGAAGAGGAACCCTATGTGCAGCCGATCATTTCAGCATTTAATGAACGGAATGATGAAACACAAATTCCGACTCAAAAAGAGACGGAACCCGCACCACATGTAGATGAAAAAGAGCCTGATTCAACTGAATCATCTAAAGATCCCTATCAAGGTGTCTCAGGAGAAAAAGAGAACGAATCGTATCAATTGCCTTCGTTTAATCTATTAAAACAACCCCCTGAAAATGATCAGTCTGGTGAATACAACGCAATTCAAGCAAACGCACAAAAACTGGAACGGACATTCCATAGTTTTGGCGTGAAAGCACGCGTTACACAAGTCCATCTAGGACCAGCAGTAACCAAGTATGAAGTACTGCCTGATACCGGTGTGAAAGTAAGCCGAATTGTCAGTTTGGCCGATGACATCGCGCTTGCGCTTGCAGCAAGTGGGATTCGGATTGAAGCACCAATTCCAGGGAAATCCGCTGTAGGAATTGAAGTGCCTAATACCGCGGTTGCAGTAGTGAGTTTGCGTGAAGTGCTAGAAGCGAAAGAGAATAACCGTCCCGATTCGAAACTTCTTATTGCATTAGGACGAGATGTGACTGGAGAGGCAATGCTTTCAGAATTGAACAAGATGCCTCACGTACTCATTGCGGGAGCTACTGGTAGTGGTAAGAGTGTCTGTGTAAATGGAATTATCATCAGTATTATAATGAGGGCTAAACCTCATGAAGTGAAAATGATGATGATTGACCCTAAGATGGTGGAACTCAATGTCTATAACGGTATTCCGCACTTGCTTGCACCTGTTGTTACAGATCCTAGAAAAGCGGCGCAAGCACTAAAGAAAGTCGTGTCTGAAATGGAAAGACGCTATGAGCTGTTTTCTCATACAGGTACGAGGAATATCGAGGGCTATAACTCCCACATCGACACATGGAATGAAGAGAATGATGAGAAACATCCTAAAATGCCATATATCGTAGTTATTGTGGACGAGCTTGCTGATTTGATGATGGTTGCATCTAACGAAGTAGAAGATGCAATTACACGTCTTGCTCAAATGGCGCGGGCCGCTGGCATCCATTTGATCATCGCAACTCAGCGACCAAGTGTAGATGTCATTACAGGGATCATCAAGGCTAACATTCCATCTAGAATTGCATTTTCGGTCTCTTCTGCGATCGATTCCCGAACGATTCTTGACAGTGGTGGCGCTGAGAAACTTCTAGGCAGAGGGGATATGTTGTTCCTTCCGGCTGGTGCTTCCAAGCCAACACGAGTTCAAGGAGCATTCGTCTCGGATCGTGAAGTGGAATCAGTTGTCGACTTTGTCATACAACAACAAAAAGCACAGTATCAAGAAGAGATGATTCCAACAGAAATCGAAGAAGTCCACCAGTTTGACGAGACGGATGAGCTCTATGACGATGCGGTCCAATTAGTCGTAGAGATGCAAACGGCCTCAGTCTCTCTACTGCAAAGACGTTTTCGTGTAGGATATTCAAGAGCAGCACGCATTGTCGATCAAATGGAAATGCGGGGGGTCGTAGGACCACCAGAAGGAAGTAAGCCGAGACAAGTATTGGTAGGGAAAGATTCAACAGACATGTAACACAGGTATTTGTCTGTTTTAGAACAATAAGCAAGTTTGGAAAATTATTTTTTCGAAACGATGTTTATTTTCTCGTCGTTAAATGTTATAGTATGGGTGAATAGAACGACGTTAAACATCAGAGGTCTGACCTCAGCCGGAGGGAGATGGGTTGATGATAAAGGCAGACCAAAGACATTTATATGTCCAAGTCATCGAGCATATTAAGCAGGACATTGAAGCCGGCGTGTTTAAAGAAAATGAAAAATTCCCTTCGGAGTTTGAACTAGCTAGGACGTTAGGCGTAAGTCGGGCGACATTGCGGGAAGCACTTCGTGTATTAGAGGAAGAGAAAATAATTGTTCGAAAACACGGAGTGGGGACATTTTTGAAAGCGCGTCCATTGTTCTCTTCTGGAATCGAAGAACTATCAAGTGTTTCTTCAATGATTCGGGATGCAGGTATGGAGCCAGGAACGATTTTTCTAGAAGTATCAGACGCTCTTGCAACGGAAGAGAGTATTGAAAAGTTCAGTTGCAACCAAGAGGACTCCATTGTTACTATTAAGAGAGTTCGAACAGCAGATGGTGAACCAGTTGTTTATTGTGTTGACCAAGTAAATGCAAAGAATCTTCAGACGGAAGCAACAGTTCTTATGAAGAATTCCATTTTTGATGCGTTAGAAAAAGATGGGCTAATCCATATTACCCAAGCGATTGCTCATATTGAACCTGTAGGGTACGATCATGAAGCATCTTCCATACTTAGGTGTGGGGTCGATGTTCCATTGCTCGTGTTGCTACAAAAACACTACACGGAAACTGGTGAGATGGTCCTGTTTTCTAAGAACTATTTTCGCGCGGACAAATTCAACTTCCACGTAGTACGTAAACGGGTATAAGGCGTTATCGCCATAATCATACCAACATATAAATAGGGAGGTCACAAAATGAGTAAACGCAGATTTGGTCTTGCACTGTCCCTTGTACTTGCTGCAGGTACGGTTTTGGGAGCTTGTGGTTCAGACAAAGAAGAAGGCAACGGAAGTGACAAAGGTTCATCTTCTGACGGAGGCAATACATCTGAATTCTCTCTAGGGATGGTAACGGATGTCGGTGGTATTGACGACAAATCGTTCAACCAATCCGCTTGGAAAGGAATTCAGGACTTTGGTTCGGAAAACAGCTTGAAAAAAGGCGACGGAGGATTTGACTACTTGCAATCACAAAGTGATGCAGACTACACAACAAATCTAAACGCGCTCGCTCGACGTGATTTCAACTTGATCTTTGGTGTTGGATTCCTTATGGAAGATGCAATTGATACAATTGCTCAGCAACAAAAAGATACTGAGTTCGCTATCATTGATGGTGTTGTTGAACAGCCAAACGTAGCAAGTGTGCTCTTTAAAGAACAAGAGGGAGCTTACCTTGCAGGTGTTGCTGCAGCTCTAATGACTAAATCCGATAAAATCGGTTTTGTTGGCGGTATGGAAATCCCTGTAATTGAACGTTTTGAAGTTGGTTTCCTTGCAGGTGTTAAAGCCGTTAAGCCAGACCTTAAAGTAGATGTTCAATACACAGGTGCATTTGATAAAGCGGAACTTGGTAAAGCAGCTGCTAACCGCATGTATTCATCAGGCGTAGACATTATCTTCCACGCAGCTGGTGGTAGTGGTAACGGTGTATTCAGTGAAGCTAAAGAACGTAAAACAGCAGACAAAGATGCATATGTATGGGTAATCGGAGTTGACTCTGACCAGTACGACGAAGGTCAAGTTGGAGACGATAACGTAACATTGACTTCAATGTTGAAGCGTGTTGACAACGCTGTAAACGATATCGCTAAGCTATCTAAGGAAGGTAAATTCCCTGGCGGCGAAACAAAAGTTTACGGTTTACATGATGAAGGTGTAGCACTTGCAGATTCACGCGGTGCGATTCCTGAAGATGTACTTGCTCAAATCGAAGAGTATGACAAAAAGATTTCCGAAGGTGAAATCGAAGTTCCAGGTGAAAAGTAAGAGGATTCTCTAATGAAAAGAATGGGGGCCGGTTCATACCGGCCTTCGTTGTTTTTGTATACGTAGTCAAAATTAGAAATACCTAAATTGCCAGACTAAAAGGTTCTATTTGGAATCTTTTATTGTGTTAATTTAACAAACTAAACTAGTAGAAACTATAAGCAAGGAAGTGAGATCAGTGGAATACGTCATCGAGATGCTGAATATTAAAAAGAAGTTCGGCACTTTCTATGCGAATAACAATATTACTCTTCAGTTGAAAAAAGGCGAGATTCATGCGCTCCTCGGCGAGAATGGTGCAGGTAAGTCAACATTGATGAACGTATTATTCGGTCTATACCAGCCAGATGGCGGAGAGATAAGAGTCAAAGGTAAAAAAGTCGACATCACAGATCCAAACGTAGCAAACGATTTAGGAATCGGAATGGTTCACCAACACTTTATGCTTGTTGAGAATTTAACAGTTACTGAAAATATTATCCTTGGCAGTGAACCTACCAAGATGGGTATGCTCAACATCAAGGACTCAGCGAAGAAAGTAGCGGAAATTTCAAAGCTGTATGGGCTGGATGTTGACCCATATGCGAAGATTGAAGACATTTCGGTCGGGATGCAACAACGTGTGGAAATTCTGAAAACACTTTATCGTGGAGCAGAAATCCTTATTTTTGATGAGCCGACAGCATCCTTAACTCCACAGGAAATAGATGAATTAATCAGAATTATGCACAAGTTGATTGAAGAAGGAAAGTCAATCATTCTCATTACTCACAAACTACAAGAGATTATGTCAGTTTCAGATCGTGTAACTGTTATTCGTAAAGGGGAAGGGATCGGAACAGTTATTACAGCTGAAACGAATCCTGAAGAACTTGCCACGCTTATGGTTGGGCGCCAAGTGACATTCAAAACAGAAAAAGGACCTTCCCATCCTACAGAAGAAATATTGAAGATTGATAACCTTGTCGTAACAGATTATCGAGGTATTGAAAAAGTGAAAAACTTGAACCTATCTGTACGACGAGGTGAAATTGTTGGTCTAGCTGGAATCGATGGCAACGGTCAGTCCGAACTGATTGAAGCAATTACAGGACTGCGCAAAGTGAAGTCCGGTAAAATTATTATGGGTGATAAGGACGTTACTAATAAAAAACCAAGACAGATTACTGAAAATGGTCTAGGACATATCCCGCAAGACCGTCACAAACATGGATTAATTCTTGATTTTAGTGTTGGTTACAATGCGGCGCTACAGTCCTATTATCAAAAGCCATTTTCTTCGAATGGTCTTATGAACTACAAGGAAGTAACGAAACATGCGAACAAACTTATTGCGGACTTTGATGTTCGAACACAAGGTGAACATGAGCTTGCTCGTGCTCTTTCTGGAGGAAATCAACAGAAGCTGATTATCGGTCGTGAAGTGGACCGGAACCCAGATCTTTTGATTGCGGCACTGCCTACTAGAGGTCTTGACGTGGGCGCTATTGAGTTTATTCATAAACGTCTCATTGAACAACGTGATCAGGGGAAAGCAGTTCTCTTAATTTCGTTCGAGCTAGATGAAGTGATGAACGTTTCAGATCAGATTGCTGTTATTTATGATGGAGCGATTGTTGACACAGTAACCCCTGCTGAAACGAGTGAACAAGAACTAGGTCTGTTTATGGCGGGTCATAATAAAAGTGAAATTGTTGAAGGCAGTGACGGTGCTGTATTGAAAGTAGGTGATGACGACCATGTCTAATCGATTAATAAATGTGCTCGTTCCTTTGATTTCAATCATCCTAGGATTACTAGTCGGAGCGGTTGTCATGCTTGTAAGTGGCTACGATCCAGTTGCGGGTTATATTGCACTTTGGAACGGTATATTTGGAGATTCTTATGCGATTGGAGAAACCATTCGCCAAATCAGTCCATATATCCTTGCTGGACTCGCGGTTGCATTTGCCTTCCGCACAGGTCTATTCAATATCGGAGTTGAAGGTCAGTTAATCGTAGGTTGGTTCGCAGCGGCTTACGTAGGTATGGCTTTCGAATTACCGAAAATCATTCACTTGCCTCTAGCACTCCTTGCAGCGGCTGCGGCAGGAGCACTTTGGGGTCTGATTCCTGGCTTGTTGAAAGCTACATTGAAAGTTCACGAAGTAATTGTCACGATCATGATGAACTATATTGCACTACACCTTGTGAACGCGCTCATTAAAGTGGTGGCAAAGGGCGGATTTAAAACGGATAAAATCCAAGATACCGCATCACTTCGTTCAGATTTCTTATCGGAGCTAACAGATTTTTCAACGCTTCACTATGGTATCTTTGTTGCACTATTCATGGTATTCATCATGTGGTTCATCCTGGAAAGAATGAAGCTAGGATACGAGTTGAAATCTGTAGGATTCAATGAAAATGCTGCACAATATGCAGGTATGAGTGTTAAGAAAAATATTGTGATGGCAATGGTGATTTCAGGTGCCTTCGCTGGTTTAGGCGGCGCAATGGAGGCACTTGGAACATTCGGTAACATGTCTACAAGAGCTGGATTTACGGGAATCGGTTTTGACGGAATTGCGGTTGCCTTGTTAGGTGCAAATACTCCACTCGGAGTAGTTTTCGGAGCGAGTTTGTTTGGTTCGCTTAAATATGGAGCAAACAATATGCCGAATGCTGCTAATATACCAATTGAAATTGTGTCTATCGTCATTGCGTTAATTATCTTCTTTGTAGCGTGTGGCTATATCATACGCGTTGGGTTACAACGAATTGGCAAGAATAAGGAGGCGAAGTAAGATGAGTGGCTTTCTCGATATACTATATTTCATCGTTCCAATATCGATTGCTTACGCTGCGCCTCTAATTTTCACCGCAATTGGTGGTGTGTTCTCTGAACGCTCAGGTGTCATCAACATTGGACTCGAAGGACTTATGGTTATGGGGGCGTTCGTAGGAATTGTCTTCAACCTATTTTTTGTGGATACATTCGGTGCATGGACGCCGTGGGTTTCAATTTTAGCTGCGATGCTTGTTTCGGCAATCTTCTCACTCATGCACGCAGTTGCATCGATTTCTTTTCGTGCCGATCAGGTCGTCTCGGGTGTTGCAATTAACTTGCTAGGTATTGCAATTGCTTTGTTCTCAGTAAAAATGATTTATGGTAAAGGACAGACTGACTTTATCCAGGAGAAAATTCCGCGTTTCAACATTCCATTTTTACAAGACATCCCGGTACTTGGACCAATGTTCTTTAAGTCGGTGTATGGATCGTCTATTTTAGCGGTTGCGATTGCAATCCTTGCCTGGTTTATCATCTTTAAGACTCCATTTGGATTGCGTCTTCGGTCTGTAGGAGAACACCCGATGGCAGCGGATACGATGGGGATTAAAGTCAATCGGATTCGCTATATTGCAGTTATCATTTCTGGTGGTCTTGCAGGAATGGGTGGAGCTGTCTATGCACAAACTATGACGAATGATTTTGGTCATGCAACTATTAATGGTCAAGGATTTATGGCCTTGGCTGCGATGATTTTTGGAAAGTGGCATCCAATTGGAGCGATGGGAGCAGCTTTATTCTTCGGATTTGCACAAGCGCTCGCAATCAGTTCTTCTGGAATACCATTCATGCAAAACATCCCTTCTGTATTTTTGTATATTTTGCCTTACGCGCTTACAATTATTGCGCTTGCTGGATTTATCGGAAAAGCGAGTGGACCGAAAGCCCTCGGAGATCCATACATCAAAGGATCTCGATAATCATCTACTGCTCGAAATGTCCCATCAAGGACACTTCGAGCAGTTTTTTGTTGAATCTGTTCACTTGTATGACAACGTTTGGAAATGTATAGTGAAGTTGGAAAGAAGCATACTACTTGTACACGCGATTTGCGTGAGATTATCGGCATATACTTATCCTATAGATTGAGGTGTTTTTTTATGTTCCATAAATCCGAACTCCAATCTGGCGTGAATTTGTATACACGTCAGACTGCACAGTTTAAAACCGTGAGTGTTGCCATTAAATTCACGGCTCCTTTGACAGAAGAAAACGCAGCGGCACGAACTGTGCTTGCCAATGTGTTAGAGGATTCATCTGCAAACTATCCAACCCGTACGAAACTACGACAAGCGTTGGAGGAGTTATATGGCGCTGTATACTATACAGACACAAGTAAAAGAGGGAATGAGCATATATTTACGATTTATGCTGAAAGCGTAAACGAAGAGTATTTACGTAATCCTGAGGTACCTGTTTTTGAGCAACTTCTAACTCTTGTCACAGAGAGCTTATTTAAACCGAATTTAAAAGATGGCGTTTTTGACGAAGCCGTTGTAGAAAGAGAAAAACAAACGGTTATTGATCGAATCGGATCCATTTATAATGATAAAACCCGATATGCGAACAAGCGGATGCTTGAACTGATCCGCTCAGGTAAGCCAGCTTCACTATCCGCTTCCGGAACGGAAAAAGCGGTGTCAGCTATAACTAAGGAATCTCTAAAAGCAACGTACGATAAGATGTTGAACGAGGATACAATTGATATCTATATTCTTGGAGATGTCGATACGGATCAGCTGACAGGTCGTGCACAAACAGTATTCCCTTTCACAAAGGGAACACGTAAATCAGTACCTGTTACGGCATCGACAACAAGTGAGGAAGTTCCAACTGCTAAACATATCCGTGAAAAACAAGATATGAAGCAAGGAAAGTTGAACATGGCTTTCAGTACGCCAGTCGGTTTCAGGCATCCTGACTACCCGAAAATGCAAATGCTGAATGGCGTATTAGGTGGATTTGCCCATAGTAAGTTGTTTATCAATGTACGTGAGAAAGAGAGCCTCGCTTATTATTGTTCGAGCTCGTATTCATCTCATTATGGATTGCTTTACATTATGTCTGGAATTGATGCTGAACAGGAAGAGAAAACAGCTGCACTCATCGATCAACAAATTGAAGCACTCCGCAATGGCGATATTTCTGACTTGGAAATTCGACAAACACTAGCGCTTTTGTCAAATAGCATTCGCAGTTCATTCGATTCCGCGAAGGGGCAGATTGAAATTTACGACCAATATAAATTATTGGATGAAAACTTTTCATCGGATAAGCTCATTGAAAAATGGGAGCGTGTGACGAAAGAGGATATTCAGGAGATGGCCAAGTTATTAACGAAGGAAATCACGTATCTTCTTTCTGGAAGGGAGGCAATGGTTCATGAATAAAATTCACTTTGACCAACTACAAGAAACGCTTTATCATCAGAAACTTGAAAATGGACTTAACGTATATGTCCTACCGAAAGAAGGATTTTCAAAAACATATGTAACGTTTACAACAAAGTACGGTTCAGTGGACCGGACATTCGTACCCCGTGGGGGGAAGGAACTGGTTACTGTGCCTGACGGAATTGCACACTTCCTAGAGCATAAGATGTTTGAAAAAGAAGATGGAGATGTTTTTCAACAGTTCAGTGAAAACGCGGCGGCAGCGAATGCGTTCACTTCCTTTACTCGGACTTCGTATTTGTTCTCATCCACATCTGAGCTGTATGAGAATACAAAAACGCTGCTCGATTTTGTTCAACAACCGTATTTCACTGAAAAAACTGTGGAGAAAGAAAAAGGGATCATTGCCCAAGAGATTACGATGTATGACGACCAAGCGGATTGGCGTCAATACTTTGGTACCATAGAGAACTTATTTGAAAACCATCCTGTTCGCATTGACATTGCAGGTACCGTAGAAACAATTCAAGACATTACTGCAGAGCATTTGTATGAGTGTTATGAAACGTTTTACCATCCCTCCAACATGGTGTTCTTTGCTGTCGGTAACGTAAATCCTGAAGAAATGTTGAAGTTTGTGGAGCAAGATCAGCAAACGAAATCATTTGAAGCACCAGAACCTGTTGTCCGCAGTTTCCCTGACGAACCAGATCATGCTGCCGAAAAAAGAAGTGAACTGTATATGGACGTATCCAAACCTAAATTGATGGTTGGAACAAAATGCCGCAATACCGATATGTCTGGAAAAGATATGCTTATGAGAGAATTGGCATCTGATGTGACGTTGGATATATTGTTTGGCAGATCATCAGAATTCTTCACCCAAGCCTATAATGAGGGCTTAATTGATGAATCATTCTCCTATGAATTTAATCTTGAAAAAGGTTTTGGCTTTGCGGCAATCGGGTCTGATACCGAAAAGCCTGAAGAACTTGAAAAACTGATAAAAAGTGTTCTCGACGATGCGAATAATAATTGGTCCATTACAGATGAGCAACTTGAGCGAATTCGCAAAAAACGAATTGGATTATTTATGAGAGCTTTGAATTCTCCGGAGTATATAGCAAATCAGTTCACCCATTACAATTTCAATGAGATGAATTTGTTCGACGTTGTACCAGTGCTAGAAGGACTAACAACAGATCAGCTGAAAGCTGCATTTGATGATCTTTATTATGAAGACGGTCAAACTATCATGACAATCTATCCTTCGGAGCAATCGAAGTGAGTTTAAAAAACTATGCCCTCGTTCTCGGTGCGTCTGGTGGGATAGGCGAAGCCATCTGCAAGAGGTTAGCGACCGAGGGCTGGTCTTTGTATATGCATTACAACAGCGGGGAACAGATGGTCAACAAGATGCAAAAGGAACTCAGCGAGAGCTATCCTTCTGGTGATTTTAAATGTGTTCAATCTGATTTTTGTCAGCTAGGAGCAGCCGAAAGCTTAGCTGCTCAGCTGACTGATGTCAGAGCTATTATTGTAGCGAACGGGCAATCGATGTTGAAACTCTTAACAGAAACAACAGAAGAAGAGATGGAATCTCTATGGCGTGTTCATGTCCAAAATCCAGTTCGCATGATTAGTTTACTTTCTGCGAGATTACGGTCCTATGAATCTTCCTATGTTGTGTTTATCGGGTCTATATGGGGCAACACAGGAGCTGCGGGTGAAGTAATGTATTCGAGTGTTAAAGGTGCGCAGCATGCGTTTGTGAAAGCCTATGCTAAAGAAGCTGCATATGGTGGGATTCGTGTGAATGGTATTGCCCCTGGATGGATTGAAACGCGAATGAATGGAGAAATCCCGGAAGATGAAAGACAAATGGTCATGGAAGAAATTCCACTTATGATCCCAGGAAGACCTGCAGAAGTAGCTGATCTTGTCGACTTTCTAACGAGTGGCAAAGCCGATTATATGACTGGCGAGATTCTGAAGTTGAATGGTGGCTGGTATATTTGATCAGTTTGTGGACAACTCAGGCTCCTTGTTTTAGTTTTTCGCTTTCACTCAAGCACTAATTCAGCTATTATAGAAACTAAGCTGTTGTTTTTTGCGTCCTATCCAATGAGTGGTGAACAGACGAAGGAGGGATTCCATTGGGTGAGTGGTATCTGGAATACAAATTGCAAGTGAATCGCCCTGGTCTTTTGGGGGATATTGCTACATTGCTAGGGATGCTCCGAGTCAACATTGTCACCATCAACGGAGTAGATGGGAATACACGCGGTATGCTTGTACGGACAGAAGACGATGACCAAATTAGACGGTTTGAATTAATTGCATCGACGATGGAACAAATTGAAATCCGTAAAATTAGAGAACCGAAACTAAGGGACGTTCTTGCAGTTCGACACGGACGATATATCCAGCGAACAGTAGATGAGCGTAAAACATTTCGATTCCTACGTAGTGAATTAGGGGTCTTAGTGGACTTTATGGCAGAGATCTTCAAGACAGAGGGACATAAGCTTGTTGGGATTCGAGGAATGCCACGGGTTGGAAAAACGGAGTCTGTTGTCGCGGCAAGTGTCTGTGCAAACAAAAAGTGGATTTTTCTTTCGTCAACGATGATAAAACAGACAGTCCGCAACAGTTTAATGGGTGATGAGTTTTCAAAAGATAATATTTTCATTTTAGATGGAATTGTAACGAGAAAAGCTGAAGATGAACGTCATATGCAGTTAGTTAGAGAAATGATGCGCCTCCCTTCTACAAAAGTTGTGGAGCATCCTGATATGTTTGTTCAACACTCGGAATATTCAATCGAAGATTTTGATTACATTATCGAACTGCGTACAACACCCGAACAGGAGATTACATATGAAGTTATCCAAAATAACGGGATGATTTCTGGCCGTGATGGCGCGGGCGGCTTTGGAATGTTCAATTTTTAAAACAGGCAGGTGATAAAGTTGTCCGGTTTAGGCGATCGCCTTAAAGAGGCGAGAAAAGCAAAAGGATATACCTTGGATGACTTACAAGCAATTACTAAGATTCAGAAGCGGTATTTGGCTGGAATTGAAAACGAAGACTACAGTATGATGCCAGGTTCATTTTATGTTCGGGCATTCATAAAGCAATACGCTGAAGCAGTAGGGCTCGATGCTCAAGAAATGTTGTCGCTGTACCGTGAGAACGAATCCTCAGAGCAAATGAAAGAAGAGGAAATTCAACGGAGTGCTCCCCAACTGTCACAAAAACCAGGCTATATGAAATCCGGTAGAATGAATGAAGTCCTACCTAAAATTATTGCAGCCTTGTTCATCATCGTAATTCTTGCTGTTGTTATTTTTCTTTATCAACACCAGGCAAATGGGCCCGAACCTGAAGTAGGGAAATCCGATGAGATTACAGTTGATAAAAACAAACCAGAAGGTTCGAAAGCTGATGGGAAAAAAGATGAGGGTGGCAAAGATGCGGAATCTAAAGATGATGCAACTAAGCCAAACGAACCTGAAGAGGAGCCTGAAGAAGAACCAGCTCCTGAACAAACGCTTACACAAGGTGCTGTAAACGGTGAAACAACAACGTTTACTCTGGAAAATGCAGATACCTTCAGTTTATCCGTCAAAGTGAAAGATGGAGGAGAGTCATGGATCGGAGTTACCAATCAAAGCGGCCAAGAACTTCTACCTCAAGGCGCACGCGTAATGAAAAATGGGGAAGAAGCTGAACTTGACTTAGCGGACCAACAATCTGTAAGAATTCGTGTAGCGCGTACTCAATTTACAGAAATTCTTGTGAATGGTCAACCGTTAACATATCCAAATGATAATATGATCCAAAATATCGTTATTGAATATAAAAAATAAAAATAGTCATCTGCGAAGATGACTTTTTTCTTTAAGCCCTGCTGGAAGGCAGGGCTTTTCAAAGAGTAAATCTAACGAAAAGAGGGGGCATTACACTATGAACTTGCCTAATAAAATAACCGTTTCACGCGTCTTGCTGATTCCTGTATTCATCGTATTCATGTTAGCTGACTTTGGAATGGGGCAACTTACAATCGGCGGAACTACACTGCCTATCGAACAATTCATCGGTGGTCTTATATTTATATTTGCTTCTGCAACAGATTGGCTGGATGGATACATTGCTCGGAAGAATAACTTAGTTACCAATATGGGAAAGTTCTTGGATCCGTTAGCAGACAAATTGCTTGTCTCGGCCGCATTTATCATATTAGTTGAATTCGGACTAGCACCATCATGGGTAGTCATTATTATTATTAGTCGTGAATTTGCTGTTACCGGATTACGACTTCTATTAGCAGGCGAAGGAGAAGTCGTAGCTGCTAATCAGCTAGGGAAAATCAAAACAGTCACTCAAATCTTAGCGATTTCATCCTTACTATTGAATAATATTTTCTTTGAAGCTATTCACGTTCCATTTGGCACAATCATGTTATACATTTGTCTCTTCTTTACAATATGGTCAGGCTTAGATTACTTCATAAAAAATAAGCACGTCCTTACGAAATCTATGTAAAGGGGAGAATCGTTCATGCGAGCAGAAATTATTGCTGTTGGATCAGAGTTATTGCTCGGTCAAATAACAAATACAAATGCAAAATTCATGTCTGCGCAACTTGCTGATATCGGTGTGGATGTACATTATCAAACAGTTGTTGGAGATAATCCTGAGCGGTTGGAAGAAGCAATTCGAATTGCCGAGGGTAGAGCAGATCTGATCATCTTCTCAGGTGGATTAGGACCGACTAAAGACGATTTAACAAAAGAGACCATTGCACGACATGTAGGAGTTGAACTCGAATCCAACAAACAGGCATTACAGTCGATTGAAGCATACTTTGAGCGCACAGGCAGACCAATGACCGAAAACAATAAAAAGCAGGCACTCGTCTTGAAAGATTCGGCTGTGTTGGAAAATCGATTTGGGATGGCACCCGGTATGGCAATTACGGCAAATGAAAAAACCTATATTCTATTACCAGGTCCTCCCCATGAAATGGAACCCATGTTTAGAGATGAAGCTATTCCATATTTACAGCGACTATCAGGTAGCCAGGAAGTAATTGTTTCAACTGTCGTGAAATTTTTTGGTATCGGGGAAGCAGAACTTGAATATAAAGTCCAAGACTTATTGGAAGCTCAAACGAATCCAACGATTGCTCCTCTGGCTTCAAAAGACGCTGTAACTCTTCGTATCACTGCTAAAGCCGAAACAGCAGAAGCTGCACACCGTTTAATTGGACCGGTACTATCTGAACTACATAACCAAGTTGGCGAATTCATTTATGGAACTGATGACGACACACTATCTTCCAAAGCGGCTTCTTTACTAATTGGGGCAGGTCTTACGATCTCCGCTGCAGAAAGTTTAACGGCCGGACTCTTCACAGCATCACTCGCAGAAGAGCCAGGAATCAGTGCTTCCTTAAAAGGCGGAATGACAGTTTATGATGTACAAGCAAAAACTAAGCAGCTCGGGGTCGATTCACAACTGATCGAAACGTACGGGACTGTCAGTGCAGAATGTGCCGAAGCGTTAGCAGAGAAAATCCGTGACAAGTTTCAGACGGATATTGGAATCGGTTTAACAGGTACTGCAGGACCAGATATACATGATGGACAACCTGCAGGTACGGTTTGGATTGGACTTTCATTCAAAGAAAAAACAGAATCCTACAAACTTAGATTATCTGGTTCTCGAAATACAAATCGTTTGCGCGCAGCGAACTTTGCCCTTTATTATCTCATTCGCGAGCTGGAATCTGAAATGAGCTAAATATCAATTTTCACTCAAATTCTCAATTAAAATTCAAAAACACTACGAATTCTCAATTAAAACGAGAATCTCTAATAAAAAGTCGAATACTCGTTCGCTTTTTTCTTGTTTATTTTTCTCAATAGGAGTATAGTAGAGACAGATAGAAAACACCTTGAAGGAGGAATTATTTTTGAGCGATCGTAAAGCGGCTTTAGATCAAGCACTTAAACAAATAGAAAAACAGTTTGGAAAAGGCTCTGTCATGAAACTTGGTGAGAAGACGGATAGAGAAATTTCAACATCATCTACTGGGTCACTAGCACTTGACTCTGCACTTGGAGTTGGCGGATACCCAAGAGGACGTGTCATTGAAATCTACGGACCTGAGAGTTCAGGTAAAACAACTGTTTCACTTCATGCAATTGCAGAAGTTCAAGCTTCAGGAGGAACAGCTGCTTTTATCGACGCGGAGCATGCGTTAGATCCTGTTTATGCACAAAAGCTTGGAGTGGATATCGATGAGCTCCTATTATCACAACCGGATACGGGTGAGCAAGCACTAGAAATCGCTGAAGCTCTTGTAAGAAGTGGTGCGGTAGACATCGTTGTTATTGACTCTGTAGCTGCCCTAGTACCTAAAGCAGAAATTGAAGGAGATATGGGAGACTCACACGTAGGTCTACAAGCACGTCTGATGTCTCAAGCTTTACGTAAACTTTCAGGTGCTATTAACAAATCGAAAACGATTGCTGTCTTCATCAACCAGATTCGAGAAAAAGTCGGAGTTATGTTTGGTAACCCTGAAGTCACACCGGGTGGACGTGCACTTAAATTCTATGCGTCTGTCAGACTTGAAGTCCGTCGTGGTGAAGCCATTAAACACGGCAACGAAATTATGGGTAATAAAACTAGAATCCGTGTTGTGAAGAACAAAGTGGCACCGCCTTTCCGTACCGCTGAAGTAGATATTATGTATGGAGAAGGAATTTCCAAAGAAGGCGAAATCGTCGACTTAGGTGTCGAAGTAGAAGTCGTTCAGAAGAGCGGCGCGTGGTATTCTTATGAAGGTGAGCGTATGGGACAAGGTCGTGAAAATGCGAAGCAGTTCTTAAAAGAAAATCCGGCAATTCGCACGGAAATTTCCGATAAAATCCGTAGTAGTTATGGATTGACTAGTGATAATTATGTAATTGCCGCTCACGAATCAGAGGATGAAGATGAATTAGAGTTATTTGACGAAAAGGAATAACATTTACTATATGATTCTAAGCCGGCTTCCCTCTTGGAGGGAGTGCCGGCTTTTCAAATAACTTTTTCATTAACCGAACTACAACTCATCATTGTAGAATCATAGTCTTATCACTTCTCCCGTCTTGACATGGGAATATGACATCGATACAATTAGAGTTGTATAATTCTCACCATTTGAAAAGAATTTGGCGGTATGTTGAAAGTTAATGTACAAGCTGACTGAAAATGAAAAAATAAGCAAGAGGAGGTGACCTGAATGGGTATTACTATCATCTCCGCTTTGATCGGTCTCATCGTCGGTGCAGTTGTTATGTTTGTGTACAACAAAAACGTGAATGAATCAAAAGTGACAGGTGCAAAGCACTCCGCCGCAACAATCGTTGAAGAGGCGAAGCGCGAAGCGGAGGCATTAAAAAAAGAAGCACTTCTTGAAGCGAAGGATGAAAATCACAAATTGCGCGTTGAGGCAGAAACGGATATCCGCGAACGAAGAACAGAACTTCAAAAACAGGAAAACCGTATTTTGCAGCGGGAAGAAAATATGGACCGCAAAGATGACTCACTCAACAAGCGAGAAGCAAGTCTGGAGCGTAAAGATGATGCGCTATCCGGAAGACAACAGCATATTGAAGAGATGGAACGCAAGGCGGAAGAGCTGGTTGTCACACAGCAGACAGAGCTTGAGAAAATTTCAGCTTTGACACGTGATGAGGCAAAACGTCTGATCCTTGATGATGTAGAAAGAGAACTATCTACAGATATCGCAGTGATGACAAAAGAGTCTGAACAACGTGCTAAAGAAGAGTCCGAAAAGAAAGCACGAGAAATTCTATCTCTTGCTGTCCAGCGATTTGCAGCAGATCATGTGGCCGAAACGACAGTATCTGTCGTCAATTTGCCAAATGATGAAATGAAAGGACGTATCATTGGTAGAGAGGGACGGAATATCCGAACACTCGAAACCTTAACTGGTATTGATCTGATCATTGACGATACACCTGAAGCTGTTATTCTTTCTGGTTTCGATCCAGTCCGCCGTGAGATTGCAAGACTGGCACTGGAAAAACTTGTAGCAGACGGAAGGATTCACCCAGCTCGAATTGAAGAGATGGTGGACAAGGCTAGACGTGAAGTGGATGAGCTGATCCGGGAAACTGGAGAGCAAACTACGTTCGACATTGGTATTCATAATTTACATCCAGACCTGATTAAGATTCTAGGTCGCTTGAAATTCCGTACTAGTTATGGTCAAAATGTATTGAAACACTCAACCGAAGTTGCTTATCTTGCTGGATTATTAGCAGCAGAACTCGGCGAAGATGTTACATTGGCTCGACGTGCCGGTTTACTTCATGATATCGGAAAAGCGATTGACCATGAAGTTGAAGGTAGTCACGTGCAAATTGGTAAAGAACTTGCAGTTAAGTACAAGGAACATCCTGTTGTCATTAACAGTATCGCTTCTCACCACGGTGACGAAGAAGCAACATCCGTTATCGCAGTACTCGTTGCAGCAGCAGACGCATTATCAGCAGCGCGACCGGGTGCACGAAGTGAAACACTTGAAAACTACATCAGACGTCTGCAGAAACTCGAGGAAATCTCTGAGTCTTATGAAGGCGTTGAGAAATCGTTCGCGATTCAAGCAGGTCGCGAAGTTCGAATTATCGTACGACCCGATATTATTGATGATATTACAGCCCACCGTCTTGCTCGCGACATTCGGAAACGAATTGAAGAAGAGCTCGACTACCCAGGACATATTAAGATTACCGTTCTTCGGGAAACACGCTCGGTTGAGTACGCAAAATAAGGGAAAAGGCTTCCTGCTCAAAACTGGAAGCCTTTTTCTTTTTGGAAATGAGGAATAGAAATGAAAGTGCTATTTATTGGAGATATTGTTGGTTCACCAGGGAGAGATATGGTTTTTGACTATCTGCCTCGTTTGAAACGAAAATACGAGCCGGATGCAGTCATTGTAAACGGTGAAAACGCAGCTTCCGGCAGAGGGATTACGAAAGCGATCTTTGACGATTTGCTTCGTGCAGGAGTAGACGTAGTGACAATGGGGAATCACACATGGGATCACAAAGAGATTTATGATTTCATCGACGAAACGGATTCACTCATTCGACCTGCAAACTTTTCGGATGAAGCACCTGGTCAAGGAATGACATACATTGAGCGTGGCGGTGTCACATTAGCAGTTATGAATTTGCACGGGCGTACCTTTTTACCACCACATGATGATCCATTTAAAAAAGCAGATGATCTTATTAAAGAAGCGAAAGAAAGAACTCCTCTTGTTTTTGTTGATTTCCATGCGGAAGCAACGAGTGAAAAGATTGCTATGGGCTGGCATCTCGATGGGCGTGCATCTGCTGTAGTTGGAACACATACACATGTGCAAACTGCTGACAGCCGGATTCTGCCGGAGGGGACGGCTTATATTACAGACGTAGGTATGACAGGACCGTATGACGCAATTTTAGGTATGAAGAAAGAAGACGTCATCTATCGTTTCCAAACAAATATGCCTGTCCGTTTCCAAGTGCCTAAACAAGGCAGAGCTCAATTGAACGGCGTCATCATTGACATTGACAATCAGACTGGGCGCGCGCGTTCTATTGAACGATTAATGATCAATGAAGATTCACCTTTTCAGTCTTGAATTGAGCGTCTAATTGTTCCATCTCCTTCATAGGATAGTGCATGGAGAACTGCATTCCATACACTATTCTTTACAAGGAGGAAATACCATGAATCCATTAAAAGTATCATCACGCTCGAATCCTAATTCAGTTGCAGGCGCTCTCGTTGCAGTCATTAGAGATCAGGGATTTGCTGAAATGCAGGCTGTAGGTGCAGGTGCCTTAAATCAGGCAGTGAAAGCAGTTGCAATTGCACGCGGTTTTGTAGCTCCAAGCGGGAGTGATTTGATATGTGCACCGGCTTTTGCAGATATTGAAATTAATGGAGAAGGCCGGACTGCCTTAAAATTATTCGTCGAGAAAAGAACGCGACAGCAATCATTATGAAAACAAAACTGTGGAGAACTTTCCTCCGCAGTTTTTTTCTGTGACAAATGGGGGACAATCCCTTATGCTCGTATACAGACGTCAATCCCTTCAGTATAATGAGGGTACCTACTGTTTGGTTTCAACTAGATGAACAGAATCAAGAGAGGGGCTCATTACATGAACGAAGAACAACGGCTAGCGGGGCAAGCACCTACTACCAAAGAAAAAGACTACAGTCAGTATTTCGAATCTGTTTATACACCGCCATCTTTAAAAGATGCTAAAAAACGTGGCAAAGAAGAGATTTCCTATCATGATGATTTTGAGATTGATGAACAATTTCATGGAATGGGAATCGGACGCAAATTTTACATACGGACATACGGCTGTCAGATGAACGAACACGATACGGAAGTCATTGCTGGGATTTTAGTGGGTCTTGGCTATGAAACGACCGACACAGTCCAAGATGCGGATGTCGTTTTACTGAATACGTGTGCGATTAGAGAAAATGCTGAAAACAAGGTGTTTGGTGAGCTTGGGCATTTGAAGTCTCTTAAACGTGAACGACCGGATCTGCTGATTGGTGTATGCGGATGTATGTCACAAGAAGAATCAGTTGTAAATAAAATCCTCAAAACATATGACCAAGTTGACATGGTATTCGGTACGCATAACATCCATCGGCTGCCTGCAATTTTACGTGAGGCATACTTATCAAAAGAAATGGTTGTTGAGGTATGGTCAAAAGAAGGCGATATCATTGAAAACCTTCCTAGAGTGCGAAAAGGCAATATTAAAGGCTGGGTTAACATTATGTATGGCTGTGATAAATTCTGCACGTACTGTATCGTGCCATATACGCGGGGGAAAGAACGCAGCCGACGACCAGAAGACATTATTTTGGAAGTGCGTCAGCTAGCTGCTGCTGGCTATCAGGAAATCACATTACTTGGTCAAAATGTAAATGCCTACGGAAAAGATTTTGAATCCGGGAATTATCGATTAGGAGATCTGATGGACGAGCTTCGCAAGATTGATATTCCACGAATCCGTTTTACGACAAGTCATCCGCGTGACTTTGACGATCATCTCATCGAAGTCCTCGCTAAAGGCGGTAACTTAGTGAATCACATCCACTTACCGGTTCAATCTGGTTCTAGTGAGATTTTGAAGTTAATGTCTAGAAAATATACTAGGGAGCACTTCCTAAATCTAGTTTCGAAGATCAAGCAGGCAATTCCCAACGTCACGCTGACAACAGATATTATAGTCGGTTTTCCAAATGAAACCGAAGAACAATTTCAAGAAACCATTTCGTTGTATAATGAAGTTGGATTTGACATGGCCTTCACATACATCTATTCTCCTAGAGAAGGAACACCAGCTGCGAAGATGCAAGATAATGTTCCAATGGAAGTGAAGAAGGATCGACTTCAGCGATTGAACCAAGTTGTCAATGACTTCTCAGCAGCTGGGATGAAACCCTATCAAGGCAAAATAGTGAATGTGTTAGTCGAAGGAGAAAGTAAACGGAATAAAGAAGTACTCTCTGGATATACCGAAAAAAGCAAATTGGTGAACTTCCGAGCGCCAGCTAATGTCATCGGTAAAATCGTTCAAGTTCGTATTACTGAAGCGAAATCTTGGTCACTTGACGGAGAATATATCGGAGTAAAAGAAGAGGAAAAGGTGATGTTATAATGGAAAAGCTGTATACAAAAGAAGAGATTATTGAAAAATCAAGAGAACTTGCACATATGGTTGCAAACACGGAGCAAGTGGAAATGTTCAAGAAAACTGAAGCTCATATTAATGAAAACAAAAAAGTGAGAGAAAAGATTTCGAGCTTGAAGTCATTGCAAAAACAAGCCGTCAATTTCCAAGAGTATGACAAAGAACGTGCCCTTGGTATTATTGAAAAGAAAATTGAGCAAATCGAAAACGAAATCGACGAGATTCCTTTGGTTCAAGAATTCAAGCAATCTCAAAATGATGTAAACGATTTACTGCAATTGATTTCAAATACGATTTCCAATCGAGTAACTGATGAAATTATCGAGTCTACTGGTGGAGATGTACTAAAAGGTCAGACAGGTTCTTACGTACAAAGCACGCAACATAAGCCTTTATCCTAACTTTTAAGTCGGGGGAGAAAAATTCTCCTCCGATTTTTTCACTTTCTGGGCTCCTGTTGCATAGGATGTAAAGAAGTCCACGAAGGAGGAAGAAAACTGAAGAATCTACGACAAGTCGTTACGAAGGCAGTGATTGCAAAAGGGAAGCAGCGTACAGAAAAGGAAGTCACGCTGATCCCGCCTAACCGTCCTTCCAGTATTCTTGGCTGCTGGGTCATCAATCACACCCATAGTGCCAAAAAAACTGGCTCATCCATTGAAGTATCGGGTAAATTTGATGTCAATGTCTGGTACTCTCACCACGATCATTCCAAAACTTCAGTATTCACGGAAACAGTTACGTACAAAGATGTAATCCGATTACGCTATCGGGATGAACCCTCTTCATCTAAAGAAGAAATTCGAGTAGAAGTGTTGCAACAACCAAACTGCACAGAGGCAATCATTTCGGAGTGTAAAGAAAAATTCTTAATCAAAGTGGAACGCGAGCTCGTGGCGGAAGTAATCGGGGAAACGAAGGTCATGATTACGGTTCACCCAAATGACTTTGAAGAAGAGTGGTCATTCGATGAGTCATCTCACCATCAGAGTCATTCAAATGAGGCAGGTTCAAGAGTAGGAAAAGATAATTCTCAGTTTTAAAAGCCGAAGCATGTTTCGGCTTTTTTTCTTTTTTTTGGAATGAAAACGATAGAGCTTTCGTCAACGAATGTATCCATCTTCTGTTATACTTAAGGAATACTATTTAGGCTGTGAGGGAAATAGAATGACAACACATACACCAATGATGCAACAATACTTACAAATAAAATCTCAATACGAAGACGCCTTTCTCTTTTTTAGATTAGGTGACTTTTATGAAATGTTTTTTACCGATGCGACAGAAGCATCTCATATACTTGAAATTACATTAACGAGCCGTGAAGGTGGAGAGTCAGGAAGAATTCCAATGTGTGGCGTTCCGTACCATTCCGCTCAAGGATACATAGAAACACTTGTTGGTAAGGGCTATAAAGTGGCAATCTGCGAACAAACAGAAGACCCAAGACACGTAAAAGGAATTGTAAAACGGGAAGTCGTGAAAGTCATCACGCCAGGGACCATTACAGAAGGTAAAAATATCGATTCCAATTCCAATCATTTCATCGGATCCTTCGATCGCATTTCTGAAAACCTATGTGCATTCGCTTATGTGGATCTGGCTACAGGAGAAGGCACGGTGGAACATATTCAAGGGGACGAAAGTGCGCTTGCCGCTGCAGTGGAATCCCTTGGAATGAAAGAAGCGGTCGTGGATGAACAAATGCAGCTGATGCTTGGTGACATTAGCCAAAATAAGGGCATTGTCTTATCCATTTGTGACAGAGATATATATAAGCCTCATGGAAGAGAACTCTTTGAAGCTATTCCTGAATTGGCAACTGGTGCATGTGAGCGGCTCGTCGCCTATCTGCAGCAAACACAAAAGACAAGCTTAGAACACTTACAACCTTTTAAATTTCTAGCCCGAGAAGCAAAACTGACGATTGATGCAAACTCCATGCGGAACTTGGAGCTCGTGCAATCGATTCGTTCTGGTGGAAAAGAGGGAACCTTATTTTGGTTACTCGATGAAACCAATACCGCTATGGGCGCACGGAAATTGAAAACTTGGATCCGCCAGCCACTCGCGGACCGCCTAGAAATCGAGCATAGATTGGATACGGTTTCCGAACTAATGGATGCATACTTTTTACGGGATGATGTGAAGGCAGCACTACGTGAAGTGTATGATTTGGAGCGATTGGCTGGAAGGATTTCAATGGGAAGCGCAAGTGCACGTGATCTTGCGCAATTACGCAATTCACTGCGAACAGTTCCTGCTCTGAAACAACAACTTGCTGAGTCAGAAAAGAAGAATTTAGTGGAGTTTTCAAAGCGTATCGATCCGTGTACAGAACAGTGTGCAGTCCTTGAAACGTCTATTGCAGAGGCACCACCTCTTTCCGCAAAAGAAGGAGGCGTCATTAAAGATGGGTACAATGAAAAATTGGATACGTATCGAGATGCTTCCAGAAACGGAAAGTTATGGCTAGCTGAACTAGAACAGAAAGAGCGTCAGAAAACGGGTATTAAAGGGCTGAAAATCGGTTACAATCGAATTTTTGGCTACTTTATCGAGATTACGAAATCTAATCTGCATCTTGCGGACCTGACGCGCTATGAACGTAAGCAGACTTTAGCAAATGCTGAGCGTTATATAACGCCTGAGCTGAAAGAAAAAGAAGAGCTGATATTAAGTGCGGAAGCAGAGAGCTTGGATCTCGAGTATACGTTATTTGCAAAAGTTCGTGAGCACATGAAACAGGGAATCGAACAAATTCAGCAACTTGCATCTGTGCTTAGTGAATTGGACGTTTTGCTTGCGTTCGCTGAGATTTCAGAATCACAGAGCTATGTAAAGCCAGACTTTACAGAGGATAAGGCACTAGATATTCGAAACGGTAGACATCCAGTCGTCGAGAAAATGATGGACCACTCGCTTTATGTACCGAACAGTTGTAAGTTAGCAACTGATGCCAATATGCTTTTAATTACGGGTCCCAATATGTCGGGTAAAAGTACATACATGCGGCAAGTGGCTTTAACGGTAGTCATGGCACAAATTGGTTGTTACGTTCCTTGTGAGTTTGCATCGCTACCGATTACAGACCAAATCTTCACGAGAATTGGTGCAGCGGATGACTTAGCTTCAGGTCAAAGTACATTTATGATGGAAATGTTGGAATCGCAGCAAGCGATTGCGCATGCCACAGATCGAAGCCTCTTGTTGTTCGATGAAATCGGACGGGGGACGTCCACGTATGACGGCATGTCTTTAGCGCAAGCAATGATGGAATACATCCATGACGAAATCGGTGCAAATACACTGTTTTCAACGCACTACCATGAGTTGACTGCTCTCGATGAACAGTTGGATAGACTGACGAATGTCCACGTCGCAGCAATGGAACAAGAAGGAAAAGTTGTCTTCCTTCACAAAGTGATGGCAGGTCCAGCTGATAAAAGTTATGGAATCCACGTTGCTGAACTCGCAGGTTTACCGTCTGAATTATTGCAGCGGGCAAGAGAACTACTAGAAGGATTCGAGAATCAGAAAACTTCTGAAAAAATTCAGCTTCCACCGAGTGAACAAATTAGTTTCTTTGACTTACGATCTGAAGAACCATCTGCTGTACAGCCACCTGTAGAAAGCGAAATCCTTGAGAATCTGAAAGCTATAGATTTAGCGAATACAACACCACTTCAAGGCCTGCAGCTATTATTTGAACTAAAAGCAAAACTGAAATAAGAAAGGAGCGAGACGATGGATATCATTAAGGTGATGGACGAACCATTGGCAAATAAAATTGCGGCTGGAGAAGTTGTAGAGCGACCTGCATCCATCGTGAAAGAGCTTGTGGAGAATTCAATCGATGCAGGAAGTACATCCATTGAAATCACGCTTGAAGAAGCAGGGCTAATAAGTATTCGTATAACGGATAATGGGAAGGGTATGACAACAGCGGACGCGGTTCGGGCGTTTGAAAGGCATGCAACGAGCAAAATCGATAATGAGCATGACCTGTTCAGAATTCGTACACTTGGTTTTCGTGGAGAGGCTCTTGCTAGTATTGCAGCCGTTTCGAAAGTACATCTTTGGACGTCTGATGGGGTGAGTGGAACTGAAGTAGATATTGAAGGTGGAAAGGTCATGAACCACCGGGCTGCATCTCTCCGTCAAGGAACGGATATCACGGTTTCACAAGTGTTCTTCAACACCCCGGCCCGATTGAAATATATGAAAACGATCCAAACGGAAATCGGTCACACAATCGACTTAGTCAATCGTCTCGCAATCAGTCATCCAAATATTTCATTTCGTCTAGCCCATGGTCAGCAAGTCCTGCTGAAAACAACAGGAACTGGAGATTTACTTCGCGTGCTATCCGATGTGTATGGAATCGCAGTTGCGAAGAAAATGATTCCGTTCCAAGCTGAAAATGCAGACTATAAAGTTAGCGGTTATGTGACCTTACCTGAAATGACACGGGCATCTAAAAACTACATGACAGTGCTTATCAATGGCAGATGGGTTAAAAGTTATCCTGTTAACAAAGCCGTGTTGGATGCGTTGCATACGTATTTGCCGATTGGACGGTTTCCAATCGTTGTATTGCAGGCAGAAGCGGATCCTTACCTAACAGACGTCAACGTTCATCCTTCCAAGCAGTACATTAAAGTGAGTAAAGAAGGGGAATTGCTTGCTGCCGTTCGCGAAGGAGTTCACGCTGCAGTAAAGAAAGCAATCATTGTTCCGGACGCAATTGTGAAAGAAAAGAAAAAACCAAGTACACCTAGCGTGCAAGAATCGTTTTGGAAGCATCCGGAACGCAGTGCAAAACCAGTGCAAAGTTTTCAAACGACAAGTAATTATCCATCACAACAAAAACCCGCTTGGACGGTTGAAGAGCTTGCACCAAATGAAAATTTGAACATTGATCTAGACGCTCAGGTGCACCATGTTGAGACAACCGAACCTTCTAATACTGAAGATGAATTTGCGTCAGTTACTAGTCAAGAAGAAGTTGCCGAACCTGTTGAACAGTCCGAACCGAAAGCATCATTCCCGAAGCTACTACCAGTCGGACAAGTCCACGGGACCTATATCGTGGCACAAAATGAGGATGGCTTTTATATGATTGATCAGCATGCAGCCCAGGAGCGCATTAAGTATGAGTATTTCCGGACGAAGATTGCGGAAGTGGATCATGAAGAACGACAAATGCTTTTAATGCCTTTGATTTTCCATTACTCTGCAGATGAGCAACTCAAGATTGAAGAACGTCTGGATGCACTAGAGGAAGTAGGCATTTATCTTGAACAATTCGGTCCATCATCTTACACCGTAAAAGAGTACCCTTCTTGGTTCCCTGCTGCAGAAGCCTCTTCGATTATTGAAGAAATGATTGAACAAGTTTTACACACTCGGCAGGTGAATATTGCAAAATTACGAGAAGACACAGCGATCATGATGAGTTGCAAAAAATCCATTAAAGCAAATCATTACTTAACGATGGAGGATATGAATCGTTTATTGAATGATCTCAGTAAGGCAGAAAATCCCTATACATGCCCCCATGGTCGACCTGTATTAATCCACTTCACGACGTATGAACTTGAAAAAATGTTCAAACGTGTAATGTAAGGGAGGAGGAATGAAAATGAAAGAACAGTTACTTACAATGTCCGACGGTGTTATACTCGATTCTTATTTCATGGAACCATCAGGAACACCACGTGGACACATCCATCTAGTTCATGGCATGGCCGAGCATATTGGCCGATATGAGGCAGTGATGAACGACCTTGCACGTGCAGGCTACATCGTAACTGGCTATAATCAGCGTGGACACGGGCAACGGGCACTGGATCATGACCAGCTTGGCGATTTTGGAGATGGAGTTACATTTGATAGACTTGTTGAAGATGTGCGGGAAGTGATGAATGCATACAAAGTGGAGTATCCCAACCTACCTCGTATTTTGTTTGGACATAGTATGGGATCGTTCGTTGTACGTCGTTTTTCTCAAAAATACGGAGCGGAAATAGACGCGCTTATTTGTTCAGGAACAGCAGGAAAACCTGGTCTGTCAAGAGTCGGTGGCAGTCTATTAGCTTCCATTTTATCACTCAAAGATGGTCCCCATGCTCCGAGTGAGGTTCTCGATACGATCGGCTTTGGAGGCTACAATAAAACAATCTCAAATCCAGAGACTAAGTTCGATTGGCTTTCAACAGATCGACAGACTGTGCGTGACTACATTGAAGATCCCCTTTCTGGCACGGTTTCTACAAATAGTTTCTTCCAAGTCTTATTCGATGGATTAAAATTAATCAGTACTACATCCGCCTACGAATCTGTTCCTAAGAAATTGCCTATACTTTTATTTGCAGGTACAGAAGATCCTGTAGGGAACATGGGCAGTGGGATTTTTGAAGCAGCTGGAATGTATAAGGACGCGGGCGTTGAAAATGTCACCGCGTATCTTTTCGAGGGTGTAAGGCATGAATCCTTACAAGGACCTTCTAGAGAACCAGTACTGAAAATGATGAAGCAGTGGGTGGAGAAACTATGACTCGTTCAGCGGAAGTATTAGCAATTGCTGGCCCGACAGCTTCAGGTAAGACCGCCCTTGCGGTAGGGCTTGCTCATTGCCTCGATGGGGAAGTGATTAATGGCGATGCAATGCAAGTATATCGCGGTCTCGATATTGGGACAGCGAAAATCACTGCAGACGAAATGGAAGGCATTCCTCATCATCTATTTGATATAAAATCTCCAGAGGAATCGTTTTCAGCGGCAGAATATCAGCAAATCGTCCGGGAAAAGATTGCCGAAATCCAATCCCGTGGAAAACTTCCTATACTAGCTGGCGGTACCGGATTATATATACAGTCCGTGCTTTTTGATTACAGGTTCACTGAAGCAGCAGCGGACTTGGAAGTACGAGCTCGACTTGAAGGTGAGCTTGAAACTTTAGGTGCACACGTACTATACGAACGGCTACTTCAACAAGACCCTGTGAGCGCTGAAAAAATTCATCCTAATAATCACCGAAGACTAGTAAGGGCTTTAGAAATCCTTGAAGTGAGTGGTGAGACAAAAGCGAATCATGAAGCGGACCAAGGGGCGACACCGATGTACAATTTTTATATTATTGGCCTTGAGCTGCCAAGAGAGCTCCTTTATGAAAGGATTGACCGACGAGTTGACCTCATGATGGAAAAAGGATTATTAGGTGAAGTCGAGGGTTTGTGGAAACAAGGTATCCGAGATGTCCAATCTGTTCAAGCGATTGGATACAAAGAATTGTACCAAACGATTGATGGCACTCTACCTGTAGTAGAAGCGGTAGACCTTATCAAAAAGAATACACGTCACTATGCAAAACGTCAGTTGACCTACTTCCGCAACAAGCTTGAAGTCAATTGGTATGATGCCACATCAGAGAAAAATCAGCTAGTTCAGAAAATATGTGACGAAGTAAAGGGATTTCAGTTGCATTTAGCGAATACAAAAAGCAAGCATTAATTGCGAAAAAGAACTGTAGGGGGTAATGAAATGGCAAATGCCAATATGCAGGATACGTTCCTGAATTCACTCAGAAAGAATAACACGTTTGTAACTGTATTTTTAACAAATGGTTTTCAGCTAAAAGGTATGATTAAGTCATATGATAACTATACAGTTCTTTTAGAATCAGATGGCAAACAGCAACTCATTTATAAGCATGCAATCTCTACGTATGTTCCAGCAAAACCGGTTATTCTGAAAGATGAGCAATAAAAAAAAGGCCGTGATTGGCCTTTTTATTTTGTCAATAAAGAGCGTTGAGGCAGTTGCCAGTGAAACTTAATAGATAACATACGTAAAGCCGCTGTAACGACTAGCAGCATATAAAGCGCAGCGTCATGTATATACGTATCGAACCCGACAATTAGTCCAGCAAGCGCAGCCCATACCGCATATATGTCACTTTTAAAGACAAGGGGCTGACGTCCAGCAAGTAAGTCACGGATGACCCCTCCTCCGGCACCTGTTAGAACCGCCGCCGCCACTACAGCAAACAGAGACATCTCCATTTCAACGGCCATCAAGGCACCTTGGATCGCAAAAGCGGCTAATCCTACCGCGTCAAAATAAGACCCCCATCGATTCCACGTCTTCAGTAAGTATCCTGAAAAGAAGAAAATCACTGCTATCAGAACTGAAGCAACTGTAAAAAACAGTTCTTGTCCCCAAAGGACTGAAACAGGCACTCCGATGAACACGTTACGGACCGCACCTCCACCAAATGCAGTTACCATTCCCAATATATAGACTCCAAACATATCAAAGTCTTCTTCCATCGCAACAATCGCACCTGAAATTGCAAATGCGGCTGTACCGATCAGACTAAATACATCCCATGTCACTTCAAAGTTCCTCCGTTCAACACGTTTTAAGATTATCCGGATGTCTCTTCCGTTTACCGAAAGCGTTCTACCTGCTAAAATGGGCTAAGAACCTAAGGTACAGATTGGAGCATCCTGAATGAGTATACAGCAATTGAACGATGAAATCTTAAATCGTGCAGAAAAAATCGAAACCGAGCTACAACCTTATGCAAAAGCTACAGAACGCATAGCTTTCATTAATCAAAAGAAAGTATTGGCGGCATTCAGAAAAAACCGAGTGAGTGACTTTCATTTAACCGGTTCTACTGGATATGGATATGATGACGCGGGCAGAGAAGTGCTTGAACAATTATACGCCGATGTTTTTGGTGCGGAAGCAAGTTTAGTACGTGGACAAATCATATCAGGAACTCACGCGATTGCGATTAGTCTTTTCGGGATATTACGACCCGGAGACGAATTGCTTTATATAACGGGGAAGCCATATGATACATTAGAATCCATCGTTTCAGGTGGAGATCAAGATACTGGCTCCTTACAAGATTTTAATATCGGCTACCATCACGTTGATTTATTGGAAGATGGAACTGTCGACTACGAAGAGGTAGAACGTCAAATCAATCCAAACACAAAAATGATCGCGATTCAGCGTTCAAGAGGGTACGCAGATCGACCATCCTTCACAGTTTCTGAAATTGCTGACATGGTGAAGAGAATAAAAGCAAATCACCCTGATATTATTATATTTACAGATAACTGTTATGGTGAATTTGTCGAAGAGCTCGAGCCGACTGATGTAGGGGTAGATCTTATGGCGGGTTCATTGATCAAAAACCCTGGGGGCGGTCTTGCCCGAACTGGTGGGTATATTGCAGGTAGAAAAGATTTAATAGAGAAATGTGGATATCGCATGACGTCACCTGGTCTAGGTGCAGAAGCAGGGGCATCCCTCGACACGTTACGTGAAATGTACCAAGGCTTTTTCCTAGCACCACATACCGTAAGCCAGGCAGTAAAAGGTGCACAATTTACCGCGGGAATGCTCGAATCCTATGGACTTGTGACATCGCCTCATTTCTCTGCACAACGAACAGATCTCATTCAATCAGTCTCGTTCCAAAATGCCAAGCAAATGATTGCATTCTGCCAAATGATTCAAGCCAACTCACCAATCGATGCACATGTTAGCCCAGTGCCATCCTATATGCCAGGTTACTCAGATGATGTCATCATGGCTGCAGGGACGTTCATCCAAGGCTCCAGCATCGAGTTGACAGCAGATGGCCCAATTCGTCCACCTTACACAGCCTACGTGCAAGGCGGTCTCACCTACGAACATGTAAAAGTAGCCATCCTCTCTTCCGTCGAGCGACTGATTGAACTTGAATTGATCAAATCATAACTGGCGGGAGTAGTTGTGAGTGATCATAAAGCTAGGAAAGTGCTCATTAACTTGAGAAAGTGATCATA
>NZ_JWIB01000009.1 GCF_000813425.1 Sporosarcina sp. ZBG7A
CATTTGATTTAGAACCTTTTATATGGGCGGATTTAGGGGAAGAGACATATAGGCGGTCTAATATTTCGAACTTTGAAACTATAATTGTGGACATTCGTAATAGAAAGAAGGGAGTGATGGACGTGAAAAAAACATTGTTAAGTGTTGTGATGTTGGTATTGTTGATAGTTTTTCCGATTCCGGCATTTGCAGAAGATTTTACAATCAAAGATTTTAAAATTGATGCACAACTCGAAACGGATGGAAATGTGCAGGTGAAGGAACGGTTAACGTATGAATTCGACGGTTCTTTCAATGGAATCACCCGTGACCTTTATCCGAAAGAAGGTAGCAAAATCAGTGATCTTCATGCTGAAGAGAATGGGAAATCTCTGAAAATCGAAGGGAATGATGGCAGCTATAAAATACACAGGAAAGCAAAAGATGAGACTGTCGCTATTGAATTAACCTACACGATTGTAGAAGGTGTAGAAAAATACTCTGACATGGCACAATTTTACTGGCCGTTTTTTGACGACCGAAACGAAACTGACTTTGGAAATGTAATGATTACTATTCGCCCGCCTGAAGTGACGAATGATGTAATTGCGATGGGCTATGATGCTGCACGTGGATTAGAAAAGACGGATGAAGAGGGAACGGTTGTATTTAACCTTGGAGAAATATCAGCTGGGACGAATGCAGATGTCCGCATTGGTGTTGACGAGGCGCTATTCCCCGGGTCTCTACAAACAAGTGACCAAAAAATACGTCCCGAATTGGAAAAAGAGCAAGCATCATTAGCAGCTGCTCAAGCGCGTTATGACAAGATGCATAAGTTGTCAGGGCAGGTGGCACCATTCATATTTGGAAGTGCAGTACTGCTGTTGCTTCTTATAGGCGTATATGTCATGCGAACAGAAAACAAATGCCGCGAGAAAGCAGCTTTGGATTATCCAGAAGCCTACTTTGTTCCAGAAGAGATTATGAGCTTGCCTTCAACACTTAGATACACGGTATTGCATGTGGAAAGTACACAAATTCAAACAACCGCATTATTAGATCTGCTTAGAAAAGGATACATTGAAAGAGATGGAGAAGATGCATTTCGTGTAATCAGTCGTGATACGGAGTATGAGCACGAACGATTGCTCATTGAATGGTTATTCGATGGTTTTGGTAATGGAGAAACATTTTCCTATAGTGATTTGGATGTATTGGAAGGAGACAAAATATCAGTTCAACAGGAAGTCAATAAATACAATACATTGCAAAGTGCCTGGGAGAAGTCTATTAAAGAGGAAATAGATGAAAATCATTTGAAGGGCGGCGGTAAAGGAGTCCGTGTCTTATCCGTAATAGCAGGATTTTTACTGATCGCACCTATGATTGCATTTGGAATCTATGATCAACCGATGTGGTTATTGTTTTTGATATTCCCAAGTCTCATTCTTGTACTATTTGGATTTTTGTACGCTCCGCAAACAGTCAAAGGGCATGGAATCCAATATCAGTGGGAGGCTTTTAGAAAGCGATTGCCTGAGGTGACAGAAGCAGATTTGAATGATCAACTCGATGACGAGCAAAAGCGTGCAGTGATTTTTGGAATAGGTACGAAAACACTTAATGAAAATAAATTGTTTGAATCACATTCAGTATACGATCGAGGGTTTGTTCCGCCAATTATGTACTACTTCCCAATCGGTACGCTTGCATATACGCAATTGAACCGGGCGGATAGTGCAGTTGCTGCATCGAGCTCGTCTTCGTCATCAGTCTCTGGTGGCGGGGGAGGAGTTGGAGGCGGAGGTGGCGGTGCTGGAGCCTTTTAATCCTTGATGACAAAAGTTAGTCACAACCAGTGCAATCCTTAATACAATTAGCTAGGTAACCTACCAGAACCGTGATAAGATGAGGAAATATATTATTTTGGTTCGATACTGGCTGTAGGAGCGTATAATATGAAAAAAACATCCCTAACTTTATGGTTGTTGCTAACCAATTTGCTCATTGCCTTTTTAGGCATAGGTCTCGTGATTCCCGTCATGCCGACGTTAATGAATGAATTACATCTATCCGGAAAAGTAGTCGGCTACTTAGTCGCTTTCTTTGCGGTTGCACAGCTTATTGCCTCTCCGTTATCGGGGCGTTGGGTAGATTCAATTGGGCGGAAGAAAATGATTGTCATTGGATTGCTCATGTTTAGTGCATCAGAACTGCTATTTGCTGTCGGTCAAACGCTATCTGTTTTGTTTGCATCCCGAATTGTCGGTGGAGTTAGTGCAGCTTTCATCATGCCAGCGGTCACAGCATTCATCGCGGATATCACCACAAACGATACTCGGGCGAAAGCGCTTGGGTATATGTCCGCAGCAATTTCCACTGGATTTATCCTTGGACCAGGAGTGGGTGGGTTCCTTGCGACACTTGGTACCCGAGTTCCGTTTTTCTTCGCAGCAGGTCTAGCGCTATTTGCAGCTATCTTCTCGCTGATTATGTTACGCGAACCTGAGCGTCAATATGAGGAAACGATGAATACGAAAAAACCAGGATTTACACGGGTTTTTGCACCCATATACTTCATCGTTTTCCTCCTGATTTTTGTCTTGTCATTCGGACTGGCATCGTTCGAATCCATATTTAGCTTGTTTGTCGATCACAAATTTGGATTCACACCTGCAGACATTGCCATCGTTATTACAGGAAGTGGAATTGTCGGGGCAATCGCACAAGTCGTACTGTTCGATCGACTCGCAAAACGGATGGGCGAAAAGAAGCTGATTTACCTGTGTTTAGTTTTATCCGCTGTTTTAGTTGCAATGATGACAGTAGTGAATTCTTACTTTGCGGTTTTAGCAGTTACGATTGTCGTGTTTGTCGGATTTGACTTAATCCGTCCAGCGGCGACTTCCTACTTATCTAAAATTGCAGGGAACGAGCAAGGATTTGTCGGGGGCATGAACTCCATGTTTACGAGCATTGGAAATATGATTGGCCCAATCGTTGGGGGCATGTTGTTTGATATTGACCTCGACTATCCGTTTTACTTCGCGACGATTGTACTCATCGGAGGAGCTATACTCGCATTTGTTTGGATGCGTAGACCCGACGTAACAAAAGACCCTATACACCAGCCGTTGTAATCGGCTGATGTACAGGGTCTTTTTCTATAAGAAGAACACAATCAATTGGGATGCTATCGCAACTAGGATTAGCGCAAATGGATAAGCAGCTGCGTACGCTATCGCTGGATCTTCTGAGTCGATTAGTTGGTTCAAGGCACCAAGTGCAGGTGTACTTGTCATGCCACCTGAAAGCCCGCCAAGTGAGTGGACGACACTTAGTTTTAACAGTTTGCGCGCAGCGAAATAGCCGGCGAAAATAGGAATCAGTGTTATCAGAACCCCACCAAAGATGAGCTTCACGCCTTCAGTCTGGATTACTTCTACAATACCGGCACCTGCTGTCGTTCCGGCTCCGGCTAGGAATAGCACCAGACCGAGTTCACGGATTACATGATTGGAAGGACCATAATAGCGAACGTGGATAGGTCCAAGCTTACCGAAATGCCCGATGATCAGAGCGACAAAAAGTGGACCTCCTGCGGTTCCTAGCTTAATGGTACCAAGACCTGGTATTGGTATGGGAACCATACCAAGCAATACGCCAAGCAACAACGTCACACTGATTGAAAAGATATCCAAATTCGTGATGGCGAGTTTTTTGCGGTTGAAAAGTTCCTCGACTTCATCAAGTCGTAGCTCCGTACTGACAATCGTTAAGACATCCCCGCGGATCAGCGGCAAATTTGGATTTTGCGTAAGTTCAATTCCCTCACGTGTAATGCGGGTGACAGTCGTCCCGTGATCTTTTCGTAATCTAAGGTCTTTCAGTGTTTTCCCCATTACTTCATCTGAATAGACGGTCACTTTTCGGAGGTGGACATTATCGGGATTCTCTAAATCTGTGTCGACAGGCTTCCCAACATATGCGATCAGCCCATCGAGCTTCGTCTCATTGCCTACGACAACTAGATTATCACCGTTCAGCAATATCGTATCACCTAGAGCAATCATCGTATGACCATCACGGATGACCCGGCTGACGACGGCGTCATAGGGAGCGAAATTCAACTCGCTTAAACTACTTTTGTGAAGCATCGGGTTCGTCACTTCAAGTGTTGTGAGTACGGGAGAACCTACTGTCCGGATCGGGTTCGCGGTCTCTTCCAAGTCTTTTTGTAAGTCCACTTTGCCGATACGGGGCAACAACTGGACAAACAAGACAACGGCTAGAACACCGAATGGATAGGCAATACCATAACCAACCGACGCTAGTGGATCATGAGTTGCCTGCAAGGCAGCGGCTAAACCAGGTGTACTTGTAAGGGCACCAGTCATTAGTCCAACACTGAGTGCCGGGTCCAGGTTGAGCCCTTTTGCAACCAAAATCGTCGTTACAACAGCAAAAAGGATGATTAGTAACGACAAAATTCCGAAAATCAGGCCACTTGATCGCAGCATGCGGAAAAACTTCGGACCTGCCTGCAATCCGATACCGACTATGAAAAGACTCAATCCGAGGTTTTGGATCACTGGCGAAATGGCAAAGCCGAAATGTCCAAATACCATTGCAACTAGCAAAACTCCTGCTGCACCTAAGTTAAGACCCTTAATGGACAATGAGCCGAACCAGGAGCCCAGAAATAAGATAACGAATAATAAAATCAGTGGTTCGTCGAGTAACGAGCGCAGTAATTCCATCCAATTCACCTCTATGAAACAATCTACCCCAAGTATACTGTAATGAACCAGCTGAGTGCAGTGACAAGTCCTGAAATTCCCATTGCTCTGAAAGATAGTGAATCTGTGGATTGGGATGAAAAGGTTAGTCATCTTATACAATAGGGAAAGAACGAAATGAGGAAGTACACTAGCTACGTATGGAAAGGAGTTTTCACGTGGGAATATTATTAATCATTTTCATCGCTCTCGGTGCTGCGGGGGTGCTCCTTCAAGGGTTGATGTATACGAAGCAATTCAACTTGAATTTAGGAATTCGTGTCATGAATACTGTACTCGGACTACTCATTGCATACATAACATTCACATCGTTTCCAGAAGGGGAAACTATAAGAAAGTTAATCGCGGCAGCACTGGGAATTAGCGCTGTAGGTGGTTTGGCAATTAGTTTTGTAAAACGAGAGGCACTCGGAGGTAGAGTACTTCTCACCCTCTCCGTATCAGTCGGACTCGGCTTTTTGTATGCTGGAATATGAATCGGAACAGATAGGCTGCTTCTAAAATAAGCAGTCTATTTTTTCTTGTTGACTCTTACGTTACGTCAGCCTTTACACTGAAAGTATGAAAGGAGGATGGGTATGAAAGTGAAAGAAGTAGCAGCATTATCAGGCGTGAGTGTCCGAACGCTGCATCACTATGATGAACTAGGATTACTGAAACCCGCAGAAACGACTGAAGCGGGATATCGGGTTTACTCTGACGAAAATCTTGCTGAGCTCCAACAGATTCTGTTTTACAGAGCACTTGGTTTTTCGTTGAAACAAATCAAAGAAATACTGTCTAATCCATCATTTAATCGACTTGAAGCATTGGTTAGTCAGCAACAGATGCTTCATCAGAAGCGTGAGCAACTCGATGACATGATCCGGACGATTGAACAAACCATAAAAGAAGGAAAGGGTGAAGTGACGATGACACGCGAAGAACGATTTAAAGGATTCGACTTCAGTGAAAATCCTTATGAACAGGAAGCGAGAGACCGCTGGGGAGATGAAGCTGTGGACGAAACGAACAAGAAGTTGCAACAGTTCGGTGGGAAACAGCAGGAAAAAATGAATGCAATCTACCGGCGTCTTGCTGAAGTGCGACATCTCCAACCTGATTCTGAGGAAGCCCAAAAAGCAATCGGTGACTGGTATCAGTTTTTGAACACGATTGGTACGTATTCAATAGAAGCATTCTCAGGACTTGGGGAGATGTATGTTGCCGACGAACGGTTCACAACGAACATCGATAAGTTTGGGATAGGGCTCGCGAGCTTCATGCGCGATGCGATGAAAGAATATGCACAACATAATAACTAGTACTGAACAGGCATCCTTCAAAGGGTGCCTGTTTTAGTTTGACCTCGTTTAGTCATTGTTCTATGATTAATCAAAACAGTTTGACACTAGATGGAAAGGTTGTGAGCCAATGAACGTTCCTGTTAAATTACAAATCGGTGATGAGATTCGTATTGTCGCACCAAGTCGTAGTGGTTCGATATTATCAGAAGATGGTGTGAAAAGCGCAACAGAACGTTTGGAAGCACTTGGATTCAAAGTCACGTTCGGTACGTATGCATTTGAGTCGGATCTTCAACACTCCGCATCGATTGAACATCGAATCGAGGATGTCCATGAAGCGTTCAGAGATCCTGCGGTCAAAGGCATTCTGACGGTCATTGGCGGATTTAATAGTAATGAGTTGCTACCGTTTCTGGATTACGAATTGATTGGGAACAACCCTAAAGTATTTTGTGGATATAGTGACATTACCGCGATTGCGTCAGCGATCACGGCCAAAACAGGGATGATCACGTATTCAGGACCTCATTTCTCAAGCTTTTCGATGGATATTGGCCGAGAATGGCAGACGGAGTTCTTCAAAAAGTGTCTCATGCAAGAGGAACATTTTGCGCTCACACCCTCTGAACAATGGAGTGATGATTCATGGTACATGGATCAGGAAAATCGAACCTTTGAACCAACAGAATGGAAGGTTTATAACGAAGGAACGGCCGAGGGCCAAATCTTTGGTGCAAATTTATGTACGTTGAACCTACTGCAAGGAACGGAGTATATGCCTGATTTGGGCGATTCTATTTTATTCCTAGAAGACGATGAAATGACGATACCCGAAACGTTTGCACGGGATTTGGCTTCGCTGCTACAAGTAGCAGGTGAAATACGTGGACTGGTGATAGGTCGGTTTCAGCGCAGCTCCAAGGTCACTGATGAACAAATCCAATATATTCTAGACAAACACCCGATGCTTCAAAACATACCTGTTCTCTATGACGTCGATTTCGGTCATACCCAACCGATGTTCACGTTCCCAATTGGTGGAGAAGCAGTTGTGAATAGTGGTGATTGTTCAATCGAATTGACAAAGTTCTAACGTGACAAACAATCTCTCAAACTGGCACTGCTTCATGCAGTGTCTTTTTGCAATACGTTCTCTAAAGTGAAAGTTTCTTGTATTAAGCACTTTTATAAGATATGTATGCTAGTTTGTTTGATCAAATAATTCGTTCGTTAGGTCTCCGTTAATGCCAATTGCCGCGGCACTTCCACTGCCTGCTGCTACAATAAGCTGTGCAGGGACGATATTTGCCGCATCACCCGCGGCGTATACGTTCCATACATTTGTGCGTCCATATTCGTCCGTTTGGATTCCTCCGTATCCGTTCAATTTGCAGCCGAGGATTTCGGCAAAATGGTTAGGGTGCGACCACAGGGGAGTAACGAAACCATATGATCGGTCAATCAGCGTGCCGTCTTCTAGACGTACGCGTTCAAGTTGACCGTTTGCGCCTTCAAGCCCGGAAAGAATATCTTCCGCAACTTTTATACCACGTGTTTCCAGACGCTCCCTTTCATGTAGTTCGAGTCGTCCTTCTCCGTTAGTGAACACAATGAGATCCCGACTCCATGTGAAAACCTCTTTTGCAAGCTTATAGACATTTTTGTCCGCAATGACGGCGAGAGGCTGATCGCGAACTTCCCAGCCGTCACAGTATGGACAGCTAAACAAGCTTGTCCCATAAAATCGTTCAATGCCAGGTACATTTGGCTGCTCATCTTTTAATCCTGTCGCCAGCAAGATTTTAGTGCTTTTATACACGTTGCTAGATTCTGTGGTTACTTCGTAATTTGTTTCTGAAATACGTTCAATAGAGAGTGCCTTTTCAGGTTTGACTTGAATGGAAGGGTAAGCTCCCAATTCTTCCAATGCAAGCTGCCGAAATTTTGCCGGTTGGATTCCATCACGTGTTAAAAACCCGTGCGATTCCCGTACGACATGATTACGGGGTTCATTACTATCAATTAAAATGACATTTCTACGTGCTCTCCCGAGAACGAGTGCGGCGTTTAATCCTGCCGGTCCCCCACCGATGATAATGCAATCATAGTTCATCTTTTTTGCTCATCCTTTCTTCATACATTCACTTTACCCATGTCTACTGTGATTAAGCTTAAAGAACGAATTAATGTTAGGTGTTTTCCGAACAATCCTGGATGTTTCTTGCACTTATCAATTTACGAGAATACTAACAGAACACTTAAGGGAGTATAGAAACTGACTGTCCGCAAGTGCTATGTTTATTTTTTGTGTAAAGTTCTATACTTTTGGGCAAAGATAGGACGAAAAATGGGTTCATAATATAATCGAAATAGGTGAGAAAATTATAAGTGATTTTGAACTTCTACCTAAAGGTTCCGGTAAAAGGTTTGGATTATTTGAAACTGAAAGTAATAATATCTATGAAGCTGAATATATTGCTTACAATAGTAAAAGTGAAGTAGTGTATACACTTAAACCTGGCGAGCAATCCCACTAAGTAAATAGCAACTATCTTCAACTTTAGGGGGAGTTGAATTAATAAGGACTTGGCTGCAAAAGTGCAAGATGGTTTAACTGGAGTATTACAATAACAGATTTATTACTAAGGATATAGTTTGATAAAAATAACCTCATTGGATTCTTATCCGTAAGAGGTTATTTTTAGTTATGCTTTTTATTGAGTTTTGGTTTCAGCTAATAACTTTAAATTTCAATTGTGTATAAGAAATAATGCCGGACAATAAGAAGAAACTAATAAGCGTTCCTTCTCGAATATTGATTGGTAAATTGTATAGTAGTGATAATGATATTGATAGAATAATGGAGAATAGATCGACACAATATCTGTATTGAGAAAAAGAGTGTTTAGTTAAGTCAGCCATTCGTAAACATAAAATTTCAATAGGGAAAGGAATGATGTTTAATGATAAAATAATGCCAGTTGCGCCACCGGCTAGTATCGTACCGAAAATAAAAAGTCCGATTCTTATTAAATAATTTTCTACGTGGAACGTACCGAAAATAGTATAGAGGAAAAAATTAATAACCATTCCAAAGGACAAGATGGAAATGAACATCAAAGCGAATTTTCTAAGATCCTTTTTTTTACATAGGCAGATATAACCGATTAGAAAAATTAGATTTGCTATGAATGTCATTGATCCAACTTTGATGGAGGTCCATTCAGAGATTGATAAATTCATCGCATTAAAACTACTTACTCCAACATCAGCTTTTAATGTAAGACTTATGCCAATAGCACTTATTATATAGAGTAGAATCGATTGAATTACTTTTTTCATGATTATTCCTGTAATAAGTCCATAATTTGCATTAAATTTGATATCGTATATGTGCTCTTAGGTGAACCTGATTTAGGCATGCTTCTCTTAGGGTTAAACCATACACAGTCAATTCCGGCATTGATTGCTCCTTTAATATCCGATGTTACTCGATCACCTATCATTAAAAATTCTTCTTTACGGCTTGAATTCAGGGCATCAAAAATATAGTGAAAGAAATCGGGATTCGGTTTTTCATAGCCAATTTCTTCGGAGATAAAAAGTTGCTCAAAATATCCTTGTAGCTTAGCATCTTCTAATCTTTTTCTTTGGGTCGTACCTACACCGTTTGTTCCAATATATAAGTTATAATCTCGCTTACTTAAAGCATTTAATAATTCATGTGCATGGGTAACGGTCTTGTGTCCTTGGTTTAAATGCTCACGGTATATAGCTTCAACATTTGCTCCGTTCTCATCTATTCGAAATTCCTTCAAAAAAAGTAAAAAACGCGTTGTTAACACTTCTTCACGGGAAATCAAGCCGTCCTCTAATTGATGCCATAATCCATCATTTATACGCTTATAACATGCAATGGTATGTTTGTTATAGGGCAACTTGTATAGCGAAATAATTTGTTTTAAAGCCTTTTCTTCTGAGTCTTGAAAATCAAGTATCGTATCATCTAGGTCAAAAATAATATGTTTGTATTTGTTCATTCTTATCCACCTCTTGATAGTAATATATCGATAGTAAGAATATAATAATAGGAGATATCTCATATTGAGGTGATAAAATGGAGAAAATTAATTTGAAGGATTACGCCGAAAACTTCGAAGATACATATAATGATATTCAAGAAACTTTTCCGAAAGAAGTTTTACCTCAAGCTATTATTTGTAAGTTTTCATCTAATGAATATATAGTGCGCTTTGATGAAGATATTCAGTACTTATTTTTTTTATTGGATGGGCGAGCAAAGATATATATAGTACACGAAAATGGAAAACGTGCACTGATTCAGTTTCTTAAGAAAAATGATTTTATTGGTGACTTATCCTTGATTGAGGTGGAAAAAAACTTAAAAGATGTTGTTGCTATAAATGAGTGCACTTGCTTAGCTATTCCATTGGCTTCATCGAGAGAGCACCTGTTAAATGACAAACTTTTTCTATATAATTTATCAAGATATTTAGGTGACAAATTACTAAAGAGAACGGATCATTACACAGCTATGCAGGATTATGAATTCAAAAATCGATTGGCGAGATATATTCTTCAAATAGAAAACGATGGATTCTTTCAAGAGAAGCATACTGAAACAGCAGAATACGTAGGGGTAAGCTACCGACATTTATTATATACACTTAACCAATTCCATGAAGAAGGTCTATTGGAAAAAAGGGGAAGAAAATATTTTATCATTAATAAAGAAAAGTTAGAGAGATTGAGTTCGAAAAGGGATTAATATCCCATGAAGTTTGCCAATAAAGGGGCAATCCGTGGTGCTCTGTTTTCGTCGGAGCTAGACTAATCGATGGGCTCAGAGGTACTTAGGTGGAACAATTTTCTTCGCTAGCCTGAAATTATATCGACATAGAGACCGATTTTCATTCTCTGTGGAGAACCTCTGATTTTTGTGCTTCATGGATGACTAATGGGTGTTTTACAATAAAAGCGGTATTCCAAAAAGTGGAACTTGTGGAGTAAGCACATTTTGAGGATCGTGTCTATCCAAAACCTTGCTTTCTAAAAGCTATTTTAGTTATGGGACTAAGAAAGATATTCCAGAATCTGTAACTTTTTCAGGGAGCTATATTTCCTGGATTATCGAGTTGAATCGGGGTATTTATACAATCACAAAGTTCGAGGGAATATGAAAAACAGTTCCAAGAAACTGGAACTGTCTTTTTTTGTTTGGATATCATTATTAATACCGATGTTTCAAATTCTATAGTTATGAACAAATTCCCTGCACTCTGTTCAATAAGATATCCAGTTCATGACTGCATTCGACAACGCTTGGATGTGTGAATCCTAAGTGTTCTGCTTTTTTATACATTACTTTTCTTTTTACTTTAATTCTCAACAACAGTAAGTTCATTTTGCCCGCCTTAAACATTTCTACGCCCCCGTAATATAGATTACGCTTCAAATCAAGTAGCAATATTCTTGTAAGTATAGAAGCAACTTGTTCATCATATATAACGCAGAATGAAAAGTATGTCGTATTGTGGGTGGATTCTAAAATGCTTCTAAAATGTGACGGTATTGTGTACGGTGTTTAAATATTCGGTCAACTAAAATACTACTAACTGACATTTATTTCACTCCATCGCTATTTCACGCTTGCATCTTCATGAAATATCGAAGTTCAATAATGTAAACTCGTCTTTATAAGAGTATTAAAAACACAAAATTATCATGACCATTGAAAACAATGGAATCATAATTGAAAAGAAAACCGGTGACAGCTGGAAAATATTCGTTAACTCTAGCGAGGGATCAATAGGTCGGTGAAAACAGAAGTCTCAAACAAATGAAAAGAAATAATGGAGTTATTAATTTATCAGAAATCGGAGATGTATAGACAGTCTAAAGGTTTATCCTATCCTGTTTTTCGCATATGACCTCTGCTGCGTTCAAAGATTTGTGAGAATGAGTACTTAAACAGATGGGAGCGGTTGTAGATGCTGAGATTTTTGATAGAACATAATAAACCAAAGAAGGACACCGATGCTTTGTTGTAGAGGTGTCCTTCTTTGGGCGGTAGAAATTAAAATATAAGATTCTTTTCTGTTGCCGCATTGTATAATGAAATCAAAACTATTCAAATCTACAATACGATAATTAAAGGGGTTATTATGCAAATCATGACGGAACTACTTAAAAAACCATGGTTTCTGGGGAGTCTAGTTGTTATTTTTGTGGCTGTCGTTTTATGGAACATCCCGATAGAGAAAAGGAAATATGGACTCTCTCAAGGTAGTTTAGTAACAGATTATACTGGGCTTCTTCCTCAACACGTTGAACGAGTCGTTAAGGCTGAAAACCGTGATGATATGCAAAGGATTGTCAAAGAAGCAAACCGGAATGGACAGAAGATCTCGGTTGCCGGATTACAGCATTCGCAAGGTGGCCATACCTATTACAAAGATGGTGTCGTTCTGGATATGCGCACTTTTAACAAGGTATTAGAAATTGATGAACGGAAAAAGACCATTCGTGTAGAAGCAGGAGCCTCGTGGGAAGATGTCCAAGAGGCCATACAGCCTCATGGGTTAGCCTTGAAAGTAACTCAATCCCAATCTATTTTTACAATAGGCGGTTCCCTTTCAGTTAATGCGCACGGGCGGGATATCCGTTTTGGTTCGATGGCGGAAACCGTAAAAGAAATGACGTTATTAACCCCTTCAGGAGAGATCAAGAACATAACTCGGGATGACCCAGATGAATGGATGAAGTACGTATTTGGCGGGTATGGATTGTTCGGTGTGATTTTAGACGTGACATTGGAATTAACGGAAAATGACGTATACACCATTCATACAGGAAATCTTAAAACAGATCAGTATGAGTCCTATATTAACGAGTTATTGAACCATCGAAATACAGCGATGCACTATGCCAGAGTAAGTGTAGCGCCTAGTACCTTCTTAGACGATATGGTTGTCGTCAATTACGATTACACAGAAAAACAGGATCATAAAACGGTGCTCAAAAAAGAACAAGGTGTTCAACTAAGTAAGCTAGCACTTGATGTAGGGCGCCAAGGCGGGGATTTGGAAGATTTGTTTTGGGGAACACAAAAGCGATATATTGGTTCTCTCGATGGAAAAGAAATTACCCGGAACAATGTAATGCGCTCGGAATCCACATTTATGGAATATACGAAGCCAGGGCGGATAGAAGTGTTGCAAGAGTTTTTTGTTCCAGTTCATGCCTATAAGGACTACATAAATGATTTAAAGCAGGTGATCCCAGCAAACGACAGAAATGATGATTTTAAAGTCCATAATATTACAGTTCGCTATGCGGCTAAAGAAGACTTCACGACATTGAATTATGCCAAAGAGGATATGTTAGGTTTGGTTGTATTGATTCAGCATGGACTAAAGGAAGAGGAGATTGCCAACGCTACATCACTCATCCAGAGTTGGACCAACTTAACCCTCGAACACGGAGGAACCTATTACCTGCCTTACTATCGCTATCAAACGAAGGAACAATTTAGGAGTTCTTACCCTGGATGGGAAGAATTCGAGGAGGAAAAATTACGAAAAGATCCAAATAACGTTTTCCAAAATATGTTTTATGAGTATTACGTGAAGTGAAGGAGCACAGCATGAGTCATAAAAGTGCACGGTATCTACCGCTTGTTGTTACGGTGGGGCAGGTAGTTATTTTCCCATATTATATAATTTGGCTGAAGCAAGTATCGTTGACGTTTACATTATTTGCATGGTTTTTTGCGTCGTTTTCTTTTGCAGCCGCATGGGGTTACCGCATCTATCAGACAAAAAAGAATAAGGATCACTCTTATCTATTTATTATTTATGCTGGCATGGGAAGTGTGTACATACTTATTGGCTGTATCAAGAATTCGTATGAATTCCTTCCCTATGTTGTGCTTCCATTGCAAGTCGTCCTTGGCGTGTTGCAAGGGTACTTCCGTGCTTGGCATTCTGATCAGGACACATACCATTTACACGCGGTTCATCACTATTTGATTGTCGGCTTCATGATGATCGGGTTTAGCTTTCTTAAAATAATTTCCCCAGTTGTCTTTATTACTATTTTTGGTCTCTTGTTGTTGATTTGTGGCTTTTGGGAATTTATTAGAAGAGGAAAGTTGAACGTCCCTAAAAAAGTCTAGAAGCATGTTGCTCCTCCTGACACAAACAGTAATCACTCATAAATACACGGAAAAGACCGCTAATGAGTTGCTGATTAGCGGTCTTTTGATATGGAAAGATTGCACATGGATTTTCTAATTTGTCTCTTTTACCTGGTCGGTTTGCGTTTGTTTTTGTCCTAAGTTTTTATCCACAGGAATAACTAAGTTCAGAATCACTGTCGCAAGTGCACCTACTGAAATCCCTGAAGAGAGAAGGTAATTTGCCCAGTTTGGAACGGTCGCTAGCACTTCTTTAGGAAGCACTGTAACTGCAATCGTTAGTAAAATCGGAACACCGATGACAATCATATTGCGGTCGTCGATAATAATCGGTTGAATGATTTTCATACCATTCGTGACAATCGCCACACACACAATACCGAAAATCCCGTTAATGACGGATTCCGGGATGCAAATAATGATTGCAGACAATTTGGGGATGAACCCAAGTAAAACAAGGATGAAACCGCTCGCCATGATGACCATACGGCTTCCAACTCCCGTAATGGCAAGGAGTCCTGCGTTTGATGAATACCCAGTGAGTGGTGTACTTCCGAAAAGAGAACCGACGAAACAGCCTAGTCCTTCACCGAACGATGCACGGTTCAAACGCTTTTCATCCAGCTCTTCCTCAGTAATGGTCGATACAACAAACCACGTTCCAGTCGTTTCAAGTAGGATGATCAAGTACACAAGCATCATCGTGAGGATGGCTCCCATATCGAATACAGGCTTTCCGAATGGCAGTAATGTCGGAAGAGAGAACCAAGCAGCGTCTTTTACAGGTGAGAAGTCAATTGGATAAAAGAAACTTGCAGCGATCGAACCCGCAACAATTGCGAGGATGACTGAGACGAGTCGGAAGAATGATCCGAATCGTGGCAATCTTTTACCGAGAACCATACATGTTACAAGGACACCAGCTGAAATCGAAGCGATTGCTACGTTTTGACCGATGGTACCTTCTGCAAAGTAAATATTGTTCAAACCAACAGGCATTAACGCGATACCGACGATGATGATGACTGTTCCTCCAACGATTGGTGGGACAATTTTACGGACGGTTTTTGCGAAAACTTTCAAAGGATAGCCAAGGAGTGCAATCATGATGGCTCCAGGAATGAGACTTCCTGCAATTGCACCAAGTCCGAGCTTACCGCCAATTGCGGCAATTGCACCAATTGGTACATAGGAAGGCCCTTGAACAACTGGAAGTTTTAATCCAAATCCAGTTTGAATGAGTGTAGCAAGTCCAGTTGCAAGGAAACACATTTGAACGAAGAACGAAGTATTTTCAGTACTTAACGATAGTAAGCCCGCTACGATGATGGGCGCTATGTACAAATCCATTGCGAGTACGTGCTGTAATCCGAGTGCAATTGCTTTCGGATAACTAACTTTCTCATCAACACCGATGAGTAGACCGTCTGGGCGTTTCTTGGACAACATGAACACTCCTTAGTTCGTTTTGTTGAGGTATAGATTGGAGTATAAAGAATGAAATTCGATTTGTACAGTCAAAATACGAACATTTTTATATTTTTTTACCTGTTGGTTCGCATTTTAGGTTGACCAAACTGAATTCCTTTCGTACACTTGGGGTAACCAAGAGAATGGAAGGGGATCTATCCATGTTGAAAGATATAGCGTTACAAGAAGAGTGGCTCGTTGCTTGTCGATCTCAAGATGTCCAAGAAGCACCTATTCAAATTGTTCTAATGGGAGAACGACTTGCGATTTTTCGAAATAGTAAAGGGGTTCATGCATTTAAGGATTTATGTATACATAGAGGGGCTGCGCTTTCACTCGGTGAAGTGAAAAATGATTGTCTTGTATGCCCGTATCATGGCTGGGAGTACGAAGACGAAGGGGATTGTGTGAAAATCCCGCAGTTACCAGAAGGAAAATCGATTCCGAAGAAAGCTAAGGCGGTTACCTATTCTTGCGTCGAAAAATATGGATTCATTTGGGTGAACCTTGCAGGAAATGAACCTGAGTTCTTTAAGTATCCAGAGATGGAGTCAGATGAATGGAGAAGTGTCATCTGGGGTCCCCAGGAAGCAGAAGCCCTTCCACCGAGAATTGTTGAAAACTTCTTGGATGTAGGTCATCTAGCTGTCGTTCACCAAGGTTTTCTCGGTGAAGAGGCACATCGTGAAATTGAACCGTATAAAATGAATGAAGTAGATGGAAGAATGTATTCAGATGAAATTCGTATTTTCCAACCTGATGCGGATGGAACTGGCGTTGCAAAATACGTGTACTATACGTATGAAATTGTCCGTCCACTCACGGTACGATTTACAAAACGAGATGCAGAGAATGATACCCTGATGACCATTTTGCTAACGGTTCGTCCGATGTCTGAAACGCATTCAGTGGCGTATGGAATTTTGTCGTTCAACTACGATACAGGGCAAACAGATGAAGAAATCATAGAGTTTCAAGATATGATATTCGCTCAGGACAAGCCGATTGTTCAAAACCAAAAACCTGAAGAATTGCCACTCGATTTGCAAGTGGAATTGTCCCTGGTGTCGGACAGAGTCAGTATTGCTTATCGTCAGTATTTGAAAAAATGCGGTGTCGTTCTAGGTACAGCTTAATAGGTTTGCGAAAAGCTATCCGATTTGGATAGCTTTTTTGTGTTGTGTGATAAACTGATAGAAAGAATATTCGATTTGAATGCCAGAGAAAAAATGGAATAGGAGGGACATTATGGTGAAACGTGGAGTGATAGTGTTGTCTTTGATTTGTACGGGTTTCCTTCTAGCTTCTTGCGGTACCAATGCGGGTAGGCCGAGTGCGGAGCCAGAACCGGAAGAAGGATACGTGTTGAATGATGATGTGACCAATATTAATGAACACCTGAATTACGAAGATAGTGAGTTACACAAGATTTACTTTGCTGGAGGGTGTTTCTGGGGAGTGGAAGCGTATTTTGCAAGAATATATGGGGTACAAGATACGGTTTCAGGCTATGCAAACGGCACAGGAGAAAACCCAAGCTATGAAGACGTCATCAAAGGGGATCAAGACTTTGTAGAAACTGTAGAAGTCACATATGACCCTGACCGTATTTCGCTGGAAACACTCATTGACCACCTGTTTCAAGTGATTGATCCGACTTCCATTGACAAGCAAGGAAATGATGTAGGGGTTCAATATCGTTCGGGTATTTATTATTCAAATGAAGCCGATGCAGAAATTGTGAAAGAAGCTGTCAAAGACGAGGAACAATTTTACAAGAAAGACATTGTAACAGAAGCGGCACCACTCGATAATTTCTATAAAGCTGAAGAGTTCCATCAAGATTACTTAGTGAAGAATCCGAACGGCTATTGTCATATTAATTTACATGCTTTGGATGATGTCAAAATCCAGCCGATTATCCGTGATGAAGAAATCTTAAAGCGGTTGAGTAAACCGAAAGAGGACGATGAGAAGAACTAATGGAGGGAATGCTCGATGAAGACGTTGTTTATTAGAAATGCACGGATCCGGGATGATCAGGATCTGCAGGACATTTTGATTGAAGAGGGGTTCATCCGGAAAATTGGATCTAGGTTATCTGAAGCTGCAGACCGTGTAATAGACTGTGAAGGAAGGGTAGTTCTTCCGGGTTTGATAGAAGGGCATATCCATCCTGATAAAGCGTTTTTAGAGGAAAGGAAACCTAATATTTCTGGAACACTTGAAGAGGCGATTAAAAATACAGGTGAACTGAAAGCACAATATACGTATGAGGATGTGTATAAACGTTCTGAGAAAGTGCTGAAGTGGGCGATTGCTAAAGGCACAACTGTAATGCGTGCCCATCCCGATGTGGATCATATTGAGAAGTTACTTGGCGTGGAAGTGTTGCTTGCGTTAAAAGAGGTCTATAAGGACAAAATCGATTTGCAAATTGTTGTCTTTCCTCAAGAAGGGATCTTGAAATCTGAGGGGACGCTTGAGCGGATGGAAAAGGGCATTCAGATGGGTGCTGATGTTGTAGGAGGGTGTCCTTACAATGAAAAGACACTGGAAGATTCCATTCGTCATTTGGAATTGGTCTTTGACTTAGCGGAAACGCATGATTTGCCGCTTGACTTGCACGTGGATTTCGCAGATCACACGGAAGATCCTCGGTACATGTTGACTGAACGAATTTGTGATATGACAATGGAGCGAGGGATGCAAGGTCGTGTAACGCTTGGTCATGTGACGAGTCTTGGATCGCTTGAGCCTGAAGAAGCATCTGCATTATTTACAAAGATTGCAGGTGCAGGAATCACGATTATGCCACTGCCTGCAACGGATGTGTATTTGAATGGACGCAATGATGGGAAAAATGTAAGGCGCGGAATGGCGCCTGTTCTTCAGATGCTAGAACATGGGGTGAATGTAGCATTCGCTTCGAATAATATTCGGAACGCCTTTACACCGTTCGGCAATGCGAATTTGTTATTGATCGGGTATTTGTTAGCGGAAACGCAATTCATGGGTTCTGCAGAACAGCAGCGAACGGTTCTCGATATGATTACGTACAATGCAGCAAAGTGTCTAGGTATCGAAGAGACGTATGGGATTGCTGAAGGGAAAAAGGCGGATTTGGTTGTGTTGGATTCGCAGAAATTGAGCGACGTGATTCAGGATCAGCCAATTGCGAACTTCGTAATTAAAGCGGGTAAGGTGATTGTAGAACAGTCAATGAATCACGCTGCCAAATAAATCACGATATTGTTAGATTGTTTTGGAAACTTCGGGGTATGTGATAAAGTAATACACAATATAACATTTGAACAGGAGGCGATTTGGATGACCACAGTTGGATTTGTACGCCATGGGGTGACTGCCTGGAACAAACAGGGACGAGCTCAAGGGAGTACGGATATTCCGTTGGATGAAGAAGGAATTATGATGGCGGAACGGGCTGCGGAGCGATTTTCTGCAGATAATTGGGATGCGATTTATACAAGCCCTTGGCAGCGTGCAAAACGAACTGCAGAGCTAATCGGTAAGCAGATGACGCATACCGAAGTGATTGAAGATAAACGTTTGCGTGAGCGGGCTGGCGGATTGATCGAAGGGACGACGGAAGCCGACCGTTTGGCAAAGTGGGGTCCTGATTGGAAGCAACTCGATCTGCAAGGAGAGACGCATGATAGCGTGATTTCCCGCGGGATGTCCTTCATCCAAGAGATGCAACAACGGTATCCGGATGGACGAGTGCTTGCAGTGAGTCATGGAGGTTTCATCAAACGATTGTTGTCCGAGTTGTTGCCAGGAACGACGTATGAAGAGTCACTTGGGAATACTTCGTTGACGATTATTAAGATCGGTGAGGATGAAAATTTGTGTGAGCTGTTTAATTGTACGGATCATTTACATGAGATGAAATTTTGAAGCCGGTTGCCTTCGGGGAGCCGGTTCTTTTGTGTTTTGCCTATTCCATAAGACTCTCTTTCCTGAGTCCAAGTAAATCAACATTTGAATTAAGAATATAAAGGACACCGACAAAACCATTTAGAACATAGGACTCATATGCTTTCACAATGCGTTCGAGTGCACTTGCTAGGACTATGCGATCGCATTGTTCAACAAGATGCTATGGCCTTCCAATACCCGACCGTACTGCTTGAAAATGATTTCCCCGACAATCAAAAAAATAGAATCGGCCTCCGTTGGAGAGATGGTAAAGAACATCCCGAAATCGATAAGTACAAGTGTACCGTCTTCTTGAACCATCAAGTTCTCGCTATGCGGATCCGCATGGAACTGCCCTCCTTCTAACACTTGTTCTAAGAATAACAGGAACTGCCGTACCGGTAATTCTTTTCGACCAAATCCTTGTTCCTCTTGAAACGCAGTATCCGTAATCCGTCAATCCATTCCATCACGAGTATGTGCCGTGTTGTGAATTCGTCGAAATAGACAGGGATCCGTACACAATCCATATTAGGAAAATGATCTGGGAAACTTCTACCGTTTTTCATCTTCTGAAGGAAATTCAACCCTGCGCCGATGACGTCTGCCAATTCATTGTATTGAGATCGAAATAGATTTGCTTAGTTAAAGTTGGTGAATCGTTTATCGAGTCAAATGACAATCTTGATGGCGTTGAAATCCTTATGTAAGATCCGCTTGATATGAGAACGTTGAATTTTTACAGCTACTTGGGAACCGTAGGACAAATGTGCTTAATAGACTTCTCTAATTGAAGTGGAAGCAATCGGGACGTCTCTGATTTCTTTAAGACGTTTTATATGAGGGATTTGCCTTTCTTCATTGAGCACTGCGAGTGCATCTGCTGTTGGAACAGGTGTTACTTGGTCCGTCAGTCCTTCTAATTCATTTAGGAAGTATGGGGACATGATGTCTGCGCGTGCGGAAAGAAATTGTCTGAGCTTAATCATCAGACCGACTAACTCCAGAGATGTTTGTGTGAATTATTTCCTGTTGCGTCACGAACTGCTCCATTTTTCAATGACGGGATGTGTGAACTGACCTCGAAATCAGCGTTGAAACGAAGTAACTTGCACAAAAAATATGATAGACATTCAGACAATACCGATGATTCGATATATGATTATATTTTTCATGATCTGACATCCTTCCTTTTTTAGTATAGTAAGTGATCTGAAAAAACTTAATTTTTGGACATGAAATAGTTGCTAATAAGTTCCATAATTGTGACGATATACATAGGGGGAAGTAAAAATATAAGGAGGAAAGTCATGAAATTAGTACAAGAATTAAGTGCACAATACATTGCGGGGATTTGGAGAGAAGGAAAAGGGGCTATTCGCTTATCCAACAAGAATCCATATACCCAAGAAGAACTGGCTTCAGTTCAGACCGCATCAAAAGAGGATATCGATGATGCTTATCAAGCATCATTTGAAGCTCAAAAAGAGTGGGCAGCAGTGAATCCATATAGGAAACGAGACATTCTTGAAAAAGCTGTATCGATTATCGTGGATAGAGAAGAAGCGATTACTGAACTGATTATTGAAGAACTTGGTGGGACACGGTTAAAAGCTGCATTTGAAATTGGTCTTGTTAAAAATATGATTAGAGAAGCAGCGACGTTCCCTTTACGAATGGAAGGGAAAATTCTTCCTTCAGTTGAAGATAATAAAGAGAATCGTCTTTATCGAATTCCGGCAGGTGTTGTAGGCGTTATTAGTCCTTTTAATTTCCCATTCTTTTTATCGATGAAATCGGTTGCACCTGCACTAGGAGCAGGTAATGGGGTTGTTTTGAAGCCTCATGAAGAGTCGCTTGTTAGTGGCGGAACCCTGATTGCGAAAATATTTGAAGAAGCTGGTATACCTAAAGGACTGCTTAATGTAATTGTCGCGGATATTAACGAAATTGGAGATGCATTCATTGAAAATCCCATCCCTCGCATTATCTCATTTACAGGTTCTACAAAGGTAGGGAGTCATATAGGACAAGTGGCTATCAAGCATTTCAAAAAACCCCTTCTTGAATTGGGTGGCAACAGCGCTTTTATAGTTATGGAAGATGCGGATCTTGACTACGCAGTTCAAGCAGCGACGTTTAGCAGATTCACCCATTCAGGACAAATTTGCATGTCTGCAAATCGAATTTTAGTACAACGTGGCATATATGATGCGTTTATGAAGAAGTTCACCAATAAAGTCTTAAGTTTAAAAGTTGGAGATCCTAAAGATCCAGATACTGTAATCGGGCCGGTCATCAACGAACGCCAAGTTGCTGGTCTAGAAAAGATTATCGTAGACAGTGTTCATCAAGGCGCAGAAGTGGCTCTTCGAGGAGAGATATTAGGAACGGTGATTGGGCCAACTATTATAGGAAATGTGACACCAACTATGCCGGCAGCAACTGAAGAATTGTTTGGCCCAGTTGTCTCTGTAATACCGTTCGAAACAAAAGAAGAGGCAATTGCTTTAGCGAACGATACTCGATTCGGATTAAGTGGTGCAATTCATACAGCATCTGTGGAGATAGGTGTGGAGATGGCTAAACAGATTCACACTGGCATGATACACGTGAATGACGTGACGATAAATGATGAGCCAATCGTTGCATTCGGTGGTGAAAACCAATCCGGCATTGGACGCCTGAATGGGCAGTGGAGTTTGGATGAATTCACGACAATGAAATGGATATCTGTAAATTATGGCCAGAGAAGTTTTCCATACTAAGGAGCGAGACCAATGACAGTAGTGGATGAAAAGAAGACAGCAGAACTTTTAGAAGCTTTCGTGAAGGTAGCACCCTATTTGAATCGATTAATCCAAGATGATATTACAGTTGGTGTGTATGATACTGAGAAGTTGCTCATCAATATTCCGGGTGATACATTTTCGTTGAATGTTAAAACCGGAGATCCACTAGCTCCAGGAGATATTATTACAGCTGCACAAAAAGAAGATAAAGATAAATTGGAAATGGTACCAAAAGAAATTTTTGGCTTTCCGTTAATAGCACGCGCTATTCCTGTTCACGACAGCCAAGGGAAAGTTGTTGGCGGAATTGGGATTGGTACCAGTCTTGAAAAGTCAAATAGCTTATTTGAAGTGGCAGATAGCTTATCAGCAATTGTAGAAGAAACTGCTGCTTCCCTGGAGGAAATCGCAAATTCAGTCACGAAGCTGGCTGACCAGGTAGGAGCGGCCTCTTTGATTGTAGACGAGGTGATCTCTGGAGCGAACGAAATTGGTAAGATTTCTACTGTAGTTCGTGGTATTTCAGATCAAAGTAACCTTCTTGGTCTCAATGCAGCGATTGAATCAGCGCGAGCCGGGGAACATGGAAAAGGATTTTCTGTCGTTGCTGATGAAATTCGAAAGCTTGCCACAAATTCAAAAGAAAATGTGGGGCAAATTGACAGCGTAACAAAATCCATTACAACCTCGATTCACAATCTGAATAAATCGTTTGAATTCATTGATGAGTTTACATCAAATCAGGCTGCATCGATTCAAGAAATTTCTGCTACAGTTCAAGAAATCAGTAAAAATGCTTTACACCTTTCTGATATGGCGAAGTCATCGATAAAATAATAACAGCGTTAAAGCATTGTGGAGTCAGTTTCCCCCCACAATGCTTTTTTGAGATTAATGCAAGAATATAAAGGGTAGATGATAATAGCGTGTATGAATATGATGATAAAATGTTATCCAACGTTAATGCATTTAAAATGATGTTCAGTTTACTGATAATTAAAATCCAATAGAGGTGAAAGAAATGGCAGAACATGAATTTCATTTGAAAGCGGTTTGGCCAGGTGGCCGTAATAGTGAAGGGTACATTGAAGCGGGAAATCTTCAAACTAAAATATCAATTCCTTCAGCGATGGAAGGTCCGAATGTCGGGACGAATCCCGATGAAATGTTACTAGGTGCAGCGGCTACATGCTATATTATTACACTCGCAGCAATGATTGAGCGTGCCCGCTTGCCACTCGAAAAAATGTCGCTCGAATCTATTGGATTTGTCGATGTGACAATGGGTGTCTTCACGTATAAAAAAATTATTCATAAGCCGACAGTGTCATTAAAGCAAGAAGCGAGTGCCACAGATTTTGAAAAGCTGAATGTACTAATAGTAGAGGCAGAAAGAAACTGCATGATTTCCAAAGCTATTAAAGGCAATGTAGATGTGGAAGTTGAACCTATTGTATCTAAATCACAAGTATAACTGGCAAGATAGGGTAGTCTCCTATCTTGTTTTTTATAAAAGTACATCTGATATTATTCGCAATCTTTGAAAAGTCTTGCTAGAATGGATGAAACTTAACGGAAGGATGATGAATAGTGACCGAAACGTTGTCGTGCCAGGATGTCATCTATGCATTCAGTAAAACACATCCACCAGTAAAGAAAATCGATTCAGGAACAACAATTGAAATTGAAACGTATGATTGCTTTAAAAACCAAGTTCAGTCAGCGGATACGAAAATAAGTGGGATTGACTGGGATGCCATTAATCCGGCAACGGGTCCCATTTTCGTGAATGGGGCTGCGCCTGGAGATGTGCTGAAAGTGACGATTCAAAAGCTGAACATTGGCGACCAAGGTGTTATGGCGACAGGGCCAGATCTCGGTGTTATGGGGCACCGGCTGACGGAACTAGAATCGAAAATCATTCCGATTGAAAACGGAGTTGCTAAATTCAACGAGCGACTGTCAATTCCGTTAAACCCGATGATTGGCGTTATTGGTGTTGCTCCTGAAGGAGAACCGGTTTCGTGCGGAACACCCGGTACTCATGGCGGGAATATGGACACGAAGTTGGTCAGGGAAGGGGCCGTATTGTACTTCCCGGTTTCCGCAGAAGGTGCGCTGTTTGCGCTAGGAGATTTCCATGCAGCAATGGGAGATGGCGAAGTTGGCGTTTCTGGAATTGAAGTGCCAGGAAGTGCTGTCGTTACGCTGGATGTTATTAAAAACACACCACTCAATCACCCCTTACTTGAAAATGAAAAAGGATTTACATTCCTTGTCTCGGCTAACACATTGGACGAAGCGGTAAAAATCGCAGTGGAAGAAACTGCTGACCTATTGGTGGCAAGGACAAAACTCGATTTGGCAGAAGTCACGATGTTGTTGAGTGCAGTTGGGCAAGTTCAGGTGAGTCAAGTCGTCGACCCGCTTGTGACGGTTCGTTTCTTCGTTCCGCGTTATGTCCTAGAAACATATGGTGCTACACTTCTAATCGGATAGGTAGACGTTGAGACCAGCTTCTATTGAAGGGAGCTGGTTTTCCTTATGCGATAGACGGTTTATTACTGAAACTTTTCGTAGCGAGATTTCGTATAGCAGCTATAGAAAGTTTGATGAGTGGAGGAGGTATAGCATTGACTGTATTTAACAAAGACATCGTGTTTTGCCACCCCTGGCGATCCTATCAGGCGCGAATTCTTGCGGAGTTGGATTACCATTTGAAAAACAGACATCTCCACTTAGTGGCACCGCCAGGATCAGGAAAGACGGTTCTTGGCCTGGAAGTGATGCTTAGGTTAGATGAACCAACACTCATTATTGCACCAACACTTGCGATCCGGAATCAGTGGATTGAACGATTTGTAGAGTCATTTCTGCAGGTTTCTCAACAACCTGACTGGATTTCGACAGATTTACGAAACCCGTCTACCGTAACGGTGACGACATATCAAACTTTACATAGTGTGTTAAAAGGAGAAGACCTTGAAGCCTTCTTTGCAGCATTCGATGCGGTGAACTTCAAAACGATTATTTTAGATGAAGCCCATCACTTGCGCACATCCTGGTGGCAAAGCGCGATTACGTTCAGAGATCGGCTGGAAGAACCAAACATCGTCGCTCTCACAGCAACCCCACCATACGATGTCGGGCAAAGAGAATGGAACAACTACATACAGCTTTGCGGTCCGATTGATGAAGAAATCTACGTACCGGAACTCATTCGTGAGGGGGATCTATGTCCGCATCAGGATTATGTTTATGCATCTGTCCCTTCACCGGAAGAAGCAGGAATGATTGCACAGTTCCATCGATCGGTGGATGCGTTAGTCGGACATCTTTTATCCAATCAAGAGTTCCTTGAGTTGTTGGAAGGACACCCATGGATTCAGACGCCAGAAGAATGCATGGATGAATTGCTTGGCAGTCCTGCATATTACTCGAGCTTGCTGTTGTTTTTAAGAAATGCAGGAAGTGAAGGGTGGCAGATGGGACTCGAGATTATCGGAGGGGATGAAAAGAATATCCCCGAGTTTTCACTCGTATGGCTTGAAGAATTATTGAATGGTCTTCTGTATAAGGATTCATATTATGATGGTGATCATCCTGTTTTGAAGCCGGTCCGACTGGAATTATCCAGAATTGGTGCGATTGAACGGCGAACGGTTTCTCTTCGTTCGAGCCATAACATCCAGCAAACTCTTGTAAAGAGCGTGACAAAACTAAAAAGTATCGAAGAGATTGTTTCGTTTGAAACAGGGCAGTTAGGATCATCTCTACGACAAGTGATCTTGACAGATTACATCCATAAAGAGGACCTACCGACAACAGTAGATGATGAAAAACCGCTCGTACGTCTAGGGGTTGCACCTATTTTTGAAAGACTGCGGAGGACATTTGGTTCAGACACGCGTCTAGGTGTCTTGACGGGATCGCTCATCATTATTCCAGCCACAGCATGGCCGACACTTGCTGATCTTGCTCTGAACAGTGGGGTTGAACTTTCTTCAGTACCATTAGTGCAGGATGAAGAATACTTACAGATTGACGTAGGTTCTAATCGACAAAAAGTAACATCCCTAATGACAGAAGTGTTTACTAGAGGTGAAATTCAAGTGCTAATCGGTACAGCAGCGCTTCTTGGTGAAGGGTGGGATGCACCTGCCATTAATTCACTTGTCATTGCATCGACGGTAGGAAGTTATATGCTAAGCAATCAAATGAGGGGGCGTGCCATACGGACTCAAACAGGAAATCTAGATAAAACTGCTGCTATCTGGCATTTAGTTTGTATTCAACCAGTCATGGAGGCAGGGGGGCCAGACCAGATTGCCCTTGAGAGACGTTTCCATTCGTTAATAGGATTAGATGCTGAACTTCCCCGCATTTCATCTGGTATCGAGAGACTCCATTTGGCGAAGAACCCTGATTCCGGGAGTATTGTAGAGTTACAAAATCATACGACGCTTCAGCGAGCCATGAATCGGACATCATTACGACGAAGATGGCAGCAGGCGGTAGGAAATGCGGAACGTGGAGAACGGAAAGAAGAACTAGTTACAAAACGTAAGAGAGTTCCGAAACCTTTCGTCTACGCAGCGACTGTCAAATCGCTAGTTATTGTTGGAGCGGCGGTATTTTTTGAGACTGCTCGAGAAATAATGGGGCCATTCCCTTTTAATATATCGAAAGAACGGTTGCTGATCGCGTTTCTAGTTGGAATTGTATTAGCGTCTCCGTATTTGTGGAAGTCAGGAAAAGCGATGATCCGACATCGTTCGCTTGAACGAAGTATGATTCAAGCTGCGACTGCCGTCTATACGACACTGTTTCATGCTGGATTACTTTCTATTCCGTTGACAGAAAATCGTATTCGTACAGAGGGAGGAGAATCTGTGTCTTGCAGTTTGGATCAGGGGACGATTCACGAACAGACGATTTTCCTAAAGGCGATGCAAGAGCTACTTGACCCAATTGAGAATCCGAGGTATTTGTTAGTACGCAAGTCAAAACTTCTTTTCATCCAACGACGTGATTTCCATTCAGTTCCTGAAGAAATTGGTCGTAAAAAAGAATATGCAGAGTTTTTCTTGAAAGAATGGAATTATCATGTTGATCACGCAAGCTTGACCTACACACGAACTCCTGAAGGTCGGAAAGAATTGCTGGTTGCGAGACTTGCTGCAATGTCAGCCATTTTCCTAGACAAATCAGAGCGGATGAGTGTGTGGAGGTAGAGGAACCCTACAAAAAATTGAATGAAGAAAGCAGGGTCTTGTAAGTTAGGAAGGAGAAAATATGATTGAGTACATACTAGTATTTTTAGGGGCAGCAGTACCCGCGCTTGAAATTGCAATCGTCATTCCGGTCGGGATTGTCCGAGGATTGTCCCCGTTCTGGGTGATTCTTTTAGCGTTTGCAGGGAATATGTTGACTGTGCTCCTACTTATCATCCTATACCAGCGAATCGAACAGTGGTATAGAAGTCGAAAAGGAGAATCTACAGAAGGGGAGTCCAAACGACAACTCAGAGGAAGAAAGATTATGGATAAATACGGAGTTGCCGGACTCGCATTGGCCGGGCCAATTCTCATTGGCACACACATCGCTGCCTTTTTTGCTCTTCTTTTTGGGGCTTCCAAACGGAAGACAATCATTTGGATGGCAGTCAGTATTGCGTTATGGTCACTAATTTTTGGTATCGTAACTGCAATGGGGTTTACTTTTTTCATTAAAGATTAAACAATTTAGAAACGAATGTAAGAACAGGAGCGATAATGACACCGTATACAAGAAAAATGGCCGCAAATGTCCCTAAGAGATAGAGGATCTTGTGCTTTTGATAGGCACTCACTTCGGGTGATTCAATCAGATGGAAGGAGCGCTTTTTGTGGCAGGATTCGCAGAAGAGTCGGTAAGTAACGTTTTTACGTATTTCTGATTTGTTCAGAACAACTTTCTTCACTCTCGTTTCTTTCCTTTTGAACGAAATACCGAATGTATCTGCGTAAGGAATTGTTTTTCTATGTGGACAGTTCACAGATTCGAATTCCAACTTAAGACCATCGAACCAACTTTTTTGGCGAAGGGTCTTCTTATACAGTATAATCCCTGCAATTCCTACAATGAGTATGGTTAGTGGGAATGCGGAAATCATAAAAATCAATTTCACTAGATCTTGACCACCTTTCAGAATGATTTGAATTCCTTGATTTATAGTCTATCAATAATAGAATCATGATTCCAGAACTAGCCTAATTGGTCATATTTCATATATAAATTTATAACACTATTTAACCATTTTAATTTTCATTCAATTAAATTTTGAAAATATATTGACATGAAAAACACAATCCTTTACTATTGTTTTCAGCATGAATAAAGTCATTCTTATTAGTAGCCGCGGAGACGAGGGGTCGACGATGCGGTGGCAAACCCATTCAGTGTATTGTTCTGGATAGGGCGCCCAACCTGAGCGCAGTTTCGTGATGGAACTGTGAACAATAAGAGGATAAGCAGCTGATGCAGATCGAAGCTTTCCTTAGGTTGTAGGAGAGCTTTTTTTGTGCTCCAAAACACATTTTTTGTAAGGAGCGGATTTAATTGGTTGAAAAGATTTTATTTACTTCAGAGTCAGTTTCAGAAGGGCATCCCGACAAAATTGCTGACCAAATTTCGGATGCAGTTTTGGATGCAGCGCTTGCACAGGACCCATTTTCTCGGGTTGCGTGTGAAGTGTTTACGACAACAAACACTGTAATTGTTGGTGGAGAGATCACAACAGGAGCGGCGTTGGATATAGAAAAAATCGCTCGTCAAACGCTAATTGACATTGGGTATACGAACGACGAATTAGGGATCGATGGCAACACTTGCAACGTTCAAGTACTTGTACACACGCAATCACCGGATATCGCAATGGGCGTGGATACGTCGAGTGATACGAAAGAAATCGGTGCCGGTGACCAGGGCTTGATGTTCGGATTTGCAACAGATGAAACAGCAGGATTCATGCCATTACCGGTGGAACTCGCACATGCGCTTGTGAAAAAAGCATCTATCCTCCGTAAAAATGGACAATTCCGATGGGCTCGTCCGGATATGAAATCACAAGTAACAATTGACTATACATCGAAAGAAACTCCGAAAATCGATACGATTTTAATGTCAATCCAGCATGATGGAGATTTTGACAAAGAAGCATTCGAAGCATTCGTGAAAGAAGAAATTATCTTCAGTACGGTGAAAGAATTCAAATTACCTGAACCGATTCGTGTACTGATCAATCCAACTGGCCGATTTGTAACAGGTGGTCCTCATGGAGATGCAGGACTAACAGGACGAAAAATTATCGTCGATACGTATGGTGGCGCAGCTCGTCATGGCGGCGGTGCGTTTTCTGGTAAAGACTGCACAAAAGTCGATCGTTCTGCAGCTTATGCTGCTCGATACGTAGCTAAAAACATTGTCGCAGCAGGGCTTGCGAAGAAGTGTGAAATTCAGCTGTCTTATGCAATTGGTGTAAGTGAACCAATCAGTATTGCTATCGATACGTTCGGGACAGGGAATGCCGCAGACGAACAATTGCTTCGTGCTGTACGTGAAGTATTCAATCTGACGCCTGCAGGAATTATAGACATGCTCGATTTACGGACTCCTCGTTATCAAGCAACGGCTGCATATGGACATTTTGGGCGTACGGAACTAGATTTGCCGTGGGAGCGGACAGACAAAGTCGATGCATTAACGCAATCTGTATATGACACAGTCGGAGCCGGGTGCTGATGAACATCGTCAAAGAGACGACAGTTCCAACAAGAACACTTCTCCAAACGGATGCGCCGCTATTTGATGCGCTTGTCCGATATGCGAATTCTGAAACAGTGTCGTTTGATGTACCAGGTCACAAAATGGGTGCATTGAACACTCCGTTTCGAGATGCAATTGGAGCACAGGCGCTTAAAATGGATGTCAATTCAATGGCAGAGCTGGACTTGTTAAGCCATCCGAAATCGGTCATTAAAGATGCACAAGAGTTAGCAGCACAAAGTTTTGGTGCGGATCATGCATTTTTTCTAATCAACGGCACAACTGTTGGCATCCACGCGATGATTCTAGCAACATGTAAACCAGGGGAGACACTTCTTGTGCCAAGAAACTGCCATAAGTCGGTCATTGACGGAATGATCTTAAGTGGTGTCATTCCTGCCTTCATGCAACCGGAAGTGGATGATCATTTTGGGATTTCACATGGCGTTTCAGTCGAAAACGTCGCACAAGCATTACGTGAACATCCAGCTGCCAAAGCATTGCTAGTTACGTATCCGACGTATTTTGGAACGATGACTGATCTGAAGTCAATTTGTGAATTGGCTCATGAAGCAGGCGTTACTGTATTAGTCGATGCTGCACATGGTGCACATTTAAAAGTTTTAAATAAAATGATTGATCCAATACAAGCAGGTGCAGATCTGGTTACAACGAGTATGCATAAAACGGGCGGCTCGCTAACGCAAAGCTCACTTTTATTACTTCAAGGCAATCGCATTTCTGCAGATAAAGTGCGGAAAGTAACCGGCATGCTGCAAACGACAAGCGCTAACTACTTACTTATGAGCTCACTAGATGCAGCCCGTAGAGAACTTGTCCTACACGGAGCCGAGGCGTTTCAACGACTGAAGCCAATTGTAAACGAGGCAATTGAAGCAATCGAATTAGGTACGCATTATGAAGTACTGAAAAATGAAAATGTCAGCACTCGTTTTCTGCAGTCACAGGACTGGACGAAATTAGTGATTCGGGTGAATGGTCTCGGGCTGACTGGTTTTGAAGTTTATTCACTATTAAAACAACGATATGGTATTCAGATGGAGCTTGCGGAAGGGTACGTCGTCATGGCGGTAATCACACCCGCGGATACAGAAATCTCAATCGGACATCTTACAGCAGCTTTGCTGGATATAGAACGAACCTACACAAAATCGCACGTTCTCCACTCTGCATGGACGGTTGTGGATTCTGTCAATGAACTCGTGATGACACCAAGAGAAGCGTATTATGCAGAACAAGAGACGATTGCGATTGATGATGCGATTGGTCGTATTAGTGCAGATACATTGATGATTTATCCACCAGGAATACCATTAGTCATTCCCGGTGAACGGATTACATGTGAAGTAATCCAGCACTATACCTACTATGAACAAGCATTCGGAAGTGTGTTATCAGGGTCAAAACAAACAGGCAGCGTGACTGTCGTAAAAGGGGGATATTAACGATGAGTTTAGAATTATCGGCGCTAGGACGCCACGTGTTGATTGAATATTATGGGTGCCCGAGTGAAATTATAGAGAACAACAAAGTGATTGAGCAGTTCATGAAAGAGGCAGCAGATTATTCAGGAGCTACCATCGTTGAATCGGTGTTCCATCATTTTAATCCATACGGAGTATCGGGTGCCGTGATCATCGCGGAATCTCACCTTACGATTCACACGTGGCCGGAATACGGTTTTGCTTCTGTAGATGTCTATACATGTGGTGATTCTGTTAGCCCATGGAAAGCGGCAGATTATTTGGCAGAAAAGCTGCAAGCGAAGAAGGTGGAGTCATTTGAAGTGCCACGTGGCATGGTCGAAAAGATTCGTCAGTTTGCAGAAAAAGAGATTGAAGAAGTAACTGTGAAACCTGTATTGGCAGGTGTAAACGCATGAGTTGGTATACAGAACAATGGAGCGAGGACTGCAAGTTTTCTATCGGGTATGAAAAACACCTGCACAGTGAAAAGTCACCGTTCCAGCAGATTGAATTTTATGAAGGTAAGGAATTCGGTACGTTTTTCACACTAGATGGGTTGATGATGGTCAATGAAAAAGACGAATTCATCTATCATGACATGATTGTTCACCCGGCATTCGCAACGAACCCAGATATTAAGAAAGTGCTCGTGATCGGTGGAGGAGACGGGGGGACTGCGCGTGAAGTATTGCGCTACCCTGGAGTGGAAAAAGTCGTACTTGCTGAAATCGATGAGAAAGTATTCCGTTTGTGCCAACAGTACCTACCAATTACAGCAGCAGGTGTGGAAGAAGACCCGCGCATGGAACTCGCTTTTGGCGACGGGCTTGCCTATGTCCAAAACGCGCCGGACGCTTCGTTTGACTTGATACTCGTTGACTCAACGGACCCGATTTCAGTAGGAGAAGGGTTATTCACGACAGCATTTTATAAAGAATGTTATCGTGTGTTGAATGACAAAGGAATTTTGATCAACCAGCATGAGTCCCCTTATTTCTCCGAATATGCGGAGAACATGAAGAAGGCACGTACGAAGATAAAAGAAATTTTCCCTGTCGCACGGGTCTATCAATACCATATGCCTACGTATCCATCGGGTCATTGGCTATTCGGATTCGCTTCGAAGTCGCTCGATCCATTAAAGGATGCAGATGCAGACGTGTGGAACTCAATCGGTTTGAAGACGAAGTATTACAATACAGATCTTCATCACGGAGCATTTGCATTACCGAGTTATGTAGTGGAGGCGCTTGATAGTGAAGAATAATGCATTGAGTACGAACGCATTCATCGGTTGTGAAACAGTGTACGAAGATGCGAAAATCGTATTATTCGGTTCTCCATTTGACGGGACGACAAGTTTCAGACCTGGTACTCGTTTTGCCGGCCAAGCGATTCGTCCGGATTCATATGGCTTAGAGACTTATTCCCCTTATTTGGATAAAGACCTAGAAGATGCTTGCGTTTTCGACGGCGGTGATTTGGAATTACCTTTCGGGAATACGGAGCGTGTCCTTCAAGAAATCGGAGCATACAGCGGTAAAGTATTAGGAGATGGTAAGAAGTTTCTCATGATCGGTGGCGAGCATTTAGTGAGCTTGCCATCTATCCGAGCGGCTTATGACACATTCTCAAATCTTCACGTAATCCATATTGATGCACATACTGATTTACGTGAAGACTATATGGGAGAACCGCTCTCGCATGCATCCGTTATTCGTCGCTGCCATGACTTCCTTGGCGACGGACGGATTTTCCAGTTCGGAATCCGCTCTGGCTTGAAGAGTGAATTCGACTGGGCAAAGACGCATACACACTTGGAAAAGTTCACACTCGAGACGTTGCCTGAAGTAGTAAACTCATTGAAAGACGTTCCTGTATATGTAACGATCGACTTGGATGTGTTAGATCCTGGGACATTTCCTGGAACCGGTACACCTGAGCCTGGTGGCATTACGTATCGAGAATTACTTACGGCGATTGGACACCTTCAAACACTTGAAAACATCGTTGCGGCGGACGTCGTTGAGCTGTCTCCACAATACGATCCGTCAGGTGCTTCGACTGCTGTTGCTTGTAAGACCATTCGTGAGATGCTACTGACGCTCGCAAAGTAATCTCTATATAATAGAAGAAAGCCGCCCCGATTGAGGGGCGGCTTTTACTTTTGAATTAATTCAAGTCAACAGCAGGTGTGCTTACACTAGATGGATTTTCTTTCTGTGTATGTGACAGTGTCAACATGAAGATGAACGAGACACAGAACAGGATTGCAAGATAAATCATCGCAGCCGTCATATCATAGTGTTGTAAGATGTACCCGACTAGTATTGGTGAGAATCCACCGACAGCACGCCCGAAGTTGAAAATTGTATTCGTCGCGGTACTGCGGATTTCAACCGGGTAGAAACTGCTAATCAAGGCACCGTATCCTGCGAACATTCCGTTAGAGAAGAACCCAACGATTGCTCCGCCGATCAATACACCAGCGCTACCTGTTGCATAGCTGTAAAGGAACACAGCTATTGCCGATGCGATTAAGAAAAGACCGTATGCTTTTTTCGCACCAAGTCTGTCCATAATTTGCCCGAAGACGAGCATTCCTGCAATCATCCCGACCGCTGTACTAATCGTCCAGAGAGCAGAGCTTGAAACGGATAGTCCTTGTGATTGTTGCAACATTGATGGCAGCCAAATCATCAAGCCGTTGTAACCTGCGATTTGGACAGTCGCCATCACTGCGAGTGTAACGGTGGTGAAAGCAATCCGAGGAGAAGCAACGAGCAAACGAAGTTTCCCTGCATTCTCTTTTTTCTTTTCGGCTTTTTTCAATTTCTGAGATTCGAGCCATTCAGGAGATTCGTCTAAATTACGACGCACGATGAATGCGAAGATGACTGGGATGATTCCGACGAAGAACAATGCTCTCCAACCGAACGCTGGTAAAATAAGCGCACTTAGCAGAGCAGCTAAGATTACACCGTATTGAGCCCCAACACTAACATATGAAGATGCGCGGCCTTGTTTGTTTTTCGGCCATGCTTCAGCAACGAGCGCCATACCGATTCCGTACTCTCCGCCAGCACCAAGTCCAGCGATGAAGCGATAGATGTAAATTTGTTCAATGTTCGTAGCAAGTCCAGTGAGGGCTGTGCCAATTGCGAACAATAGAATACTGTAGGTGAACACTTTAACGCGTCCAAATTTATCTGCTAAAATCCCGAAGAGCACGCCTCCGACAAGCATACCGATATTCGTGACAGACGAGATCATACCGCCTGTTGCAAAGTCGATGCCAAAGTCCGCAATGATCATCGTCATTGCGAAGGAAATGAACATAATATCCATGCCTTCCAGGGTAAGACCAGCGACCGAAGCCACCACCGTTTTCTTTTGATAATTCATCGTAAGTTCCGCCTTCCTATTGTAGGGTGTTGCTCAACGTAAGAAGAATGGAACCGTTATTCACAGCGATTGCCATCCTCTTTTTGCGTCTCACAGAACGCTAATTAAAAGAGTGCGCAGTAGTTAAATGTGCACAAAAAATGCCCTCACCGTCTAAGAGGACAGTAAGGGCAAAGTACGACAAATCACATGAGACGCAGCAGAGCCAGTCTCACAATCCGGTACCCTTTCCGGCCTCTCTGGACCGTGTTAAAGGAGCAATTTAATTGTTTTTATCCTACCAGAAGAAATTTAGTTGTACAAGATATTTTTTCTGGAAACAGTAATGTTGGAGTTTTCGATTAATAATTTTAAAAGCATGAGGTTGCGATTAGTGATATAATTATTCAGTTGTTCATTTTTTACTGGAGGTTATATTATGAATAAGACAGAAGCACATCACCAAGGTCACTCTAAAAGAGTTCTTCTATATAGTTTAACCTTTTTAGCAATTGCTATCATTGGTCTTACTTACGTCAAATGGATGCCATATTTGGACAAAAGCATCACTGCTTTTTCTACACATTCCATAGGGGATTCAATCTTAGGATCGGATCCTGGTAAAGCAGAATCCGCTTCTTTTGCAGGGGCATGGGATTATGCAGTAACGTACTTTGCTGCTGTATGGAAAGCTGCAGTACTCGGAATTCTCTTAGGCTCATTATTGCAAGTACTTCTTCCAGCGAATTGGCTCATCCGTGTACTTGGTAAAACTTCGTTTGCAAGTACAGCTGCTGGCGGACTTGCTGCAGTGCCGGGGATGATGTGCACGTGTTGTGCAGCCCCTGTAGCCGTAGGACTTCGCAAAAAGAATGTTTCTGTTGGTGCAGCGCTTGCATTTTGGATAGGAAATCCAACTTTAAATCCAGCGGCACTTGTGTTCATGACATTTGTGTTGTCGTGGAAATTCACAGCGCTTCGGTTAGTGTTTGGACTTATTTTGACGTTTGGCGTGAGTTATCTAGCGAATCGTTTCGCACCTGCTGTAAACCCGGTAGATACGGAAAAACTATTGCAACAAGCGGCTGAAGAAGAACAAGGTTCGTTCCTTATGCGCTGGCTTAAGAGCCTAGGGAAAATGACGCTGTTCATATTACCGGCGTACTTCCTATCTGTTTTGTTGATGGGGGCAGTGAAAGGCTGGTTGTTCCCTCAATTGGGTGAAGCGACTGGAAGTTCAATTCTTTTACTAGTGCTTGTTGCAATTGGCGGTATGTTGTTCGTCATTCCGACAGCTGCAGAAATTCCTATCATCCAGACATTCATGGCATATGGAATGGGTGGTGGACCAGCAGCGGCGTTGTTGTTAACATTGCCAGCAGTCAGTTTGCCATCATTACTACTCGTTTCAAAGTCATTCCCGAAACGCGTACTTGTCTTCGTCAGTGTATCTGTCGTTGTGCTAGGCGTTGTTGCAGGAATTGTAGGGAATTATATACTGTGAAGCAAAAAGGACCGTCTCCAATAGGAAACGGTTCTTTTTTTGATGAACAGCACCAAAAATCCTCAATCAAGCTCGTGTCTGTAGGGTATGATACACTCGCTTCAAAGACTAGTAGGAGGGATTTTGGATGAAACAATTGATAGGGAAAACGGCAATTGTTACAGGGGCAAGTAGTGGGATTGGCTCAGGTATTGCGAAGGAACTTGCGGAACAGGGAGCAAACGTTGTTCTTGCCGCACGCAACGAAGAAAAATTAAATGAATTAGCAAAACAACTACAAAATGACGGCGGCTCAGTGCTTGTTGTGAAGACAGACGTATCTAGCCAATCAGACGTAGAAGCACTCGCTACTAAAGCGAAGGATGCATTTGGCGGCGTCGATATTTACGTCAACAATGCGGGGCAAGTACTTACTGCGGAAGTACGTTCCGGTAAAACGGAAGAATGGGAGCAAATGATTGACGTGAACATAAAAGGCGTTTTGTTCGGCATCAATGCTGTTCTGCCATCTATGCTTGAAAAAGGTGCCGGCCATCTTATTAATATCGCCTCTGTTTCTGCAACAGAAGTGACGAAAACAAGTACAGTCTATAGCGCTACTAAATTTGCAGTACGTGCAATCTCTATGGGACTTGAAAAAGAACTCGCAAAAACAGGTGTCCGCGTCACCAACATCTCACCTGGAATGGTCGATACTCGATTAGGTGAACAATACGATTGGGGCGACCGCAAGAAACTTCAAACAGCAGACATCGCGAAAGCAGTTGTCTATGCTGTGACTCAGCCGGACTATGTCAATGTCAACGAGATTACAATACGTCCTGTTTAACAGAAAAAGCCGACTCCGCAACACGCGAAGTCGGCTTTTTTCAGTTTAAGACGTAACTGGTTTCTTCAAAAGTCCCAGTAAAATTGCGGACACGATTGAACCGATAATCACTGCAAGCAAGTAGAGCATCCAACTGCCTTCCACGAGTGGGAAAACAAAGAGTCCACCGTGTGGAGCCCGCAATCCAATATTGAATGCCATCGACAGACCACCAGCAATACCAGCACCGGCCATCACAGATGGAATGACACGGAGTGGATCCGCTGCAGCAAATGGGATGGCTCCTTCTGTAATGAACGACAAGCCCATAATGTAATTCACTTTACCTGCTTCTCGCTGTTGAAGAGAATACTTGTTTCTGAATACAGTTGTTGAAATCGCAATGGCGAGAGGGGGAACCATGCCGGCCGCCATGATCGCTGCCATCGGTTCATACACGCCACTTGCGAGTAATCCTGTACCAAACAAGTAAGCCGCTTTGTTAATAGGTCCGCCCATGTCGATTGCCATCATCAGACCAAGGACAATTCCAAGAAAGACCGCGTTACCCGTTCCAAGACCAGTCAGTAAGTTGGAAATACCAGTATTGAGTGCACTAAATGGCGTATTCACTACATAATGCATAATGAGCCCTGTACCCGCGATTCCAAGTAATGGATACAGTAAAATCGTCTTGATTCCATCGAGAGAAGGGGGGAGCGATGAGAGCCATTTTTTCAAACCGACAACTAAATAGCCTCCAAGGAATCCAGCAATAATTCCGCCCAGGAACCCTGCTCCACTTGTAGCAGCCATTAATCCACCGACCATACCTGGGGCAAATCCTGGTCGATCTGCAATACTGAGAGCGATGAAACCAGCTAGAACAGGAACCATTAACGCAAATGCATTCCCGCCACCAATGAGATTCAAGGCAGCTGCAAACGAATTATAAGTTGGATCATCTGGATTAGATGAATTCGGTCCGAACAAGAATCCGAGTGCAATGAGAATTCCGCCACCTATTACAAAAGGAAGCATGTTCGACACACCACTCATCAAATGTTTGTAAATCGCAGACCCAATTCCTTTAGACGATGGTGATTCATCGCCAGCTTCTGAAGTACCATCTGAACCACCTTTATAAACAGGTGCATCTTGTTTCACTGCACGGTCTAGCAATTCCTTCGGTTTTCGGATTCCTTCCGCAACAGGAACTTCAATGACATGTTTTCCAGCAAAACGTCCCATCGAGACATTCGTATCTGCCGCAACAATGACAGCCGTCGCACGTTCAATATCCTCAGCAGTTAACACGTTTTGAGCGCCACCCGATCCGTTCGTTTCAACTTTGAATGGGATTCCAAGTTCCGCAGCTTTGTTTTTCAGTGAATCCGCAGACATATACGTATGCGCGATCCCTGTCGGACATGCAGTTACAGCGACTACATACGGTTTAGATGAATCGACCGAGGGTGGTGGTGTAGCAGGAGAGGATTCTTCATCTGGCTGGTCGTGTGCGTCAATCAGGGACAAAATCTCTTCCTTCGATGAAGCCGCGAGCAGCTGTTTACGCACATCTTCATTCATAAGAACCGTCGATAACCGTGCTAGCGCTTTCAAATGCATTCGGTTGGCGCCATCTTCAGCGGCAATCATGAAGAATAAATGTGCAGGTTGACCATCCAGAGATTCGTACTCAGCGCCGACCTCAGATCGTCCAAATGCGATGGCGGGCACTTTTACAGCACTTGTTTTAGCATGGGGAATAGCGACCCCATCACCAATACCAGTAGTGCTTTGAGACTCTCGGTTTAATATGGCTTCTTTGAAAGCACGTGGATCATTCAGTTTGCCTGCCCGATCGAGCACATTGACCAGTTCATCGATGACTGAGGGCTTATCAGTTCCTTGCAGTCCAAGTAAAATTGTATCAGCTGTCAACAATTCGGTAATTCTCATTGTTCGTTCCCTCCTTCTAATGGTGTCACTACGACTTGAGGTAGCAACAAGTCAACTTGTTGTTGTGTACACAAACGATCGGAAAACGCCGTGGCACTACCGGAAGCAATACTCAGTTTAAATGCTTGTTCAATAGGTTCATCTTTTTCAAGTGCCGCGAGAAATCCTGCAACCATCGAATCTCCAGCTCCAACAGATCCTTGAACTGTGCCCTTAGGTGCATTTGCGATGAGTGAAATAGACTCGCTTACGTACACCGCACCATCGCCAGCAAGAGACACAATTACTTGTTCGGCACCAAGGCGGACAAGCGTTTTTGCATGTTTTACTGCATCTTGTAAGGAGTTTACTTCAGCACCAACCATCTCACCCAGTTCATGATGATTCGGTTTAATGAGAAACGGACGGTAGGGTAAGGTCTTCAACAAAGAAGCCCCTTCAGCGTCGACGACAAAACGAATACCTGACTTGCTGCATAACCGTGCAAATTGTTCATAGGTGTCTTCAGGAAGCGAAGAAGGGATACTTCCAGATAGTACGAGTACATCATGGATTCCTAAGTTTTTGACTTGGGCTTTCAATTTTTCAAAGCGGAGAGAGTCAATAGTAGGTCCAGCAGCATTCACTTCTGTTTCTTCAGCAGCCCGTAATTTCACGTTCACCCGTGTCTCTCCCTCGACAACTATGAAATTTGTAGAAACGCCAGCTTTTTGGAGTAACCGCTCAATTTCCTGTCCAGTAAACCCTCCAGTGAAACCAAGAGCGCTACTAGGAACACCTAACGTCGTCAATACTTGTGAGACATTAATGCCTTTACCACCAGCTAAAAAGTGATCTGAAGCTGAACGATTTAACGCACCAAGTGAAAGGGAATCGAGAGTGAGTAAGTAATCCAGTGAAGGATTCAATGTCACTGTATAGATCATACGTCCATCACCTTCAATTTCGTATTAGTTGGAAATGCTTGTAAAGATTCGGAACTCTCACTTGTTGTTACAACGATTGCTTGTGTTAAGTCTGCGAACTGCGCAAAGGCAACTTCTTGAAATTTGGAATGGTCCGCCAAAATATAGGCTTCTCTTGATAATTGAATCGCCAGTTCTTTTATTTGTGCTTCTTCTTCATCAGGTGTGGTAAATCCGTAATCCGGATGAATGCCGTTGACACCTAAAAAACACTTATCAAACCGGTAGTGTTGCAGACTATGAACAGCGCCTCTACCAATTAAAGCTTTGGTGGAAGGTTTTGCAATGCCGCCCGTGAGAATCGTTTTGCATCCACGTGCAAGTAGGGCATCTGTATGAGAGATTCCATTTGTCACCACAATGATTGATGGCGGAAGAAAGGGAATCATTTCAAACACGGTAGAACCGGCATCTAAATAGACGGTATCGCCTTCTTCAATTAGTGCAGCGGCCGCTTGACCGATTTGTTGTTTTGTTTGAAGGTTTTTAGATGTTTTTTCAGACATCGAAGACTCCTGCAATTTTCCTTGTAGCTTTGCTGCGCCACCGTGAATTCGTTTCAGTTTCTTTTGACGCTCCAATTCTATTAAATCCCGTCGGATAGTTGACTCTGAAGAACCTGTCTCAGTCGCTATGTCTTGTAAACGTACAGTTTGATTGTGTTGTAACATCTTCAAGATAAGATGATGACGTTCGGTTTCTAACATCGGAATCCCTCCTTAACCAATCTTGTTATCTTCATCATATACCTAGAGTATTCTGATATCAATCAAAACATTCCAAAACCATTCAAAAACATTCAATAATAACAGAGTGGGTATTTCAAAGTAATTATTTCCTAATCCGAAGTAATTATTGACCGCTCTATTGTGCTTTGTTAAAATAAAGTGTCTTATCGACAATGTTCGACATGGAATTTTTAGTTTTCTATAGTGTTTTCGCAAACAGCTAACAGGATATACTATAGATATTGCTGACTAGCAGTTAGCTGTATGATCAAGTTCACAGTAAAAAAATTTTGCCTTCGATTATTTGTTATGGGATTGGGATATAACTGAGGATGTGAAATAACCTGCATCCATCGCTATGACAAACTCCTTGCATACGTGCAAAGAGCCTAGAAAATTCTTTTCAAATCAAGGTACCTATTCCTTAACAAGGGACAATTAGGAAGCAACTATCTCTTTTGCCTTGGAGTAGGGCACGTTACTAACAATGGTGGTTAGAAATCAGCAGCAATGGTCGACCACTTGAACTGCGGTTTGCTGTAACTAGTCATTTGCACCGTCAACTAGGCGGTAGTCTTTCAAATTGGAAAGGGGATAAAAGACATGAATTTAGCAGCTATCGGAGTACCAGGGCTAATTATCATTCTTGTGATTGTACTTATTTTATTCGGACCTCGTAAATTGCCTGAAGTTGGTTCAGCAGTCGGAAAGACACTCGCGGAATTCAAAAAATCTGCAAAAGACATCATGGACGATGATGAAAAAGCTGAAGCTAAAAAACCTTCTGATATAGAGAAGTAGGTGAAAAGATGGATCCTAATAGCGATCGCAATGATGAAAATTTAAGTTCATTGGATGAAAACAATAAAAAAGCAGCAGAAAACTCCGTAGAAGCTAAGTCTGATGCTGCTGACGAAGAAGTTCTGAAGACACCAGAACTGACGCCTTATACGGATGAGAACGGTTATCCAACGAATATTCCACCAAAAAAGTCAAAAGAAAAAGTAGTAGTTGAAGAGGACGATGAAGGAGAAGAATCCAATCTCGTTGAACACTTAAGTGAATTACGGAAACAGCTGATCAAAAGTATTGCTGTTTTCTTACTGTTCTTCATTGCCGCCTTCAGCACCATTAATTTATGGTTCCCTTATATTACACGGGGTTACACGTTAATTGTTTTGAGTCCGATGGAAGTTATTTCGTTTTATACAACCATTTCAGCTGCACTCGCATTTGGACTTTCAGTTCCATTTCTATGTCACTTTTTGTGGCAGTTTGTGAAACCGGGGTTAAATGAAAGAGAAAGTCGTTTCTTAAGTCTTTACTCACCAGCGATTCTAATATTGTTCGTAGCGGGATTAGCATTTGGTTACTACATCGTGAACCCGCTAAGTTACACTTTCTTAGTCTCACTTGGTGAGAAGAACTTTGACGTGATGGTTTCAGCACAAGAGTATGCACGTTTTCTCTTACTGACAACGATGCCGATCGGCTTACTGTTTGAATTACCTGTTGTGGCGTTATTTCTTTCCGCGATTGGAATTCTTACATCAGGTTCTATGAAAAAAGTTAGAAAGTGGTCATATGTAGTCCTCGGAGTTGTATCCGCACTCATTACTCCACCTGATTTCTTCAGTCAGCTCATTATTCTAATACCAATGATTGGTTTATATGAAGCAAGTATATTCCTTGTTACGAGAACCGAAAAACGTGTAGCAGCTGCTGAAGCAGCCTAAAAAAAATCCCGCTTTGCA